>NZ_VSEZ01000006.1:0-357519 GCF_008085935.1 Micromonospora sp. AP08
CCCCGCCGATCTTGCAGTTGGTGCCCTCGGTGTGGGCCGTTTGGGCCTTTTGTCGGGGCACAAAGTGCAAGATCGCGGGGGATGGTGGGGGTCAGAGGGGCCAGGTGGCCAGGCGGTCGTAGGTGGGGTTTGGGCCGGGGTGGCTGCGGACCAGGACGAGTTCGTCGGCGCTCCACTCCGGGCCCAGGTAGTCGTGCAGGGTTTCCCGGTCGGCCAGCACGTCGGCGCGGTCGATCCGGTCGCCGGGGCGGGCGATGGTCAGGTGGGCCCGGAAGGGCTTCTCGTCGTGCGGCAGCCGGGCCCGGCGCAGGCCGGACCGGATCAGCCGGGCGAGCACGGCCAGCGCGTCGACCTCGCCTTGTACGTCCACCCAGAGCACGGTGAACCGGCCGCGCCCGAAGCTGCCCCCACCGCCGAGCCGCAGCCGCGGGGAGCTGCCCCGGGCGTCGCGGAACGTCTGCGCGGCGAGGCCGAGCGCGCTCTCCACGTCGACCAGCCGGTCGTCGGGAGTGTCACCGAGGAACGCCAGCGTGAGGTGGGCGTTGGCCGGGTCGGCCAGCCGGACGTTGGTGCCGGCCGCGGAGGCGGCGCCGGTGCGCAGGCGGGCGACCTGGGCGCCCAGGTCGTCGACCACCGGTTTCGGCGGGTAGACCGCGACGAACAGCCGCACCGGTCAGCGGTGCCGCTGGTGGTGCCCGGGACGGGCGGCGGGCAGGGTCAGCCCGGCGGCGTGCAGGAGGCCCTCGACGCGGACCCGTTCGATCTCCCGGTCGACGCCCTCCAGCTCGGTCAGGTGCTCGGCGATGCCCAGCGCCCCGCAGGCGGCCCGCAGCCGCTCGTCGTACGCGTCGATGACCGCGCCGTGCCACACCACCGAGCGGTCGCTGGCGGCGAGCCGGTGGCCGCCGAGGCGGCGCAGGTCGGTGGCGAGCTGTTCCAGCGGGCGGCGGCCGGCCCGGTCGAACTCGGTGAGGTCGATGTCCCGGGTGAGCGACTCGGCCTCGATGGCCCGGTCCAGCCGGGCGATGGTGCGACGTTCCCGCCGCTGCTCGCGCCACTCGGCCCACCCGCAGGCCACCCGGTCGAGGATCTCGTCGGCGCAGAAGACCAGCGCGAACAGGGCCGGCAGGCAGCAGACAGCGAGGATCGCCAGCATCAGCAGCAGTCCCCGCCCCACTCCCACGTATCGACGCTATTCCCCCGTGTCCCCGCCCGCCACCCGATTGGCGAGATCCGGACGCGAATGAATGAGGAAGGACCGGTCCCCACGGGCGGGAACCGGTCCTTCGGGCGGTCGACGGGTCACTCGGCCCCGGGCGACACCACGTAGAAGCGCGGCATGGGCAGCACCCGCATCCGCAGCCGGGCGCCGGAGCGGCGCAGCTGCCAGGTGAGCGCGAGCAGCGCGGCGGCCAGTGAGATGAGGCCACCGATCCAGATGCTCGCGCCGGCGCCGTAGGTCTCGGCCACCCAGCCGATGATCGGCGCGCCGACCGGGTTGGTGCCGAGGAAGACGAGCACCCAGAGCGCCATGACCCGGCCCCGGAAGGCGGCGTCGACGCCGAGCTGGACCCGCTGGTTGGCGGCCTGGGCGAAGAACACCATGAAGAACCCGGTGGGCAGCAGCAGCGCGACCGCCAGCCAGTACGCCGGGGCGAGCCCGACCAGGGTGCCGAAGCTGGCGCAGCCGACCGCCGCGCCGAGCACCAGCCAGACGGAGGGCCGGCTGCGCCGTCCGGTGCCCGCGAGGGCGCCGACCAGCGCGCCGACCGCCAGCGCGGTGCTGAACAGGCCGAACGAGGCGGCGCCGGTGTGGAACACGGTCTTGGCCAGCGCCGCGAGAGTGAGCTGGAAGTTGAACAGGCTCATCCCGATCACCGACATGACGACCATGGGCAGCAGGAGGTCGGGGCGGCGCGCGACGTACCGGAGGCCGTCCACGACCTTGGCCTGGTCGCGCTGACCGGCCGGCGGCAGGTCCTTGCGGTGCAGCTCGGCGGCGCGCATCCGGACGACGTTGACCAGCGGGGCGATGGAGCTGAGCGCGCTGAACAGGAAGACCGGGCCGACGTCGAAGGCGGCGATGGCCAGGCCGGCGACGGCCGGGCCGACGATCCGGGCCGAGTTGAAGGTGGCCGCGTTGAGGGAGAGCGCGTTCGGCAGCAGCGGCACGCCGACCAGTTCGGAGACGAACGCCTGCCGGACCGGGGTCTCCACGGCGTTGGCGACGCCGAGCAGGGCGGCGAACGCGAAGACGTGCCAGAGCTGCACCAGACCGGTGATCACCAGGATGCTCATCACCAGCGCCAGCACGGTCCAGAGCGCGTTGGCGACGAAGAGCAGCATCCGCTTGTCGTAGCGGTCGGCGAGGCGGCCGGAGAGCAGGGTCAGCAGGAGGACGGGGGTGAACTGCAACGCGGTGACCACGCCGAGCGCGGTCGCGGAGTTGTCGCTGAGCTCGAGGACGAGCCAGTCCTGGGCGATGAACATCATCCAGACGCCGATCAGTTTGATCAGCTGCCCGGTGGCGAAGAGTCGGTAGTTACGGACTCGTAGGGACTGGAACATCGTGCTCAACTTGGCCTGCACTCTAGGTGCGCCTCCTCGCGATCAGGTACGCCTCATCCACAACGGACGAAGCGGACCGCGAGACGCGGATACCCGTTCAGGCGCGAGCGATGCCCTGGAGGATGTCGGCGGCACGGCTCAGCGTGTCGCGTTCCTCCTCGGTCAGCGCGGCCAACCGGCTGGCCAGCCACTCGTTGCGGGCCCGCTCGAACTGGTCGAGCACGGCCCGTCCCCCCTCGGTCGCCGCCAGGATGACCTGCCGTCCGTCGGTCGGGTGGGGGGTGCGCTGCACGAGGCCGCGCTCCTCCAGCTTCGCGACGATCTTCGTCATCGTGGGCGGCTGCACCCGCTCGACATCGGCCAGCTCCCGGGGTGTCAGGGCGCCCGCCAACTTGAGGCTGGTGAGCGCCGAGAGCTGGGTGACCGTGAGGTCACCGACCGGTCGGGCCTGCCGGACCCGCCGGTTGAGTCGGGTGATCGCATCACGCAGCTGAGGGGCCAGCTGCGCCGGTGGCACGCGTTTCGCCGTCACCGTCCGCTCCGTCACAGTAGTTAGCTTAACTAATGAGCCTGGCTAACGACATGCGATATGACCAGGCTCACCAGCGACTTCAGAGCACCACGGCCTCGATCGGCCCGCGCAGGAAGTAAAGGATGAACAGGGCCGCCACTCCGTACAGCAGGGGGTGGACGTCCCGGACCTTGCCCTTGGCCAGCTTCAGCAGGACGAACGTGATCACGCCCGCGCCGATGCCGTTCGAGATCGAATAGGTGAAGGGCATCAGCACGATGGTGAGGAACGCCGGGATGGCGATCTCGTAGTCGGTCCAGTCGATGGTGCGGACCGCCGTCATCATGAGGAAGCCGACCACCACGAGCGCCGTCGACGCGGCCTCGAAGGGCACCACCACGGCCAGCGGCGCGAGGAACATGGCCAGCAGGAACAGGCCGCCGGTGACCAGGTTGGCCACCCCGGTCCGGGCGCCCTCCGCGACGCCGGCGGCGCTCTCGATGTACGACGTGTTGCTCGACACCGAGGCCGCGCCACCCGCGGCGGCGGCGATCGAGTCGACCAGCAGGATCTCCCGGGCCCGCGGCGGGGTGCCCCGCTCGTCGAGCATGTCGCCCTCCTGGCCGATGGCGACCATCGTGCCCATGGTGTCGAAGAAGTCCGTGATGAGCAGGGTGAACACGAACATCAGCGGGACCAGCCAGCCGACCCGGGTCCACGAGTCCAGCACGTTGAAGTTGCCGAGCAGGGAGAGGTCGGGGACGTCCACCACCTTCTTCGGCAGTTCGGGCACGTTGAGCGCCCAGCCCTTGGGGTTGGGCTTCCCGTTGACGAAGGACGGCCCGATGTTGCCGACCGCCTCCACGATGATCGCCAGCACGGTCGAGACCAGGATGCCGATGAGGATCGCGCCGCGGATCCGGCGTACCACCAGCACCAGGGTGAGCAGCAGGCCCACCACGAACACCAGCAGGGGCCAGCTGACGATCTTGCCGCTGATGCCCAGCCCGACCGGGACCGTGGTGTTCGCGACGTCCGGCACCCGCCGGACGAAGCCGGCGTCGACCAGGCCGATGATGGTCAGGAAGAGGCCGATGCCCACGCCGATCGCCGTCTTGAGCTGGGTCGGCACCGAGCGGAACACCGCGGTACGCAGCCCGGTGAGCACGAGGATGCCGATGAGCACACCCTCGATCACCACGAGACCCATGGCGTCCGCCCAAGTCATCTGCGGCGCGATCTCGAACGCGACGAGCGCGTTCACGCCCAGCCCGGCGGCCAGCGCGATGGGGAACCGGGCCACCACGCCCATGAGGATGGTCATCACGCCGGCGACCAGCGCGGTGGCCGCCGCCAGCGCCGGGATGGCGAGCTTGCGCCCGTCACCGTCGGCGGCGCTGCCCAGGATCAGCGGGTTCAACACCACGATGTACGCCATCGTGAAGAACGTGGCCAGACCGCCCCGGACCTCCCGGCCCGGCGTCGACCGGCGGGCGGAGATCTCGAAGAAGCGGTCGAAGGCGTTGCGCGGGTGCGCGGGATCGGGTGGGGTGCCGTGGTCCGGCGGCGGCGCTATGGCCATCGGGTCCTCACATATCGATCGACCGGTTGTCGCGCGCATCGTCCCAGATCACTCACGGGCAGGGAAGGACGATCGCGTACGCTGGGAGCGTGCCCCAGGAGCAACCACCACGGCCCGAGCCGCTCGACCCGCCGATGGTGCCGATCGCCGTCGCCGGGCTGGTCGTCTGGGCGGTGGCCGGGCTGGTGCTGCTGCTCTTCTTCCGCGACTGGCTCACCGAGCACGGCCACGAGAACTGGCTCTGGACCTGCCTCGCCGGTTTCCTGTGGGGCTTTCCCGGGCTGGCCGTGATGATGCGGCACGACGCCAACCGGCGCCGCCGCCGGGCGGCCACCGCCCGTCAGGGCTGACCGCTCAGCGCTGACCGCTCAGGGGTGGCCGTACGGCTCCGCCGGCTCGGCCGCCTCCACCGAGCCCGGGGCCCGGCTCACCGACACCGCTTCCACCGCGCTGTCGTCGTAGACCGTGGGCAGCTCGTCCACCGGGCTCTCGGCCGCCTCGATGAGCGTCTCGGAGTGCGCGCCGCAGCCGTGGTCGGCGCTGACCACCCGACCGTCGTCGGGGGCGTAGAAGTTGCCACAGGCGCCGAAGGCCTGCCGCATCGCGCCGGCGAGCGGCAGGTAGAAGCCGCAGGTGCCGCAGCGGGCGGCGGCCGGCGCGGCCACCGAGATCGCCGCGTCGGGACCGTGGTCGCCGTCGTACCAACGCTGGGCCGCCTCGGTGCGCCCCTCCCGGGACAGCACCCGGGCCCGGCCGAGGCCGAGCTCCCAGGCGGTCTCCTCCACGGCGGGGTCGTCGGAGAGCAGGTAGCCGGGGGCGAGCCGCTCGTCGTCCGCCGGGGTGGGCAGCAGGTCGCCCGGGCCCAGGTCGCCCGGCTTGAGCCGCTCCTGCCAGGGCAGCCAGCCCGGGGCGAGCAGCGCGTCGGCGCCCGGCAGCAGCACCGTCTCGCAGACGGTGACCTTGCGGCTGCGCGGCACCCGGGTCACCGTGACGGCCCAGCGCCAGCCGCGGTAGCCGGCCAGGTGGCACTCGAAGTAGTGGGTGACGAGCCGGTCGCCCTCGGCGACGGCCTGGAGGTGGTCGCCGACGTCGGCGGGGTCCACCTCGGTGATCGCGGCGCGGGCCACGTCAACGGCGGCGGCGCACACCTGGTCGAGCCGGGGAGCGCGGGCGGAGGCGGGCCTGGTCACCGGACCATTGTTCCCCATGCCGGCGGTGGAGTCACAGGCACTCCCCGGTGTCGTTCTCCCCGGGTGGTGCGGCACACATGGATGAGATGGGCGAGGATGGGACGCATGCCGCTGTCCTCCCGCTCCGGCCGGTCCGTCCTCGGGCGGACCGTCGGCACCGGCATCCGCGCCACCCGCCTGCTGCTCCGGGGCTCGCTGCGCGGCGGGCGGTGGATGACCCGGCGGGCCGGGACGGCCCGCGCCCGCAGCGCCGGCAACGAGGTCGGCATGGTCCGCCTCTTCGACCTGCACGCCCTCTCCTGCGCCGGGGACACCCTGATCGCCATCGGCCTGGCCGGGACGATCTTCTTCGACGTGCCGCTGGGCGAGGCCCGCAACAAGGTCGCGCTCTACCTGCTGGTGACCATGGTCCCGTTCGCCATGCTCGCCCCCGTGGTCGGCCCGCTGCTGGACCACTTCCGCCACGGCCGCCGGTACGCGCTGGCCGCCACCATGCTCGGCCGCGCCTTCCTGGCCTGGTTGATCTCCGACTACATCGGCGGCTTCGGGCTCTACCCGGCCGCGTTCGGGGTGCTCGCCCTCTCCCGGGCGTACGGGGTGGCCCGCTCGGCGGCGGTGCCCCGGCTGCTGCCGGAGGGGCTCGGGCTGTCCCAGGCGGGCGCCCGGGCGAGCGTCTACGGCACGGTGGCCGGCGCGCTGGTCGCGCCGATCGGGCTGGCCGCGTTCTGGTTCGGGCCGCAGTGGCCGCTCCGGGTCGCCTCGCTGATCTTCCTGATCGGCATGGTGATCGCGCTCCGGCTGCCGCCGCGGGCCGACTCGGAGCCGCCGGAGCGGGTGCCGCGTCCGCTGCGGGCGCTGCGCCGCCGGGACGGGGAACGCCCGCTGGGCCGGGGGCGGCCGGCCGGCCGGCTGGTGATCGCCACCCTGATCGGGTCGGCGGCGCTGCGCGGGCTGTACGGCTTCCTGCTGCTCTTCCTGGCCTTCGCGATCAAGTCCGGCGACCTGACCACCGACTTCTTCGGCCGGAACCTGGGCGCCCAGGGCGCGCTGGGCCTGGTCGGCGGCGCGCTGGCGGTGGGCAGCTTCCTGGCCACCGCGATCGGCACCCGGCTGCACATCCACCGCCCCACGGCGATCCAGTCCAGCGGCACGATCATCGTTGCCGGGGTGGCGGTGCTCGCCGCGCTGAAGTTCTCGCTGCCCCTGGTGGCACTGCTCTGCCTGGTCGCCTCCCTGTTCAGCGGGATCGCCAAGCTCGCGGTCGACGCCTCGATCCAGGAGCGGATTCCGGAGCGGCTGCGGGCCAGTTCCTTCGCCCACTCGGAGACCGTGCTGATGCTCGCCTTCGTGGCCGGCGGCGGCCTCGGGCTGGTCCCGTTCACCGGCCGGGTCGGCGTGGCGGTGGCCGCCGGCGTGGCCGCGCTGGTGGCCGCCCGCGGGGTCCTGATGGCCACCCGGCTGCGCGGCGAGCACCTGGTCGGCCGCCCGCTCGGCGACGACGAGCTGGCCAACGAGGCGGAGTTCGACGACCCGACCCCCACCTCGCCGGCCCCGCCCCGGGCCGACCCGCCCCCGCCGGTGGACGACGACGAGCTGGCGCCGCCCGGGTTCCACATCTACCGCCCGTCCTCCTCGGTGGGCGGGCCGGGCGGCACCGAGGACGAGAACCGCCGGGAGCCCCGGGGACCGGTGGCGTGACGGGACTGCTGGTGGTGACCGCCGTACCCGCCGAGGCGGACGCGGTCCGGGCGGGCCTCACCGATCCCACGGTCACCGTCGTGCCGGTCGGGGTCGGCCCCGCCGTCGCCGGCGCGGCCACCGCGCGGCTGCTGGCGCTGGCCGAGGCGGCCGGACGGCCGTACCGGGCGGTGGTCAGCGCGGGCATCGCGGGCGGTTTCGTGGGCCGGGTGCCGGTCGGCGGCACCGTGCTGGCCACCCGCAGCGTCGCCGCCGACCTGGGCGCCGAGTCGCCCACCGGCTTCATCCCCGTGGAGGACCTCGGCATGCCGGCCGAGCTGCTGGGCGGCGGCAGCGTCGTGCCCGCCGACCCGGGCCTGCTGGGCGCCCTGCGGACCGCCCTCCCGGCGGCCACCGTCGGCGCGGTGCTCACGATCAGCACGGTGACCGGCACGGCCGCGAGCACCGCCGCCCTCGCCGACCGGCACCCCGACGCCGTGGCCGAGGCCATGGAGGGGTACGGCGTCGCCGTCGCCGCCACCCAGGCCGGCCTGCCCTTCGCTGAGCTGCGGACGGTGTCCAACCCGATCGGCCCCCGCGACCGCGGGTCGTGGCGGATGCGGGAGGCGTTCGCCGCGCTCACGGCTGCTGCGGCCGCGCTCCGCTAAATCCCGGCCGGTCGAACCGCAGCGCCGCCGGCCGGCTCGCCTCCAGTTCGAACCCGCACGCGAGCAGGAAACTGGCGCCGCCGCTCTCGGCTATCGCATGCGCCGACCGCACGCCGGCCTCATCCATCTCCGTCAGGAGCGCGGCGATCAGCCGCCGTCCGATGCCCAGTAGCCGGTAGGCCGGGGCGACGAGCACCCCGTCCAGCACGATCTGTTGCTGGCCCAGCTCGGGGTACCCGATGAGCAGGTCGCTGGTGCGTTCGTGCGCGCGCAGCTCACCGACGAGATCGCCGTCCGGCAACTCGGCGACGAACCGCCAGGAGGTCGACGGCAGCGCCGGATCGACGTAGCGGCGGACCAGGTGGTCGCGGCGCGCTCGTTCGCGCACCCGTTCGCGGTCCCGCACGGTGCGATCGAGCCGGAACGTCACGGCTGGCAACGGCGGCCAGCGGTCTGCTGGCAGGTTGAACCAGTGCGCCCACCAGGCGCCGGGCCAGTCCCTCGGCTCACGCACCTCGCGGGCGTCCAGGTGAGCGGGGCAGTGCCGCCCCGCGGCGTCCCGCAGATCCTCGTGCGGCACCGTCGCCAACTCCGTCGCCAACTCACCGGCCACTGGCCCTCCTCGGAGCACGATCCGACCGTCAACGGCACCGATCAGGCGCTCGACGGTCCGGAAGCTCGGATCCGATGACCGCCCCGACTCGATGCGGGCGATCGTGGCCTGCGGCACCCCGGACCTTCCAGCCAGCTCCCGCTGACTCAGGTCGGCCGCGCGGCGTAGCGCCCGCAGGGTCGCAGCCAGATCGGTCACAGCTCCGGCGTCGGTCACCGGGCCATGGTGAGCCGGCGTCCCAGCCTCCCTCAACCCCGGGTTTCCACCTGTGGATAACCATGTGGAACACCGCGTCTGGCTGGGGAGCGGGTGATGTCCCGGGCGACTACAAACTTGATGACGTGGGTGACTCATGGCCCGAGGCCCGAGGCCCGAGGCCCGAGGCCCGAGGCCCGAGGCCCGAGGCCCGAGGCCCGAGGCCCGAGGCCCGAGGCCCGAGGCCCGAGGCCCGAGGCCCGAGGCCCCGAGACGCTAGGCCCCCGCAGCATCGGATGTCCGGCGCCGGCAGCCGCTGTCAAGCCGTTGCCGCGATCCATTCACGTCATCAAGTTTCTAGCGGCCGAACAAGGGGTCCCGACACTGGCAGGACGCCCACGCGACGAATTCACCGTCACGGCCCGGGCGCCGGGGCCCCGGACAGCAAGACTGAAGAGTCAACGGTTGCCGCGATCCATTCACGTCATCAAGCTCCTAGCGGCCGGAGTCGTCGGGTTCGACGGGCGGCACGACCGGTCCCCGTCACACCCGGCGGGCCGGGGTGGCGGGCGCCGGACGGGGCGGGGTTACGGTGGGGGCGTGGCGCTCTCCCTCGCGATCTCGCCCTGCCCCAACGACACGTTCGTCTTCGACGCCCTGGTGCACGGCCGGGTGCCCGGCGCGCCGCCGGTCGAGGTGACCTACGCCGACGTGGATGTCACGAACACGGCCGCCGAGCGCGGGGCGTTCGACCTCGTGAAGGTGAGCTACGCGGCGCTGCCGTGGCTGCTCGACGACTACCACCTGCTGCCCTGCGGAGGCGCGCTGGGCCGGGGTTGCGGGCCGCTGGTGCTCACCCGGGGCGACCGGGAAGACCTGTCCGGGGCGACGGTGGCGGTGCCGGGCGAGCGGACCACGGCGTACCTGCTGTTCCGGCTCTGGGCGGCCGACCAGGCGCCGGCGCGGATCGAGGTGGTGCCGTTCCACGAGATCATGCCGGGGGTGGCCGCCGGGCGGTACGACGCCGGCCTGGTGATCCACGAGGCGCGCTTCACCTACCCGCGGCACGGGTTGACCGCCCTGGTCGACCTGGGCGAGTGGTGGGAGGGCGACACCGGGCTGCCGATCCCGCTCGGCGCGATCCTGGCCCGCAAGGGCGCGGTCGACCCGGTCGAGGCGGCCGCCTGGATCCGCGAGTCGGTCCGGCAGGCGTGGGCCGACCCGGAGGCCAGCCGGGAGTACGTGCTCGCCCACGCGCAGGAGATGGAGCCCGACGTGGTGGACCGGCACATCGGCCTCTACGTGAACGAGTTCACCGCCGACCTGGGAGAGGCCGGCTTCGCCGCCGTGGAGGCGCTGCTGGGCCGGGCCGCCGACGCCGGGCTCGTCCCTCAGACCTCCAGCTCGCGCGCCACGGCGTGGACCAGCTGAGCGATCTTCTGCGCGGTCTTCCGGTCCGGGAAGCGGCCCCGACGCAGGTCCGGCTGGACCTTCGCCTCCAGCACCTTGATCATGTCTTCGACCAGGCCGTGCAGCTCCTCGGCCGGCCGGCGGCGCAGCTCCGCCACTGACGGCGGCGCCTCCAGCAGCTTGACCCCCATGGCCTGGGCGCCCCGCCGGCTGTCGACCACGCTGAAATCGACCCGCTGGCCGCCCTTCAGGTCGGCGACACCCGCCGGTAGCGCGCCCTTGGGCAGGAACACGTCGCCACCCTCGTCACTGGTGACGAACCCGTATCCCTTGGCCGCGTCATACCACTTCACTCGACCCGTCGGCACCTGAAACCCCTGCTTCGCTCGGAACCTCTACCCCTCCCAGGCTAGCCCGATGATCCGGTCCAGCGCCGCTGGGAATCCGGTGAGATCATCCAGCACCACGTGCGCTCCGGCGGCGCTCAGCTCGTCCCTCGTGCAGGGGCCGGTTGCCACTCCCACGCCCGGGATTCCCGCAGCTTGCGCGGCGGCCATGTCGGCCACGTGATCGCCCACGTAGAGGGTCCCGCCGTGCTCCCGGAGCGCGGTCGCCTTCTCCTCCGCGAACAGGTCGCCGGCCAGCTCGTCGACGGCCAGCCCGAGGTGGTCCAGGTGCAGCTTCGCGAGCCGACCGATCTTCGAGGTCACCACCATGACGCGGCCGCCGCGGGCGTGCACCGCCTCGATCGCGGCCTCGGCGCCGGGCATCGGCAGGGTCGGAGTGATCGCGTACGCGGGATAGAGCTCCCGGTACGTCGTCACCGCCTCGTCGACCTGCTCGGGCGGGAACCAGTGGGCGATCTCGGTGCGCAGCGGCGGCCCGAGGCGGGAGACCGCCAGGTCGGCGTCGACGGGCACGCCGGTCAGCGCGGTGAGCGCCCGGTAGGCGGCCGCGATGCCGGGGCGCGAGTCGACCAGGGTCATGTCGAGGTCGAATCCGACCATGAGCGGGGGCATGCCGAGAACGTACCCGTCCGACGGGCGGGACGGCCCCCGGCCGGGCTAGCGTGGAACGACGATGACCACCTCACTCGCCGACCACCTGCGGACCCTCCCCGACGAGTCCCTGGCCGCGCTCCTCCAGCTGCGGCCGGACCTCGTCGTGCCCGTGCCGGCAGACGTCTCGGCCCTCGCCATCCGCGCCCAGTCGCGGGTCTCCGTGGCCCGGGCGCTCGACGGGCTGGATCAGTTCACCCTTCTGATCCTGGACGCCGCCCGGCTCACCCGGGACCCGGAGGGCGGCGGCACCAGCACCGAGGCGATCCTGGCCCTGGCCACCGCCGGGCCGCACCCGCCCGCCCCGGCCACCGTCCGCGGCGCCGTGAACAAGCTCCGTGCGCTCTTCCTGCTGTACGGCCCGGAGCACGACCTGCACGTGGTGGGCGGCGTCGACGAGGTGTCCCCGTACCCGGCGGGGCTGGGCCGGCCGGCCGCGGAGCTGGACCCGCGCGCGGCGGCCGTCTGCGCGGACCCGGCGAAGTTGCGGCGGACGCTGCTGTCCGCGCCGCCCTCGGCCCGGGCGATCCTGGACCGGCTCGCCGCCGGCCCGCCGGTCGGCACCGTGCCCCCGGGCGCGCTGGACGCCCCCGCCACCGGCGAGGAGGACGCCCTCCCGCCGGACCTGGTCAACGGCGGCGCGGCCACCGGCTCCCCGATCCGCTGGCTGGTCGAGCACCGGCTGCTGGTCCGGATGTCGGCCGTGAAGGGCGGCGGCACGGTCGAGCTGCCTCGCGAGGTGGCGCAACTGCTGCGCCGCGACAGCGGCCCGCTCGGCCCGCTGCGCACCAGCCCGCCGCTGGTGTCGAGCCCGCCGCGCGAGGCCAAGGCCGTCGACTCGGCCGGCGCCGGGCAGACCATGGAGGTGGTCCGGCACACCGAGGCGCTGCTGGAGGCCCTGGCCGCCGAGCCCGCCCCGGTGCTGCGCTCCGGCGGCGTGGGCGTCCGCGACCTGCGCCGGCTGGCCCGCGGCCTCGGGCTGGACGACCCGACCACCGCGCTGATCTTCGAGGTGGCGTACGCGGCCGGGCTGCTCGGCGAGCTGGACCTGACCGGCACGGTCACCGCCCGCTACGGCGGCGACCAGCAGATCCTGCCCACCGGCGGGTACGAGGTGTGGCGGGCCGCCTCGCTGGCCCAGCGCTGGGAGCAGCTGGCCCGGGCCTGGCTCAGCATGACCCGCCAGGTGGGCCTGGTCGGCCAGCGCGACGACCGGGACCGGCCCATCTCGGTGCTCTCCGCCGAGGCGGAACGGGCCGGCGCGCCAGCTGCACGGCGCTCGGTGCTCGCCGTGCTGGCCGACCTGGCCCCGGCGACCGCCCCCACCCCCGACGAGGTGCTGGAGCTGCTGGACTGGCGCGCACCCCGGCGGGCGCGGGGCCGAGAGGCGGCGCACCGCGAGGTGCTGGCCGAGGCCGCCCAGCTCGGGGTGACCGGGCTCGGGGCGCTCACCTCGTACGGGCGGCTGCTGCTGGCCGAGCTGACCGACGACGAGCGGGGGGAGGATCCGCTCGGGCTCTACTCCGACGCCGAGTCGGGCGAGCCGTCCACCGCCGTCCGCGCGCTGGACGCGCTGCTGCCCGCGCCCGTCGACCACTTCCTCGTGCAGGCCGACCTGACCGTCGTGGTGCCCGGCCCGCCCGACCCGGCGCTCGCCGCCGAACTGGACGTGGTGGCCGAGCACGAGTCGGCCGGCGGGGCGAGCGTGTACCGGGTCACCACGGCCAGCGTTCGACGGGCCCTGGACGCCGGCTATTCCGCCGACGACCTGCACGCGCTGTTCCGCCGCCGGTCGCGTACCCCGGTGCCGCAGGGCCTCAGCTACCTGGTGGACGACGTGGCGCGCAAGCACGGTGGGCTGCGCGTCGGGTCGGCCGGCGGCTACGTGCGCAGCGACGACGAGGCGCTGCTCACCGAGGTGCAGTCCGACAAGCGGCTGGAGGCGCTGGCCTTCCGGCGGCTGGCCCCCACGGTGCTGGTGACCCCGTACCAGGTGAACCGGATGCTGACCGCGCTGCGCGACGCCGGCTACGCGCCGGTGCCCGAGGATGCCGGCGGCGCCGCGGTGCTCGCCCGGCCGAAGACCCGGCGGGCGCCGGCCCGGGTGCCGGTGACCAGCCGCAGCCTCGACCCGCTCGCGGCGCCGCGGCTGCCCATGCCCCGGCTGCTCGGGGTGGTCGAGCAGATCCGCCGGGGCGAGGCGGCCGCCCGGGCGGCCCGGCGGGCGCCGGAGGTGGTCCGTGGGACGGCACGCAAGGGCCCGGGCCCGGCGCACACCCACAGCGACGCCCTGGCCGTGCTCCAGCAGGCGGTACGCGACAAGGCGCTGGTCTGGGTCGGCTACGTCGACGCGCACGGGGCGACCGCGTCCCGGCTGGTCCGGCCCGTCTCGATCGGGGCCGGCTACCTGCGCGCCGAGGACGAGCGCACCGAGATGCTGCACACCTTCGCGCTGCACCGCATCACCGCGGCGGTGCTGGAGGACTAGTCCCCGTTGCGGCGCAGGGTGCCGATCACCGAGACGGCGAGCAGCAGCCCGAACGCGGCCCCGGCCGACTCGCCGACCGAGTCGACGAAGCCCTGCCGCTGCACCAGCAGCCCAAAGAGGAACCAGCCGAAGATGCCCGTGGCGGCGGCCGCGTAGCCGACCATGGCCGCGGTCGAGACCTCCTGCTGGCGCGCCCGGTCGTTCTCGGGAAGCACGTCGTGATCGACGGTCATCTCCAGTCCCTCCCGCCCCGTGGTGGACCCGACCTCCAGCGTGGCACCGGAGGGGGTCACCCGGACAGGGGATAAAACCCTGATCCGGGCGGGACGGTGATGCTCAGGTGCCGGCGCGGTGGCCGAAGACGACCACCCGGGTGCCGACCGAGCCCAGCTCCCAGAGGCGGACCGCGTCGCGGTGCAGCAGGTTCACGCAGCCGTGCGAGCCGATCCAGGGGTTGTGCAGGTAGGTCGTGGTCTCGTGGAAGCCGATCCCCCCGTTGAACCGCTGCCAGTAGGGCAGCCACACCTTGTACGGGTTGGACCACTCCCGCATGTTCTTCCCACCGACCGAGTAGGTGCCGGTCGGGGTGGCGTAGCCGGCCATGCCGGTACGGGTCACCGTCGGGCCCATGACCACCTTGCCGCCGCGCATCGCGAAGACGGTCTGCCGGGTCAGGTCGACGCAGAAGGTGAGGCCGGAGCCGGCGCGGCAACGGCTGGTGTCGGTGTCGGCCAGCCGCTTCGCCACGTCGTACGTGGTGGCGCCGGCGCGACCGGCGGCCGGGCTGATCCCGTACCGGATCTGGAACTTCTTGATCGCGGCGCAGTCGCCGGCGGACTGCTTGCCGTCCACGGTCAGCGTCCCGAAGCCGCCCAGCCGCGTCAGGTACGTCTCCACCGCCTTCTGGTGCTCCCCCTGCGGGCACCCGGCGGACTTCGACGGCTTCGGCGTGGCCGGCTTCGGGGTGGTGCTGCGGGAGGGTTTCGGCGCGGCCGTCCGGCTCGGCTGCGCCGACGGGGACGCGGTCGGCTGCTCCGGCGTGGGCGGCGCGCTCGCCCCCGATGCCTCCTCCGTCACGCCGACGGGGGCCGGGGCGGCCGCCCCGGATCCGTCGCCCTGCGGATCGTGCGCGCACGCACCGACGCCGACCAGCACGACCGCTGCCAGGCAGACGACCCGGGTGGTGATCCGGACACGCTTCATGGGCCCTCCCCCTGGACAGTTGTCCCGCTTGCTAGACGTACGGGAGGAGTGTGACGTTGCCTGTCCAGTGAGTCTTTTTCCGGACACCCATTCGCGTGCAACACTGGATGGTCCGCCTTCGGCAGGTCAGCCGCCGTGCGGGCGAGAATTTCCGGCTCTTGGAGAGGACGCTGGCGTGAGCGGTGGACCACTGATCGTGCAGTCGGACAAGACCCTGCTGCTGGAGATCGACCACCCCGACGCCCAGGCGTGCCGGATGGCGATCGCGCCCTTCGCCGAGCTGGAGCGCTCCCCCGAGCACGTCCACACCTACCGGCTCACCCCGCTGGGGCTGTGGAACGCCCGGGCCGCCGGCCACGACGCCGAGGGCGTGGTGGACACGCTGATCAAGTACTCCCGCTACCCGGTGCCGCACGCGCTCCTGGTCGACGTGGCCGAGACCATGGACCGCTACGGCCGGCTCCAACTCGCCAACGACCCGGCGCACGGCCTGGTCCTCCGCGCGCTCGACCGGGTGGTCCTCATCGAGGTCGCCAAGAGCAAGAAGCTCGCCGGCATGCTCGGCCCGAAGCTCGACGACGACACCATCCAGGTGCACCCCTCCGAGCGCGGCCGGCTCAAGCAGGCGCTGCTCAAGCTCGGCTGGCCCGCCGAGGACCTGGCCGGCTACGTCGACGGCGAGGCGCACCCCATCGAGCTGGCCGAGTCCGGCAAGGACGGCGGCAAGCCGTGGACGCTGCGGTCGTACCAGCGGGAGGCCGTCGAGGCGTTCTGGGCCGGCGGCTCCGGCGTGGTGGTCCTCCCCTGCGGCGCCGGCAAGACCCTCGTCGGGGCGGCGGCCATGGCCGAGGCCAAGGCCACCACGCTCATCCTGGTCACCAACACGGTCGCCGGCCGCCAGTGGAAGCGCGAGCTGATCGCCCGCACCTCGCTCACCGAGGACGAGATCGGCGAGTACTCGGGCGAGCGCAAGGAGATCCGCCCGGTCACCATCGCCACGTACCAGGTGCTCACCTCCCGCAAGAAGGGCGTGTTCACCCACCTCGACCTGTTCGGCGCCCGCGACTGGGGCCTGGTCGTCTACGACGAGGTGCACCTGCTGCCCGCGCCGATCTTCCGCTTCACCGCGGACCTCCAGGCCCGCCGCCGGCTCGGCCTCACGGCGACGCTGGTACGCGAGGACGGCCGCGAGGGCGACGTGTTCAGCCTCATCGGCCCGAAGCGGTACGACGCGCCCTGGAAGGACATCGAGTCGCAGGGCTGGATCGCGCCGGCCGAGTGCACCGAGGTCCGGGTGACGCTGACCGACGCGGAGCGGCTGGCGTACGCGACGGCCGAGGCCGAGGAACGGTACCGGATGGCGGCTACCGCGCGGACGAAGCTTCCGGTGGTGCGGGCGTTGGTTGAGCGGCATCCCGACGAGCAGGTGCTCGTCATTGGTGGGTACATCGATCAGTTGCACCAGCTCGGGGAGTATCTCGACGCGCCGATCGTGCAGGGGTCGACGACCAACAAGGAGCGGGAGCGGCTGTTCGACGCCTTCCGGTCCGGGGAGGTTAAGACTCTGGTGATTTCCAAGGTCGGGAACTTCTCCATCGACCTGCCGGAAGCTGCTGTCGCCATTCAGGTGTCGGGGACCTTCGGGTCGCGGCAGGAGGAGGCGCAGCGGTTGGGGCGGGTGCTGCGGCCGAAGGCCGACGGGCGGCAGGCGCACTTCTACACGGTGGTGTCGCGGGACACGATCGACACGGAGTACGCGGCCCACCGGCAGCGGTTCCTGGCCGAGCAGGGGTACGCGTACACCATCGTGGACGCCGACGATGTCCTCGGGCCGAAGCTACCGACCATCGACTGAGCTGCCCCGCGTAGCACGGTGGGCCGCCCCGTCCGGGGCGGCCCACCGTGTCTCCGGGTCAGGAGAAGTCGACCAGGAAGTAGTAGCTCGTCGTGTCGGTCCACACCCCGTCGGCGGTCCGTCCGCGCACCGTCATGGTGTGCGAGCTGACCGAGGTCGGCGTGTAGGTCACCGTGGCAACCCCGGCGGCGTTCGCCGCCACCGTCACCGGCTGCCCGTCGTCGACGGTGTACTCGAACTCCACCACGCCCGGGCTGCCCTGGGTGAAGGTGAACTCACCCGGCACGCCCACGCCACCGGACCACTGGCCGGCCGGGTAGGTGCTCGACGTGACCTGTGGCGCCGTGCCGACCAGGAACGGGTAGTCCGTCTGCGGCGTGTACTCGCCCGCCGCGGTGCGGCCCCGCACCGAGAAGACGTTCGCGCCATTGCGGTCCATGGTCACCGAGATGTCGGTGACCAGCGCGTCGGGCGTCTTCGGCACGCTCTGCCAGGCGCCACCGTTGAGCTGGTACTCGAAGGTGGTCACCTCGCTGATCTCGGTGTAGACCCCGAACCGGCCGACCGCGCCGATCCCGCCACGCGGGGTGTACTCGTCGTACGCGCTGCTCACGTTCACCCGCGGGTCGCGGACCCGGAAGTAGTACCGGCGCTCCGGGCTGACCGTGCCGTCGGCCGCCCGGCTGGTGACCGTCAACAGCGTGTACCCGGAGTGCGTCGGCGTGATCTCGACCGTGGCCTTACCGTCCGCGCCGGCGGCCACCACCTGCTCCTCGCCGCTGTACTCCAACGTGTAGCGGTACTCCGTCACGTCGGGGCGGCCCGGGCTGAACGTGAACCGGCCGGCCTGGCCGGGCTGGCCACCCTCGCCGTTCTCGGGGTAGTCGCTGGACGTCACCACCGGCGCGTCGCTGACCTCGAACGTGTACGTCCGCGTCGGCGAGAAGGTCCCGTCCAGGAACCGGGTACGCACCGTCAGCGTGTTGCTGCCGGAGCGGTCCGGGGCCAGCGTCACCCGGGCCCAGCTGTACTCCGGGTCCACGGTCTGCTCGGGCCCGTCGTTGAGGCGGTAGAGGTAGGCGTCCACGTCCGGCATCGCGGTGTCGAAGTTGAACTCGCCGGGAATGCCCACGCCGCCCCACGCGCCGTACTCGTAGTAGGTGCTGGAGTAGACCGTCGGCTTGGTGTCGATGACGTTGAACTGGTACTGCTCGACCTCGGAGACGGTGCCGTCGGCGCTGATGCTGCGCACGTTCAGCGCGTACCAGCCCGGCTCCGTCGGCGTCCACCGCAGCTCCGCGGTGCCGTCCGCCGCCGCGTCGATGCGCCGCATCTCGTCGTACAGGAACGCGTACTCGTACGCCACCACACCGCTGCGGCCGGGCCGGAAGGTGAAGCTGCCGGGGCGGTCCACCACCCCGTCGTGGTCCGGGAAGGCGAAGTCGGCCGACTCCACGGTCGGCGTGTCGCGTACCGACACGTCCTCGGTGTGCCCGCCGACGAACTCGCTCCCGACGTAGCTGCGTACCTGGACCTTGATAGTGCCCGCCTGGGTGAACACCACCGGGACCTCGGCCGTGCCGTCGGCGTCCGCCGGCACCCGGACCTCGTCGCCGTCACCGATCCGGTAGCCGAACTCGGTGACCCCCTCGACGTTGGTGGAGATGGCCAGCTTGCTGGGCAGCCCCACACCGCCCACCGTCACCCGCACCTGCGGTGCCGTGGACTTCACGAAGAACCGGTACTCGGTCGTCTCGGAGGAGTTCGAGGCGCTGTCCACGCTGCGCACGCTCAACGACTCGGAGAACGAGGTCGGGGTGTACTCGAGGGTGACGTCCGCACCGGGTGCGGGCGCGGGAATGTAGTTGTACGTCTCGCCGTAGCGCCCCCAGTAGTAGCCGACCACGTCGGGCGACCCGTTCGCCTTGAACGTGAACGTCCCCGGAACGCCGGAGCCGCCGTGCGGCTCGCCATCGTTCGGGTACTTCGTCGAGGTGATCACAGGGGCGGCCGGCCGCTGCGCGTCCACCTTCACGTAGCACGGCTTGGCCCACGCCGAGAAGTCGTGACCGTCGTAGGCGCGGGCGGTCCAGGCCACCACCGTGCCGTCCGGGTACTGCGACATGTCCCAGTTGACCTTCGACAGGGCGCCCCCGTAACTCGACCCGAACTGCTCGGCACGCTGGTCCTCGTGGCCGAGCGGCCAGGCGGCGAACTGCCCGTTGTAGTTGTAGTCGTTGGTGTCCGCGTCCGCGCCCTTGACCATCAGGCTGTAGTAGCGCGGCCCCACGGGCTGCGGCTTCTCCTGGGTCCCGCAGGCCCAGGAGGGGAACTCCAGACCGATCTGCCCCACCGTCGGCGGGTGGTTCGACTCGGTGTGGATGACCGGGAACGGGCGGAGCTTCCGGCCGTGGGAGAGCTTGCCCTCGTAGCCGTGCGGCACCCGGATCTCGACGGTCAGCGTCTGGCTGTTCTCATCCGCCAGCTTCTGCAGGGCGGGCATGATGTCCCAGACCAGATAGCCCGGGCAGGCCGCCTCCCCGCCGGCCTGGACGGTGCCGAGCAGCTCACGCTGGCGCGGCGCCGACTCCCAGCTCGTGGTCGCCTTGATGGGATCGGTGCGCCAGAGCTCGACCGGCTGGGCCGTCGCGCAGTCCGCCGCCGACCGCTCCGCGATGACCAGGTCCGCCTTGTGGATGACGGCCGCACGGAACCGCGAGACGTCGAAGGTGAAGTAGGACCGGGACTTGTGCTTGGCGCCCGCCGCGTCCGTCCAGGAGCCGATCGGCGCGTCTCCGGAGGGGTTGACGAACGACTTGTTCGGCTGCTGAGAATCCGTGTAGGCCCAGCCGGACTTGCCCACGTCCCGCCACTCGTACGCCTGAGCCGGAGTGGTGTTGATGCTGACCATGCCGGCACCGAGCACTATGCCGAGTGACGCGGCAAGCAATCTTCGTGCGCGCACGACGATGCCCCTTCCCCCCGTTGACGATGGCGCGCGTCGCCATCGAGTGGCCGCAGCGTATCGAGGCACGGCTACGCGGCGCCTACGCGATTCGGGTCGTCTACGACCCACCAACCGGCCTACCGTCGGCTGGTACGGCACACCGTGACCTCGACGTGGTTCACCTGCTGCCCCGTGCCGATCTTCCGGATCACCGCAGACCTCTAGACCCACCGCCGGTTCGCCTCACCGTCACATTGGTACGCGAGGGCGACGTGTGCAGCCTGATCGGCGCGAAGCGGTACGACGCGCCGTGGAAGGACATCGAGTCGCAGCGCTCGATCCCGCCGGCCGAGTGCAACAAGGTACGGGTACCGAGTGCAACGAGGTACGGGTGACGCTGACCGAGCGGAGCGGCTGGCGTAGGTGACCGCGGAGGCCGAGGAGCGCTACCGGATGGTGGCCACCGCACGGAAGAAGCTCGCCTAGATCGAGCCGAATCTGCGCCTCATCGTTGCCCGCGACTCAAACTGGTCCCCCATGAGGCTTGAACCGGCGTCAGTCCTTTCGGGTGGATGCTGAGTGAGTCCTGATTGAACTCTCTCGCATCTGGCACCACTTGCAGCACACACGGTCGGCGATCTAGTCAGCTGCCGAAGGAATCCCCGGTCACATATACGCCTTTGCCTTGATGACCCTCGACCAAGCCCTCAGCCTGCAGGATCAGCAGAGCTGACCGGACCGGTTCGGCGGAGACGCCGTAGTGCGCGGACATCTCGCGCAGCGAAGGCAGCTTGAAACCCGGGCCGTACTCGCCCGAGCTGATCTTGTCGCGGATGTCCTGAGCAATGCGTTGACGGTCTGGGATTCGGGGCATGGCAACTCCTGGTAGGCCCCAAGATCCTCCCACGCCGCCACCTCGGCAGCCAAGACTTCGCGTGCTTAGCATGTTCGGCTCTTGTTCTTTGCATGCTTTGCATTGTATGTTGAGCCCCGGAAGCCCGGCACTGGATCGCCTGGTAGGCAACCGGCCCTCCCGGTTGGGCATCCACCGCCGCTGGCACGGCTGACTTGGTTCGTCGGCTGTGCCAGCACCCCAACACTGAATGCAAGCTCCCTGCTGCCGTACCCCCGAACAGGCCGCAGGGCAGGGCGGCCTCCGCCGACCGCAACCGGCGGAGCCCGCCCCCACCACACTTCGACGCGACCCGACGAAGGGCGGTCCCCGTGCGCAACCTGATCCGTCGGCTGGCGAGCCGACGCGACGAGAGACAACCAATCGCACAAACGAACAGACGCCAGCCACTCCGCCCCTGGCAGATCCGAGAGCGCTGCTTCAACGTCGGCCGCCGCGGCCTCGACCCCGTCGAGATCCGCACCTTCCTCCACCAAGTCGCCGACGAACTCACCGTCGCCCAGACCGCGCTGCGAGCGGTCCAGGAGAAGAACGCCCGCATCAAGAACGCCCTGCGCTCCTGGCAGAGCACCCAATCGGCGAACCGCCGCTACCGATGACCGACCGCTGGGTGATCCACCTCCCCGTCACCGCCCCCGACCTGCACCGCGCCCGCATCTTCGCCCGCACCGCCGCCCGCCTCCTCGCCCAACTCAGCGCCCGCGTAGAGCCCGGCGGCGTCACCGTCTCGGCCGAGGACCAGCAGTGCGTACGCCATTGGGTCTTCTGCGACCGCCCACTACCCGGCGGCGGCCGATGCGCCCTGCCGGTCGACCACACCTCGCCCTGCGCCCGACGCGCCCTGCCGGTCGACCACACCTCGCCCTGCGCCCGACGCCGCAGCCAGCGCCGGCGGAATGGCGGCCGCCCCACCGGGTACGCGCACTGGAGGCAGGTCGGGAGACGCCCTGCCGCGGAAGCGCCATCTCCGAAGAGAAGAGAGGCACGCGATGAAGGACAGAATTCTCACCCCGATCAAAAGGGCGACAAAGAGCATCCAGGTGCGCCGTAGACGGGGAGACTCCCTGGTCAACAAGGGGAAGGCGACCCGGCCCGGCCGGCTCTTCCAGTAAGCCCACACACCGGACCGCCCGGTGAAGACAGCGCGCTCGGCCTCCACGAAGGCCGAGCGCGCCCAAGCCTACGAACGGCGGCGCAGGTAGCGAGCCCGCCGGCCAAAGTCCTCGAACCCGAGCCGCCGGTACAGCCCGGCAGCCGGGTTGTTGTCGTTGACGCAGAGCCACACCTCCCGCGCCCCGTCCGCAGCCAGACCCCGCAACGCACCAGCCACCAGATACGCCCCGACCCGCAGCCCCCGCCACCCCGGCACGACGCCCACCTGGTCGATCCAGTTGTCGATGACGTTGACGAACCCCACGGCGGCACCGTCAGGCCCACGAGCGATGAGCGACAGGTCCGCCCGGTACTCGTCGTCCTCCCCCAGCTCACCCAGCCACTCCTCGGCCGTGGGCGAACCGAAGCCGGGCCTGTCGACGAACGACGCCCAGTAGGTCGAGAACAGCTCCGGGCCGAGCGTCACCGGCTCGGTGGTCACGCCATCGGGACGAGCGACAACAGGAAGAGAGCAGAGGTCGTGCCGCTGCACCCACTCCATGAACGTCCGCTCGAAGCCGCGCGCCGTGAACAGCGCGTCCGCGCCCGGGCTCCACGACTCGGTGGTCACCAGCAGGTCGGCGTCACCGGCCTGCTCACCGGCCCAGCTCAGCAGCCGCCCGCCGAGATCCCGCCCCCGCCAGTCCGGATGCACCAGGCCGGTGCCGGTGGCGGGCTGTCCGCCGAGGCCGACCCCCACGGCCGCGACCAGGCCGCCGTCGTGCCAGGCGCCGAGGGTACGCGTCTGGAGCAGCCGCGCCCGCAACAACGGGGTACGGGCGAACAGCGGCAACCCGCCGTCGACGGCGAGGCAAGCCTCGGCCAGCCGGGTCAGCTCAACGAGGTGCTCCTCGCCGAACTCCTTCCAGATGAGCCCGTCCACTTCCCACCCCCGATGACAATCGCCGCTGGGCAGTAGGCCCCGCGCCCGGGACCGGTGTCAACCGGATTCGCTGTCGTACTCACCTGGGAGCATCAGCACATGGCGACCTCGAAGCAGCCGGTGACCGTGCCGACCGACGCCAGCGTCGACGACTTCCTGGCGGCCGTGCCGGACGACCGCCGGCGGGCCGATGCCGAGCGCCTCTGCGCGCTGCTGCGCGAGGTCACCGGCGAGCCGCCGGTGATGTGGGGGCCGAGCATCGTGGGCTTCGGCGCCTACCGCTACACCTACGCCAGCGGGCGCACGGGCGACTGGCCGCTGGTCGGCTTCTCGCCCCGCAAGCAGCAGCTTGTCGTCTACCTGGTGGGCGGCTACGAGGAGCGCTACCCGTCGGTGCTGGCCCGGCTCGGCCCGCACAAGACCGGCAAGGGCTGCCTCTACCTGAAGCGGCTCGACGACGTCGACGAGAGTGCCCTGCGCGAGCTGGTCGACCGCACGGTCCGCGTGCACAGGGGCGTCGACCGGGCCAGCCAAGGCTGACCGGCCCGAGGATCAGGCCGCGACCTCCGGCACGAACGCGTCAGTCCCAGACGGCCGCGACGGCGGCGGCGTGCGCGGTGCCGACGGCCCGTCCGGCGCGGGCGGACGCCGCGCGGGTCGCGGGTGACAGCGAGTTGGTGCCGAACGCATCGACGGACGCCTGGTCGGCGCTGATCACGTGGACGGTGGCCGGACCGAGCGCGGCGATCTCGGCGTCGAGGTCGCCCCACGGCTGCGGCGTGTCCGCGAGGGTCGGCTGGATGACCAGCACGCGGTCGGCGCCGGCGGCCAGGTCGGCGTTGGTCATGGAGCGCACTCCGCCGTCGACGTAACGGCGGTCGCCGATCACGACCGGCGGCCAGATGCCGGGTACGGCGCAGCTGGCGGCGACGGCGTCGCGCAGCGTCACACCGGACTCGCGGGTGAAGATGGCCTCGTCGCCGGTCTCGGCGTCGACGGCGGGCAGCAGCAGTCGCCGGTCGGGCCACTGCTTCACGGGGAGCCGGGCGTCGATCGCGGCGAGCCGGACGGCCGGGTCGACGGTCCGCGCGGCGAGGGCGATCCCGCCGAGCCGGCGGCGGGCGTCCTGCGGCCCGGTCGCGCCGGTCAGCACGGCGGCGTACTCGGCGAACAGCTTCTCCATGTTGACGTCGACCTCGACCTCGGCCGTCTCGGGGCGGAGCTGGGCCGCGTACAGGTCGTCGAGCGCGACGCCGCTGGTGATCTGGGCGGCGACCGCGGAGCCGGCGGAGGTGCCGACGATCAGGTCGGCGGCGAGGATCCGGTCGGCGAGGGTGGGATCGGCGTCGGCGAGGCCGCGCAGGACGCCCAACTCCCAGGCAATCCCGGCCACGCCGCCACCGGCGAGTACGAGTGCGTTCGTCATGATCAGCAGCCTTGCACAGCGGGCGGGGCGCGGTGGTTCCCGCCGATCGTGACGGTCGCCTCAGAGAACCCGGGTGGCCTGCTCCGCCGTGACGTGGGCGTCGAGCCGCGACCGGTCCAGGTTGGCGCAGAGGACCACGGACGCCCCGGCCGCGAGCGGGGCGAGCAGCCACTTCAGCGGCTGCTCGTGTTCGGCCGCGTCGACCAGCAGTCGGTCGCCGGCGCGCAGGTCGAGCTGCTTGGCGTACTCCCGGGCCACCGCGCCCCACTCGCCGTAGCTGGTGCCGTCCGGGCTGGCCGGGTCGGACGGGCGGAGAGCGCCCAGGTCGGGTGCGATCTCGGAATGCCGGAGCACCTCCGGGGACCAGTCCAACCAACCGGGCGGCACCTCGTCCAACGGGCCGGGGCCGGTGCCGACGAGGTAGCGGTGCGTGCCCTCGGGCACGTCCTCCAGCCAGTCGTCGAGCCGTTCCGGGGTGACGAACACCGCGTCGTACGGCAGGTCGGCACCGGGTTCGAGGACCGGCAGCCCGGCCAGGGCCCGGGGCCGGAACGAGACCGACAGCCCGACCGACCAGGCCCCGATGAGAACGGCCGCGGTACGCCAGTGCGGCGGCAGCAGCACGGCCACCCGGTCGCCGGGGCGCAGCCCGCAGCCGTCCCGCAGCAGCCCGGCGCTGCGGGCCGCCCACGCGCCCAACTGCTGGGCGGTCAGATCGGTGCGCTCGCCGGTCGCGTCGTCGAGGTAGCTGAGCAGCGGCTCGTGGGTCGCTACGGCGACGGGTGCGTGGTCGGCCATCGAGTGCGCTCCTCCCTGGCGGTCAGCTCACCCTAGCGGGGCGAACCGGTCCACCAGGAGGGCCAACCGCCGCGCGTGTTCCTCCCGCGGCCTGGAAGGCGACGTGGCGGTCAGCGGAGCGGTAGCTCCGGGCCGCCGTCGAGCAGCGGGGCCAGCAGGTCGCCCTGCTTCTCCACCCGCTTGAGCACCTCGGGGGCGGTGTACGGCTTCGTCGACGGGCGCTTGCCGGCCGCGCCGGCCTCGACCTCGTCCCAGGTCAGCGGGGTGGAGACCGAGGGCACGTCCTGGGCCCGCAGCGAGTACGGCGCCACGGTCGTCTTGGCCGCGTTGTTCTGGCTCCAGTCGATGAAGACCTTCCCGGGGCGCAGATTCTTCGCCATCTTCGAGACGATCAGCTTCGGGTGCGCCTTCTCCAGTTCCTGCGCGATCCGCTTGGCGTAGTCGGAGACGAGATCGGCGTCCTGGGTGCCGGCGATCGGGCAGCAGAGCTGCATGCCCTTCTTCCCCGACGTCTTCGGGTAGCTGTCGATGCCGTCCTCGGCGAGCCGGTCCCGCATGAGCAGCGCCACCTGGCAGCACTGCTTCAGCGCGGCCGGGGCGCCCGGGTCCAGGTCGACCACCATCATGTCCGGGTGCTCGCCGATCTTCCACTGCGGCGTGTGCAGCTCCAGCGCCGCGAGGTTGGCCAGCCAGACCAGGGTGGGCAGGTCGTCGGCCACCACGTAGTCGATGGTCTCCCGCCCCTTGCTCGACCCGGGGGCGGGCAGGTTCTCGGTGCGTACCCAGGCGGGGGTGGCGGCGGGGGCGTTCTTCTCGAAGAACGAGCCGCCGTCGACGCCGTTGGGGAAGCGGATCCGGGTCAGTGGCCGGTCCTGGAGGTGCGGCAGCAGCACCGGGGCGATCCGGGTGTAGTAGTCGATCACCTCGCCCTTGGTGAAGCCGGCCTTCGGGTAGAGGACCTTGTCCAGGTTGGACAATTCCAGCGAACGGCCCTCCACGTCCACCTTCAGGCGCTCAGCTGGCATCGTCGACCTCCTCGGCCGGCTTGTCGGGGCGCAGGCGCAGGATCCGGGGAAAGCGCAGCCGGCCGTCGGGGGTGCGCTGGCCGTACTTGACCTCCACCACGACCTGAGGAGTTACCCAGTTCGCGCCGCGGGCATCCTCGCGCGGCACGTCCCCGGCGAACGGCGACGCGGTGGTGCGCAGCGGCTCCAGTTCACGCAGCAGTTCGCGTTCGAGCGCCGCGCCGATCCCGCCGCCCACCCGGCCCCGGTAGGTGAGCCGCCCGTCCGGCCGGGGCACCCCGATGAGCAGGCCGCCGATCTTCCGCGCCCCGGGCCGCCAGCCGCCGACCACGAAGTCGCCGGTCACCTCCAGCTTGACCTTCACCCAGTCCGGCGAGCGCACCCCGGGCCGGTAGAGGGCGTCGACCCGCTTGGCCATCACCCCCTCCAGGCCGTGCTCGCCGGCCGCCGCGTAGGTGGCCGGGCCGTCGCCGAAGACCGGGGGCACCGCCCACCGGGCAGCGCCGAGCCCGAGGTACTCCAGGATCTCGCGCCGCTGCCGGTAGGGCCGGCCGGTCAGGTCCTCGCCGCGCAGCCGCAGCACGTCGAAGATCATGTACGTGACGGGCACGGTCGCCGCGAGCCGTGCGGCCTTGGCCGCGTTGCGGACGTGCATCCGCTCGGCCAGGGCCGTGAACGAGGGCTGGCCGTCGGTGAAGAGGACCACCTCGCCGTCCAGCAGGGCGTCGTCGACCTGCTCGGCCAGGGGGATCAACTCGGGGTACGCGGTGGTGATCTCGACGCCGGAGCGGGCGTACAGGTGCTGGTGGCCGCGGCTGATGTCGGCGAGCGCGCGGACCCCGTCCCACTTGAACTCGTACGCCCAGCCGTCGCCGGCCGGGAGCTGCCCGGTCATCGCGAGCATCGGCTTCAACGGCGCGCCGGGCACCTCATGACTGTAGTTGCGCACGGAAGCGCGTGCGTCCCGTTCGATCATTTGCGATTCTGGTCAGAACCGGGAGAGGAGCGCGTCATGCGGGCGATCTGGAAGGGAGCGGTGTCGTTCGGCCTAGTGTCGATCGGGGTGAAGGTCTACTCGGCCACCGAGGAGAAGGACATCCGCTTCCATCAGGTGCACCGCGACGACGGCGGCCGCATCCGCTACAAGCGCACCTGCTCGGTCTGCGGCGAGGAGGTGACCTACGACGACATCGCCAAGGGCTACGACATCGGCGGCGGCGAGATGGTCATCCTCACCGACGAGGACTTCGCCGAGCTGCCACTGACCACCTCGCACGCCATCGACGTGCTGGAGTTCGTGCCGGCCGAGCAGGTCGACCCGATCCTCTACAACAAGGCGTACTTCCTGGAGCCGGAGGGCTCGGCCACCAAGCCGTACGTGCTGCTGCGCGACGCGCTCGCCGACTCCGAGCGGGTGGCGATCGTGAAGGTGGCGCTGCGCCAGCGGGAGCAGCTCGCCACCCTTCGCGTCCGCGAGGGCGTGCTGCTGCTCAACACCATGCTCTGGCCGGACGAGGTGCGCCAGCCCGACTTCGGCTTCCTCGACGAGGATCTGAAGGTGCGGCCCCCGGAGCTGGCGATGGCCAGTTCGCTGATCGACTCGATGGCCGGCGAGTTCGAGCCGGACGCCTTCACCGACGACTACCGGGCGGCGTTGCAGGAGGTCATCGACGCCAAGATCGAGGGCCGCGAGGTGGTCCAGCCGGAGGAGGAAGAGGCCGCGCCGGCCGCCGCCGTGGACCTGATGGCCGCCCTCAAGGCGTCGGTCGACCGGGCCCGGGCGGCCCGGGGCGAGGCGCCGGAGGGCGGGGCGGCCGAGCCGACCCCGATCTCGGCGGCGCGCTCGGCCCAGAAGGCGGCCAAGGCCACCAAGGCGCCGGCCAAGAAGGCGGCCGAGAAGAAGGCACCGGCGAAGAAGGCGCCCGCGAAGAAGGCGGCGGAGAAGAAGGCCGAGCCGGCCAAGAAGACCGCCGCCAAGAAGACCGCGGCGAAGAAGGCCCCGGCCAAGAAGGCCGCTGAGAAGAAGGCGGCCCCCCGCAAGACCGCCTGACGTCGAGGGCCGGACACCGGCCCCTCGGCGGCGGTGGTTCAGCCCCGGCCGAGCTTCTCGGTGGGGGTGACGCGGACGATCACCCGTTCCTCGCCCGGCTGGCGGAACGGGTAGGTCTCCTGCCCCAGGTACTTCTGCGCCATCCGGTCGATGTGCTCGTCCGCCCCCTCGGTGACCAGCTCCGCGGTGCCCTTGACCCAGAGGGTGCGGAAGTCGTCGGCCTTGTCCACGACGGAGACCGCGACCACCGGGTTGCGGGTGATGTTGAGGTACTTCTGCCGACCCTTGGTGGTGTTGAAGATGATGTGCTCGCCGTCGGTGTCCACCCACACCGGGGTGACGTGCGGGGTGCCGTCGGCCTCGATGGTCGCCACGTGGGCGAGCTGCGGCTCGGCGAGCAGGGCCAGGTCTACTTCGGTGAGGATCGCCATGGTCGAAAATCTACTCTGCCGAGCCCCGCGTCACGGCTGTTCCCCAAGGGCCGCCAAGGGGGTGGCTGTCCGAATCCCTGCTGGCCGAGGGAGCACCGGGGGCGTTCGGACGGGTACCGTGTGCGCTGGCCTCGGCGGCGGCCCGCCGGGGGCACCCACCCCACCCAGCAGGGAGTCGACGTGAGCGAGCGCGTGCAGAACCGGTCGGCGGGCCAGAGCCCGGGCACCAAGGCGGAGCGGCGGCTGGCCGCCCAGCTGGCGGCGAAGAAGGCCGCCGAGGCGAAGCGCCGCCGGCAGTCGATCCTGGGCGCCTTCGTCGGTGTGCTCGCCGTGGCCGGCCTGATCGCGGGCATCGTGTGGAAGAACAGCGGCGACGACGACAAGCCGGCGAGCACCGCCGCGTCGGCCAGCGCCGCCCCCTCGGCCGAGCCGACCGCGCCGCCGGCGCAGCAGTTCCCCGCCGACATCGACCCGGCGCTGAAGACCAAGCCGACCGTCGAGGCGGGCAAGGGCGAGCTGACGAAGCTCACCGTGACCACGCTGGTCAAGGGCAAGGGCCCGGCGGTCAAGGCCGGCCAGAACATCACCACGAACTACGTGGGCGTGTTCTACAAGGACGGCAAGGAGTTCGACGCGTCCTGGAACAACGGCCAGCCGGCCACCTTCCCGATCGGCGTCGGCCAGGTCATCCCCGGCTGGGACAAGGGCCTCGTGGGCGTGCCGGTGGGCAGCCGGGTGCAGCTCGACATTCCGGCCGATCTGGCGTACGGCAACGACGCGTCGGGCGGGCGTCCGGCCGGGCCGCTGCGCTTCGTCGTCGACGTGCTCGCCGCGCAGTAGCTCACAGCAGGCTTCCGTACGGTCACCCTGCGGCAGTAGGTTCAAGGTCACCGTGGGCGGTCCACCCGCCCGCGGCGACCTGCCCACCGATGCGGAGGTGCACGTGGCGGCGCTGGACGACACCGGGCTGGCCCGGCTGATGTGGACGCACTTCGAGCCGGTCCACGCGGTGACCTACTTCCACCCCCGGGCCCGCGCCGCCTACGAGGCGGTCGGGCTGCGCGGCTACTGGCGGGGCTACTTCGCCGGCCGGGCCGCGCCGCTGGGGGCTGTCGGCGCGCCGAGCGTGGTGGCCGCCTTCTTCAGCTTCGCGCCCGCCATGGTGGCCCGGGCGCTGCCCTCGGTGTGGCGGCTGGCCACCCCGGAGGAGGCGCTGCGCGCCCGGCTCACCGGCGCCGTGCAGGCGCTCGCCGAGTTCACCTACGAGCTGCCCGAGTCGCACCTGGTCGAGGCGGCCGACCTGCTGGAGGAGGCGGCCGGGCACGTGGAGCCGGCCGGCCGGGTGCTCGGCGCGGTCAACGCCGCCCTGCCCCGGGGCGAGTACCCGCTGGCCCGGATGTGGCAGGCCGCCACCACGCTGCGCGAGCACCGGGGCGACGGGCACGTGGCCGCGCTGGTCGGCACCGGCCTGGCGCCGGCCGAGGTGGTGGCCTGGCGGTGCCGCGTCGACCAGTCCCGGGAGTTCCACCAGGCGGCCCGCGGCTGGACCGACGACGAGTGGTCCGCCGCCGAGGAGCGGCTGGTCGAGCAGGGCTGGCTGACCGCCGACCACGCGCCGACCGAGCACGGCACCGCGACCTTCCGGGCCGTCGAGGAGGCCACCGACCGGGCCGCCCTGGGCCCGTGGCGGACGCTGGGCGCGGAGCGGACGGCCCGGCTGCGCGAACTGCTCGACCCGATCGCCATCCGGTGCCGCACGATCATCCCGCCGAAGGCCCCGATCGGCCTGCCGGCGCAGCGCGGCGTCGCGACCGACACGGCGGCCCCGGCCCGCTGAGCGGCCCGCCGGCACGCGGCCGGCCCGTCCGGCAGGATGGGTACGTGGTGGACGCGGTGCTCTTCGACCTGGACGGCGTGATCGTGGACTCCGAGCCCGTCTGGGAGGAGGTCCGGCGGGCGTACGTGGCGGAGCACGGTGGCACCTGGCAGCCGGACACCCAGCGCCGGCTCATGGGGATGAGCACCGGCGAGTGGGCCGCCTACCTGAGCGGTGAGCTGGGCGTCGACCGGAGCGCCGAGCAGGTCGCCACCGAGGTGGTGGCCGAGATGACCCGGCGGTACGCGGAGCGCGTACCCCTGATCGACGACGCGGTGGCGGTGGTGCGCCGCACGGCCGCGCGGTGGCCGCTGGGGTTGGCCAGTTCCTCCCCCACCCGGCTGATCGCGGCGGCGCTGGACGCGACGGGCCTGGCCGACGCGTTCGGCGCGACCCTGTCGACCGAGGAGACCGCCCGGGGCAAGCCGGCGCCGGACGTCTGGCTGGCGGTGGCCGCGCGGCTCGGCGTCGACCCGGCCCGGTGCGTGGCCGTGGAGGACTCCTCGAACGGGGTCCGCTCGGCGGCCGCCGCGGGTTGCCTGGTGGTGGCCGTGCCACACGGCTCCTACCCCCTCGACCCGGACGCCGAGAAGCTGGCGGCGGTGGTGCTGCCCTCGATCGACGCGCTCACCCCGGAGCTGGTGGCGCGCCTCGGCTGAGGCCCGGGCCGATCGCGCGGCGTTCGACCACCGGTACGTCCGACATGTCGCGCTCCTGCCGCTGACCGTCCGGTTGTACCGTTTCCGGGGCGCGTCCGATCGGAATGATCGCGGGGCGGCCGGGTAGCGCAGCCGGCACGACGGCGGAGGGGACGGCGATGAGGGCGATCGTGTACGAGACCAACGGGGACGCCTCGGTGCTCCAGCTCGTGGACCGGCCGGTGCCGAAGCCGGGCCGGGGCGAGGTGCTGGTGCGGATGGCCGTGGCCGGGGTGAACCCGACCGACTGGAAGGCCCGCCGCGCCTGGCCGCTGCCGCAGGGCTGGCAGATCCCCGGGCAGGACGGCGCCGGGGTGATCGAGGCGGTCGGCGAGGGCGTCGACCAGATCCTCATCGGCGAGCGGGTGTGGCTCTGGGAGGCGGCCTGGCAGCGGCCCTGGGGCACGGCCAGCGAGTACACGGTGGTGCCGGTCCGGCACGCGGTGAGCCTCGGGTCGGCCTCGTTCGACCTGGGCGCCGCGCTGGGCATCCCGTTCATGACGGCGCACCGCTGCCTGACCGCCGGCGAGTTCATGCCGGACAAGCTGCACGCCGGCGCGTTGAGCGACCACGTGGTGCTGGTGCAGGGCGGTGCGGGCGCGGTGGGCAACGCGGCCATCCAGTTGGCCCGCTGGGCCGACGCGTGCGTGATCGCCACGGTGAGCAGCCCGGAGAAGGCGCAGCTCGCCGCGGCGGCCGGGGCCAGCTTCGTGGTCAACTACCGCGAGCAGGACGTGGTCGAGGAGGTCCGCAAGATCGCGCCCGACGGGGTGCACACGATCGTCGAGGTGTCCGCCGCCCAGAACGCCGCCGCCGACGTGCAGTTGCTGCGTACGGGCGGTGCGGTCTGCGTCTACGCGGACGACGGAGGCGAGCAGGTGACCCTGCCGATCCGGCCGCTCATGATGCCGAACGCCCGCTGGCAGTTCGTGCTGATCTACACGGCGCCCAAGGCGGCCAAGGCGCAGGCGGTGACGGACATCGCGGCGGCGGTGGCCCAGGGCGCGGTGCGGGTGGGCCAGGAGGCCGGCCTGCCGCTGCACCACCACACGTTGGAGGCGGCCCGGGCGGCGCACGAGGCGGTGGAGAACTCGGTGGTCGGCAAGGTGCTCATCACGACCAGCGAGACATGAGAACGCGAAACCGATTTCGCCATCATCGGGACAGAGACGAACAAGTTTCGCGAGAATGACATTGCGGGTCGCCCCGCAATTGGACGGGCGGCCCCGGCGCGGTGCGAACGCCGGGGCCGCCCTCTGGGGAGGAATGTTCGAGAGGAACATGTCCTACCCGTGCTGGCGACGGTACGCCGGAAAGTGTTACGGCGCGGTCAGTTCACGTACGTCCAGACCACCGTCGGCGTACCGGGAACGCACCACCTTCTTGTCGAACTTGCCGACGCTGGTCTTCGGAACCGCGTCGATGAACGCCCAGCGCTCCGGCAACTGCCAGCGCGCCACCGACTTCCCGAGGAAGTCGCGCAGCTCCTCGGCGGTGACCGAGGCGCCCTCCCGCACCACCACGGTGGCGAGGGGCCGCTCGTCCCAGCGCTCGTCCGGCACGCCCACCACGCACGCCTCCAGCACGGCCGGGTGCGCCATGAGGGCGTTCTCCAGCTCGACCGAGGAGATCCACTCCCCGCCCGACTTGATCACGTCCTTGGCGCGGTCGGTGAGGGTGATGTAGCCGTCCGGCGACAGCGTGCCGACGTCCCCGGTCCGCAGCCAGCCGTCGCGGAACTTCTCCTCGTCCGGGATGTCGTCGCCGACGTACCGGGCGGTCACCCACGGCCCGCGGACCTCCAGCTCGCCCACGGACGTGCCGTCGGCGGGCAGCGGCTCGCCCAGCGGGCCGACGATCCGCGCGGCGACCCCGGCCGGCACCCGGCCCTGGGTGTAGCGGTAGCGCCAGGCCGTCTCGCCGGTCGCGCCCGCCGGCGGCCGGGAGACCGAGCCCAGCGGGGACATCTCGGTCATGCCCCAGGCGTGGATGACCTCGATGCCGTGCCGCTCCTGGAAGGCGTGCATGAGCGACGGCGGGCAGGCCGAGCCGCCGACGATCACCTCCGTCAGCGAGGAGGTGTCCACGTCGTGGCTGTCCAGGTAGGCCAGCAGGTCGGTCCAGATGGTGGGCACCGCGCCGGCCAGCGTGGGGCGCTCGGCGGCGATCATCGCGGCGATCGGCTCGGCCTGGAGGAACCGGTCCGGCATGATCAGCGACGCGCCGGAGAGGAACGCCGCGTAGGGCAGGCCCCACGACATCGCGTGGAACATCGGGACGATGGCCAGTTCCCGGTCCTGCGGGCCGAGTCCGAAGCCCTCGGGCATGCAGACCTGGAGCGAGTGCAGGTAGATCGAGCGGTGCGAGTAGGCGACGCCCTTGGGGTTGCCGGTGGTCCCGGAGGTGTAGCAGAGCGCGGCGGCGTCGCGCTCGTCCACCTCGGGCCAGTCGTAGACCTCCGGCCGGTCGGCCAGCAGGGCGTCCCAGTGGTGTACGGCGATCCGGTCGCCGGCCGCGGCCACCAGCGGGCCCGGGTCGCCGCCGCCGACCACCACCACGTGCCGGACCGTGGTCATCTGGCCGATCACCCGGGCCAGCAGCGGGATCAGCGTGGTGTCGACCAGCACCACCCGGTCCTCGGCGTGGTTGGCGATGTAGGCGACCTGGTCCGGGAAGAGCCGGAGGTTGAGGGTGTGCAGCACCGCGCCCATGCTCGGCACGGCGAAGTAGGCCACCAGGTGCTCGTTGTTGTTCCACATGAACGTGGCGACCCGCTCGTCACCGGTGACGCCGCACTCGTCGCGCAGCGCGTGGGCCAGCCGGGCGGCGGTCCGCCCGACCTCGGCGTACGTCATCCGGCGGGGCTCGGCGCCGGTCCACGTGACGACCTCGGCCGTGCCGTGCACGGTGGAGCCGTGTTCGAGGATCCGGGCGACCTGGAGGGGGGCGTCCATCATCGTGCTACGCATGGGTAACAACGTAGTGTCGCCGGTCACACCAGCGGAACCCCCGGAACGGCCGAGCCGATCAGGGAAGGTGCGTAGATTGTCCGGGTGAGCATCTCGTGGGCCGACTCGTACGTGGGGCAGCTCCGGGCCCTGGCCGGTGACCGCACCCTGATGTTCGTCGGGGCGCGCGCCGTGGTCCGGGACAACGCCGCCCGGGTGCTGCTCATCCAGCGCTCGGACAACGGCCAGTGGGCGCTGCCGGCCGGCGCCATGGAGCTGGGCGAGTCGATCGCCGACTGCGCCGTCCGGGAGGTGCGCGAGGAGACCGGACTGCGCGCCCTGCGGGTCAGCGCCTTCGCCCTCTACACCGGCCCCGACTTCACCAACACCAACATGTACGGCCACACCTACCAGGTCTTCACCACGGCGTTCCGGGTCGAGGAGTGGGACGGCGAGCTGGCCCGGTTCACCGACGAGACGATCGACGCCGACTTCTTCCACCCGGAGGAGCTGCCCACCCCGCTCTCTGCCAGCGTCGTCGAGACCCTCGCCGACCTGGACGTCTTCGAGCAGACCAACCGCCTCATCCTCAAGTGACGGCGCCGGCCTCCACGGGCCGCTCCTCCGCGGCCGTGCCGGTGCGGTCCGGCCGGGCGCCGGAACGTTCCGCGCCGATCCCGGCCACCACCACGAAGGCGATCCCGGCCACCGCGGCCGGCCCGGGCACCTGACCCAGCGCGACCAGGCCGACCACCAGCGCGATGGCCGGCTCCAGGCTCATGAGCGTGCCGAACGCGGCGGTGGTGAGCCGGCGCAGCGCCAGCAGTTCCAGCACGAACGGCACGACGGGCAGCAGCACGGCCAGCCCGAGGCCGGCCAGCAGCACCGGCCAGGTCAGGTCGCCGAGCACCGACGGGCCGACGACCAGGGTCGCGACGACGGCGGCCACCGGCATGGAGACCGCCAGGCCGCGGACCCCGGAGACCTCGTCCCCCACCCGCTGGGTGAGCAGGATGTACGCCGCCCAGCAGGCCCCCGCCCCGAGCGCGTACGCGACCCCGACCGGGTCCGCGCCGCCGTGCCACGGCTCGGTGAGCAGCAGCACCCCGACCGCCGCGAGCGCCGGCCAGAGCTTGGCGCCGCCCCGACCGCGGGCCACGGCCACACCCAGCGGCCCGAGGAACTCCAGCGCGCTGGCCGTGCCCAGGGGCAGCCGGGCCACCGCCGCCATGAACAGGATCGTGACGCCGGCGGTCACCGCGCCCAGCGCCACGCAGGCCCGCAGGGCGGAGCGGGTGAAGGCCGACGGGCGGGGCCGGACGAAGACCGCCAGCAGCACCCCGGCCCAGGCCAGGCGCAGCCAGGCGGCGCCCTCCGGGCCGACCCGGTCGAAGAGCCCCACCGAGGCGGCCAGCCCGAGCTGGACGCAGGTCATGGAGGCGACGGCCATGGCGGTGCCGGCCCGGGCGGGAGTCACGGTGGTCATGGGGACAGTAGAGCCGGTCCGGACCGCTCGCGTCCACGTGCCATTCCTGGATGAACCATTAGGCAATCGTGAATAATCGCCTCGTGGACCTGCGTCGCCTCCGCCTGCTGCGCGAACTGGCCCGGCTCGGCTCGATGCGCCTGGTCGCCGACGAGCTGCACGTCACCACCTCGACGGTGTCGCAGCAGCTCGCCGTGCTGGCCCGGGAGGTGGGCACCGACCTGGTCGAACCGCACGGCCGCCGGGTCCGGCTCACCCCGGCCGGGCGCCGGCTGGCCGAACACGCCGTGACGATCCTCGCCGCGGTCGACGCGGCCCGGCTCGACCTCGACCCACGCGCCGAGCCGGCCGGCACGGTCCGCGTCGCCGGCTTCGCCACCGCCGTCCGGCGCTCGCTCCTGCCGCTCACCGCCCGGCTCGCGGCGGACCACCCACGGGTGCGCCTCCGCATCGACGAGCACGAGCCGGCCGAGGCGTACGCGCTGCTCGCCACCGACGACGTCGACCTGGCGCTGACCTACGACTACAACCTGGCCCCGATCACCGCCGACCCCGCGCTCGACACCACGCCGCTGTGGACGGCGGCCTGGCACCTCGGCGTGCCCTCCGGCGCGGCGGCCCTCCCGGAGGCGGACGCCCCGGCGGTGTTCGACCGGTTCCGCGACGGGGACTGGATCGTCAACTCGCGCAACACCGCCGACGAGGTGGTGGTGCGGACCATCGCCTCGATGGCTGGCTTCGAGCCCCGGATCGTGCACCGCGCCGACAGCCTCGACCTGGTCCAGGACCTCATCGTCGCGGGGCTCGGCGTCGGCCTGCTCCCCGGCGACCAGCCCACCGGGCCCGGGGTCCGGCTCCTGCCGCTCACCGGACCGCAGGCCCTGCTGCGCGCGTACGCCGTGACCCGCCGCGGCCGGGCGGCCTGGCCGCCGCTGGCGCTCATCCTCGACCTGCTGGCCGCCCGACCCGAGGGGTAGCGGGTCAGAGCATCGTCTGGGACTTGGACTCCATGTCGGCGGCGGCCTCCTCCTTCGACTCCCGGGTGAGGGGCTTGCCGCCGGGGGCGGCCGCCGGGCCGCCGAGCGGGTCCGCGCCGCCGGCCGACCCGTGCGGGCCGGCGCCGCGCAACTGCTCGTTCGGCATGAGCAGGGTGACCACCACGGCCAGGATCGCGACCAGCCCGGTGGTCAGGAAGACCAGGTGCAGCGACTCGACGAACGAGGCCTGGATGGCGCCCCGCACCGGACCGGGCAGGGCCATGATCGTCGCCGGGTCGTTGATCGAGATGTTGGCGCCGCCGCTTGCCGCCACGGCCGCCCGCTGGTCCGGCGGGAGCTGGGCGATGGCCGCCGGCAGCCGCCCGGCCAGCTCGCTGGTGAGCCGGGACGACAGCACCGCGCCGAGGATGGCCACGCCGAACGAGCCGCCCAGCGAGCGGAAGAACGTCGCCGACGACGTGCCCGCGCCCAGGTCGCGCGGGTCGACCGAGTTCTGCACGCCCAGGATGAGCGACTGCATGCACAGGCCCAGCCCGACGCCGATCACCACCATGAAGCCGAAGGCGACCCAGAGCGAGGTGGCCACCTGGAGCTGCCGGAACAGCAGCATGCCGGCCACCAGCACGGCCGCGCCGGCCACCGGGAACCACTTGTACCGGCCGATCCGGCTCATGGCCCGCCCGGTGATGATCGAGGTGAAGATGATGCCGGCCATCATGGGCAGCATCAGCAGGCCGCTGCGGGTCGGCGAGGCGCCCTTGACGATCTGGAGGTAGAGCGGGATGAAGATGATCGACCCGAACATCACCAGACCGAGCACGAAGCCCGCCGAGTTGGCCAGCGCGAAGGTGGGGCTGCGGAACAGCCGCAGCGGCAGGATCGGCTCCTTCACCCGGGCCTCCTGGAGCACGAAGAGCGCGCCCAGCACCGCCCCGGCCACGAACAGCCCGATGATCACCCCGGAGTCCCAGGCGTACTCGTTGCCGCCCCAGCTCAGCGCGAGCAGCAGGCAGCTCACCCCCGCGACCAGCAATCCCGCCCCGACCCAGTCGACGCTGTGCTCCCGGCGCTGGAAGGGGACCAGCCGCATGACGTGGTAGCAGACCACGATGGCGAGGATGGCCAGCGGCACGTTGATGTAGAAGATCCACCGCCAGTTGGTCTCCGCGAAGTAGCCGCCGACCAGCGGGCCGGCCACCGAGGAGATGCCGAAGACCGCGCCGAACAGGCCCTGGTAGCGGCCACGTTCCCGGGGTGGCACCACGTCCGAGATGATGGTGAACGCCAGCGTCAGCAGGCCGCCCGCGCCGAGGCCCTGCACGCCCCGGGTGACGATGAGCTGGGTCATGTTCTGCGACAGGCCGGCCAGCAGCGAGCCGAGCAGGAACGTGCCGATCGAGAAGAGGAAGACCGGGCGGCGCCCGTACAGGTCGGCCATCTTGCCGTAGAGCGGCGTCGACGCGGTGGAGGCGAGCAGGTACGCGGTGACAACCCACGAGTAGTGGTTGATCCCGCCCAGCTCACCGACGATGGTGGGCAGCGCGGTGCCGACGATGGTCTGGTCGAGCGCCGCCAGCAGCATGCCGGTCATCAGGCCGAGCATCAACAGGCGGATCTGGCGGGCGTGCAGCACGGGACGAGCGGCCTGGGCTGTCATCCCGCTTCCTTTCCCACCGGGGGCGGATCATGCCCCCGGTGGGAGAAGAAGTCAGTGCCTGCCCTCGGCGAACTCCTCGACGATCTTGTCGCAGAACGCCGGCAGGTCGTCCGGCTTGCGGCTGCTGACCAGGCCGTTGTCGGTGACGACCTCCTGGTCCACCCAGTTCGCGCCGGCGTTGGTGAGGTCGGTGCGCAGGCTCGGCCAGGAGGTGATCGTCCGACCGCCCACCACGTCCGCCTCGACAAGCGTCCACGGGCCGTGGCAGATCACCCCGACCGGCTTGCCGGCCTCGAAGAACGACTTCACGAACCGGACCGCCTCGGGATCGGTCCGTAGGAAGTCCGGGTTCGCCACGCCGCCGGGCAGCACCAGCGCGTCGTACGCCCCCGCGTCCGCCTCCTTGGTCGTCACGTCGACCTGGTACTGCTTGCCGTGGTCGAGGTGGTTGAAGGCCTGGATCGAACCGGACTCGATCGAGACCAGTTCGACCCGGGCGCCGGCGTTCTCCACCGCCTCGCGGGGCTTGGTGTACTCGACCTCCTCGACGCCGTCGGCGGCCAGGAACGCGATCCGCTTGCCCTGCAGTGTCGCTGCCATGGTGGTTCTCCTCTCCGGGGTCTGTCTGCACCCGTTCCCGGGCCGGATCCGCCGAAACCGGACGGCCAGGGTGTCCCGGGCCGCAGGTTTGGCCGGTCCCGCTCGGGGGACCCGAAGGGGCATGGCAGGAGCAGCAGCGGAAGAGCGCCGGCTCGCCACCGTCGTGGCCGGCTGGCAGGGGCGTCCCGTGCTGGTCGTGGGCGACGCCATGCTGGACGAGTGGCGGTTCGCGGAGTCGGAGCGGCTCTGCCGGGAGGCGCCCGCGCCGGTCCTGACCCTGCGCCGCCGGATCTCCGCCGCGGGCGGGGCCGCGAACACCGCCGTCAACGTGGCCGCCCTCGGCGGCCGGGCCGCCCTGGTCGCCCCGGTCGGCGCGGACGTGGCCGGTGACGAGCTGCACGACTGCCTCGACCGCGCGGGCGTCTGGGACCGCACGGTCGGCCACCCCGGGCGCCCCACGCCGGTGAAACGGCGGATGCTCGCCGGCAACCAGATCCTGCTCCGCGAGGACTCCGGCGACCCGGAGGACCCGCTCGACGACGACGGGGTGGCCCGCCTGCTCACCGCGCTGCACTGCGCCACGGAGGAACTGCGCGCGGTGGCCGCCGGGCAGCCGCCCACCCTGGTCGTCTGCGACTACGGCCTGGGCGCGCTGCCCTCGGCCGTGCGCGCCTGGCTGGTCGCCAACCGGGACCGGTACGCCACCGTGGCGCTCGACGCGCACGACCTGGCCGACTGGCGCGGCCTCAACCCGACCGTGGTGACGCCGAGCTTCGCCGAGGCGACCCGCCTGCTGGCCCGGGCGGCCGCCGGCTTCAACGGCGGGCACCGGAGCGCGGCCCGCGGCGCGACCGCCGGCCACCTGCACCTGGACCACCTGGCCGACCCGGCCGACGGCCCCTCCGAGCTGGTCGTCGGCGCGGCGCCCGGCGGCGCGGGCGAACGGGAGCCCGGCAACCCGCACCCGACCTCCGGGGCGCCCGCGGCCGAGCACGGCGGCGGGGCGGCCGGACCGACCGGCGAGCCGACGCCCGGCGAGGAGCGGGTCGCGCTGACCGGGGACGGGCTCAGCGTCACGGGCACCGGCGTGACCGTCAACGCGGCGGCCGGGGCCGGCGTGGACCGGGCCGTGCTGGCCGAGTCCCGCCTGGACGAGCTGCGCGAGCACACCGGCGCGGACGTGGTGGCGGTGACCCTGGACACCGAGGGCGCGGTGGTCGGCGGGGCCGACGGCGAACCCCGGCGCAGCCACAGCACCCCGGTCCCGGCCAGCCACGCCGTGGGGGCCGGGGACGCGTACCTGGCGGCCATGACCCTGGCGCTGGCGGCGGAGGCGAGCCTGCCGACCGCCGCGCAGCTCGCCCAGCTCGCCGCCACCATCACGGTCTCCGACACCGGCACCTGCGTGTGCCGGCGGGAGGACCTGCTCGACGCGCTGGGCAGCGGGCCGGAGGAGGCCGGTCGCCCCACCCAGGTGGGCGCCGAGGAGCTGACCGCGATCGTCGCGGAGCACCGCCGGGCCGGCCGGTCGATCGTCTTCACCAACGGCTGCTTCGACGTGCTGCACCCCGGGCACGTCCGCTACCTCACCCAGGCCCGCGCGCTCGGCGACCTGCTGGTCGTGGCGGTCAACTCCGACGGCAGCGTACGCCGGCTCAAGGGCCCGGACCGGCCGGTCAACCCGGTCGAGGACCGCGCCGCCCTGCTCGCCGCGCTGGAGTGCGTCGACCACGTGGTGGTCTTCGAGGAGGACTCCCCGGCGAAGCTCATCGAGGCGATCCGCCCGGACGTCTACGTCAAGGGCGGCGACTACCCGCCCGAGATGGTCCCGGAGGCCCCGCTGGTCCGCCGGCTGGGCGGCCAGGTGCGCACCCTCGGGTACGTGCCGGACCGCTCCACGTCGGCGATCATCGACCGCATCCGGTCGCACCCGGTCGTCCCGCCGGTGAACGAGGGCAGGCCGGCGTGAACCGACCGCTCGACCTCGGCGCGCCCGAGGAGTTCCGCCGCCCCCGGCAGCTCGACGTGTTGATCCCCACCCGCAACCGGCCCGCCGAACTGGCGGTCACCCTCTCCGGGCTGGCCGCGCAGGAGGGCGTACCGGACTTCGGGGTGGTGGTGAGCGACCAGTCCGACGGCGACCCGGCGTACGCGCACCCCGCGGCGGCCACCATGGTCCGGGCGTTGCGCCACCGCGGCCACCCGGTGCTGCTGACCCGGCGGCTGCCCCGGCGCGGGCTGGCCGAGCACCGCGCCTACCTGCTGGACCGGTCGGCGGCCCGGTACGTGCTCTGCCTCGACGACGACGTCTGGCTGGAACCCGGCACGGTCTCCCGGCTGGTCACCGCGATCCGCGAGCTGGGCTGCGGGTTCGTCGGCAACGCCGTGCACGGACTCTCCTACGCCGACGACGTGCGCCCCGAGACGCACGGGCACTACGAGGAGTGGCCCGGGCCGCCGGTGCCCGAGCGGATCCGCCCCGGCACCCCGGAGTGGCAGCGGGCATCCATCCACCCGGCGGCGAACCTGCTGCACGTCACCGAGAAGCTGCGGCTGCCGGCCGGGGCGTGGCGGGCGTACAAGGTCTCCTGGATCGGCGGGTGCGTGCTCTACGACCGGGCCAAGCTGCTCGACTCCGGCGGCTTCGAGTTCTGGCGCCGGCTCCAGGAACGGCACCAGGGCGAGGACGTCGCCGCGCAGCTCGCGGTGCTGGAGCGGCACGGTGGCGCCGGCGTCCTGCCCAGCGGCGCCTACCACCTGGAGTCGCCGACCACCGTCACGGAGCGGGACGTGGAGGCGTGGGAGGTCGTGGTCGCCGAGTCGGACACCCCGCAGCCGGCCTGACGCTCAGCCCGCCAGCAGGTCGCGTGCCGCCTCGACCACCTCGGCGGTCGGCACGTCCGCCACGAACGAGTCGCGGTGCGGGCACTCCCCGCCGCCGGGCCGGTGCGGGTAGATGTCCCGGGTGCAGTCGACGCCGCAGACCGGGCAGTTGGTGGTCCACGAGGCGATCGGGCGGTGCCGGACGCGCAACGGCGTGGCCCCGTTGATCAGGTTGCCGATCCAGTAGACGCCGACCGTCGGGGCGCCCACCGCGGCGGCCAGGTGCAGCGGGCCGGTGTCGTTGGAGACCACGAGCGCGCAACCGGAGTACGCGGCGGCCAGCCCGCCCAGGCTGAGCGTGCCGACCTGCGGGCGCACCGGCACGCCGGCCGCCGCGACCACCTCGTCCACGGTCTCCCGCTCGGCGGGGGTGCCGGTGACCAGCACCTCGTACCCGTCGCCGGCCAGCGCCCGGGCGACCTCGCCGAAGCGCTCCGGCGGCCAGCGCCGCCGGGTGTCGGTGGCCCCCGGGTGCAGCGCCACCCGGGGACGGTCCGGCTCGCCGAGCACCGTGCGGGCCTCGGCCCGGTCGGCGTCGGTCACCGCCAGCGCCGGGGTGATCGTCACCGCCGGCGCACCGACCAGGGCGACCGCCTCCAGGTAGCGGATCACCTCGTGCTGGTAGTAGACGTACCGGATCCAGCGGTCCAGCGGCGGCGCGTCGTCGGCGCGCAGGCCGGCGGTGACCCGGGCGCCCAGCCCGGCGATGATCGGGTTGGAGTTGGCACCCCCGCCGTGCAGTTGCAGGGCGAGGTCGAACCGCTCCTTCCGGGCCGCCGCCAGGAAGTCCGCCAGCTCGGACGGCACCTCGTCCGGGCCGGGCTCGCGGATGCCGGGCGCCGGCGGCACCACCAGCACCCGGTCCACCGGGCCGGGCCGGTCGCGCCACAGCTTCGCGTGCCACGGCGCGCCGAGCAGCACGATCTCGGCCGACGGGTACGCGGCCCGCAGTGCCTCCAGCGCCGGCAGGACGAAGATGAAGTCGCCGAGCGCGTTCGCCCTCAGCACGGCGATCCGCTCGACTTCGGGTACGCGCTCGCCGACCGGGCCGAGCACTGACGACGGCTCCAGGTCGCGGCGCGGCGACAGACGCGCCGAGCTGGAGTCGTCGGCCGGGGCTGCCACGCGACCCCTACGGCCGGTCGATCTCGTCGACCGCGGTGTCCGGGTGGTGCAGCTCCCGGTCCGCGGCCGGGTCGGTCACGGTCCGCGTACCCCCGGAGGTGGTGCTCGGGCCGGCGCGCCCGACGGTGATGGTGCGCGGCGCGGGCCGGGCCGCCCGGGGCAGGCGCACCCGCAGCAGGCCGTGGTCCATCACCGCGTCGATCCGGTCCGGGTCCACCCGGGACGGCAGGTCCACCCGGTACTCGAAGCCCCGGGTCGTGAACCCGCCCGGGATGCCCTGGTCGGCGTTGACCTCGGCCTCGGACCGGGCCCGTACGCACAGCTCCCGGTCGTCCAGCTCGACGGCCACCTCCTCGGGGGCCACGCCGGGCAGCCGGACGACCACCTCCCAGCCGTCGGCGATCTCGGTCAGCTCCACGTCCGGGCTGCCGCCGCGGCCACCCACCAGGCGGCTCAGCTCGGCGCGCAGCGACTGCAGCTCGCCCATGGGGTCCCAGCCCTGCTGGCGGCCCCGCCAGCCCCGACCGCCGCTCTGTTCCGTCATCGCACGTCTCCGATCCGCTGGGTCGCCGAGGGGGGTCGCAGCGAGCTCGGCGCGTTCAGGTCGTGCTCCGGGTCGACGCCGACGCCCAGCCGGTCCACCAGCTCGCCGCCGAGCCAGGCGCTGACGCCGAGGATCGCCACGGCGACCACCTCGATGGCGATCAGGGCGCCCCCGGCGGCCCGGGAGTCGGCGTTGAGCCGGACCACCCAGACCGCGGCGAAGAGCAGGATGACCGCGACGTTGGCGGCGGCGTGGGTGAGCCCGACCCGCTTGGCGCGGGTGCCGGTGGGCAGGGCGAGCAGGTCGAAGGCGCCGGCCGCCGCGGCCAGCAGGCCGCCGACCAGGCCGACCGTGATGTTCCAGTACGCGACCTCGCCGAGGAAGTCCGGCCCGCCCACGGTGTCGATGACGTCGAATATCACCGCGGTGACCAGCAGGGCCACCGGGAACATCACCAGCATGGGATGGACGGGATGGCCGAGCACCTTCAGTCGGCTCTCCATCTCGGCCTCCATCGATCGCGTCCGGGCGCGCTGCGGCTCAGTCCGTACCCGCCGGCTCCGGGGGCAAACCTCGCCGTCGACGCGCTCTCCTAGGCTGACCCTGACGGAAACCGGCCGTCCGTGGGCCGGAATCGCCGTCAAGGTCAACGGACGGGGGAGGCAGACGTGACGGCACGGGAGATCACCAGCCCGGAGGAACTGGCCGAACTGCTGGGCACACCGAACCAGCGGGCGCGGGACAAGGAGCGCACGACGCTGCACCAGCGGGACCGGGAGTGGCTGGCCGCCTCGCCGTTCTGCCTGGTCGCCACCGCCGGCGCGGACGGCAGCTGCGACGTCTCCCCGAAGGGCGACCCGGCCGGCTTCACCCGGGTGCTGGACGAGACGACCATCGCCCTCCCCGAGCGGCCCGGCAACCGGCGGGCCGACGGCTACCGCAACATCCTGGCCAACCCGCACGTCGGGCTGATCTTCCTGATCCCCGGCCGCACCGACACGCTGCGCATCAACGGCCGGGCCCGGCTGGTGGCGGACGCGCCGTACTTCGCGGACATGGAGGTCAAGGGACACCGCCCGGTGCTGGCCGTCGAGGTGTCCATCGAGCAGATCTTCTACCACTGCGCGAAGGCGTTCCTCCGCTCCGAGCTGTGGAAGCCGGAGACCTGGCGGCCCGACGCGCTGCCGACCCGCGCCCGGCTCGTCAAGGAGGTGGAGGCGCCCACGGAGAACCTGGCCGACCTGGAACGCCACCACGGCCCGGACTACGCCCGCAAGCTCTACGTCTGAGCCTCCGCCCTCACCGCCCGGGCGCCGCGGCGGCGATCAGCTCACCGGGGAGAAGCGCGTCGGCACGCCGGCGTCCGACAACGCCCGGGCGAGGTGCGGGGCCGTGGTCCTGGCGTAGGTCGCGCCGATGTGCGAACCCCCGCGGTAGACGAGGACGTTGCCGAACGCCACCGGGCAACGCTCGGTCGGGCAGATGGCGTCGAACAGGTCGATCATCTTGACAGCGGGCATCCCGGCCACCGCCTTCCGCTGCATCTGGAACGCGGGGTCCTCGTCGTGGCGCTCGCGGTCGAACGCGCAGGCCGACAGGTGGTCCCGGTTCCTGTCGGCGCACTGCACGATCCCCGAGCCGGGATGGGGGTTGTTGGCGAGGACGACGACCTTCGTGCCCACGGAGTCGAGCGCCTTCCACGAGGACCGCACGCCCGCGACCATCGCGTCGACCGACCGCTTGCCCGCGGCGTCGACGGCGCTCCCCGCCGACTGCGAGGTGACCACGTAGTCGGGCCGTTCCTCGATCAGTCCGCGCAGCAGCGTCTTGTTCCACTCCATGCAGTCGGTGTAGAGCTTCTTCGAACCATCGGCCATGAGGACACGGGCGCCGGTGAACGGGCAGGACGCCTTGACGTGGATGACCAGCTTCCAGTCGTTCTGCGCGGCGAGCACCTGGAACGCCGGCAGCCACTGGTCCATCTTCGAGTCGCCCACCAGGGCCACCGTCGTGGCCCCGTTCGGATTGCCGTAGGTGCAGGACAGGACCTCGGCGCCCACGATCTGCTGGAAGCACCTGTCCCGGTTGGTGTCCGGCACGTCGAGGAAGCCCTGGGTGAACCGCAGGGGATCCGGCGAGATGAAGTCGAACCGCTCCGGGACCGGGCCGATCGGGGCGGTGCCGGGCGTGGTCGACAGCAGCGCGGCGCCGGGCGCGTACCGGCCGACGCCGCTCGGCGTCGCGCTGGCCGCCAACGCGGCGGTCAGGACCAGGGCGAGGCCGGCGCAGATCCCGGCCAGGGTGAAGTTGCCACCGAGGCTCAACGCGAGACGCGGCGACCGCGAAATCGCCCGCGAGTACCGCAGCGGGTTCTCCACGAGCCGGAAGGTGATCCAGGCAGGAAGCAGCGAGGCGAGCGCCACCAGCAGGCCGCGCTCCACCGAGAGGCCGCCCCAGTACGCGCCGGCGACGATCAGCATCGGCCAGTGCCACAGGTACAGGGAGTACGACAGGTCACCGACCCACCGGAACGGGCGCGTGCCGAGCACCAGGACCGGGCCGCGGGGGCCCGCCGCGGCCCCGGCCGCGATCACGGCGGCGGCGCCGAGTGTGGGCAGCGCGGCAGCGTACCCGGGCCACGCCGTCTCCTTCGTCATCAGCAGCGCCGCCGTCACGATCGCGGCGAGACCGAGCCACCCGAGGACGACGGCCGGCGCCCGGGGCAGGCGCGCGGCGCCGGCCGCGACCAGGGCGACGCCCGCACCGACCGCGAGCTCCCACAACCGCGTCGTGGACACGAAGAACGCACGCTGCGGCGAGGCCGCCGTCTCGACGATCGACCAGGCGAACGACGGCACCGCCAGGACCGCGAGACCGACCCACAGGACCGGCCGCACACTGGCCCGCCGGAGCCTCCTCGCCGCGAGGATCGCGAGGATGATCAGCAGGGGCCAGACCAGGTAGAACTGCTCCTCCACGGCGAGCGACCAGAAGTGCTGGACCGGCGAGGGCGGGGCGTCCGCGGCCAGGTAGTCGACCGCGCGGTCGGCGAAACGCCAGTTCACCACGTAGGTCGCCGCGGCGGCGATGTCGCCGCCGATCTCCTGCCACTGGCTCCGGGGAACAAGCAGCCGGGCCGCCACGGCGGTGGCCACCAGCACCACCGTCGCGGCGGGCAGGATCCTCTTGGCCCGCCGCGCGTAGAACCCCACCAGCGAGATGCGGCCGGTGCGGTCGATCTCGCTGAGGAGCTGCCCGGTGATGAGGAAACCGGAGATCACGAAGAAGACGTCGACCCCGACGAAGCCACCCGGGAGGAACGGCAGGCCGGCGTGGTAGAGCAACACCAGCCCGACGGCCACGGCGCGAAGCCCGGCGACGTCGGCGCGGAACCGGCTCGGTTCCCGGCGCGGCTCCGGCCCGGCGGCCACGCCCGGGAGGGTGTCGGGGCCCGCCGGGGTCGACTTCTCGATCTGGGAACTTCCCGAAGCGGCAACCGTCGTCAACTCCGGGGAAGTCATCACGATCCTCGAGCTTGGGAAATTTCAGCCTCGGGAACAGTAGCGGCTGGTCAGGCGGGTGGGCAATCACGCTTGCCCGCGGCCACAGCCGCCCCTGGAGGCACCCGTGAAAGCGGCGGCGGCCGAGCGACGGACGTTTGGACGGGCGGCTGAGGGTACTGATTCGGGGACGGCCCACCGCGAACACGCGACGCCGGACACCTCCTGGTACCGGGTCGAGGAAGGATGATGTGCGATGCCCACGAAGAACGGCTCCGGGCGCGGCAGCGGCTCGACCGCGACCACGAACCCGCCGGGCAATCAGACCCCGAACACCCCCGACATCAACGAGAGCGAGATCGCCCGACTGAAGGTCGACCAGCTCCGCGACCGGCTGCGCCGCCGCGGTGTGACCGGCACCGCCGACATGCGCAAGGACGACCTGGTCAAGGCCCTCGTGAAGGCCATGAAGGATGGCGCCAAGAAGGGCACGTCCGCCCGCGCGGGCGGCTCGTCCGGCTCCGGCTCGTCCCGCTCGGGCTCGTCCGCGAAGAAGACCACCTCGTCGTCGGCGAACCCGCCGGGCAACCAGACCCCCAACACGCCGGACGTCAACGAGAGCGAGATCGCCCGGCTGAAGGTCGACGAGCTGCGCAGCCGGCTTCGCGCCCGGGGCGTCGCCGGCACCGCCGACATGCAGAAGGCCGAGCTGGTCAAGGCGCTGGTGAAGCGCCTGACCGACGACTCCGGCGCGTCCTCCTCCCGTAGCGGCGGTGGCGGCGGCGTCCGCAAGGGGCCGCAGAACTCGAAGTCGATCAAGTACGCCCAGGAGGTCACCTCGGTCGACGACGAGCCGGAGCGGCCCGGCCGCAGCCTGGTCACCACCGACCACGAGGTGATCCGGCGCTGGGCGGAGGCCCGCAAGGGCGTACCGACCACCGTGGACGGCACCGAGCACGACGGCCACGCCGGGGTGCTGCGCTTCGACTTCCCCAGCAACGGTCGCGAGCAGCGGCTGCGTGAGATCAGCTGGGAGGAGTGGTTCCGCACCTTCGACGAGCGGCGCCTCAACTTCATCTACCAGGAGGAACGCTCCGACGGGAAGCAGAGCAACTTCTTCCGGCTGGAGAGCCCGGACCGCGAGGACGGCTGAGCCCCCGATCGTCCGGAGGCCCGGGTCGGCGCGTCGACCCGGGCCTCCGGCATGTCCGTCGAATCGGCGCCGTCCTGGTTAGCCCGGGCCTCCTGGGGTACGGATTTCAGTACCGACGACTGAACGACAAGGAGTGCCCATGACCACGAAGGTCGAGAAGTCCATCGAAGTCGACGTGCCCGTCAGCACCGCCTACAACCAGTGGACCCAGTTCGAGGAGTTCCCGCGGTTCATGGGTGGCGTGCAGGAGGTCCGCCAGCTCGACGACCGGCGGATGCACTGGGTCGCCGAGATCGCGGGTGTGAAGCGCGAATGGGACGCCAAGGTCCTGGAACAGGTGCCGGACCGCAAGGTCGCCTGGGCCGCCACCAGCGGCGCCACCAACGCCGGCGCGGTCTACTTCCAGCCGATCGGCACCGACCGCACCCAGGTCCGGCTCTCCCTCGAGTACGAGCCGGAGGGGCTGGTCGAGAAGGCCGGCGACAAGCTGCACATCGTCGAGAAGCGGGCCGAAGCCGACCTGGAGAAGTTCAAGTCGTACATCGAGGGCCGGGGCGCGGAGACCGGCGCCTGGCGCGGCACCGTTGACGAGGGCCGCACCCTCGGCACGCCCGGCGTGGAGCACGCCGCGTCCTCCCGCGGTGACGACGGCAAGGCCGGCGTCTCCGGCAAGGCGGTCGCGGCCGGCGCGGTCGCCGCGGGCGCGGCCGTGGCCGGAGCCGCCGCCGTGGCCAAGCACCGCTCGGAGGGTGACGAGGAGCCCACGCCTCCGACCGAGACGGAGTACGTGGTGACCGACGTCCCCACGCAGCGGACCGGCGTGTTCCCGCCCGACCCGGCGGACCCGCGCCGCAACGTGTAGGACCTTTCACCTCCCTGCCGGAGTGAGCCCGGTGGGCCGGCCCCCGCGCCGCGCCCGCCGGGCTCGCTTCGTTCGGCGTATCGTTACCGCCCGTGACCGACCTCGAACGACGCACACCGGAGATCACCGTCGCCACCCCGGCGGACCGCGCGCGGGTCGTCGACTCGCTGGTCGCGGCGTTCGCCACCGACCCAGTCCTGACCCACCTCTTCCCCCACCCGGCCAGCTACCCCCGGCACGCCGCCGCCTTCTTCGGGCACCTCTTCGACAAGCGGGTCCACCGGGAAACGATCTGGACGATCGGTCGGGGTGCCTCCGTGGCGATCTGGGAACCACCCGTCCCGCCGGAGCCGCGGCCGGCCGACCCGCTCGCCGCCCAGCTGCCCGCCGACGCGCTGGCCCGGGTCCACGCCTACGACGCGGCCGTGCACGCCGCGCTGCCGGCCGGCCCGTTCTGGTACCTCGGCGTGCTCGGCACCCACCCCGACAGCGCCGGGCGCCGCTGGGGCCACGCCGTCATGCGGGCCGGGCTGACCCGGGCGGCGGCGGACGGGCTGCCGGCGGTCCTGGAGACCAGCAACCCGGCCAACGTCGAGGTCTACCGCCGGGCCGGCTGGCAGGTGGTACGCGAGGTCCCCGAACCCCTGCCGACCTGGATCATGCAGCAGGGAGACTGGTGAATTCCTCTCGGATCGTGCGTGAGGAGGATTTCTTTGGTTGCAGCACCGGCCAGTTTCTGGAGCTGCTGAAAGCCCTCACGGTGATCCTCACGCTGCCCCAGTCAGCCGCCGACCACGTCGAGGCACTCGTCGTGGCCACCGGTCAGGGCGAGGAATGGCGCCTCACCCACGCGATCCGCGCCTGGGAGGCGAACCCGAAGCTGCGCCATCTCCTGGTGGCGAACGGGAACCCGGCCGAGAGGACCTACGCGGAGGTCACGCTCGACCAGCTGCGGAGCCTCGGCCTCCGTCGTGTCGAGGGAGTCCACGTCCAGGCCGAGCCGGCACCGAACACCGGCCTGCAGGCCGCCTGGGTCGTCGACCAGGTCCAGGCCTGCGGCATCAGGAGCCTCGCGCTCACCGTCTCGCCCTACCACCTGGCCCGCGTCTACCTCACGGTCCTCAAGACCTTCACCCGGCGTGGCATGCGGCTGCCGATCATCCCGCTCCCCGTGGCCGTCTCCCCGGACACACCCGTCCCCGAGACCGGAGCGACCGCCTACGACCTGGTGCCCGGGGAAGCCAGGCGGATCCTGGCCTACATGGAGGAAGGGTGGGTCGCCACGCCGGCGGAGCTGCAGGCGTACCTGCGGTGGCTGTGGAGCCGGCACAGGGCCCTCCTGGTCGGGCCGGATCCCGCCCGGTGACGGGAGGCTCTGCCGCCCGCCCGGCCTCAGCTCTCTGGCTCTGGCTCTCTGGCGGCCGTTACCCGGCCGAGCCGCCCCAGAGGCGGGCTTCGGCTGCCAGTTGCCGCATCGCCTCCTCCTTTGCGGCGCCGTACCGCGCTCGGCTGTCGGGATGCCGTTCGGCCGCATGCCGCTTCGCCGCCTCGTAGCGGCGCGCGGCATCGGCGTCGGCAGCGATGTAGGCGCGGAAGAGCCGGTTCTCCGCCGGCACCGGCGAGGCGACGCCGAAGACGTGCAGGTGCTCGGTCCGCCTTCCGGCGGTGTCCTTGGCGAAGAACAGGTGCTGGTCGTCGTCGGGAAAGACCAGCGGGCGGTAGACGTACCCGAGTTGCTCCAGGGGCCGGAGGTCGGCGAGCACCACTTCGACGTCGGGCACCACCGCCTGGAGGTCGATGATCGGCTTGGCCGCCAAGCCGGGGACGCTGGTGGAGCCGATGTGCTCGATGCTCACCGCCGTGGGCAGTGCGCCCACCAACAGCCGCTGTGCAGCCGTGAAGCGCTCCGGCCACGCCGGGTCGTAGGCCACCACCTCGACCACGCGCGCAACGTCCTTCACCTCGTCACCGTAGCGTCGGTTGTCGGCGTACCGGTGCCCGTAGCCTCCCTCGTGGCGGCGGCACCGGCACCCGCGAGCGGTCGGGTTCCGCTAGCGTCCGGTCTGTGGCAGCCGAAGCAGCGGGAGCGTTCCGTCGGACGCCGATCGAACGATCAGATCAGCGTGTGGCATGGGAACGGACGGACCAGGCCTTCTTCGCGGCCGGAGCGTGCCACATCCTGGCCTGGGTCTGCCGGGGCTCCTACCCTGATCGCCCCATCGAGATCGCCGGCGTGCGTCCGGCCGGCGAATGGCAGGTCTTCCACGTCTACGCGACCTGGAACGGCTGGGCGTTCGACCACTCGGGCTGGAACCCCGAGCCGCAACTGCTCGCGGTGAACACCGAGTTCGAAGGCCGCCCGCTGGAAAGCGTGACGATCACCGACGACCTCGCTGGGTTCTGCGCGACGCACCACTCCCGCATGCCCGGCGACTACTGGCAGGATCCGCTCCCCCGTGCCCACGACTACGTGAGCCGGCACCGCCCGCCCTGGGCGGTGCATCCGTCCTCAGTTCCAGTTCAACCTGCTCATTTCCCGCTTGAACTGCATGAGGCTGACGGTGCTGCCCTCCGTCGGCGTCAGCCGGAGCGAATAGGTGACCTCCCCGGCAGCCCACCACAGCGTCCATGAGTCTCCCGCCCCACCGGTGATGACGCCCTTGCGCCCGCCGATCGTGAGGGTCCCGACGGTGGCCGGTCGACTCGCTTCGGCCGTAGGACGGGCAGCCGCAAGGAGACCCAAGCCTCCCGGACCGTTGTAGCCCTGAAACCAGCCGTCCTCGGTGGACGCCCACTGGCCTGGGTGCGGGCTCCACCGCTTGTCGCTGCTCAACCCGGGAAGATCGCGTTCGAAGTACGTCGGTGGCGGGACTGCGGTGGCGGCGTCGCGCAGCACCCGGTCGCCGAGAGGCTGCGGCAGCGGCACCACGAGGGGAACGGCTGCGCCGCTCGTGGTGCAGTCGGTCGCACGGCCGACGCGCGCCTTCACCGCGATGACCACCCGCGTGCCGTCCTGCTCGGCCACCGCCGCCCGGGGCTGCACGAGTTCCTCGCACTCGGCGCTCGTCCCGGCGTACACCGTGACGGACGTGCCGTCGCGGGCGACCAGCGCCGACAGCCAGGCCAGGGTCGAGGGCGGCTCCGCCGGTGTCTCCCGCGCCGACACCTGCCGGGGCGCCACCGGATCGGTTGCGCGCTGTTGCCGGAGGACGAAGCTGCCGACGAGCGCCAGCCCGATGGCGGCGGCCGCGACCGTGAGGGTGACCCGCCCGTGGCGGCGTGGCCGGTCAGCGGGAGGGTGCCCGGTCAGCAGGTCGCCGCCGACCATCAGGTCGGGCAGTTCCTCGTCGGATCTCATCAGCCGCCTTCACCTTCCCGCGGGACGCGCAGAAGCGGAGCGTACGCGAGCATCGGCCACCACACGTGCCCCCCGTTGTGGGACCCCGCCCCATGGACCGTGGGCCCTATCGTCACGGACATGATCAGCAAGGTTTCCGCCGCCACGGCGCGCCATCGGCACGTCGTTCTGCTGCTTGGTCTGCTGGTGGCGGGCGTGAACGTTGCTGCGGTCGGGTTCGCCTCCTCCCTCGGACAAGTGCTGTTCACCCCGCTTCTCCTGCTCACCCTGGCCGTCCTGGTCCTGTCGGTCATCGCCATGGCGATCCGGCCGGCCAGCCTCATGGCGCTCCCGCAGGTGCCGGCCTTCGCCACCCCGGCGCCGGCGTGGAAGGTGTTCTTCGCCCTGGGCTTCCTCGGTCCTGCCTCGGCCAGCGTCGGCGCCCTGGTGCGCTCAGCCAGGGAGGGCATGGTGTCGACGCTCGACCTGGGCTTCACGATCTCCTGGCTGGCGCTGGTCGCGCTGCTGGTCGTGGAGGCGTGGCGAGGGCACGAGGTGCAGCTACGGCCCGACGGCATACGGCATCGCTGGGTGCTCGGCTCGCTCACTGTGCCGTGGGAGGCCCTCCCGACCGCTCATGTTGCCCCGAGGGCGGACCGCCCGTCGCGGCTCCGGATGACCTTCGCGGAGCCTCTGCTCGTGAGGCGGCGTGGCCTTTCGTGGAGCTGGAACGCGCTGCGCACGGACAGCGTCGACGCCAGGTTCCTCGCCGCCGCGATCCGGCACTACGTCGGTCATCCCGAACACCGGGCGGCCATCGGCAGCCAGGCCGAATACCGGCGGCTTCTCGCGGCTCTGGCCGCCGTCTGATGCCCACCTCGCACACTCCCTCCCTGTCCGCCGGCCTCCTGCGGACTGGATGCGGACCGCTGACCCCCTGATCCCAAGCCTCGACGCGAGGCGGGTCACGGATGGGGCAACGACTTGGTGTGAGCGACGGTAATATCGCCACGTTTTGGCCTGCACGGGGAGGAAAATCTACATGCGATGGAAGCTACCGGCTGGCGTCCTGATGGCACTGGCCTTCCTGGTTCCGGCGGGGCCGGCGATGGCTCAAACCGAACCGCCCGTGCTGAACGAGGCCTGCCAAACGGTCGAGCGCAAGGTGTACAAGGACATCCGCGAGCTTGTCACCATCGACCTTGACACCGCCACCAATGTGGAGGTGCGGGTGTTGGCGAACCAGATCCTGGCCGCGGCAAACACCGACTCGTTACCCGTTCTGCCAGACGCCATTCAGGAGCGCCTGGACGGCACCGCGGATGATCTGCGCGCATTCCTCAAGGCGGACTTGCAGACCGCCTGGTCAACGGCCCTGCGCGTCACGGTGGTCCGGACATTGACCGGCGCTGGCACCAACGTGAAGGCGGCCGCCCAGAAAGCCCTCGATGACGGGACCGTCGACGCCTACCTGGCTTACCTGAACAACGGCCTGTACGCCGCACGTGCGCTCGATTGCGCGTCTCAGCCCACAGCGACGCCGACGTCCCAGCCCACAGCGACGCCGAGCCCCACGCCCAGCGCCACGACGACCATCGCACCGGCTCCTACTTCCTCCACCAGCCTGGGCGCCCCCGGCGGCGAGGGCGGTGGGCTGCCCGTCACCGGTGACGACACCGCGACCGTGGCCGGCATCGGCGGTGCGCTTCTGCTCCTCGGCGGCGCTGGCTACCTGATCGGACGCCGACGCCGTTCCCGCTTCGTGGCATAGCCCGCTCGACGCGCCCGGCCCGATGCTTCGTCGGGCTGGGCGCGATCGGCGCTGCGCTTGGCGCGGTTCGTCGCGGCCTAAGGCGTGCTGCCAGTTTCGGAAGCAGCCGCAACGTATGTGGGCCGACGAGCCGCCGGCACGTCCGGCGGGGACGTGATCGACCTTGAGAAACGGCGAAGCCCAGGTCGTTGACCTGGGCTTCTGCGCCGAGCCGCCTGACGGAATCGAACCATCGACCTACGCATTACGAGATCAAGATGGGCCTCCCGGCGACCTGCACAACCAGGCCCCTACCAGCGGAAACACCTCTCGACATTTCTCACCACTCCCTCGCCATCCGTCGGCCTCTTGCGGACCAGATGCGGACCGCCGGCCTGCCGGCGGCTCGCCATGTGTCCGGACCGGCACACGGTTTAGGAAGTGTGGACACGGACGAACGTCGTTCAGCAGCGACTTGGCTTGACCTGCCTCGCCACGCTGGCCGCCGCGTTCAGGGACTGTCTGCTGATGACCGCCGTTGTCCAGCCGAACGGGCACGCGAGGGGCACGGGGTCACCGGCCGACTGTCGGGCCAAGAAGTGCTAACTCGGCAAGTTACCGATGGAGGGCCGGTCTCGGCAGTCCCTTGTCGCCTCGATTGCCTGCTGTCCTTCACCAAGGGCACGCTAATGGCACCTCACGTGGTTACCTCGACCGTCCGGTGGAGTTCGATCAGGCATTCCGCAGTCGGCTGCGGCACCGCTTGCGTTGCAAGCGAGACCTGGCCGCCAGCACCTTCTGGAAGCTCGGTCTCCACCAGCTCGCTACATCAAGCCTCAAGATTTCCTCAACGACCATCCTTGGGGCAACGTGGAGACCGATCTCAATGTATGGTCGTGCTCCACCACATCGATTGGGATGGGAGAGGGCATGCGAAGGACTTTCCGCGCAGCATCGGTGATCGGGAGTGCAGTAGCGCTAGGAGCACTGCTCTCAGCAACGCCAGCTAGCGCTGCTGACGTCGTCGCGACTCGCAACAACTTCAACGGGAAAGACTGCGACGCCTCAGTCTGGACCAGCGACACGACTACGAGCGGCAAAGTAGAAGGGTTTACCGGCTTCGTCTGCCCGCAAAATGTGTTGTTGACCGGTGACATCTCGGTCACCCTCTACAAGAACGGGGTGAAGGTATGCGAGGATGCGCACTCTTTCAGCATGCAGTCCACGATGCATGCAGAGTGTGCGGTAACCGACCCCAGTGGCAGCCAGACGTGGAAGTCGACTCTGAGGCTTAGGGTGCTGGGCGGGTCCACCGGGGTCACCCTGACTACTGGGGGGCTCACCTCATGAATCTCCGCCGGCTACTAGCAGCCGTAGCCGTCGCCTGTGTTGTCGTTGGCGGCTTCACACCCTCGTCGGCGCAAGCGGCTTCGGCTAGCACCGGTCGAGACAACTTCTACGGCACCTGCGACGCTCAGGTCCACGTAAGCGACACCACGACCGCAGGCAGGGTCGAGGTATTCGGCGGCTGGGGATGCCAGGTTGACAAGTACTTCACCGGCACGCTGGTTTGCGTTCTCTACCTGAATGGCGCTGAGAAGGCACGTGTAGCCACAGATTTGAAGACTTCCTCCACCGAGTTCTGCGCAGTCACGTACCCCGACTACAGTTCAACTGACACCTTCTATGGAAAGTTGATTGTCAAGGGTGCCGGAAGCACGAACTTTACCCTAACAACGGGCTCCATAAGGACCTAGACTCGTCGCCTTCAGGGGCGTGCCGCATTCCTGGCACGCCCCTGAACGACGGCAGCCAAGGTAGGGGCGCAAAGCAGCCGTAGGATCGGTTCAAGTTCAGGCTGACAGGCCAATTCTGCTGCGATAGTCCTGTTGACTTGCGCGGAAGGGCATATATGGCTGCGTGAGAGACTGAAGCTAAGTAGGCGGATCTCCTCGTCGGCAGTTGTGGACCTTCCAGGCTCCCCGGTAGCCCTTGTGGTGCCCGGCGAGGAAATCCGCGGCCGATCTCTGAGGAGGGCCGGGGTTCGGGGCGGAGCCCGGAGGTCTTCAAGATGTTGTCGTCCGTCAGCCTGGCCGGCCGGCGCGGCCCGCGTGCGGGCCGCCTTGACGAGGCGGTCGCGGCGGGGGATGCGGACTATTTGCGGACTGGCACCGCCAGCGGCGGCCTTGTCGACCTCGGGAAACGGCGAAGCCCAGGTCATTGACCTGGGCTTCTTCACCGAGCCGCCTGACGGAATCGAACCGTCGACCTACGCATTACGAGTCGGTCCCCCAGCACTGGTCCACGACCTGGGCCTCGTGCCAGTCCTGGTGTCCCGGTCCGCCCTCGTCCGCCGACGATCGCTGGCTTGGCTGCTTGTTTGGCTGCTCGACCTTCAGACCTTGGTGGTGGCGATCGAGCACATCGGTTGCCTCTACCAAGCCGGGCGGTGAGACGGCGCCACAGGCCTGCGCAGATATCGACCGCCGTAACACGTACGCCATGATGACCGGCGCCGGCATCGAACCGCTCGACGAGGGTTTGATGGCCTTGAACCGGAGGCATGAATACGTGTGGTTCCTCGAGCAGTCGGAAGGCGGGGCCGGAGAACTCATCGGCGGCAAGGGGAGACGGCGCGACGACGGGGATGTGAACAGAGTGACCGATCGTCAATCTTCGTGGCTCCCTCCACTGGGCCGCAACGCATGGCTGGTGCTGGGCGTCAACATGCTCGCGTGTCTAGGTAGCGGTCTCACGATGCCGTTCCTGATCGTCTACCTGCATCAAGTCCGCGGGTTCACCCTGCCCACGGCAGGCATGATCCTGGGAATCGTGGGCGTCGCCGGCATCATCACCACGCCGCTGACCGGCCCGTTGATCGACCGGGTCGGTTCCCTCCGGGCCTTCATCGCCGGCCTGCTGGTCGCCGCCATAGGCATCTCCGCCTACACGCTGGCCACCACCGTGCCGACGGCGATCCTCGCCGCAGTCGTCTACGGCTTCGCCAGCGGCCTGATGTGGAACGGGTTCGCCACACTACTGACCCACCTTGTCGCGCCGGCCGAGCGCGGATCGGTCTTCGCCCTGCGGTACATGAGCGCCAACGTGGCGTTCGGCGCTGGTGCGCTGATCTCCGGTTTTGTGACCGTCTCAGCGAGGCCGGGCCCGTACGTGGCAATCCTGCTCGCCGACGCGTCGTCCTACCTGCTGTTCGCCGTGGCCCTGATCGCCCTGCGGCCGGTGCTGGCCCCCTCGCCGGCGGTTGCCACAGGCAAGGAGCCAACCCCACACGGGCAGCGGATCGGCTACCGCCAGGTGCTGCGCGACCGGACCCTGCTTGGCGCGCTGCTGGTCAACAGCATGTTGATGGTATTCGCGCTGTCGCAAACCAACTCCGCGTTCGCGGCGTGGGTCACCGGCGACGGCGGCGGCAGCACCCGCGTCGTGGGCTTCGCGTTCGTCCTCAACATCACCGTGCTGCTGTTCGCGCAGCTCCCCGCGATCAGGCTCGCCCGCGAGCGATCGCGCTGGGGCGGCGCAGCCCGGGCAGCGCTCTTCTTCGCCGCAGCGTGGCTGGTGCTGATCCTGCCGACCACGCTCGGCCTGCACGGTCTCACCCGCGACCTGATGCAGATCGCCTCCCTGGGCATCTTCGCCCTCGGTGAGGCCACCCTGTCGCCGACGCTGCCGGCGCTGATCAACGATCTGGCGCCGGAGCGCCTGCGCGGCCGGTACAACGCCATCTTCAGTCTCTCCAACCAAGTCGGCCCGATCCTGGCTCCGGCGCTCACCGGCTTTGCGCTGGGCAACGGTGCTGGGCAGCCGTACTTCTACGGCCTGGCAGTGGCCTGCGTGGCCATCGCCGGCCTCGCCCTGCTGCTACGGCGGGTGACCCCACGCCCGGCCGACCTCGGCACCGCGCGGGAACCAGCCGAGGTGCCCGCTGATAACGTCCCAGTCCCGGCCCGTCCGGCGCGCCACTAGCTTCTGCGATCTCGATGTCTATGGATGTCATGCCCAGTCAACGGGGTCTAGCCGGCGACGCTTGAGCTCTTCGTCCCGAACGCGGGTGCGAACCGCCGCTCAATGTCGTCGGACGCGGTTCTATAGGCCTTAACATCGCATCTTTACTGACTCTTGTCGCCTGGTGCCGGTTGCAGCCGATGCTCCTGCTGCCTCCTGGCTGCCTCAGGCCGCGAGGCGTGCTCCTTGGCGTTGAACTGTTGCCCCCTTCTTGACCCGTTCTACAACTCGGGTGCGGAGCTGCCGTGTTGACCTACCGCTAGGCTCCCCCGTTGTCATCTGCCGAAGTCAGGCAGGAACCTCCGTCGGGCCCATCGGTAGGCTGCCGCCGTGAGCACATTCGGCTCCCTGGTCCTAGCCCGCTCCGAGCCCCTACTAGTCCATCTGCCGCAGGTCAGGTCGGCGTTTGGCTCGATGTGGCGGCACCTGGAGGAACGGGGGGGCGGTTGGCAACTGCTCGACATGGCACCACCCATGCCCCACCAGTGGCCGACAGTTGGTGCCGGACCAGCTGACCTGGCCGCCGTCACCGGCGCACCGGTGCTGGCCGCCTTCGTCTCCGACACGTCGTGTGTCCAGCTGGTCGGCGCTGTACCTGACGGCCGGTCCTTCTCGTCGCATGTTGTCGAGGACAGTGACGGCAAGTGCGGCTTCGACCACCACCGCTTCAACACACTGCGACTGCCCGTCGGCGTCGATCCGTCGCCACCGGATCTGCCGGCGCTGGCGGCAGACCTGGCCACCTGGGCCACCGCGGCTGGTCTCGACGCTTCCCCACACCGCGTCCGGGCCACGCTCCATGAGTCGGAGTACCCGGAGCTGTTCTACGACCTCGCAGACGCACTCGGGCTGCCAGCGGGCGAGGACATCGACGCACTCTTCGATCATCAAGAACTCGACTGGTATTGGGCCTGGCAACGGGGATGGGACGCCGGTACACGGGTCTGCCGTCGTTGGACCTCAGCACTCCGCGCGACCGCTTCCCACCAATGCGACCTGCCGCAGCCAGCGGACCAAGACTTCATCGGTTTCATCGAGCGGGTCGCCGATTCGATGTACGGCGGGCCCCTGACCCGACAGGACCTAGTCGAGGAGGCTTGCCGACTCACGTCCAAGTGGCCGTAGACGGTCCAGGCAGGGCGACAGGCCCATGTGCTGCCTCGGTCGACGGTCGACAAGCTGACCCCCTCGAGTGGATTGCGCTAGACCCCTCGCTTGTAAGTTCTGGGCGCTTCGCGTGTTGGCATCCGACTGCGTACGCGATCTCGGGCGACTTTCCGCGCCCGGCAGCCGGAGGCCGTCCTTGTGCCAACCCGTTGCTGTCACTGTTGCTGTCACCAGCTCCTTGCCTACTCGTACCGCCCAGGCTCCCTGACAGTCGGCCCATACAAGTCTGGGGCGAGCAGCAGGAAACGAGCCAGCGGAGGCATAGTCGGGTCAGCCGCCGCCACCACACGTGCAGCGCGGCGCCACTCCACCCCCCTGCGCGTAGGTAGAACGCCCTTGATGACACGCCTAAGTCCTCGCATGACGCTGAGACTGGTAGCTCAACCATGCTTGAGGTCAAGCTTGCACGTCGGCGCGGGTTGGTCGGGCTCCACCCGCTACAGAATCCGGCGTACAGGTCGACTCGTCCGTCGCCCACCAGGTCAGCCGCCCGTGCGCGGTGGCTGACCTGCTGCTCCCTCGGGTGCTGCTGGCCGTCGTCGGTCATGGTTGGTCGGCGTTTGACGGCCCGGTGACGGCCCAGACGGCCCAAGGACGGCCCAGACGGATCATGAAGGCTGCAGTTCACCAACTACAGGTAAGGAGGCACCGGCCGGCCTGGGCATCGGCCCGGTCACGCCTTGTTACCTGGGCAGACGTCGTCACCGGTGGTCGTCGTTGGTCGCTCGTAATCGGCCTCCGGCGGCCTGGTGACGGCCTGGACCTGGTCCTCGTCGACCCGCCCGGAGCCGGCGCGCCCCGGCCTCTGATCCCTCGCTTGTAAGCTCCCCGTCTCGCCTCGGGCGAGCATGTCTAGCTTCGCCCGCCGCGCCTTCGCCTCACCGGCATATCCTTTTTGCGGCGCGGCCTGGAGTGCGAGTCATGGACGCCTGCGAGGCAGAGGCGGAACAAAGGTTTTCCGCCGGTCAGAGGAGGCATCGTCTGAGTACCGGGGTTACATCCCTCCGGGCCGCGCTCATGCCGCGCCAGCTCCCGCTCGTACGGCCTAGACCTGGTCCTCACGGACCCCTTGACCCCCAGGCAACCAACACGAAGCAGTGACGTGCTGCTACACCCCGGCCGAGCAGTCCGAAGGGTCCACCGGTGTCCACGCTCGTCCGTGGGCGTCCGGCCCGATCGTCACCCAGTTAGTCACTCACTGGCCGTGCAGACGGCCCTGCTTTCTCACCTCTGCCGCGCAACTGAGCAACGCCCTAGCCAGCGCCTCCGCCCGGTCCGCCGACAACCACAACGAGCCGTGTGGCACGTTGTCATCGGGACCAGCCAACCCTTCCGTCAGGGTCTCTCCCGGCACTTCGACGTCAAGCCGAACGAAATGATGCCCTCTGCTGAAGTCCACAAAGGCACCCAGGTACCGGTCATCATCGAACGTCACCGCTGCATGCTGCCACGACACCATGCCCCACCTCGCCCTTCCGGCTCGACTGCTCGTCCCGAACGAACGACCGGCCGGCGAGGAGCTGCGTATGCCGCAGGGCTGAGCTGCCCCAACGGTCCGTCAACGTCCATGGGGGTCCGGCCTCGGACCCGTCCACTTGGTCACCGAACCGGTGTCACTGTTGCCTACCGGGTGGGGCTACGACGGCTTTCGCCGGGAGCGGTCGGCTCGGGTGCTCGCTTGCATTCATTCGAGCACTTCACGTATGTCCGGCCAATGCCTCCCAGGACAACGGTGGACCCGCTGAGTTGGGCGTAGAGGGATGTACTGCGGTTCCCCGGGACAGTCCGAGGACCGACGGAGAGTGCGGTGATCCGTAGATTGATGACGGACATCGCCTCGCTCTTGTCGCGCTCAAGCTGCCAGGTGCCGGAGCCATCCAGGCGGTCTCGCGACTGGTCAAATGGTGACGGTCGGTACTTCTCACGGTCACCCGAATAGAGCCGCTCAGCGATGTCTGTCGCCTCGAAACTGCCGTCGGCATTGAAGTGCAGCAGTGCACCACTCGCTGCATGCTGCCAAGATCCGACGACGTCGGCCGGCGTCATCGACGCCGTCGGCGCGTAGGTGCGGCATGACTCCCCGAAGCAGCCGGTGAGCATCGCGAGCAGCAGAATCGCGAGTACAAGCTTGCGCATGCCTGTCATCGTGACCGCGATCGATCGTCAGGCACAAATCACGTGCGCCGTCGTTGGGCAACGGCGCTTGCTGATGGCCTTGAACCTGCGTCAAGGTCACCTTGACGGCTCGTACGAACGCCGCGACGGGTCGTTGCGCGCCGAGGCTGTGGTGGGGATGCGGCGCGAGCATCACGGGCAGGCCCCCGCCTGCCGGCGACGCCGGCCCGAGGGGTCGCAGAGGCTCCGGGGCCGGGGGCCGGGTGGCCCGCAAGGCGGAAGTGATGGTTGCCGAGCCACCCAGCTTCAGACGTTGAAGCGGAACTTAGACGGCCTCTCCCGTGACCTGCGACGACCTCGTCGGCGCGCTGGTCACGCTCGCTCTTGGGCTCACATCGTTGATGGCTGGTTGCCGACGTTTCACGCTGTCTTGTGCCCGTGTGTGCCCCGGGAGACCTCTTGCCCCCCATGCAGCACTTGAGGCTTCGGTCTCGATCGCAGCTGGATACGCTGCCCCGCATGACCCGGATGCACGTCCCGCTCGCCGCCTTGTTTCTGGCCCTAGCCGGCTGTTCCAGTGACGGCGTGCCCGCTGCGCCATCCGCGAGCCCAACGTCGACCACCACCGATAAGGCCCTATTGCCCAGCGCACCACCGGGCGTGGACGAATACGCCCAGAGGGCCTGCCTGAAGCTCGTTGAAGCCCAGAACGACAGCTCCATCTATATCCAGCCCTTGCGGGATGTCGCAGACTTGGCAATGTTGTCGGCTGTAAACGAGATCGCCCGGACTGGTGTCGTACTTGACGAGCGAGTCAAGCTCGCCGAGGCCGCCAGGGCCAGGTCTATGAAGGAACGCGGCAACCCGGTCCAACAAGCGGAGGTCGAGCTTGAAGCACAGGCCGAGGCGGAGGACGCCTCGTTCAAGCTGACTGCCGCCTGTGTCAATGCTGGCCTCATAAGCTCGTCTGAAATCCCAGCAGACTGACCAAGCTCAGCCCTGCTGCTGCCATCCTCACTGTCTGCCGCCGATCCGCCCTCATGGGGAGCGGGCCGCCGCCGGCCCGCCACGTCAAGCGGACCTTGACGCACGGACGGACGCTGCCGGGAGAGACTGAGTCGGCTCTCGTGTCACGGACCGCGCCCCCGGCGGACACCGCCACAGTGGCGCAGTTGACCCAACCTCACCCGGCACGGACCCGGCTCCCGGGGTCGAAGCTGGCAACCGGCGGCCACCCCTCCCCCTCCCAGGTGAGCGGTTGACCTGACCCTAAGCGGCTGCGAGCCGGCTCCTGGACGACCGGCATTCCCTCGGCGGCCACCGCCCCCATGCTTGGGGCTTGCCGCGCGGACCCGACGCGCCCCCTCCCTGCGCCGCGCTGCTCAGGCGCGGCGCGGCCGGCTGCCGGCGACGAACCTCCACCACTCTTGCCCGCTATCCCGTCTGCGGCGGCCCCGGGCTCCCCGCTCTCCGCGCCAGCCGCCGGGCGTCAGGCGTGACGGCCGCAGAGCGACAGCGGCAGCGGCCGGCGCGCGCCCAGGCGGCGGCGCGTGCGGCCCGTTCAGGGCCGCCTTGAAGACGTACAGAAACTTTGAACCACCCCGCCGGCAGCCGGTCTGTCCGGTCTCGGGACCTGCGTGGCAGATCGGTCTCAGGACGTGCGTGACGCTCGGCCGAGCGCTAGGGCGCTACGCTGACCGACGTGCCGATCGATGCAGACCATGCCCGGCAGGCGTTAGCGAAGTGGGAGGGTTTCCCGGTCCACCGCGAGCCACGCCCGATCGTGCTGACGCAGATGGGCGTCCTGGCGCTCGACCGGCTTATGGCCGACACCCAGTGGCGAGCGCTGTTTGATGGCCCTGCCGTCCCGGCGTCTGAGTTACCGCCGGAGATCGTTGCGGCCGCGATCGACTACTGCCGTGATGTGCAAACAGGGGCGCCAAGGCCGTTAGCGCGCCTCATTCAGGCGAACGGGCCCTTCGCCACCGACCGGGGCCCCCGTGAGCTTCCGGCGTGGATGATGTACCCCGACGACCGGCGATGGCCGTTCATCGCCCTGGATCCAGACTTCGAGCGGCGCATGACGTGGTGGCCGCCGGGCATGAGCGCTTACGGAGACGAAGAATGCACGCTCGCGGATGACGGCCGCACCCTGACGTACCGATTCACGGGAACACCCGCGCAATATGCCGACTATCCCTCCGCAGAGGTATTCGAGTCGGACACGGCGGTGCTCGTCGAGCCAGTGGAAGTTCCCCTCGACGGGCCGGACGGCATTCGACTGGACTACGCGGAGACGCGCGAGGTGGTGGTCCGCCTGACCGCTCCGCTCGGTAACCGCGTCCTGATCCGCGTGGCCCACGGCCCCGGCTTCAACACCTTCGGCTCGCCCCTAACAGTGATCACCTCGGCGCACCGGAGCATGGACACAGCTCCGGGGCCGTGCCAGAACTAACCGTCCAACCACCTCTGATCATCTAGCCGGACGTGTCACGCACGTCCCGAGACTGGTCTGTCACGCATGTCATGAGACCCGACACCGCCGGCAGCCGGTCGTCCGGTCTCGGGACCTGCGTGACAGGCGTCCCACCACATGCTTGACACCACTGGCTGAGAGCGTGTGAAGTCGGCCCACTTGCGTCTGGCGCATGCACGCCAACCTCCGGCGGGCGCTCAACGTGGCAGTGCGATGGCAACTCATCCACAGCAACCCGGCGGCACTAGTTGAGCCGCCTTCCCTGCCCCACGTCGAGGTGCGGCCCTACTCGCTCGCCGAAGCGCGACGCTTCCTCAAGGCCGTCGAAGGCCTGCGGCTGGAAGCTCGATGGCTCATCGGGATCGCACTCGGGCTCCGTCAAGGCGAGGTACTTGGACTGCGGTGGGACGACATCGACCTGGCCGCTGGGACGCTGCGCGTGCGGGGGCAGTTGCAGCGGGATCCTGAGACAGGTGGTCTGGTATTCGTCGAGACGAAGACGGCCCGGTCTCGTCGGACTCTCCCGCTGCCGCCCACCGTGCTAACGGCACTCCTCCGGCACCAGCAGCGCCAGGCAGCGGAACGTTTCGACGCGGACAACTGGGCAGATCCAGGGCTGGTCTTCGCCACCAGCGTCGGCACGCCCATCCACCCACGCAACGACTACCGGTCGTTCCGCAAGATCATCCAACGGGCCGGCCTACGGCAGGTTCGTCTCCACGACCTGAGGCACACGGCGGCCAGCGTCCTCCTCGCTCAGGGAGTGCCAGCCCGCGTGGTCATGGAGATACTCGGCCACTCGCAGATCAGCGTGACCCTCAACATCTACGCGCACGTGGCTCCAGAGATCGCCCGGGAAGCGGCGTCGCGGCTGGAGGGGGCGCTGTGGTCGGGTGAGTAGCTTGGCTGCTCGCTTGGCTGCTCGGCCTCGTGATGACAAGCAAAAGGCCCAGGTCATGGTCGGCGATCAAGCCGGTGACCTGGGCCTTTCTATGGAGCCGCCTGACGGAATCGAACCGTCGACCTACGCATTACGAGTGCGTCGCTCTAGCCGACTGAGCTAAGGCGGCAACGATCGTCAAGTGTACGGCACACCCCGCCGGACGCCGAACGGGATCCCCCTCCCCTCCGATCCGGACATCCGGGAGTTCCGGTACGTCCGCGGGAGAGACTTCGCGCTCGGTCAGGACTACCCTGCGGCGGGTGAGCGACGATCACGTACCGCCGCAGCAGCCGATCCCCGAGGCGCACCCCGGCGAGCGGGCCACCCGACGGCCGCGCAGCCTGGACCCGCTGGAGCTGGGTTTCACCCCGCGCAAGCCGGTCCCCTGGCTCGCGCCGCTGCTGCTCATCAGCACCGGCGTGCGGACCCTGCTGGCGATCCTGTTCGGGGCGTACCTGGACAAGCGCGAGTTGCAGAACGCGTTCGGCGACGACACGTTCCGGCAGGTGGGGCCGGACGGCGGGCTCTGGCTGGACTACGTGGCGGACCTGGGTGACGGCTTCGACGCCACGTACTCGGTGGCGTACCTGCTCGCCCAGCCGGAGCTGGAGGTGGACGGGCACCGGCTGCCCCGGGCGCAGACCCTGGTGATGGGGGGCGACCAGGTCTACCCGTCTGCGGCGTACGAGGCGTACGAGGACCGGTGCAAGGGGCCCTACCAGGCGGCATTGCCGGTCGCCCCGCCGCAGCGGCCGACGCTCTTCGCGGTGCCGGGCAACCACGACTGGTACGACGGGCTGACGGCGTTCCTGCGGCTGTTCGTCCGGTCCCGGGACCGGCACTTCGCCGGCTGGGGCACCGGCCAGTCCCGCTCGTACTTCGCCGTGGAGCTGCCGGCCGACTGGTGGCTGCTGGGCCTCGACGACCAGTCCGGGTCGTACCTGGACGACCCGCAGCTCACCTACTTCGACGAGGTCGCCCGGAAGCTCAGCCCGCGCGCGAAGGTGATCCTCGCGGTGCCGGCCCCGACCTGGGTCAAGGCCCACGACCATCCCACGGCCTACGACTCGATCGACTACTTCATCCGTACGATCGTCGCGCCCACCGGCGCGCAGGTGCGGCTGCTGGTCTCCGGCGACCTGCACCACTACGCGCGCTACACCGGCCCGGAGCGGCAGCTCATCACCTGCGGGGGCGGCGGCGCCTACCTCTACCCCACCCACCAGCTGCCCGAGCGGCTGGAGGTGCCGCCGCGGGACACGCTGGCCCGCCGGTCCAGCCGCACCCGCGAGTACGAGTTGGCCGCCCGCTATCCGGACAAGGCCCGCTCCCGAAAGTACGGCTGGGGCATCTTCACCCGGCTGCCGTTCCGCAACCCGGGCTTCACCACCTTGCTGGGCACCCTGCACACGCTGCTGATGCTGGCCATGGCCGGAGTGGCGGCGAACCACGTGGGCACCACCGAGCAGCGCCTGTTCAGCGTCCCCCTGGTGATCATGCTGGTGGTGACCCTGCTGAGCGCGGCGTTCTTCGCCAAGCCACCCAGCTCCGGCGGGAAGCGGCACGCCCGGCACTGGATCCTCGGCGTGACGCACGGGCTGGCCCACGTCGCGCTGGCCGCCGGCGGGACCTGGGTCTGGCTGCACCTGCCGTTCTACGACTGGCCGTGGCCGCTGCCGGCGGTCGCCGCAGCGGTCCTGTACGGGCCGGTGAGCGGGCTGGTGGCCAGCCAGGTCGTGGCGCTCTACCTGCTGGTGGCGGGGTCGTTCGGGGTGAACGTCAACGAACTCTTCGCCGGCCAGGGCATCGAGGACTCGAAGTCGTTCCTCCGCTTCCGCATCGACCCGGACGGCACCCTGACCATCTACCCGATCGCCCTGGACAAGGTCTCCCACGCCTGGCAACTCAACGAAGACGAGTCGCCGACGTCAAGCTGGCTCCTCCCGAAATCCCCCCTGACCCCCCGCCTGGCCGAACCCCCCATCGTCCTCCGCTGACCGTGAACGGCCCGGCCCGGCGCAGGGTCGATCATGAGGTTAGCGGCACGGAAAGAGATCGCACTCGCCGCTAACTTCATGATCGACGCGGGAGGCGCCGGAGGCGCGGGAGGACGGGAGGACGGGAGGCCGGGGCCGTCAGGAGTAGTGCTGGTCGTGGGCCTGGCGGGGGGCGCAGACCGAGGCGCGGCTGCAGGAGCAGCGGGAGCCGTCGGCGTCGAGGCGGACCGTGACCGAGTCGCGGGGGACGCTGTGGCCGACGACCTTGCCCTCGCCCTCCGGGGTAGAGACGCGGCTGCCGATCGCCGGGGCGGACTCCTGGAACCGCTGGTAGAGCGGATGCTCGTACTTCAGGCAGCACATGAGCCGGCCGCACGCGCCGGAGATGCGCAGCGGGTTGAGCGGCAGGTCCTGGTCCTTGGCCATCCGGATGGTCACCGGCTCGAAGTCGGTGAGGAAGGTGGCGCAGCACAGGTCCCGCCCGCAGGAGCCGATCCCGCCCTGCACGCGCGCCGAGTCGCGGGCGGAGAGCTGCCGCAGCTCGACCCGGCAGTGCAGGGTCGCCCCCAGGTCGCGGACGAGGGAGCGGAAGTCGACCCGGTGCGGGGCGGTGAAGTAGATCGTCGTGCGGTCGCTGCCGGTTTCCGGGGTGGCGAAGACGTGGTCGATCGCCACCACCTTCATGGGCAGGCCGTGCTCGCGGATCAGCCGCTTGGCGGCCACCTTGGCGTCGGCCTTGCGGCGGCGCAGCAGCTCGTCGCGGCGCAGGTCCTCGTCCCCGGCGAGGCCGGCGAGCCGGGGGAACCCCTCGGTGTCCTCGCTGACCCACTGCGCCGCCCAGACGCACTCGGCCACCTCGGGCCCCTCGTCGGTGGGCACCAGCACCTTGTCGCCCACCTGCGGACGCAGCTCACCCGGGTCGAGGTAGTAGAGGCGCCCGTACCGGTTGAAACTGACCGCGCAGAGCATGCCCATGCCCACCACCCTACGACCTTCGCGGGGTTCGGGGACGGCCGCCCGTCGCCGTCCGGTCACCGGGCGCAGTGATCCATGATTGTCGACTCGACCGAACCCGCCTCGACCCCTCGTGCCGTTGATCCTCGCCCGGACGGCTGAAACATGAGTCGGTTACGGGACAATCGGCGGCCGACCGCGTTGAGTGAAGGCATACCTGCGGGGGGTGCAGGGGAAGGCCACGGCGTCGCCGCCGGAGCCCGGCCACGGCCGGTTCGGCGTGCGACGCCGTGGACCTGCCAGGGCCCGTTCAGTGCCCGACGCGGGTGGTGCCGCCGTAGCGGGGCGCGGTCGTGGCCCGGTCCCGCCAGGTCGTCTCGGCCAGGCTGGGCGCCCACTGACGCAGCAGCGTCTCCGCGCCGTCGTACGCCACCCCGAGCACGCCCAGCACGCGGGTGGCGATCTCGGCGGCCGCGAGCGCCCCGGCCCGCCCCGCGTCGACGCCCGGGCGGGTGGCGGCGTGCACGGTGACCGCCTCGGCCGAGCGCAGCACCTCGGCCAGCGCCCGGGCCAGCGTGAGCCGGCTCCCCTCCACCCAGTCGGCCAGCGCGTCGGCGTAGCCGGCGGTCGACTCCAGCCGCCCGACCAGGCTCTCCGGCCCCTCGTCGAGGTGCCGGAGCAGGGCGGTGCGGGCCTCGTCGTAGGCCGCTGCGGCCGCCCCGGACCAGGCGACCGGGTCGGTGAGCATGGCGCAGGTGTCGTCGTACCCCCGGACGAGCCGGCGCACGGCCTGGCCGGCGCCGGTCAGCGGCGCGGGGTGCAGGTCGAGGAACTCGCGCACGGCCGCGCCGGGGAGCACCTGCATGCGGCGCAGCAGCGGCCAGAGCCGGTGCCCCTCGGGCGCGCCGGCGGCGAGCAGCGCGTCGACCCGGGCGAGCAGGTCGAGAGCCGGCTCGGCGAGGCGGTCGAGCGCGTCCATCAGGCCTCCCGGGCCAGCCGCCGCCCGACGGACTCGTCGGCGGCGGAGTAGCGGTCGGCGGCGCTGCGCAGGGCGGCCGCGGCGGCGGCCAGCCGGGTGGCGGCGGCCTGCGCCTCGCGGGCCCGGTCGCCGGTGGCGGTCGTCCACTGCCGGTGCAGAGCCCGGCCGACGTCGCCGGGCCGGCCGGCGGCCTGGGCGCCGAACGCGGGGTGCGGCGGGTCGGTGGCGGTCACCGTGCGGGCCAGCGTGGCGAGGGTCGCGCCGGCCTCGTCGAGGCGGGCGGCGAGGGCGCGCAACGTCTCCATGTCAGGCTCCCGCCAGCGGCCGGTAGGCCGCGAAGGTCTCGTTGTGCAGCTTCTCCCGGGCCCACTGCGCCGCGTCAGCGGCGGCGGTGACCGCGGCCTTCACCGAGCCGGCGACGTCCCGGGGGCTGCGCTGGTGCAGCGGGCCGAGGAAGCGCACGTCGGTGATCCGCCCGCCGGCGGTCACCACCACCTCGACGAGGCCGTCCGGCGAGCGGACGGTGACCTCGACCGTCGACACCGCCTGGTCGAACTCGGCCTGGAGGGTCTCGATGCGCCGGTAGCGGCGGACCGCCTCCTCGATCCAGGCCTCGTCGATCTCCCCCCGCGGCATCGGCGGACTCCTCCCGGCTGACCCTCGTCACTGAGCGTGCCGCCATCGTCACCGCGGCCACACCGGACCGTACCGCAGTCAACAAAGCCTGTCGATGCCCTGTGGACAACGCGGCCGGGTGGCGGTCAGCCCTTCCACAGGGAGAGCATCATGGCCTCCACCGCGATCCGCGGCTTGACGTTCGCCTCGATCGCCGCCCGGCACTCCAGCACGGCCTCCAGCCGGCGCAGCGCCCCCTCGGCGTCCCACTTCTGCGCGCCGGCCCCGGCCAGCGCCGCGGTGTCGGTGTGCACCGGCGCGACCGGCGCCCGCAGCGCCATGGTCAGCGCGTCCCGGTAGAAGCCGGCCAGGTCGACCAGGGCCCGGTCGAGGGCGTCCCGCTGGGCCCGGGTGGCCCGCGACTTCTGCCGCTTCTCCAGGTCCTTGAGCTGGCCGGCGGCCCCCCGCATGGCCCCGGCCGCGCCCCGGCCGGTGCCGCCCGCGCCGAGCGCGGTCTGCAGCGCGGCCCGCTCCGCCTCGTCGAGTTCGGCGACCGACGCGGCGGCCTCCGCCTCGGCCGCCTCGATGAGCGCGGAGGCCGCGTCGAACGCGGCCCCGACCCCGGTCAGCCGGCGCGGCACGGCCAGCACGGCGTCGCGGCGCTGCCGGGCCTCCGGGTCGCGGGCCAGCCGTCGGGCCCGGCCCACGTGTCCCTGCGCCGCCGCGGCGGCCCACTCGGCCACGTCGGGGGCGATGCCGTCCCGGCGTACGAGCACCTCGGCCACCGCGCCGGCCGGCGGCTGCCGCAGCGGCACGACCCGGCACCGTGACCGGATGGTCACCGAGATGTCGTCCGGGTGGGTGGAGGGGGCGCAGAGCAGGAAGACGGTACGCGGGGGCGGCTCCTCGATGGCCTTGAGCAGCGCGTTGCCGGCGGCCTCGGTGAGCCGGTCGGCGTCCTCGATGATGACGATCTGCCAGCGGCCGCCGGACGGGGTGCTGGCCGCCCGGAGCACCAGCGCGCGCATCTCGTTCACGCCGATGGAGAGCCCCTCGGGCACCACCAGCCGCACGTCGGCGTGGGTGCCGGTGAGGGTGGTGTGGCAGCCGGGGCAGTGGCCGCAGCCGGTGCCGTGGACGCACTGCAACGCGGCGGCGAAGGCGCGCGCGGCCACCGACCGGCCGGAGCCGGGCGGCCCCGTGAAGATCCAGGCGTGGGTCATCCCGGCGCCCGGATCGGCCCCGGCCCGGTCGCGCGCCGCGCCGGGCCCGTCGGCCTGCTCGGCGAGCGCGTCGAGGTCGTCGTGCCCGCCGTCCGGGTCCGCTCCGCCGGCCACCGGGGCGCCCGTCCGGGACACCGCGGGCGCGGCGGCGCGGAGCAGGGCGGCGGCCGAGGCGGCGGCCCGCCGCAGCGTGACCACCGCCTCGTCCTGCCCGACCAGGTCGGCGAAGACGTCCGTCATGGTTTGGGGCGCTCCATCGTCACCAGCTCCGCGTCGGATAACTCGGGCTGGACCGTGGTGTCGGGGCCCTGGGCCGGGCGCGGGTGCACGATGCCGGCCGGGTCGACGAGGAACTCGTCCACCCGCCGGGCGACCGCCGCGGCGATCTCCTCGACCGGGCGGGACGCGTCGAGCACGAGGTAGCGCTTCGGGTCGGCGGCGGCCAGGTCGAGGAAGGCGTAGCGGACCCGCTCGTGGAAGGCGAGCGACTCGGCCTCCAGCCGGTCGGCGCCCCGGTTGCGGGAGTCGACCCGGGACCGGCCGGTGTGCGGGTCGACGTCGAGGAGCACCACGAGGTCGGGCTTGAGACCGCCGGTGGCCCACGAGGAGAGCCAGGAGACCTCCTGCACGGGCAGGGTCCGCCCGGCGCCCTGGTACGCCAGCGACGAGTCGACGTACCGGTCGCTGACCACCACCGCGCCGCGGGTCAGCGCCGGCCGGACCACGGTGGCCACGTGGTGCGCCCGGTCGGCGGCGTAGAGCAGCGCCTCGGCGCGCGGCGACGGGGCGTCGTCGCCGGAGGTCTCCAGCACCAGCGAGCGGATCCGTTCGCCGATGCCGGTGGCGCCCGGCTCCCGGGTGACCACGACGTCGCGGCCCTGCCCGCGCAGCCGGTCGGCGAGCGCGGCGAGCTGGGTGGACTTGCCGGCGCCCTCGCCGCCCTCGAAGACCACGAAGAGGCCGCTGGAGACGAAGGGCTCCGCCGGCATCAGCGGGCGGCCCCGGATCGAACCCCAGAGGTCGGCCAGGACCGGCACGCCCTTCTTGTCGTCCATCTGGCCGAAGGCGCTGATCCCGGCGAAGATGCCGGCGGCGCCGGCGGCGAGCAGCAGCAGGCGGGTCGAGGAGACCGAGATGCCCAGGTCGGCGATGGTCAGCTGGCGCGAGCCGCCGACGCCGACCAGGAGGCTGCTCAGCGCGATGGCCAGGATCAGCACCAGCCGGGTGCCGATCTGCACCACGGCGAAGACCCGGCCGCGCACCTCGTCGGCGACCTCGCCGCCGAGCAGCGTGGTGCCGGCCAGGAAGGCCATGCCGGCGCCCGCGCCGACCAGGATCGCGCCGAGCATGGCCATGGACAGGTGGATGGCGAAGGCGAGCACCAGCACCGAGGCGCTGGCCAGCACGATGCTCATGCCGAACCAGCGGCGGCGGGACATGTCCCGGACGATCATCGGCCCGAGCCCGATGCCGATCGCCAGGCCGATGAAGATCGCGCCGAAGAGCAGCGAGAAGGCGGCGTCACCGGCGCCGAGCGAGTTGGCGAAGAACTTGGCCGTGCCGACCACGATGCCGCCGCCCGCGAAGGCGCCGAAGATGCCCAGCACGAGGCCGCGGACCAGCGGGGTCTGGCCGATGTACTTCCAGCCGTCGGCGAACTGGCGGAACATGCTCTGCTCGACGCGCTCCGTCTCGCCGCGCTGGGCCTCGCTGATCTCCTTGATCCCGAAGGCCACCACCAGTGCGGTCGCCAGCCGGGAGAAGGCGTTGAACCAGAGGGCGAGCTGGGCCGGCTCGGCCCAGTCGGGCAAATCGCCGCCGACCGCTCCGCGTACGCCGCGGTCGAGCACCGCCAGGGCGATGGCCGCGGCCACCGGCGTCAGGCCGTACGTGGTGATCAGCGTGAGCTGGTTGGCCGTCTCCAGCCGGGTGCGCGGGATCAGGTTGGGGACCGCGGCCTCCTTGGCCGGGATCCACAGCAGGGTGACCGACTCGATCAGGAACGTGGCGATCAACGCCCAGCCGACCACCAGCCCGCCGGCGGCGCCGGTGAGCGCGTAGAGCGGGATCGAGGCGAAGAGCACGAAGCGCAGCAGGTCGCAGATGACCATCGTCCAGCGGCGGTCGAACCGGTCGGCGAAGACGCCGGCGACCGGACCGAGCACCAGCGCCGGGAGCAGCCGGATCGCGGTCACGCCACCGAAGGCGGCGCCCTGGGCGGTGCTGCCGGAGACCTGGGCGGCGGCGAAGAGGGCGGTGGCGAGCAGGCCGAGCCAGTCGCCGAAGGAGGCCACGCCGAGCACGATCCACAGCCGGCGGAACGGCCGGATGCGCAGCACCGACCGGATGGCGGCCGCTCCGGAGCGGTCGGCCTGCGCTGCGGGCGACGACACGCCGGGCGACTCGCCGTTGTTCTGGCTTTCGATGGCCGTACCTCCACGTGCCGGCCCAGAGCTGGGCATCCCCGGTGGAACACTCTAGTCGCGCGAGATGCGTCCCCCTCCGCGACATTCGCCTGCTCGCCGAGCCTAGGCCGCGGGCACCAACGACCGCAGCCCGGACAGACGCGAGGGTATTTCGCATTGGCGTCCAGACAGTTAGCGTGCAGACGTGGCCACCGACCGTGACAAACTTCGCGATCGCCTCGATCGGGCGACCGCCCACCTCGACCCGCCCTACGCCGTGGTCGATCTCTCCGCCTTCGATGCCAACGCCGCCGCCCTGGTCGACCGGGCCGCCGGCAAGCCGGTCCGGATCGCCAGCAAGTCGATCCGGGTCCGCGAGCTGCTGACCCGGGCGCTGACCCGGCCCGGCTGGCGGGGCGTGATGGCGTTCACCCTCCCCGAGGCGCTCTGGCTCGCCCGCGGCGGCGTCAGCGACGACGTCCTGGTCGCCTACCCCACCGCCGACCGGAGGGCGCTCGCCGAACTGGCCGCCGACCCGGCGCTCGCCGAGGCGGTGACCCTGATGGTCGACGACCCCGGGCAGCTCGACCTGGTCGACCAGGTCTGCCCGCCCGGCCGACGGCCGGCGCTGCGGGTCTGCCTCGAACTGGACGCCTCCTGGCGACCCCTGGGCGGCCGGGTGCACGTGGGTGTGCGGCGGTCCCCCGTGCACAGCGCCGGAGCGGCCGGCACGCTCGCCGCCGCCGTGGCCGGCCGGCCGGGCTTCCGGCTCGTCGGCCTCATGTCGTACGAGGCGCAGATCGCCGGCCTCGGCGACGCCCCGCCCGGGCAGGCGGTGCTGGGCACGGCCATCCGGGTCACCCAGCGCGGGTCGTACCGGGAACTGCTGGCCCGCCGGGCGGCCGCGGTCGCCGCGGTACGCGAGCACGCCGACCTGGAGTTCGTCAATGGCGGCGGCACCGGCAGCGTGGCCGCCACCAGCGCCGACCCCGCGGTCACCGAGGTCACCGCGGGCTCCGGCCTGTACGGGCCGACGCTCTTCGACGCGTACCGTGCCTGGCGGCCGACCCCGGCGGCGTTCTTCGCCTGCGCGGTGGTCCGCCGCCCGGGGCCCGGGCTCGCCACCGTGCTCGGCGGCGGCTGGATCGCCTCCGGCCCGGCCGCCCACAGCCGGCTCCCCCGGCCGTGGCTGCCGGCCGGGCTGAAGCTGCTGGGCGCGGAGGGCGCGGGCGAGGTGCAGACCCCGCTGGCCGGCGATGTCGCGACCGCCCTGCGGATCGGCGACCGGGTCTGGTTCCGCCACGCGAAGGCCGGCGAGCTGTGCGAGCACGTCAACGAGGTGCATCTGGTGGACGGCGACAGCGTGGTGGCCACCGTGCCGACCTACCGCGGCGAGGGCCACGCGTTCCTCTAGATGGTGACGGCGGGTCCCGGCGAACCTCGGGAACCCGCCGCTCGGCGTCCTGCCCCGGTCGCACCCCGGGCATCGCACCCTTGCCGTCACCGCCGACACCGCGGCGGTGACGTCCTGATCAGCCCTGCTGGACGGCCTCCGTCCGGGCGTCGACCTGCCGGTGCAGGTACTCCCGGATGAGCGCCTTCGCCTCGACCAGCACCCGCTCGTCGCCCTCGGTCTTCCGGCGGAACGCCAGCTTGATCAGGGAGTCGGCGGCCTCCACCGCGACCTCCAGGTGGAACCGGAGGTCGGGCACACCGGCCAGACCGAAACGCTCCGTGAGCACCCGGGCGAGCTGATCCGCGATCACCCCGTTGTTGTCCCGCTGCTCGTCGAGCAGGTGCAGGTCGACCACGTCGCCGAAGTGCAGGGTACGAAACCCCGGGACCGTCCGGTGCATCGAGATGTACTCGTCGATCGCCGCGTCGACCCCGTCCCACCAGTGGGTCAGGTCGGCGGAGGCGAACCGCTCGTCGAGCCGCTGGAGATAGGACTCCATCGTGCGCAGCGTGAGCGCCTGCACGATCGCCCGCTTGTCCGGAAAAAACTGGTAGACCGACCCGATCGCCACCTCGGCACGCTCGGCGAGCAGGGTCGTGGTCAAGCCCTCGTACCCCACTTCGTCGACGAGCTCGGCGCAGGCGTCCAGCATCCGCTGGACCCGCGCCACACTTCGACCCTGCACCGGTACCCGACGCAGCGGCCCGGTCGTGGCGGCTGGTGTGGACACTCGGCGCCACCCCCCTTCGACGGATGAACATATCTGCACGTCACGAGTCCGTGACTACCGGTACAACGAGCCGGGCTCGATTGCGGTATTTACCAGGTACAACGTTCCTGATATGAAGTCAGTTCATATTCACGTCGAGGAGCGTCCCATGGTCGGCACGCCAGCCGCCTGGTCCAACTGGGCCGGCAACCAGCGCAGCACCGCCGCCCTGACGGTGCGCCCCCGCACCGTCGAGGAGGTCGCCGAGGCGGTGCGCCACGCCGCCGGCACCGGCCGGACGATCCGGGCGGTGGGCAGCGGACACTCCTTCACCGCGACCGCCGTCGCCGACGGTCATCGGCTCGACCTCGCCGACCTGGACACCGGGGTCACCGTCGACCCCGCTCGCCGCCTGGTCACCGTACCGGCCGGAATGACGCTGCACACCCTCAACGACCTGCTCGCCCGCCACGGCCTGGCACTGCCCAACCTCGGCGACATCGACGCGCAGACCATCGCCGGCGCGCTCTCCACCGGCACCCACGGCACCGGCGCGAAGCTCGGCTGCCTGTCCACCTTCGTCACCGCGCTCACCCTCGTCACCGGGACCGGCGAGGTGCTGCGCTGCTCCGCCGACGAGCACCGCGACGTGTTCGCCGCCGCCCGGGTCGGGCTCGGCGCCGTCGGGGTGCTCGTCGAGGTCACGCTGCGGTGCGTCGACGCCTTCGTGCTCCGCGCGCACGAGCGGCCGGCCGCGCTCGCCGCGGTGCTGAACGACCTGCCCGACCTGGTCGAGCAGCACGACCACGCCGAGTTCTACTGGTTCCCGTACACCGACCGGGTGCAGGTCAAGACCAACGACCGGGTACCCGCCGACGACCGGCCGCTGCCCCGCTGGCGCGGCTGGCTGGACGACGAATTCCTCTCCAACACCGTCTTCGCCGGGGCCTGCCGGCTGGGTCGCGCCGTGCCGGCGCTCGCGCCCGGGATCAGCGCCATCTCCGCCCGGGCGCTCACCGAACGCACCTACACCGGCCGCTCCGACCAGGTCTTCTGCACCCCGCGCCGGGTCCGCTTCGTGGAGATGGAGTACGCGCTCCCGCGCGCCGCCCTGCCCACCGCCCTGGCGGAACTGCGGCGGATCGTGGACCGGCTGCCGTTCAAGGTGCTGTTCCCCGTCGAGGTGCGGTTCACCGCCGCCGACGACATCTGGCTCTCCCACGGATACGGGCGGGACTCCGCGTACATCGCCATCCACCAGTACGTCGGGATGCCGTACGAGCCGTACTTCCGGGCGTTCGAGGAGGTCGCCACCGGCCTGGACGGCCGCCCCCACTGGGGCAAGCTGCACTGGCGGACGGCGGACTCCCTGGCGACGGCGTACCCGAAGTTCACCGACTTCCACACGGTCCGCAAGCGCCTGGACCCCGACAACCGCTTCTCAAACCCGTACCTGGAGCAGGTGCTGGGCGCGTAACCCTCCTGAGGATCTTGGTATGAAGCTGCCCCTGGAGGGGCGGCGCTGTACCAAGATCCATGGGTTGTCCACAGGGGGTGGTGGGCGAGGCCCGCATCCGGACGAATGGACGGTGTGTGGGCGGGCGGGGAATCGGCGGGGTTCGGGCGGCAGGTGCCGGGTGATGATGCTGATGAGTTGAGCTGGGTGCTCTTTCGGCAGGGGGACGTGCTCAGTGCCTCACAGGCGCGGCGGTTTCTGTCCGAGAAGGCGGTGCGCCACCGGGTGGCCAGCGGGCGCTGGCGTCAGGTGCACCGGGGGATCTACGTCGCCCACAGCGGTCCCGTCGGCCGGGCGCAGATGCGCTGGATCGCCGTGCTCGCGGCGGGCCCGGCGGCCGTGCTCGCTGGTCTCACCGCCGCCCAGGCGTGGGGGCTACGCCGCTACGAGTCGGCCGTCGTCCACCTGCTGCTGCCCGCCCGGCACCAGGCGAGGTCGCTGCCGCCCTGGGTACGGCTCCACCGGACGACGTCGCTGCCCGACGAGGACGTGCTTGCCGTCGGGCAGCCGCCACGGACGATGCCCGCCCGGTCCTTGATCGACGCGGCGCAGTGGGCGTCAACCGACGACGAGGCCCGGGCGGTGGTCGCCGCCGGCTTCCAGCAGCGCCTCGTCGGTGGCGACGACCTGCACCGCGTGCTGGACAGGTTGCCCCGGGCTCGCCGGCGCGACCTGATCCGGGTGACCGCGACGGATGCGGCTGGCGGCGCCCACTCGCTCGCTGAAATCGACTTCCTGAGCCTGGTCCGCCGGGCCGGCCTCCCCGAACCGTCCCGACAGGCGATCCGCCGGGACGCGAAAGGACGGCGCCGCTACCTCGACGTGTGGTTCGCCCAGTGGCGGGTGCACGTCGAGATCGACGGCGGGCAGCACCTCGATCCGCGCACCGCGTGGGCCGACATGCAGCGGCAGAACGACCTGTGGGCCAGCGGCGACAGGCTCCTCCGCTTCCCCGCCTGGGCCATCCGCCACAACCCGGACACTGTCGTCACCCAACTCCGCACCGCCCTCCGCGCAGCCGGCTGGCCCGGATGAATCTTGGTACGCATCCGCCCCCGGGAGGGCAGATACGTACCAAGATCTCGAAGGGAGCGACCTACTCAGGTGACGTGGTGGCCTTCTTTGGGGTTGCCTTCTTGGCCGGGGTCTTCTTGGCCGTCGTGGCCTTGGCGGTGGTGGTCTTCTTGGCGGCCGTGGACTTGGCGGCCGCCGTCTTCTTGGCTGCCGTCGTCTTCTTGGCCGGGGCGGCCTTCTTCGCCGCCTTCTTCTTCGGGGCCGGACCCTTCGCCCGCTTCTCTGCGAGCATCTCGGAGGCCTCCTCGAGGGTCAGCGCCTCCGGGGTCTGCCCGCGCCGCAGCGACGCGTTGGTCTCCCCGTCCGTGACGTACGGCCCGAACCGGCCGTCCTTGATGACCAGCGGCTTCTCGGTGGCCGGGTCGTTGCCCATCTCCCGCAGCGGCGGCGCGGCGGCCCGGCGCTGGCGCGTCTTCGGGGCGGCCAGCAGGGCGAGCGCCTCGTCCAGCGTGACGGTGAACATCTTGTCTTCCGAGTCCAGCGAGCGGAACTCGTCACCGCGCTTGACGTACGGGCCGTAGCGGCCGTTGTTGGCGACGACCTCGTTGCCCTCGGGGTCGGTGCCGATCACCCGGGGCAGGCTGAGCAGCTGCAACGCCTGGTCGAAGGTGAGGCTGTCCGGCGACTGCGAGCGCAGCAGCGAGGACTTCCGCTCGCCGCTGGCCACGTACGGGCCGAACCGGCCGGACTTGAGCAGGATCGGCTCGCCGGTGGCCGGGTCGTCGCCGAGCTTGCGTTCGCCCCCGCCACCGAGGAACAGCTCGTGCACCTTCTCGGGGGTCAGCTCGTCGGGGGCCAGCCCCTCGGGGATCGGCGCGCGGTCGCCCTGGCCGCCGCCCTCCTCGCCCTCCGCGGGGGGCGCCGGCTGCTCGCCGGGCAGCGCCCGCTGGAGGTACGGCCCGTACCGGCCGACCCGGACGACGACCTCGCGCCCGTCCTCGTCGGTGAAGAGCGGGATCGAGTTGACGCTGCGCGCGTCGATGTCGCTGAGGTTCTCGGTGACCAGCTTCTTGAGCCCGCCCGCGTGGGCGATGGCCTGGTCGCCGGTGCCGTTGGCGCTGCCGAAGTAGAAGGAGGTGAGGAAGTCGACGGCCGCGTGGTCACCGCCGGCGATCTCGTCCAGCTCGTTCTCCATGCTGGCCGTGAAGTCGTAGTCGATGAGGCGCGGGTAGTGCCGCTCCAGCAGCCCGATCACCGCGAACGCCAGGAACGACGGGATCATGGCCTGGCCGCGCTTGAACACGTACCCGCGGTCCTGGATGGTCTGCATGATCGACGCGTACGTCGACGGGCGGCCGATGCCCAGCTCCTCCAGGGCCTTGACCAGCGACGCCTCGGTGTAGCGGGCGGGCGGCTGGGTGTGGTGGCCCTGGGCGGCCAGCTCCTCGGCGGTGAGCGGCTGGTCCTTGGTGAGGGTGGGCAGCCGGCGCTCGGCGTCCTCGGCCTCGGCGTTCTCGTCGTCGCTCGACTCGACGTAGGCGCGCAGGAAGCCCGGGTCGGTGATGGTCTTGCCGCTCGCGCCGAAGTCGGCCTCCTCACCGGCGGAGGAGAGCGCCCGGATGCGCACCGAGACGCTGGAGCCGACCGCGTCGGTCATCTGGGAGGCGATGGTGCGCCGCCAGATCAGCTCGTAGAGCTTGAACTCGTCGGCGGACAGCTCCTTGGCCACCTCGCCGGGGGTGCGGAAGTTGTCCCCCGCCGGGCGGATGGCCTCGTGCGCCTCCTGCGCGTTCTTCACCTTGCCGGTGTAGCGGCGGGGCTCCGGCGGCACGCTGCGCTCGCCGTACAGCTCGACGATCTGCCGGCGGGCCGCCGCGATGGCGGTCTCCGACAGGTTCACCGAGTCGGTACGCATGTAGGTGATGTAGCCGTTCTCGTAGAGCCGCTGCGCGGTGCGCATCGTCTGCTGCGACGAGAGCCGGAGCTTGCGGGCCGCCTCCTGCTGGAGGGTCGAGGTGATGAACGGCGCGTACGGGCGGCGGCGGTAGGGCTTCTCCTCGACCCGGGTGACCGTGAACGGCCGCCCTTCGAGGCGCGCGGCCAGCCCCCGGGCGCCGCTCTCGTCCAGGTGCACCACCCCGGCGCCGGGCTTGACCCGGCCGGTGGTCGGCTCGAAGTCCTTGCCGGTGGCGATCCGGTCGCCGCCCAGCGCGATGAGGGTGGCGTTGAAGGTGCGGGGGCCCTCGCCGGGGTTGGCGACCGCGAGGGTGGCCAGGATGTCCCAGTACTCGGCGGTGCGGAAGGCCATCCGCTGCCGCTCCCGCTCGACCACGATCCGGGTCGCCACGGACTGCACCCGGCCGGCGGACAGGCCGCTGCGGACCTTCCGCCAGAGCACCGGGGAGACCTCGTAGCCGTAGAGGCGGTCGAGGATGCGCCGGGCCTCCTGGGCGTCGACCAGGTCCCGGTCGATCTCCCGCGGGTTGGCCACCGCGGCCTGGATGGCCGGCTTGGTGATCTCGTGGAAGACCATTCGCTTGACCGGCACCTTGGGCTTGAGCGTCTCCACCAGGTGCCAGGCGATCGCCTCGCCCTCGCGGTCCTCGTCGGTGGCGAGGAAGATCTCGTCCACCTCCTTGGCCAGCGACTTCAGCTTGGTGATCTGCTTCTTGCGGTCGGCGGAGACCACGTAGAGCGCGGCGAAGCCGTTGTCCACGTCCACGCCGAGCCGGGCCCAGGGCTTGTCCTCGTAGGCGGGCGGGATCTCGGCGGCGTTGCGGGGCAGGTCCCGGACGTGGCCGAAGCTGGCCTCCACGACGTACCCCGGGCCGAGATAGCCCGAGATCGTCTTGGCCTTCGCCGGTGACTCGACGATGACCAGACGGGTGGTTCCAGCGTTGCTCGGCACGTCTCTCCCCGACCTCACTCCTACGCAATGCCCGCTTCGGGCCGTGTTGCACCCTGCCGGACCAGCGGCGGTCCGGATGTCCAACGTAACGCGCCGTCCGCGTTCCGGGTTTCGTGGGCGGCAAATGATCAGATTGCGGTGACCATCGGCCGGCACCCCGCCGGACGGCGCCACCGTACACCGTGGGTAGGGCGCCCAGCGGGTCACTGTGACGATCACGCACCCATGGCGGAGGGGACACCGGTCGTTTTCCTGCGCAAACATCCGCACGGCGTGTCCGGGATCGGACAGCCAGCGGGGTTGCGCCGGAAAATCAGTCGTGCGTCCCCGGCCACTCGGCCGCCGGCACGGCCCGTGGCCGGTCCCCGACCAGCTCCGCGAGCCGGGCCACCCGCCGTCGGCCGGTGATCCGGTACGCCGGCCCGCCCTCCTCCGCCTCCACGAACGCGGCCGGGAGCCCCACCGCGGCGAGCGCGGCGCGCACCGGCGGCCAGCACTCCTCGTCGGCCGGGCCGAGCCGGAGCCGGAACCCGGCCGGGTCGGCCGCCCCCGCGGCGGCGAGCCAGAGCCGCAGCCGCCGCCCGTTGAGGTGGAACCGCGCCGGGGGCCGCTTCACCGTCCCCCGCAGCCAGGCCAGGGCGAGCGGGGCCAGCGTGGTGGCGTACGCGGTGCGCACCAGGTGCCGGCCGTCCTCCGTCGGCTCCCAGCTCGTCGGGATCCCCCGGGCGCCCAGCTCGGCCACCAGCACGTGCACCCGCCAGGCGGCGTCCACCACCACGGCGACCCGGGCCGTCCCGCCCATCCGCACCACCTCCCCGGGCCCGGCGAGCAGGCCGGCGAGGTCGGACAGCGACGGGTCGGCCGCCTCGGTGGAGAACAGCGAGGGCTGGCGGGCCGGGTTCTGGGAGGGAGGGGTCAGCGACACTCCGGGACCTCGTCGAAGGCCTCTTTGAGCTCGGTCGAGTTGAGCTTGCTGGTGTCCAGCGCGCTCGCGTCGTACTCCTTGTTGAGCGTGTCCACGGCGGCCCGCACCCCGTCGTAGAACGGGCCGGCCTGGGCGGTGTCCAGGCGGTCGATGGTGTCCCGGGCCCGCCCGTACGCGTCCCGCACCTTGCTGAGCGAGGAGCGGAACCCGGCGGAGATCTCGTCGCCGTGGTCGGTCTCGGGCACGCCCGCCTCCTCGACCTTGCGCCGGGCGGTCTCGCTGGCCTGCTCGGCCCCGGCGAAGAGCCGGACCAGGTTCTCCTTGGCCTGCGCGGGGGTGGTCTGCGCGGTCATCTGCTGCTGGGTGCTGCTGGTCAGCTTGTTGATCTCGGCGCGCCACGGGCTGAGCGCCTGGCAGACCGACGCGGCCCAGGCCTGCGGGCTGGGGCCGCCGCAGCCCGCGACGACGAGGACCAGCGTGGCCAGGACCACCGTGAGCTTTCCGGCGGTTGCCGCCCGGCGCGTACGCATGCGAAGCAGCGTACGACCTCCCGGTGGAAGTGCCACCGGTCAGGTTTCGTGCACGGGACCGCCGGACGGCACGGTTCCCGGCCGGCTGAGGGCCGACCGGGAACCGTCGCGTCGTCCGGGTCAGGCGTTGACCGTCTCCGGGCGCTGGTCCGGGGTGCCGGCGCCGCTGTCGGAGTCCGCCATCGCCACGCCCTTGCGCTTGCTGAACACCACGGCCGCCACGATGATCAGCGCGGCCACCACGGCGATCGCGATGCGCAGCGCGGGGTTCTTGTCGTCGCCCACGCTCCAGGCCACCACGGCCGGGGCGATCAGCAGCGAGACCAGGTTCATCACCTTGATCAGCGGGTTGATCGCCGGGCCGGCGGTGTCCTTGAACGGGTCACCGACGGTGTCGCCGATGACGGTCGCGGCGTGCGACTCGGAGCCCTTGCCGCCGTACGCGCCGTCCTCGACCAGCTTCTTGGCGTTGTCCCAGGCGCCACCGGAGTTGGCCAGGAAGACCGCCATCAGGGTGCCCGCGCCGATCGCACCGGCCAGGTACGAGGCCAGCGCGCCCGGGCCGAGACCGAAACCGACCGCGATCGGGGCCAGGATGGCCAGCAGGCCGGGGGTCATCAGCTCGCGCTGCGCGTCCCGGGTGCAGATGTCGACGACCTTGCCGTACTCGGGGCGCTGGGTGCGGTCCATGATGCCGGGCAGCTCGCGGAACTGCCGGCGGACCTCCATCACCACGGCGCCGGCCGAGCGGGACACCGCGTTGATGGCCAGGCCGGAGAACAGGAAGACCACCGCCGCGCCGATGATGAGACCGACCAGGTTGCGCGGGTTGGCCACGTTCAGCGAGTTGAGGATCTCGGCGCCCACGTCGCCCACGCCCGCGTCCTCGTACGAGGAGCGCAGCGTGTCGGTGTACGAGCCGAACAGCGCGGTCGCGGCCAGCACCGCGGTGGCGATCGCGATGCCCTTGGTGATCGCCTTGGTGGTGTTGCCGACGGCGTCCAGTTCGGTCAGCGTCCGCGCGCCGTGCTCGTCGATGTCACCGGACATCTCGGCCACGCCCTGCGCGTTGTCGGAGATCGGGCCGAAGGTGTCCATGGCGACGATGACGCCGACGGTGGTGAGCAGGCCGGTGCCGGCCAGCGCCACCGCGAACAGCGACAGGGTGATGGAGCTGCCGCCGAGCAGGAAGGCGCCGAAGACGCCCGCGCCGATCAGCAGCGCCGAGTAGACCGCCGACTCCAGGCCGACGCTGATGCCGGCGAGGATGACCGTGGCCGGGCCGGTCTGGGAGCTCTTGCCGATGTCCTGCACCGGGCGCCGGTTGGTCTCGGTGAAGTAGCCGGTGAGCGCCTGGATCGCGGCGGCCAGCACGATGCCGATGACCACCGCGCCGATGGCCACGAGGCGCGGGTTGCGGTCGACGTCGGTCAGCCCGCCCTCCAGCTCGCCGAAGGTCGCCGGCAGGTAGGCGAACGCCGCGATCGCCACCAGCACCGCGGAGATCACCGCGGAGAGGTAGAAGGCCCGGTTGATGGCGGTCAGGCCGTTGCGGTCGCTGGTGCGCAGCCGGGTGATGAAGACGCCGACGATCGCGACCAGCACGCCGATGGTGGAGATGATCAGCGGGAAGACCAGGCCGTCCTCGCCGAACGCGGCGCGGCCCAGGATCAGCGCGGCGACCAGGGTGACCGCGTACGACTCGAAGAGGTCGGCGGCCATGCCGGCGCAGTCGCCGACGTTGTCACCCACGTTGTCGGCGATGGTGGCGGCGTTGCGCGGGTCGTCCTCCGGGATGCCCTGCTCGACCTTGCCGACCAGGTCGGCGCCGACGTCGGCGGCCTTGGTGAAGATGCCGCCGCCGACCCGCATGAACATGGCGAGCAGCGCGGCGCCGAAGCCGAAGCCCTCCAGCACGGTCGGGGCGTCACCCTTGAACAGGATGACGACCAGCGCCGCACCGAAGAGGCCGAGACCGACGGTGAGGAAGCCGACCACGCCACCGGTGCGGAAGGCGATCTTCATGGCGCCCTCGCGCCCGCCTTCCCTCTCCCGGGCGGCCGCGGCGACCCGCAGGTTGGCGCGGGTGGCCAGCCACATGCCGGCGCCCCCGATGAACGCGCTGAACAGCGCGCCCACCACGAAGAAGGCCGACCGGCCGATCTTCACGAGGGTCTCGTTGCCGTCGGTGTCGTGCACCGGCAGCAGGAAGAGCAGCACGACGGCGATCACGACGAAGATCGCCAGGGTGCGGAACTGCCGCAGCAGGTACGCGGACGCGCCCTCCTGCACCGCCCCGGAGATCTCCTGCATGTTCGTGGTTCCCGTACCGGCCGCCAGGACCGCCCTGGTGAGGGCGGCCGCGAAGACGAGCGCCACCAGCGCGATGACCGCGGCGATGACGACGTACGTCACGTTGGCTCCGGTAAGGGACAGTGCGCCGCCGTCGGCGGCCAAGGTCCCGGACATCTATGTCCTCCTGTACCGAACAACTCGCGCCGGCCAGTGGAGACGCACGGACCGACGCCTGGATGCGGACTCGCCAGCGCGCCAACCCACTCCGGCGGACCGTTCCCGCTGGCTGCGGGACGGATCACTTGCTGACAACCCGCGTACTGTAGCCCTCCGACGTGTTGGAGGTCACACCGAGGGGGCACCCTGTCGCGATGATCTTCGTCGCTGTGTTATGCGAGGAAATCTGATATATAGAGCGGCCAACACGTTGAGGCCGCGCTCCCCGAGGGGAACGCGGCCTGCGGCAGGACAGGGTCAGGCGCGGCCGACCGGCCACACCATCCGGACCTCGGTGCCGACGCCCTCGTCGACCGGGCGGACCTGGAGGTCCTCGACGAAACCGGCGAGCAGGGCGAAGCCCACCCCGGTGGTCAGCGCGTCCTCGCTGAGCGACTCCTTGGCCAGCTCGTCCGGGGGCAGCGCGGCGAGACCGATGCTCGCCTCGATCGGGGCGTGGTCCACCACCCGCACCGTGTACGCCCCGCTGTCGGACATCTCCACGTACACCGGGTCGGGCACCCCGTACTGCCGGTGCAGCGCGACCGCCCGGGTGCACGCCTCACCGATGGCCAGGCGCACCTCGTCGAGCAGGTCCTCGCGTACCCCGGCCCGGCGGGCCACCGCGACACCGACCAGGCGTGCGGTGCGGACGTGCACCGGCGCCGGGGAGAAGGAGAGCTTGACGGTCGCCATCACGCGCCGGCGCCGGTCGCGTCGGCGTCGATCGCCGCGTCGACCGTGGGATGCAACGGGAAGACCTGGTCCAGGGCGGTGATCCGGAAGATCTTGAGCAGCGGCTCCTTGTCGCAGACCAGCGCGAAGGAACCCCCGGCCGAGCGGAGCCGCTTGAGCGCGCCGACCAGCACACCGAGGCCGGTCGAGTCCAGGAAGTCGACCCGGCCCAGGTCCACCACCACCCGGCGGGCACCGCCGTCGATCAGCTCCAGGAGCCGTTCCCGCAGGCGCGGCGCGGTGTAGACGTCCACCTCACCGCCGACCTCGAGCACCGTGTGCTCCCCCACGGTGCGGGTCGCCAGCGACAGCTCCATCGGTCCCTCCTCGGTAAGCTCTCCTGGGCATCTAACCATCCCGCCGAATGGCCCCTTCCAGGTCACCGGCGAAGCCTCCCCCATACCCCCACCCCCGCTTCCCCATTCCGAACACCAGTGCGAGAGTGCAGGACGTGACTTCACCGGCCACCGTATCGGCGGGGAGTGGCCCCGGCCGGTCGCCGGGCGAGCTGCTCCGGCGGCTGCGCCTGCGGCACGCCGCCGACCCGGTCACCCACGTCGAGCGGGTGCCGGCCCGGGCCGGCGAGCCGGCGCCGTGGCCGGACTGGGCCCCCGACGAGCTGCGGGCGGCGTTCGCCCGGCGCGGCGTGGTCGCCCCGTGGCGGCACCAGGCCGAGGCCGCCGAGCTGGCGTACGCGGGGAAGCACGTGGTGGTGGCCACCGGCACGGCGTCCGGCAAGTCGCTGGCGTACCAGCTCCCGGCGCTGGGCACCCTGCTCGCCGACCCGCGCGCCACGGTGCTCTACCTGGCCCCGACCAAGGCGCTCGCCGCCGACCAGCTCCGCGCCGTCGCCGGCCTGGAGCTGGAGGGGGTACGCCCCGCCACCTACGACGGGGACACCCCGCGCACCGAGCGGGAGTGGATCCGGCGGCACTCCCGGTTCGTGCTGACCAACCCCGACATGCTGCACCACGGCATCCTGCCCGGGCACGCGCACTGGTCCGGCTTCCTGCGCCGGCTCGCGTACGTGGTGGTCGACGAGTGCCACACCTACCGGGGCGTGTTCGGCTCGCACGTGGCGCACGTGCTGCGGCGGTTGCGTCGGCAGTGCGCGCGCTACGGGCGTACCCCCGTGTTCGTGCTGGCCTCGGCCACGTCGGGCGACCCGGCGACGGCGGCCGGGCGGCTCACCGGCCTGCCCGTCGCGGCCGTCACCGAGGACGCCTCGCCGCGCGGCGGGGTGACCTTCGCGCTGTGGGAGCCGCCGCTGCTGCCACCGCCCTCCTCGGACGTGGAGCTCGCCGACCTGGTGTCGGTCCGCCGCTCGGCGCTGCGGGAGACCGCCGACCTGCTCGCCGACAGCGTCATCGAAGGGGTACGCACGCTCGCCTTCGTCCGCTCCCGGCGCGGCGCCGAGGTGGTCGCCGCGAACGCCCGGCGGGCCCTCGACGAGGCGGTGCCCGGGCTGGGCGACCGGGTGGCCGCCTACCGGGCCGGCTACCTGCGCGAGGAGCGCCGCGAGCTGGAACGCGCGCTGCTGCACGGCGACCTGCTGGGGCTCGCCTCCACCAACGCGTTGGAACTCGGCGTCGACCTGGTCGGCCTGGACGCCGTGCTCATCTGCGGCTGGCCGGGCACCCGGGCCTCGCTGTGGCAGCAGGCCGGCCGGGCCGGCCGCTCGGGCGACGAGGCCCTCGCGGTGCTCGTGGCCCGGGACGACCCGCTCGACACCTACCTGGTCCACCATCCCGAGGCGCTGTTCGGGCGGCCCGTCGAGGCGACCGTGCTCGACCCGGCCAACCCGTACGTGCTCGCGCCGCAACTCGCCTGCGCCGCCCACGAGGCCCCGCTCACCCCGGCCGACCTCGAACTCTTCGGCGAGGGCGCGAAGGAGGCGGTCGACTCGCTGGTCGAGGCGGGCGCGCTGCGGCAGCGCCCCACCGGCTGGTACTGGCGGCACCGGGAACGCCCCGAGGTCGACCTGCGCGGCGAGGGCGGGGCCCCGGTCTGCGTGGTGGAGGAGTCCACCGGGCGGCTGCTCGGCACCGTCGACGGCGGCTCCTCGCACTTCCTGCTCCACACCGGCGCCGTCTACCTGCACCAGGGCGTCTCGTACGTGGTCGACTCGCTCGACCTGGCCGACGGGTGCGCGCTGGTGCACCCCGAGGAGCCGGACTGGTCCACCCACGCCCGGGATGTCACCTCGCTGTCCGTGGTGTCCGTCCGGTCCTACGTGGACGCCGGGCCGGTCGGGCTCTTCCTCGGCGAGGTGGACGTGACCAGCCAGGTGGTGTCGTACCAACGGCGGCGGATCGCCACCGGCGAGGTGATCGACACCCGGCCGCTGGACCTGCCGGCCCGGGAACTGCGCACCGTCGCGGTCTGGTTCACCCTTTCGCCGGAGTCGCTTGCTGCCGCCGGCGTGGAGGCCGCCGACATTCCGGGGGCGCTGCACGCCGCCGAGCACGCCGCGATCGGCCTGCTGCCGCTCATGGCGACCTGCGACCGGTGGGACATCGGCGGGCTCTCCACCGCCCTGCACCCGGACACCGAGGCACCCACCGTCTTCGTCTACGACGGCCACCCGGGCGGGGCCGGCTTCGCCGAGCGGGCGTACGGGACGGCCGCCGCCTGGCTGCGCGCCACCCGGGACGCGATCGCCGAGTGCGGGTGCGAGTCCGGGTGCCCGTCCTGCGTCCAGTCCCCGAAGTGCGGCAACGGCAACAACCCGCTCTCCAAGCCGGACGCCGTCAAGGTCCTGGACGTGGTCCTCGCCAACCTCGCGGCGGTCGAGGCCGACCGAGGGGCGGTTCTGCCCCGGCAGGAGGGCCGCGCCGCGGACTGACCTCCTGGTTGGTGGGATGGGCGCATGAGCGGGGCGACATCGGGGCATTGATGCATGGGAGCGCTTCCATGTCCCCGAGATTCTTCGCGCCGGGAGGTACCGCCGTGGCCGACACGATCGCCGAGACCGTCGACCTGCTCTACACGATCGACCAGGAGAACCTCACCCCCGACCAGCAGATCGCGCTGGGCGCGGCGCTGGCCGGCCTGGCGCAGGCGGAGCGCCTGGAGCAGATCAACGAGCGCCTGCGCGGCATCCACCAGGTGCTCAACGCCTGGGCCATGAAGGCGACCGTCGACGGTGGCCGCTGACCGGCGGCCCGCCGGGGGTGGACGGCGGTCGATCGGATCACCGGCCGGAACCCGCCGGCCACGGGCGGGCGGCGACGGTCGGGCTGTGCGAGACTCCGGCGTTCGCCTCTTCAAGGAGATCAGATGCAGCTCGACAGCTTGCAGGCCCAGCAACGGTTCATCGTCCGCCAGCGGATCCGGATGATGGTCAACCAGTACGAGGTCCACTCCGTGGCGCCGGACGGCTCCGAGGGCGGGCTGCTCGCGTTCGCGCAGCAGAAGCGGCTCGCGTTCAAGGAGCAGGTGACCATCTACACCGACGACTCCAAGCAGTACCCCCTGCTCGGCTTCAAGGCCCGGCAGCGCCTCGACCTCGGCGCCACGTACGACGTGACCGACCACGCCGGCACCCCCATCGGCCTGTTCCGCAAGGACTTCGCCCAGTCGCTGCTGCGCTCCACCTGGCACGTCGAGCAGGCCGGCCTGCCGCAGATCACCGGGCAGGAGCGCAGCCTGCCGGTGGCCCTGCTGCGCCGCTTCGTCGACTCGCTCTCCTGGCTGCCCTACCACTTCGACTTCGTGGCCAACGGCCAGCCGGTGTTCTCGGTCGACAAGAAGTGGGGCCTGCGCGACCGGTACGTCGTCGACATCCACCACCCGCAGATCGACCGGCGACTGGTGATCGCCATGGCGGTCGGCCTGGACGCCCTCCAGTCCCGCTGACGCCCGCAGCTCATCCGACCGGGCCGCGAGGAATCGAGCACCCGGTGGTGTCGGGGCGGTAGGACTTCCGCCCCGACACCACCTTCCGGCGTCAGCCTCGGGCGGGGCCGGCACGGGAGGTCGCGCTCGCCGCGCGGGCGAGCCAGGGCACTGGAGCGACCCTCACCTCCGCCGTCGCGACCACGTCGAGACCGTCCAGCCGGCACGCCGTGAGCCGAGCGCCGTTCGCCGCGGCCAGGTCGGCGGCCCGTCCACACGCCTCGCCGGCGCCCTCGATCGCCCGGCCGGCGCCACCCAGAGCCGCGAAGTCGGCGGCGTTCCGGGCCTGGTGGCGTGCGCACCGGGCCGCGCCGAGCCCGGCGCCGAGGAGCCCGACCAGCACGAGCACCAGCCCGACCGCGAGCAGGCAGACGGTCGCCCCACCGCGTTCGGCACCCTGGCGTCTCCACCTGTTGACTGCCCGGCGCACCGACGGCTCCCGCCCGGTCACGGCAGCGGCCCCGGGGAGCCGGGTTCGACGGCGGCCACCGCGGTGCCCGACACGCTGAGCCGGGGCAGCCGGGCGCCGAAGCTCCGGACCGGCGCCCGTACCGTCACGGTGACCCGGTCGCCGGCCACCGTCACCGAGACCTGGGCGCCGGCCGGGGCGTACCGGGAGCCGGCGGCCGACCCGGGTTCGCCCCGCGCGGCGGCGAGCGCCGCCTCCCGGGCCGCGTCGACGCAGCCGGCCTTCGTGGTGACGGCGTCGACGGCCGTGAGACCGGCGAAGAGGAGAAGCATCAGCGCCGGCAGGCCGGCCGCCAACTCGGCCGTGAACGAGCCCCGCTCCCGCGCACCCCACGGCCGCTGGCGGCCGGCCCACCGGCGACCGGTCACTTCAAGGCCCGGTCGATGACGGCGGTGAGCGCGGACTGCACGTTGCCGGAGGTGAGCACCTTCAGCAGGATCCCCGCGAAGGCGACCGCCGCGAGGGTGCCCACGGCGTACTCGGCCGTGTTCATCCCGGCGTCGCCGCGCAGGCGGGTGAGGAGTTTGCGCATGTCGTACTCCCTTTCTCGGGGATTCACAGCACGTCGCCGAGGACGGCGACGATCACCGGCACCAGACCGGCGAGAATGAAGGCGGGCAGGAAGCAGAGCCCGAGCGGCAGCACGATGAGCACCCCGGCCCGCCGGGCGGCCGCCTCGGCCGCGGTCGAGCGGTCGGACCGCAGGTCGTCGGCGAGCCGGGTGAGCGCGCCGGCCAGCGCGGCGCCGCTGCTCGACGAGCGGATGGCGCCGGTCACCAGGCGCTCCGCGCCGGGCACGGGTCCCAGGTGCTCCCACGCCTCGGCCGCCGTGCCGCCGAGTTCCAGCGTCCGCCCCACCCGGCCGAGCCGGTCGGCGAGCGGTCCACCGAGCGCGTCGGCGACCGCCAGCACCGAGCGGTCCACCGGTGCGCCGGCCCGGAGGGCGGCGGCCAGCAGGTCGGCGGCGAGGGGCAGGTCGGCCGCCTCGCGGAGCCGGCGGTCGCGGACGGCCCGTGGCTCGATCCGCCGCAGCAGGCGGTCGGCGGCCATCCCGGCCAGCGCCCCGACGAGCACGCCCGCCCAGCCGCCCACCACGACCAGCGCGGCCACCCCCGCGAGGCCGGCGCCGAGCCGGATCCGGTCCGGCCACCAGGCCGGGCGGTTCCGCTCCGCCGGCCGGCTGGGGACGAGGAGGCGCAGCCGCCGCGCCGGACGGACGGCGGGCCCGGACAGGACCAGGAGCAGCGCCGCCGCGGCCAGGCAGGCGGCGGCCACCACCGGACGGGACATCAGGCGGCCCGCCCGGGCGCCGCGCCGAGCCGCTCCGCCCAGATCAGCCCGCCGATCTGCAACGCGACGGCTGCGACGGCGCTGCCGCCACCGACCGGGGTGTGCAGGAGCACGGCGACCGGGTCGACGCCGATGGCGTACCCGAGCCCGATCCCGCCGAGCGGCAGCCCGGCGAGCAGCCAGGCGGTCGCCCGGGCACCGGCCGCCTGCGCGGCGGCCGCGGCCAGGCCCCGGTCCGCCGCCCGGGCGTCGGCCTCGACCCGTTCGAGCAGCTCGGCCAGGGGCGCCCCGGTGCGGTCGGCCAGCCGGACGGCGGCTCGCGCCAACCGGGCGACGCGTCGCGGACCGTCGCCGATCGCCCCGCCCGACGGCAGCCCGGCCCGTAGGTCGGCGGCGAGCGCGCCGAGCTGGTCCAGCTCGTGGCGGTGGGCCCGGTCGGCCGCCCGGCGGAGCCGCCGACGACGCACCGCCCGCGCCGCGAGCGTGCCGTAGGCGGCCAGCACCACTGCGGCCACCGGGCCGCCGACCAACGCTCCGGCCCCGGCGCCGACCACGGCCGCCGCCAGCAGGGCAGTCCGCCCGGCCAGCGGCAGGCGGGTCACGGGGCCGGACGGCGCCGGGCCCGACGGCGGAGCGACGGCACCCGAGCGCCAGGACCTGAGCAGGGCGGCCAGCCGGGACCGGGGCGCACGGTCCATGGGGACGAGAGCGTCGCTCGGCGGGCGCCAGGCCGCGCCATTCGGGGAGACGAGGGCAACGGCCAGCCGGCTTCGCGGCACACGATTCCGGGGATCGAGCCCGGCGGCCGGGCGGGTCGGGTCACGCCGCCCCGGCGGCCGGCCGGGAGGGGGACGGTCGGCGGGGCTTCCGAGCCCGGTGGCGGGCCGGTGGGGGACGCCGGGGTGCGGCGTACGGACGGACGGCCGGGGGCCTGCGTCCGGGAGCACACACGCGGACCGGCTGGCGCCAGGGGCAGGGCGATTGCCCAGGTCGAGGACGGCGTGCCGGCGGGTCCGGCCGGCGCGTACCGGCCAGGCGACCGCCGCGGCGGCACCGGCCAGGAGAACGGCCACCAGCCACACCGGGCCGGTCACGACGGGCCCGCCGAGCCGGGCCATGCCGCGCAGAGGATCGGCGGCACGGACACCCCCCGCTCGCGGAGCAGGGCGCCGAGTGGCCGGGCCGCGAGCCCGAGCCCGCGGCCGCGTAGCCAGGCCGGGACCACGGTGACCACCCGGTCGGGTCCCTCGGGCAGGAGCAGGCTGACGGACTCCAGCACCCGGCCCTCGGTGGTCCGCCGGACCTGCAGAAGGACCTGGATCGCGGCGGCGACCTGGGCGTGCAGGGCGGCCCGGGGCAGACCACCGAGCATCCCGAGCGCCTCCAGCCGGGCCGGTACGTCCGTCGCGGCGTTGGCGTGCAGCGTCCCGGCCCCGCCGTCGTGGCCGGTGTTCAACGCGGCGAGCAGGTCGACCACCTCGGCGCCCCGGCACTCGCCCACGACCAGCCGGTCCGGCCGCATCCGCAGCGCCTGCCGGACCAGGTCGCTCAGCCCGACCGCACCGGCGCCCTCCACGTTGGACGTGCGGGCCTGGAGGCCGATCACGTGCGGGTGCACGGGCCGCAGCTCGGCCGCGTCCTCCACGAGCACGATCCGCTCGGTGCCGGGCACCAGCCCGAGCAGTGTGTTGAGCAGGGTGGTCTTGCCGGAGCCGGTCCCGCCCGTGACCAGGTACGCCAACCGGGCGGCCACCACGGCGGCGAGCAGCGGGGCGACCGGCCGGGGCACCGTGCCGTGCCGGACCAGTTCGTCGAGGGTGAACGGCCGCTGCCGGAAGGTGCGTAGCGACAGGTAGGGCCCGTCGGTGGCCACGGGTGGCAGCACGGCGTGCAGCCGGGTGCCGTCGGGCAGCCGGGCGTCGGCGTACGGGGAGGCGTCGTCGAGCCGGCGCCCGGCGGCCGCGGTGAGGCGCTGGGCCAGCCGGCGGACGTCGTCGACCGTGCCGAGCGGCACGGCCACCTGGTGCAGGCCCCGTCCCCGGTCGACCCAGACCCGGGTGCCGTTCACCAGCACGTCGGTGACCTGCGGATCGGCCAGCAACGGCGCGAGCGGGCCGGCGCCGACGAGGTCGTCGTGGACCCGGTCGGCGATCCGCAGCAGGGCGGTGTCTCCGAGCACGGCGGCGTCCGGCTCGGCGCGTACCGCGGAGACGACGGCCGCGGGCGTGACCGGGGTGGCCTCGGCGGCGAACCGGTGTCGGACCCGGGCGGCCAGTTCCCCGGCGTCGGCCGGCCCGGTCACGCCGCACCCGCCGCGGGCACGTCGGCCAGTCCGTCGAGGAGCCGCTGGCAGAGCACGGCGAGCGGGCCCTTGCCGGTGGCGGCCGGCGCCTCGCCGCGTTCCAGCCCCCGGCAGAGCCCGGGCTCGGGCCGGAGTGTGCCGGCCAGCGGCAGCCCGAGCGCCCGGGCCACCTCGCCGGCCCGGAGCCGGCCGGGTGCGGGACCCCGCACGACCACCGCCAGGTCGGCGCAGTGCGGGGCGGCCACCGCGACGACGCGGGCCGCGGCGGCGGTGGCCCGCAGCTCGGCCGGTACGACGATCAGTGCCCGGTCGGCCGCCTGGAGGGCGACCACGGCCGCGTCGTCCAGGTGCCGGGGCAGGTCGAGGACGACCACGTCGCGGCCTCGGCGGGCGGCGTCGACGGTGGCGGCCATCGCCTCGGCCGGCAGGTGCCGCAGGGCGCCCCGGTCCCAGGAGAGGACGACGAGGTCGCCCCGGCTGGGCAGGGCCCGGACCAGCGACGGCGGGTCCATCCGGCCGTCGGTGGCGGTGAGGCCGGGCCAGCGCAACCCTTCGAGCTGTTCCCAGCCGAGCACGAGGTCGAGGCCGCCGCCGAGCGGGTCGGCGTCGACCAGCAGGGTGCGCAGCCGGGCCCGGGCCGCCGTGACGGCGAGGCCCCCGGCCAGCACGCTGGCGCCGGCGCCGCCCCGCCCGCCGAGCACCGCCACGACGCGGGCGGGGTTGCCGCCGGGCAGTTCGACGGCGCACTCGGCGAACCGGTCGACCAGCCAGGGCTCGGCCGCGGGCAGGGTGGCGACGTGCTCGGCGCCGATCAGCTCGGCGACCTGCGTACCCGGATCGAGCTGGCCGGAGCGACCGACCAGCACGGTGCGGGGCCGGCGCGGCAGGCGGGCCCGCAGGCATGCCTGGGCCTGGTCGGCGCCGACCAGCACCAGCGGCGCGGGCGTCCAGCGGGCCCGGGCCGCGGCGGGATCGGCGGCCAGCTCGACCTCGGTGCCGCCCGCAGCGGCGAGCCGCAGCAGTTCGTCGAGGAGGTCGCCGTCGGCGGTGACGAGCAGGGGCAGCCGGCGGAACGGCGGCAGCGGGGTACGGGGCGGCATGGCGGCCTCCAGCGGTCGGACTCGGACGTGCCGCGGAGCAGCCTGCCGGCGGGATCGGCGCACCGGCGTCCGACCGGCTGCGGCTGTGGACGACGGGACCGCCTGTGGACAGCCGCCGATCGCCCGGTCGATCTGCTATGGGCCGCCCGTCGCCACCGGCCGTCCTTAATGCACTGATGTGTCGCTGCGGTCTGACGGCGGCGACGGTGTCTGCGGTAATTGACCGACAGCAGTGTTCGGGTGAGCAGATGCCCGGCTGTCCGACTGCGGAGAGAGGAACGGGGAATGCGGAGAACCTGGCGGAGGGCGGCCCTCGCGGCCAGCCTGTCGATCACGGGGGCGCTGGGCGGGTTCGTCGCCGCCGCGCCGGCACAGGCGGAGACGGTGCCACTGGAGCTGGGGCTGGCCGTCGCCCCGGACGGCACGGCCAGCACGATCAGCGGCAAGGCGATCGTGCACGGCACGGTGACCTGCAGCCAGCCGACCTCGGTCACGGTGAGCGGCGTGGTCGACCAGGTGGTCAAGAAGGTGCTGGTCCGTGGCCGCTTCGGGACCCTGGTCGACTGCACCCCGGGCGCGCCCGTGGCGTGGACGGCCGCGGCGACCCCCCTCGACACCACGCCGTTCGGGAAGGGACCCGCCGAGGTGAGCACCGAGGCGTCCGCCTACGACGCCGAGTACCAGCAGTATTTCGTCTACGACACCTCGATCGTGGACCTCGTCAAGTCCTGACCCACGGTGACGCGGGCGGCCGGACCGGCCACGGACCGGCCGCCCCCTGGCTCGCGCTGCCTGGTCGTCGGCGCGGCCGCGTCTCCCGTGCTGTGGTTGGTCGCCGGCTCCGCTTGTCAGAGCGGTCAGCGGCCTGCGGCACGGAGCGGTTGTAGCGCTTCCCGGAAAGGGACGACCCCCGTCGGGGGGAGACGGGGGTCGTCGTGAGGTTCGGCTCCGGGGGGGTCGAGCCGAACCCACTCAGCGGTCACGGGGGGTGCAACCGCCGAGGGTCCATATTCTTCGCGATCGACGTGACGTGAACTCTCGTCGCGAGCACAAGCATGCCGCAATGGACCCTTATACGTCGAGTGGTGTTCACTCCACGCAACGCTAATTTGTGGCTCACAGGTGTGACAGCCGTCACTCTCGCGGGTGCACCTGCCCCACCGGGCGGCCTCGGGAGCCCCCGGGGGACCAGCCGAGCGTGCCCCGTCGGGCTAGACTTTCGCGCCGTGGGCCGGAGTGCCGCTTTCTTCGATCTCGACAAGACCGTCATCGCCAAGTCGAGCGCACTGGCGTTCGGTCGGCCGTTCTACCGGGACGGGCTGATCACTCGCCGTGACGTGGTCAAGTCGGCGTACGCGCAGCTGATGTTCCGGCTGGGCGGCACCGACGAGCAGACCATGGCCCGGACCCGGGACTATCTCGCCACGCTCTGCAAGGGCTGGCCGGTGGAACAGGTCCGCCAGATCGTCGCGGAGACGCTGCACGAGCTGATCAACCCCTACGTGTACGCCGAGGCCGCCGCCCTCATCGAGGAGCACCAGGCCGCCGGGCGGGACGTGGTGCTGGTCTCCGCCTCCGGCGAGGAGATGGTGCGTCCCATCGGCGAGCTGCTCGGGGTGACCGACGTGATCGCCACCCGGATGGCGGTGGCGGACGGCCGCTACAGCGGCGAGGTCGAGTTCTACGCGGCCGGCCCGCGCAAGGTCGACGCCGTCGGCGAACTGGCTCTCGAACGGGGCTACGACCTCGCCGACTCCTACGCCTACTCCGACTCGTACAGCGACCGGCCGCTGCTGGAGTGCGTGGGCCACCCGACCGTGGTCAACCCGGACCGGGCGCTGCGCCGGCTGGCCGTGGAGAACTCGTGGCCGGTGCTGGAGTTCCGGCACCCGGTGCCGCTGGGCCGGCGGCTGCGGGAGCGTCCCGCCGTGCCGGTCGCCGCGGCGGCCCTGGGCGTGGGCGTCGGCGTGGCCATCGGCATCGCCTGGTACGGCCGGCACCGCCGCACCCGCGCCGCCACCACCCCCACCGTCTGAGGCCGGGGCCGGGCAGCGCGGTGGCTCAGGACGCGGCGAGGATCTCGTCGCCGATGAGCGTGATCTGATCCGCGCCGACCTCCACGGCGGCCATGTAGTGACGCAGCCAGGAGCGCAGCCCGTCGGGGGTGCCGGTGGCGAAGGCGCCGGCCGCGCCGACGTACTCGGGCTCCCGCTCCCGGTGGCCGACGTCGACGGCGACCAGCCCGCGCGGGTCGAACCCGGTGGAGATCAGAACCAGTCGGGCGGCGGCCCGCGCCACCACCCCGGACGGGCCGGCGAACGGGCGCAGGTTCAGCAGCTCGCCGTGCACCACGGCGGCCAGCACCAGCGGCGGCACCTTCGTGCCCCCGGCCACCAGCGCGGCCAGCCCGTCGAGGCGGGCCGCCACCACCGGGTCGGCCACCGGGCGGCCCAGCTCGGCCTCGGCGACCACGTCGCGGGCCGCGAGCACGTGCAGCCGGGCGAGGGCCTGACGCGGCGCCTTCGGCCAGAGGTCGCTCAGCCCGGGCAGCGCCCCGGCCACCCGCAGCGCGCCCTGGAGCAGCGGGTCGGTGACGGTCCCCGCGCGTACCTCCTCGCGGTCGTGCGCCCGGCCCTCCAGCGCGGCGCTGGCCACGGCCGAGCGGAGGCTGACCTCGGCGGCGACCTGGCCGCCCTGGCGGCGCAGCGCGCGGTGCCGGTGGGCCTGGTCGACCCGGTCACGGGCCCGCTCGACGGCGGGCGCGATGTCGGCGAGCGCGAGCAGCGGGGCGAGCGGGTCGGTGGTCACCCCGCCACGCTAGCGATCCCCGCGCCCCGCCGGAGCGCCAGCCGTCGGGAAGCGACGCGAACCACTCTCCTCTGCTGCTCGGCGCGTCCGGAGGGCCACTGGGCGCGTGACGGGTGACCGGGCGGTCGCGGCGGGGGGTGCGCCGGGACTAACCTCACCCGGGTAGGAGACGCAGGTCACGCGATGAAGGAGTCACCGCATGAGCGAGGCATTGGCCAACTTGCTGAACGAGACGCGCCAGTTCCCGCCGCCGGCCGAGCTCGCCGCGAACGCCAACGTGACCGCGGACGCGTACGCCGAGGCGGCCGAGGACCGGCTCGCCTTCTGGGAGCGCCAGGCCGGGCGGCTGCACTGGGCCCGGCAGTGGAACCAGGTGCTCGACTGGTCGAACGCGCCCTTCGCGAAGTGGTTCGTGGGCGGCCAGCTCAACGTGGCGTACAACTGCCTGGACCGGCACGTGGAGGCCGGGCGCGGCGACAAGGTGGCGATCCACTGGGAGGGCGAGCCGGGTGACACCCGCACCGTCACCTATGCGGACCTGCACAAGCTCACCTGCCAGGCGGCGAACGCGCTGACCGAGTTGGGCGTCACGGCCGGCGACCGGGTGGCGATCTACCTGCCGATGATCCCCGAGGCGGCGGTGGCGATGCTCGCCTGCGCCCGGATCGGCGCCACCCACAGCGTGGTCTTCGGCGGCTTCTCGGCCGACGCGCTGACCAACCGGATCCAGGACGCCAGCGCCAAGGTGGTGATCACCGCGGACGGCGGCTTCCGCCGGGGCAAGCCGTCCGCGCTCAAGCCGACCGTCGACGAGGCGGTGGCCAACTGCCCGTCGGTGGAGCACGTGCTGGTCGTCCGCCGCACCGGCGAGGAGGTCGCCTGGTCGGCGAAGGACCACTGGTGGCACGAGACGGTGGAGACCGCCTCGCCGGAGCACACCGCCCAGCCGTTCGACGCCGAGCACCCGCTCTTCATCCTCTACACCAGCGGCACCACGGCCCGACCCAAGGGCATCCTGCACACCACCGGCGGCTACCTCACCCAGACGTCGTACACCACGCACGCGGTCTTCGACCTCAAGCCGGAGACGGACGTCTACTGGTGCACCGCCGACATCGGCTGGGTCACCGGGCACTCCTACATCGTCTACGGCCCGCTCTCCAACGGCGCCACCCAGGTCATGTACGAGGGCACCCCGGACACCCCGCACAAGGGCCGGTTCTGGGAGATCGTCGACAAGTACAAGGTCACCATCCTGTACACCGCGCCGACCCTGATCCGCACCATGATGAAGTGGGGCGAGGACATCCCCGCCGGCTACGACCTCTCCTCCCTGCGCCTGCTGGGCAGCGTGGGTGAGCCGATCAACCCCGAGGCGTGGATCTGGTACCGGCAGTACGTCGGCCGGGGCGAGCTGCCCGTCGTCGACACCTGGTGGCAGACCGAGACCGGCGCGATCATGATCTCCCCGCTGCCGGGCGTCACCGAGGCCAAGCCCGGCTCGGCGATGACGCCGCTGCCGGGCATCGTCGCCGACGTGGTGGACGACCAGGGGCAGTCGGTGCCCAACGGCGGTGGCGGCTACCTCGTGCTCCGCGAGCCGTGGCCGTCGATGCTGCGCACCATCTGGGGCGACGACAACCGCTTCATCGAGACCTACTGGTCTCGCTTCGGGGCCGGCGCCAACCAGGGCGGCGACTGGGTCTACTTCGCCGGCGACGGGGCGAAGAAGGACGACGACGGGCACATCTGGCTGCTCGGCCGGGTCGACGACGTGATGCTGGTGTCGGGCCACAACATCTCCACCACCGAGGTGGAGTCGGCGCTGGTCAGCCACCCGTCGGTGGCCGAGGCGGCGGTGGTCGGCGCGACCGACCCGACCACCGGCCAGGCGATCGTCGCCTTCGCCATCCCGCGCGGCAGCACGGAGATCTCCGGCGAGGCCGGCGAGCAGCTCATCGCCGACCTGCGCAACCACGTGGCCAGGACGCTCGGCCCGATCGCCAAGCCGCGCCAGATCATGCTGGTGCCGGAGCTGCCGAAGACCCGCTCCGGCAAGATCATGCGCCGGCTGCTGCGGGACGTCGCGGAGCACCGGTCCCTCGGCGACGTCACCACGCTCCAGGACTCCTCGGTGATGGACATGATCTCCTCCGGCATGGGGGCCGGAAAGTCCGACGAGGACTGAGCGCAGACGTACCCCTGACGGTGGGTGGCGGTCCGGACGGGCCGCCACCCACCGTCGTTCTGTTGAGACACCTGTCGGAAATTCGGTGGAGGCCTGCCAGGCTGATCGGCCAGAGGCTATGTCGCCCCCTGTCGATGAGAGCCCTCTTCGGTTAGGTTCGCCGCATCGGACCGGTTCGACGGGCGTCGCTACGACGCGCGACCGGCCGGCTCCCCCTCCCATGCCCTACGAACGGAGTGGCATGCACACATTTCCGCAGTCCGGGTCACGCCGACGCCTACTCGTCGCGCTGCCCGCCATCGCCCTCGCCGCCACGTCGCTGACCGTGACTGGCAGCGCGGCCGCCCAGACGTCCGGCCCCGCCCGGGCAACCATCGGGGCGGACGACTACTACATCAACTACGCCGAGCCGGAGGTCCAGCCGGACACGGCGGGCAAGGAGGTCAAGGGCAAGGACGGGGTCTACACCAGCCCGGTCGACGCGGCGCGGGCCTACGACCGCAAGTTCGCGGGCGGCAACCCGAAGGCCGCCCGGGAACTGGCCAAGCTGGAGGCCAAGGCGATCAAGACGGGGCAGAGCCCCCGCCAGATCAAGCAGGCCAAGGGCACCCAGACCGCCAAGCTGCTCACCCTGCTGGTGGAGTTCAACGACAAGGCGAACGACGACTTCACCAACGTGTACGTGCCCAAGACGGTCTTCGAGGACCGGAGCTGCGTCCTCGGCACCGTGCAGAACGGCCCGAAGCACAACACGATCCCCAACCCGGCGAGCCTGCCGCACAAGGACAACAACTCGATGTGGGTGCCGGACTTCTCCCCGGCGCACTACGACAAGATGCTCTACACCAAGGAGGGCATCACCGATCGGGTCCGTACGGACCTGACCGGGCCGGACGGCAAGCCGGGGATCGACATCTCCGGGCGCACGATGCACAACATGTACCTGGAGATGTCCAAGGGCGCGTACACGGTGGACGGCGAGGCCAGCCCGTGGATCACCGTGCCGCACTCGGAGGGCTGGTACGCGGCCTCCCGCTGCTTCCAGGACGAGAACGGCAACTGGGTCGCCGGTCGTGAGCAGTCGATGAACGGCCACCCGGACAACCCGCAGGGCGCCGGCCGGCTTGCCACCGACGCGGTGGACGCGCTGGCCAAGATGCGGCCGGACTTCCCGTGGGCCGACTACGACATCGAGGACCAGGGCGACGCCGACGGCGACGGCAACGTCAACGAGCCGGACGGCGTGATCGACCACCTGGTGCTGGTGCACGCCAACCAGGGCAAGTCGCGCGGTGGCGGCGACGTGGGTGTCTACTCGGTGTGGGCGCACTCCTCGACGGTGGCCGGCGGCTACACCATCCCGGGCACCAACAAGAAGGTCGCGAACTACATCGTGCAGCCGGAGGACGCCGGCGTCGGTGTGTTCGCCCACGAGTTCGGTCACGACCTCGGCCTGCCGGACCTCTACGACACCTCCGGCAACGCCGACTCGGACGTCGACTTCTGGGACCTGATGGCCTCGGGTTCGCACAGCGGCGAGATCTTCCAGGCGCTGCCCACCCACATGGGCCTCTGGGACAAGTGGGTGCTCGGCTGGGCCGACCCGTTGCAGCTGAACCCGGGCGACGACCCGCGTGACGTGCAGCTGGGCCAGACCTCCAACACCCCGGTCGGCACCAAGGACGGCATCAAGATCAACCTGCCGAACAAGGTGATCACCCTGGCACAGCCGCACAGCGGGGCCAACATGTGGTACTCCGGCGCCGACCAGGACTGGGCGGACGTCAAGCTGAGCCGCACGGTGACCGTCCCGAACGCCGCGGACGCGAAGTTCTGGATGTGGAACAACTACGTCATCGAGGCGGACTGGGACTACGGCTTCCTGGAGGTCTCCACCAACGGTGGCGCCACCTGGTCGGAGCAGAAGGTCTACGACGCCACCGGCAAGCTCGTCAGCACCAACGACGGGTACGCCGACCCGAACGGCCGGATGGTCGACTACGGCAACAAGAAGTACGGCCTGACCGGCAGCACCGGCGGCTGGCGCCACGACTACGTCGACCTGTCGGCGTTCGCCGGCCAGACCGTCCAGGTCCGGCTGCGGTACGCCACCGACGAGGCGTTCGTGGAGCGCGGCTGGTTCGCCGACGACTTCTCGGTCACCGGCGGCGGCGCCACCACCTGGAGCGACGACGTCGAGGGCGGCGCCAACGGCTGGACCCAGACCGGCGGCACCTTCACCGACACCACCGGCGCCGGCTGGCACGTCGACGGCGGCACCCAGGTCAAGGCGCACTACTACCTGGCCGAGTGGCGCAACTTCGACGGCTTCGACAAGGGCCTGAAGTACGCGTACGACACGGTCTACTCGCACGAGGCGTGGAAGGTCGACAAGCTCTCCTACAACGCCCCGGGCATGCTGGTGTGGTACCGGGACACCGTGCTCGGCGACGTCAACCACGTCACCGCGCAGATGACCGCGCTGCCCAGCTACGGGGCCAAGGGCGGGCTGCTGATCGTCGACTCGCACAACGACCCGCTGCGCCGGCAGGGCGAGGCGGCCGTCAAGGACCCGTCGACGCTGGACAACCTGCCCAGCCGTCCGCAGTCGTCCAACGCGGCCTTCTCGCTGGGCTCCACGTACCCCTTCAAGGAGTGCCTGGAGGCGGCCGGCGAGCCGTACAGCGAGTACTGCACCAACTTCGCGGCCCAGGGTCCGGTGCGGGCGTTCAGCGACGCCAAGGGCTGGTACCCGGGCATCGAGATCCGCAACGGCTCCGCGTACGCCCGGGACAACGACGCGTCGGTCGTCATCCCGTCGCGGGGCAACGCGAAGTACACCACCCGGGTGACCAACCCCGACGGCACGCCGGCCACGGCGTACTACGGGGCCACCCTGGGCGGCGGGGCGATCGTGCTCGGCACCGGCAACCCCGGTGACGCGGGCGTCGCGTACGGCGTCACGATCACCATCAAGCGGGCGGCCGCGAACAACTCGTACGCCACGGTGTACGTGACCCCGGCAACCCCGTGACCTGACACGCCGAGGGGCGCGTCGGACCACACGACGGGGCCCGTCTGGAGCACACTGCTCCGGACGGGCCCCGTCCGTCTTACGCGCCGGCAATTTTTCTCCGCAACCGTGTGACATTTTCGCGGCCTCCTGCGCTCCCCTTTGGGGACCTCATAATCACCGTTACTCAACGTGATCGTGGCCAAAACGTAATGTGAATCGGCGTCGCAGCGCTGAATGCTTTCGCCCGGATTTGCCCCGGAATCAAGGCCTACTCATCAGGTGATTGACCGATGACAACGATGCAAACACCTGTCATTGTGAGTGACGCATGACATGACACTGATGGTTCTGGCTGTCTCTGTCATGTAACAGATCCACAAAGGAGGAGGACCTTTGAGGAGACGAGTCACAGCGGGCCTGGCCTCGGCCGCGGCCGCGCTGCTGGCAGCCGGTGTCGTCACGGCGCCGGCGTCCGCCGCCCCGGCGGCGGAGCCCACCCCCGGCGCCGACAAGGCGAAGCACGGCAAGGACAACCTGCCCGATCCCAAGGCGGATCAGCAGCGGGAGCTCAAGAAGCAGGCGATCTCGAACCTGCTTCAGGGCAAGGCCAAGCTTCAGACGCGCAACGGCTCGAAGGTCATCCAGGTCAAGGACGACCTGTTCGTCGAGTACCAGCAGGCGCCGAAGGAAGACCCCATCTTCACGATGCTGGTCAACTTCGGCACCAAGACCGACCCGCGCGCCGGCGGCTCCGCCGGACCGGTGGTCAACCAGATCCCGGAGCCGGACCGCAACTGGGACGGCAACTCCACCGACGACAACAGCACCCTGTGGCGCTCCGACTTCCACCGCGAGCACTACATGGACATGTTCTACGGTGAGGGCGAGTCGTTCCGGGACTTCTACCTGAAGCAGTCCGGTGGTCGTTACACGGTCAAGGGCGACGTCAGCGACTGGATCACGGTGCCTTACAACGAGGCCCGTTACGGTCACAACGACGACCCGAACAACCCGAACGACAACATCTCCGAGGCCGAGGGCTACTGGAACTTCGTCCGGGACAGCGCCACGTCCTGGTACCAGACCCAGGTCGCGGCCGGGAAGTCGGCCCAGGAGATCAAGGACTACCTCAAGCAGTTCGACGTCTGGGACCGGTACGACTTCGACGGCGACGGCAACTTCAACGAGCCCGACGGCTACATCGACCACTTCCAGGCGGTGCACGCCGGTGAGGGCGAGGAGGCCGGCGGCGGCGCCCAGGGCGAGGACGCCATCTGGTCGCACCGCTGGGCGGCGTTCACCAACCTCGAGGGCAAGGCCGGTCCGGCCGGCAACCTCGCGGGCGGTGTGCAGATCGGCGACACCGGGCTGTGGATCCGTGACTACACCACGGAGCCGGAGAACGGTGGCCTCGGCGTCTTCGCGCACGAGTACGGTCACGACCTCGGTCTGCCGGACCTGTACGACACCCAGGGCGGCGACAACGGCGTCGGCTTCTGGAGCCTGATGTCCTCGGGTTCGTGGCTCGGCCACGGCACCGACGACATCGGTTCGACCCCGGGCTACATGGACCCGTGGTCGAAGCTCTTCCTGGGCTGGCTGAACCACACCACGGTCGACTACGGCAGCGGCAGCACCCAGGTGACCCTGGGGCCGGCCGGCGACAGCGACGGGCCGAAGGCCCAGGCGGTCGTCGTCAACCTGCCCGACCAGACGCAGACCACGAACTACAACACGCCGTTCGGCGGGTCGTACGAGTGGTGGGGCGGCAGCGCGGACGACCTGAACACCTCGCTCACCCGCACCCTGGACCTGACCGGCGCGACCACCGCGTCGATCACCTCCAAGCTGCAGTACGACATCGAAGAGGACTACGACTACCTCTACGCGGAGGTGTCGACCGACGGTGGCGCCACCTGGGCCGACCTGAAGAACAACCTGGTCGACGCGGGTGACAGCGGCATCGACGGCTCCAGCAACGGCACCTGGGTCGACTCGACCTACGACCTGTCGGCGTACGCCGGCAAGTCGGTGCTGTTCCGCTACCGGTACGCCACCGACGGCGGCGTGCACTTCGGCGGTCCGTTCCTGGACAACATCTCGCTGACCAAGAACGGCGCGGTCGCCTGGACCGACGACGCGGAGACCCTCGCCGCGGAGTGGACCGCCAAGGGCTGGACCCGGATGGGCGGCTCCGTGACCGACAGCTACCCCCGCTTCTACATCGCCGAGAACCGGACCTGGTTCGGTTACGACGACACGCTGCGGACCGGCCCGTACAACTACGGGTTCGCCAGCCGCCCGAACTGGGTGGAGCACTTCTCCAACCACCAGGGCATGCTGGTCTGGTATGTGAACTACGCCTACGGCGACAACAACACGTCGGCCCACCCGGGCTACGGCTTGAACCTCCCGGTCGACGTCCGCCCGGGCAGGATCCAGGTCGGCAACCAGGGCAACATCACCAACCGGCGCAACGGCTACGACGCCACGTTCAGCCTGTACGCCAAGCCGGCGCAGACCTTCCACAAGAACGACGTGGCGGTCACCGTGCCTCAGCTCGACCCGAACCCGGTGTTCACCGACAGCGGGGTCAACAAGTACTGGACCAGCAACAACCCGTGGAACTCGGTGAAGGTCGCCGGCACCGGCACCAAGATCGAGATCCTGCAGCAGGGCACCACCCCGACCAGCGACATGGTCGTCAAGATCACCAACTGATCGGGTAGCACCAGACGGAAGGGGCCGGTGGCGGCGACGCCACCGGCCCCTTTCGCGTACCCCCGAAACATTTCGTCCCAGCTCACCCCACCCGATCGACCGATCCTGATGTGACGGAGAGGAGCGTTCCCATCAAAAACTTGCTACAAATCGACGCGCCTGTCTTCCCACGCGTCACGGGACTGTCTATCTTCACCAGTGGTCCCACAAGTGGGACCGTCCACCGGCCCGTACCCCCGTAGGGCCGGTTCCCTCACACCGGAGGTACCACGTGCGCAAAGTCGCAGTGGGTCTGCTCGGGCTTTCGCTGACGGCGACGGGACTGGTGGCGGGCTCGGCCGCCAGCGCGGCGCCGACCCCGAAGCTGCCGGCTGCCGCTCCGGCGGCGGCCGAGCCGCAGGCCCCTCACGATCTGCCGGACAAGCTCGAGGACAAGCGGCGGGCACTCCGCCAGGAGGGCCTCAGCGAGGTTCTGTCCGGCCGGGCCAAGGCCCAGAAGATCAACGGCAGCACCGTCGTCAAGGTCGGCGAGACCGCCGGCGGCGCGGCGGCGGCGGCCGGCGCCCGGACCGCCAGCAACAAGGCGGGCAAGAAGGACCAGTACGTCGAGCTGGCCCGGGAACGGACCGACAAGATCTTCGTGATCCTCGCCGAGTTCGGCGACGAGCGCGACCCGGCCTACCCGGACAAGGACACGAACCCGGACATCGCCGGTCCGACCCGGTTCGACGGTCCGCGGCACAACGAGATTCCGCAGCCCAACCGGGCCGTGGACAACTCCACCGTCTGGCAGGCCGACTACAGCGCCGACTACTTCCGGCAGCTGTACTTCGGCACCAAGCCGGGCGACGAGTCGCTCAAGCAGTACTACGAGGCCCAGTCGTCCGGCCGCTACACGGTGGACGGCGAGGTCACCGACTGGGTGAAGGTCAAGTACAACGCCGCCCGGTACGGCCGCTCGGACGACCCGATCGCGGACGACTCGGACGACCCGGCCAACGACCCGGCGGTCTGCGCGGACAACGTCTGCCCGAACACCTGGGACCTGATCCGCGACGCCGCCAACCAGTGGGTCGCCGACCAGAAGGCCAAGGGCCGCACCGACGCCCAGATCAAGGCCGACATGCAGTCGTTCGACCAGTGGGACCGGTTCGACTACGACGGCGACGGCAACTTCAACGAGCCGGACGGCTACATCGACCACTTCCAGATCGTCCACTCCGGCGGCGACCAAGCCGACGGTGACCCGCACCAGGGTGAGGACGCCATCTGGAGCCACCGGTGGGCCGCGTACAACACGTCCCGCGTCGGTCCGCCGAACTTCCCGATCGGCGGCACGCAGATCGGCAACACCGGCGTCTGGATCCGCGACTACACGATCCAGCCGGAGAACGGTGGCCGCAGCGTCTTCTACCACGAGTACGGCCACGACCTCGGTCTGCCGGACGACTACAACGTCATCAGTGGTGGGGACAACAACAACGAGCACTGGACCCTGATGGCCCAGAGCCGGCTCAGCGGCAAGAACGACGCGGGCATCGGCGAGCGCGGCGGCGACCTCGGCGCCTGGAACAAGCTCCAGCTCGGCTGGCTCGACTACGAGGTGGTCAAGGCCGGGCAGAAGCGGGACCTGAACCTGGGCCCGCAGGAGTACAACTCCAAGAAGGCGCAGGCCGCGGTCGTGGTGCTGCCGCAGCGGGAGTACACCTTCCAGTACGGCGCTCCGTTCGAGGGCACGAAGCAGTACTTCTCGGGTAACGACGACGACCTGAACAACACCATGACCAGGACGTTGGACTTCACCGGGAAGACCTCGGCGGCGCTGTCCATGAAGGGGCGCTTCAACATCGAGACCGGCTACGACTACCTCTTCTTCGAGGCGTCGACGGACGGCGGCAAGACGTGGAACGCGCTGAACGGCACGGTCAACGGCAAGCCGATCCCGCCGGTGTCCAACACCGACCCGACGCCGGGCCTCACCGGCAGCAGCGCCGGCAAGTGGGTGGACATCAACATCCCGATGGACGCGCTGGCCGGCAAGGTCGCGCAGTTCCGCTTCCACTACCTCACCGACGGTGGGGTCTCCTCCGGCGGATTCTTCGGTGACGCCATCACCGTGACCGCCGACGGCCAGACCGTGCTCAGCGACGGCGCCGAGGCCGGTGCCGGGGACTGGGCGCTCGACGGCTGGAGCATCACCGGGGAGAGCTACACCCGGCTCTTCGACAACTACTACATCGCCGGCAACCGGTCGTACGTCTCGTACGACAAGTACCTGAAGACCGGCCCGTACTTCTTCGGCTACGCGAACACCCGCCCGGACTACGTGGACCACTACGCGTACCAGGAGGGTCTGCTGATCTCGTACTGGAACCTCCGGTACGCGGACAACGACACGTTCGCCCACCCGGGCGAGGGTCGTAACCTGATCATCGACGCGCACCCGCGGCCGATCTACAACCTGACCGGCGCCCCCTGGCGGGCCCGCGTCCAGGTCTACGACGCGCCGTTCGGCCTGAAGAAGGCGGACTCGTTCACGCTGCACATCAACAGCCAGCCGCAGTACATCCGTGGCCAGGCCGCGCAGCCGCTGTTCGACGACACCAAGCAGTACTGGTACCCGGAGCTGCCGAACCACGGCGTCAAGCTCCCGGCCGCCGGTGTCAAGATCAAGGTTCTCCAGCAGGACGGCACCTCGATGAAGGTCCGCTTCTCCTGAACCGCTGATCACCGCTACACCCCGCGATGCCCGGGCAGGTCACCTGCCCGGGCATCGCCCTTTCCGGCCGCGGCCTGTCCGGTGCCGTCCCGGAGAATCCCCTGATCCTCGCGACCTGCGGGGCCACCCGCGCGGCGCCCGCCCTAGGCTGTGCCCCATGACCGACCAGCGCGGCGGACCCGTCGACGAGTCCTGCGTCCTCCCCGAGGGGCCGTGGACACACCGGTTCGTCGGCGCCAACGGCAGCCGCTTCCACGTCGTCGAGGCCGGCACCGGCCCCATGGTGCTCTTCCTGCACGGCTTCCCCGAATACTGGTACGCCTGGCACGAGATGCTGCCGGCGGTCGCCGACGCCGGCTTCCGCGCCGTCGCGGTGGACCTGCGCGGCTACGGCGCGAGCGACAAGCCACCCCGGGGGTACGACGGCTACACCCTCGCCGCCGACGTGGCCGGGCTGATCCGGGCCCTCGGCGAACGGTCGGCCACCCTGGTCGGCAGCGGCGCCGGTGGGCTCATCGCCTGGACGGCCGCCTCGTTCCACCCCACCCTGGTACGGCGGCTCGTGGTGCTCGGCGCGCCGCACCCGCTCCGGCTCCGGGCCGCCATCTTCGCCGACCCGCGCGGCCAGTTCACCGCGTCCACGCCCACGCTGAAGTTCCAGCTCCCCCGCTACGAGCACGTGCTGACCCGCGACGACGCCGCCGAGGTCGAGGCGATGCTGCGCCGGTGGGGCGGGCCGCGCTGGGTGAACAGCCCCGACTTCGACGCGTACGCCCGGTGCTGCCGGGTGGCCATGCAGATCCCGCAGGCGGCGTTCTGCGCCATGGAGGGCTACCGCTGGGCGTTCCGGTCGGTGCTGCGGCTGCACGGCTACCGGTTCGTCCGGCTGATGCAGAAGCCGCTGACCACCCCCACCCTCCAGCTGCACGGCGCGCTCGACCGGGCCTCACTGCCCCGCACCGCCCAGGGCTCCGGCCGCTACGTCACCGCCCCGTACGAGTGGCGGCTGCTCGACGGCGTGGGCCACTTCCCGCACGTGGAGGCCCGGGACCTGGTCCTCGGCGAGATCCTGCGCTGGACGAAATCCTGACTCAGACCCGCTGCTCGCGCAGGTCGGTCACCTCGTTCGCGGGCGCCCAGCCCTGGTAGACGCCGAAGTCGAACGCCTCCAGCCCCATCTTCTGGGCCACCGGCCAGCGGCCGCCGGTGTATTCGACGCGCAGCCACCCGTCGTGCTCGGCCAGCACGATGAACGGCTGGCCCTGCCAGGTGCAGGTGGTCCGCACGTACGCCAGGTCCTCGATCTCGGCAGCCGGCACCACCCGGACGTGCCGGCCCGGGCGTACCTCGGTGAAGCCCTCGCCCGGCTCCGGTCGGTACAGGCGGACGTCGCCGCCGTCCGGGCTGGCCTGGTACTCCCGGCCCCGCCAGCGGGCCACGTAGCCGTCGCGGGTCACGCCTCGTCCGCCTTGACCCAGAGCAGCGCGTCGGTGTCCAGCACCGCCACCACCCGCTCGCTGCGATCCGCGCCGATCCGCCACAGCTCGGCGCCGTGCGGCAGCCGCGCGCTGTCCACCTTGAACTCGGCGACCACGTCGCTGCTCTCCCCCGGGGCGAAACCGTTGCCGCGGAACGGGGGCCGCTCGATCACCCAGCCCTCCATCGCCCGCATCGCGCCCTCGTTCTGCCCGCCGTAGGGGATCCGGTAGAGGCTCGGCCGGTAGGCCGGCCAGCGCAAGACGTAGATCTCCTCGGCATCACGGGAGAACGGCGAGCCGGGGTGGCCGAGACCGAGCGCGTCGTACAGCTCGGCCGGGGTGCGGAGGTGGGCCAGCTCGCCGGCCCGGTGCACGAAGCCGGAGACCCGGTCGTAGCCGCGCTCCAGGTAGTAGGCGAGCTGGCTCGGGGCGATCGCCTTCTGCATGGTCACGGGGCGGGTCGGGTCCACCGCCGGCGGGGCGGGCCGGGGCTCGGCCGCCGGCGCCGGTGCGGCGGCGGGCGGCTCCGGCTCGGTCTCCGGGTCGTCACCCAGCCCCACCTCGGCGGCCCAGTTGGCCAGCGCGAGAACCTGCTCCCCCGGGTACGTCGCCCCGACCGGGGTGCCCGGGTTCACGGCGAACGACCAGCTCACGTCCGGCCAGCGGCGGATGAGCTGGACGAACTTGACCCGTACGGTCTCGGTCGGGCGGCCGGTCCGGTCCGCCAGCCGCTCGGGCGAGGTGTAGACGACCACGTACGTCCCGCCGTCGATCTGCTCGGTGCACCAGACGAAGCCGGGGTCGCCCGGCCGGCTGCCCGCCACGGAGTCGGCGGCGACCGGAAGCAGCACCCGGGCCAGCAGCAGGGTGGTGAGGAAGCTGTCGGTGCTGCCGCCGCCGGCCGCGCTCAGCAGGTCCTCCTCCACCTCGTTCGCCGGCACGAAGTCGGCCTCCCGGGGACCGTCCACCGGGGACGCGGCGGAGCCGTCGGTCGTCGGTCTTTCCGGCACGGGACCGGCCGCGGTTGCGGGGGGGAACACCGACGTCGTCGGCTCGCCCGCGCCAGCGGCCGGCGCGAACACGGACGTGGCCGGCTCGTCAGCGGCGGCGGTTGGCGCGAACACCGAGGTGGTCGGCGCGTCAGTGGCAGCGGCCGGCGCGAACACCGACGTCGTCGGCTCGTCCGTGGCGGCGGCCGGCGCGAACGGCGGCACGTCCGCCCGCGCGGGCCGCTCGAACAGGGGAACGTCCGGCGGCGCGGGCGGCTCGGGCAGCGGCGCCGTCGGCTCGTCCCCGGAGCCGGCAGGGGTGAACAGCGACGAAGGACCCGGGTCCGACCCGTGCGGCGCGGCCCGGCCGGACAGCGGCACGGTCGGCTCGGCCGGCGGGTCGACCGGCATCTCCGCGGCGGGAGCGGCCCGGAAATCGGACGACCCGGCGGCGGCACGATCGAGGGTCGGCGACGGCGGTGGGTCGACCAGCAGCGGCATCGTGGGGTCGGTGGGACCGGCCCAGGGCGCCGCCGTAGCGCCGTCGCTCGGTGACACGGCCGGCGCCGTGGCCGACGCCATGGCGGAGGCGGCGGCGGGCACCGTGGGCACCGCGTACGGCTCGGGCGGCGGAACGGCGGCGGGGCGCGGCGCCGGCTCGGTCAGCTCGCGGGACTCGATGACGGTGCCCTCGATGACGATCGGGGTGAAGCCCCGGCGCGACGCGGGCGGGCCGGACACCGGCTCGGCGATCGACGGCGGAAGCTCCTCGGCCTCGGCGACGTCGGCCGGACCGGGGATCGGCTGGGTCTGCTCCTCCGGTTCGGGGTCATCGCCCGTGCCGGGGCGCCGCCGGGGCAGCGCCTGGGTGGTCTCCGCGGCCGGGGCGGCGGGGCGGAACGACCGCTGCGGTTCCGCCCCGCTCGCCGGGGTCGGTTCGGCGGGGTCCACCCGGAACGCCTGCGTCGGGTCCTCCGGAACCGGCTCGTTCAGCGGCCGCCGGCGCGGGAACGGCTGGCCGCCGCCGGCGAACCGGGAGGGCGGCGTCGCCCGGTCCCCGCCGCGGCGCGGGGCGTCCAGCGGCGAGGTCCGCCGGGGCGAACGGCCGGAGGTGGGCTCGAAGAAGGACCGGGCGGGCGGCGGCGCGGGTTCGACCGACCGGCCGTTGGTGGGGCCGGAGCGGCCGGCGTCGGCGAACGGATCCGGCTCGTCGGGACGTCGGCGCAGGTCGGTGAGCCAGCCGTCGAGATTGTCCGCGCCCGGATCGCTGCCGGCGGGGCCGGTGGGCCGTGCGTCGTCCAACGTGCGGCGGCCGAGCGGGCGGGCCGGACGGCCGTTCGCCGGGTCGGGGTGGCGGGACGGTGACGGGGCGGCCGCGTCGGCCGCGCCGGGGACGGCGGGCCGGGTGCTCGGGGCGGGAACGGTCGGGATCGGGACGGTCGACGGCTCGCCGGCCGGCTCGGGTCCACTCCGGGCCGGCGGGACCCGCCCTCCGGCCGCCGGGGAAACGGGCGGCGGGGGGACGTCCCGGCCGGGCGCGGACGGGCCACCCCGGGCGGCCCGGGCGGCGCTCTCCACCCGCTCCAGGCGGGCGCGGGCGCCCATGGTCCGGCCCGGCAGCCGGACGTCGCCCCGGGCGAGCTGGGCGACGAACCAGGCCGGCAGGTAGCCCTCGACGGGCAGCCCCGGATTGACCGCCAGCCACCACTCGTGGTTGGGCCAGTCCGCGGCCAGGTCGGCGTACGGGACCCGGCGGGTGGCGCCGGCGTTCTCGCCCAGGCAGGCGTGCAGCGCGGCGGCGGAGGTGAAGGCCAGCACGTGCGTGCGGCCACCGGTGGTCCAGGTGCCCCAGCCCACCGGGCCCCGCCCGGCGGGCTTCTCCGCGGCGACCGGCAGCAGCAGATCGACGCGGGTCAGGATGCGGAAGTAGAGCTGCTGGTCCTGTGCGCGGAGCGCATCCCGCATCGCCACCTCGGCCTCGGTGGCCGGCTCCCATCCGGTCACGGCCACCTCTCCTTCCGCGCACAGGCCACAGGCATCGCCTACAACCTACAAGGTGGTAACAAGATCACAATGCCTGGCCATCGGCGGTCGGCCGGGTCGTCGGCGAGGCGCTAACATCCCGTTCCGGAGTCGACACGATACGGAGGCCGTCGATGTCCCGGCCCACCGCGCGCCCGGCCCTGGCCGTTCTGGTGACCCTCCTGGTCGCCGGGTTTCCGGCCGCCCCGGCGGCGGCCGCGCCGTCGGCCTGCGCCGCGCCGCCCGCGCCGGCCCGCCCCGTCGCGGAGCAGCCCTGGCCCCAGCAGCGGTACGCGCCGGACCGGCTCGCACCTCTCGCCACCGGTGCCGGGGTGGTGGTCGCGGTGGTCGACTCCGGGGTGGACCGGTCCCACCCGCAGCTCGCCGGCCGGGTGCTCGACGGGGTCGACTTCCTCGACCCGGGCGGCGACGGCACCCGGGACTGCGCGGGGCACGGCACCGGCGTGGCGAGCATCATCGCAGCCGCGCCCCGGCCGGGTGTGGCCTTCCGCGGGCTCGCGCCGGACGCGCGCATCCTGCCGGTACGCGTCAGCGAGCAGCAGGTGGTCGACGGGCGGGAGTCGGGGCGTACGGTCGGCGCGGCCGACTTCGCCCGGTCCATCCGCTGGGCGGTGGACCACGACGCCGACGTGGTGAACCTCTCCGTCGTGCTGTACGCGGACGACCCCGCTGTGCGCGCCGCGATCGCCTACGCGGTCCGGCGGGACGTCGTGGTGGTGGCCGCCGCCGGCAACCTGCACGACAGCGGCGACCCCCGCCCGTACCCGGCCGCGTACGACGGGGTGCTCGGGGTGGGCGCGATCGGGGCGGACGGCACCCGCGCCGCCTTCAGCCAGACCGGCCCGTACGTCGACCTGGTCGCTCCGGGCGGCGACGTGCTCATGGCGGCGCCCCGGCAGGGTCACCACCGGGCGGAGGGGACGAGCTACGCGGCGCCCTTCGTGGCCGGCACCGCGGCGCTGGTGCGGCAGTACCGCTCCGAACTGGACGCGACCCAGGTCGCCCGGCGGATCGTGGCGAGCACCGACCCGGCCCCGGGACGGGCGGACGGTTACGGCGCGGGGGTGCTGAACCCGTACCGCGCGGTGACCGAGTCGACCGGTGGGGCGGTCGCTGGCCGGGAAACCGGGGCGGCGCTCCCGGTCGACCGGCCGGACGCCGCGGAGCTGGCCCGGCAGGCACGCAGGACGACGGCCCGGGACCGGGCGCTGCTGGTGGCGGGCGCGACCGGGGCCGCCGCCCTCGTGGTGGTGCTGCTGGCCGTGGTGCTGCCCCGCGGGGCCCGCCGCCGCTGGCACCCGGCCGGCCCGGCCTGACCGGGCCGGAACGGACGCCACCCGGCCCGAACGGACGCAGCCCGGCCGAAACGGACGCAGCCCAGCCGGAACTGGCGCCACCCGGCCGGAGTTGACGCAGCGGCGGACGGCACGGGCGGGAGTGCCCGTGCCGCCCGCCGGCGGTCACTGGAACAGGTTGACGTTCCGCTTCTCGGTGTCGAGGTAGTCGGCCGCGGAGTCCTCCACGGCCAGCTTGATGTCGCGCAGCATGGCCTGGAGGTCCTGCGAGGCGGCCCGCCAGCGGGCCTGCCGCTGCTCGTACGCCTCGCGCGCCTCGCCGGACCAGCTCGTCACCAGCGGGGCGGCGTCGCGTTCGAGCTGCCCGAGCTGACTTTCGAGGGTGGTCAGCGCCCTCTGGATGTCCGCGCCGGCCTGTTGCAGGGCGGCGAAGTTGACGACCAGCACACCGTGGTCCATCGATCGGTCCTTCCCGTGCGTCAGAGCGGCAGCTGGATGCCGCGGTTGGTGCCCGCCACCCGGCTGGCGGCCTCGGTGTCGGACACGTCGTACTGCCGGCCGGCGGTGCGGATCGCGGTCGCGGTCTCCCGCAGCGCCCGCTGCAGAGCCGCCTGATCCTGCGCCCACTGCTGCTTGACCTGCGCGAAGGAGCGCCCACCGGCGCCCCGCCAGGCCTGCTGCAACACCTCCAGCTCGGCCATCAGGCCGCTGAGCATGGTCTGCAGCGACTGGTCGACCTGCTCGAACTTCGCGGCGGTCTGCTGCATCACCGCGGCTTCTGCCTGGGTCTGGGACACCCCGGACGTCACCTCGTCTCTTCGGTCGTGGCTGGTCGCGGGAGCGACCACCGTGGACTCGCCGGAGCGCGCCGCCGGAGAAGGGGGGAAGGGGACGGCCGGCACGCTCGACGGAACTCGTCGCTGACGGTAGCCGTCCGACTCCGGTTCTGCTACCCCCTCGGGCTCCCCTGTGGACAATGAAGCTCTACGATGAGCCACGGCGGCGTCACCCGGCGAACAGGCGGAGGAGGTGCGGTGACCGCGACCACGACCGACCGGCCGGCTCCCGCACCCGCCCCGCCGCCACGGTGGACACGACGGCCGGCTCCGGCCGTTCGCGCCGGACAGGTGGTGGCCGCGCAGGTCGCGGTGGCGGTGCTGGTCGCGGCCGTGGGCCGGGGCGTCCCGGTGACCGCGGCGGCCCTGCTGCTGGCGGCGGTCCTGCTGCCCGCCGCCTGGGTCCGGTTCCGGGGCCGCTGGCTCTTCGAGTGGGTCGCCGTCGGCGCGGCGTACCTGACCCGGCGGCGCGGCCTGCCGGCGGCCTCCGGGCCGGCGGTGCTGCTGGAGCTGGTCCACCCCGGGGCGGTGGTGCGCGCAACGGAGCTGGCCGGCGGCCCGGCGGCGGTTCTGGAGGACGCCGCCGGGATGACCGCGCTGCTGGAGATCGGCGACCCGGACGACCTGCTCGGCGAGGGGCCGCGGGAGCTGCCGTCGCCGCTCGGCCTGCTGCCCGCGCCCGGGCCGGAGAGCCCACCGGTCCGGATTCAGCTGCTGTGCTCCGCGTCGCCCGCGCCGGCGCCCGCCACCGGGGCGGGCGCGGCCGGCACGTCGTACCGCCAGCTCACCGACGGGCGGCTGGCCGGGCGGGCCCGGGCGGTGCTGGCCGTCCGGGTGCTCCGGGCCGACGGCTGGTCGGACGAGGAGCTGCGCCGGGCGCTGTCCGGCACGGTCCGGCGGATCGTGCGCCGGCTCGGCCCGCTCTCCGGTCGCCCGCTCGGCGGTCCGGCGGCGCTGCGCGTGGTGGCCGAGCTGGCCCATTACGACGCCGGGGCGCCGGTGCGGGAGAGCTGGCCGGCGGTGACCGTGGGCGGGCTGCCGCAGACCACCTGGCGGCTGCGCCGCTGGCCGGATCCGCGCACCGACGCGGCGCGGCGGCTGGTGCCCCGGCTGCTGGCGCTGCCGGCCACCGCCACCACCGTCTCGCTCTGCGTGGGCCCGCGCGCCGGCGCGGACGCCGCGTCCACGCCGGCCGAGCTGACCGTACGCCTGGCCGCCCGCACCACCGCCGAGCTGGCGGTGGCGGAGCGGGCGCTGCGCCGGCTCGCCGGGGATCTCGGCGCGCAGCTGCGCCGGCTGGACGGCGAGCAGCTGACCGGGCTGGCGGCCACCCTGCCGCTGGCGGTGGCCCGGGTCGTCTCCCCGGTCGGGCCCGAGCTGGCCGCCCTGGAGCTGACGCTGGGCGAGTCCGGGTTGATGGTGGGCGCCAACCGGCACGGGGGCGCCGTGACCGTACGCCTGTTCCGCCCCACGACCACCCGGCTGCTGCTGGTCGGCGGGGCACGAGCGGCCCAGCTGCTGGCCCTGCGGGCGCTGGCGCTCGGCGCCCGGGTGGCGGTGCAGACGACCCGGCCCCGGGTCTGGGAGCCGTTCGTCCGAGGGGTCGGCGCACCGGGCGCGGCCGTGCCGCTGGTCCCGCCGGGGCGGCCGGTCGGCGGCGCGCCCGGCTCGCCGCTGCACCCGGTGCTGCTGGTGGTCGACGCCGGCCCGGTGCCGCCGGAGGTGGGGCCGGCGGCGGCCTGGCAGTCCGTGCTGGTGGTCCGCGACGAGCTGACCCCGGCCGACACGGCCGCGCTGGCCCGCGCGGACCTGGCGATCCTGCAACCGCTCGACCCCGGCGAGGCGGCGCTGGCCGGCGCGGCGCTCGGCCTGGGCGGCTCGGCGGAGTGGCTGACCCGGATCCGGGACGACATGGTGGCGGTGGTGAACCGGCGGGCGTTGCGCTGGGCGCTGCTCTCGCCGACGCCCATCGAGTCGCAACTGGTCGGTCGCCCGGCCCGCCACTGAGCCGGTGACGGGTTCCGCGAGTCGACGCGGCGTGGCACGATCCCGCCATGGATTTTCTGAAGGGTCTTCTGATCCGGCTGGCCTCGACGGCGGTGGCCTTCTGGTTGGCCACGCTGCTCATCCCGGGCATCACGCTGGACTCGGATTCGGCCACCGAGACGGTGACCACGCTGGTTCTCGTCGCGGTGATCTTTGGCGTGGTCAACGCGGTGCTCCAGCCGATCATCAAGACCGTCGGCTGCGGCTTCTACCTGTTGACCCTCGGCCTGATCGCGCTGGTGGTCAACGGTCTGCTCTTCCTGCTCACCAGCTGGATCGCCGGTGAGGCCGGGCTGCCGTTCCACGTGGACGGCTTCTGGCCGGCCGCGGTGCTGGGCGCGCTCTTCGTCGGCATCGTCACCTGGATCCTCGGCGCCGTCCTCGACCGCGACTGAGCACGCACCACCCGTCGGTTCCCGCCCGCCGGCCGAGGCCAGTGGGCGGGAATTGGCTGGCGAGGCCGGGTCGGGCCGCAACTAGGGTCGAGGGGTGTTCACCCTGACCCGCCCTGACGGCTACCTGCTCAGCACCGATCCGGACCGGCTCGACCTGGACCGGGTGCACCACTGGCTCTCCACCGACGCCTACTGGGCGCTCGGACGGGACCGGGACACGGTGGGGCGGGCCTTCGCCGGGTCGATCGGCTTCGGCGTCTACCGGCCGGGTGACGGGCGGCAGGTGGCGGTGGCCCGGGTGGTCACCGACCGGGCGACCTTCGCCTGGCTCTGCGACGTCTACGTCGACCGGGCCGAGCGGGGCCGGGGGCTGGGCACCTGGCTGGCCGGCGCGGCCCGCGACCACCTGGCCGAGTCGGGCGTACGCCGGATCGTGCTGGCCACGAACGACGCGCACGGGGTCTACGCGAAGGTCGGCTTCACGCCGGTCGAGCCCGGCCGCTGGATGGAGTACGACCAGCGGGTGACCCAGCTCACCGGAAAGGAGCAAAGCGCCGGTTCACCACTTACGGTGGAGGCGTGAACCAGACCCGTCTCGGCTACCTCTACGGCTTCGGCGCGTACCTGCTCTGGGGTTTCTTCCCGATCTACCTGAAGCTGCTCCGACCGGCCGGGCCGGTGGAGATCCTCGCGCACCGGATCGTCTGGTCGGTGGTCTTCGTGGCGCTGCTGCTGGCCGCCATGCGCAACATCGGCTTCCTGCGGGCGCTGGCCCGGCGGCCCCGGGCGCTGGCCGCCATCGCGGCCGCCGCCGCGCTCATCGCGGTCAACTGGGGCACCTACATCTACGGGGTGAACTCCGACCGGGTGGTGGAGACCGCCCTCGGCTACTTCATCAACCCGCTGGTCGTGGTGCTGATCGGGGTCTTCGTGCTGCGCGAGCGGCTGCGCCCGGCGCAGTGGGCGGCGCTCGGCGTGGGTGGCCTCGCAGTGGCGGTGCTGACCGTCGACTACGGCCGGCTGCCCTGGCTGGCCCTCACCCTGGCCTTCAGCTTCGCCGGGTACGGGCTGGTCAAGAAGCGGCTCGGCCTACCCGCCGCGGAGGGGCTCTTCGTCGAGTCGGCGGTGCTGGCCCTGCCCGCCCTGGCCTACCTCGGCTGGCTCGGCCGGCAGGGCGAGGCCACGTTCGGGCACGGCTCAGCCAGCCACACCGTGCTGCTGGTGCTCGCCGGCGCGGCCACCGCGATCCCGCTGCTGCTCTTCGCCGGGGCGGCCAACCGGCTGCCGCTCACCGGGCTGGGCATGTTGCAGTACCTCGCGCCGATCCTCCAGCTCGGCTGCGGCGTGCTGGTCTTCCACGAGCCCATGCCGCCGGCCCGGCTGGCCGGGTTCGCCCTGGTCTGGGTCGCCCTCGTGGTGTTCACCGTCGACGCCGTCCGGCACACCCGCCGGACCCGCGCCGAGGCGCGGGCCGCCGCCCCGGTGCCCGCCGGGGCCCGCTGACCGCACCTCAGCGGGCGTCGTAGGCGAGCACCGGGGTGCCGTCGGCGCGGACCAGTTCGAGGCGGACCAGCTCACCGTGGGTGAAGTGGGTGGCGCCGACCACCCGGACGTTGTCGCCGGGCGCGGCCAGCCAGGTGCCGACCTGCTCCGTCGCGCCGTCCGGGCCGTGCGCCACCAGCCGGAAGGTGTACGCCTCGCGGTGGCCGGCGCGCTGGTCGTACCCGCAGCGCATGGTGACCTCGGTGCCCCACCGCTTGTCGGTCAGGGCGACCTCGGCGTGCAGCGGCACCGGTCCGTCGACCGGCCGCATGGCCGTCATGGGCACCGGCGCGGTGGCGCTCGCCGTCGCGGTGGCCGTGGGCGGCGGAGCGGCCGGCGGGCGGACCAGGGACACCCCGACGCCGGCCAGCACGGCGAGCGCGGCCGCGGCGAGCGCGGTCAGCGCGTACCGTCGCCGGGACCGGGACCGCTCGCGGCGCCGGCGCTCCCGCGCGGCGTCGAGCAACGCGGGCACCCGGGAGGTCTCGGCGGCGGACGGCAGGAACTGCTCCAGCCCGGCCGGGTCCAGCCGGCCCAGCAGGCCGGGCAGCACGGCGATCTCGGCGACCGCCTCCCGGCAGGACGCGCAGCCGGCCAGGTGCCGCTCGTAGGCCGCCCGGTCCGCGGGAGCGAGGGCGCCCAGCACGTACGCGCCGTCGTCGTGCGCGAACTCGCAGCGGGTCATCCGGTCACCCCCATCTCGGCCAGCGCCAACCGTAGTGAGCGCAGCGCGTAGTGCGTGCGCGACTTCACCGTGCCCGGCGGCACCCCGAGCCTTGCGGCCGCCTCCGCCACCGACCGCCCCTGATAGAAGCACTCGACCAGCACCTCCCGGTGGGTCGGGCTGAGCCGGTTCAGCGCTTCGGCCACGGTCCACGCCTCCACCGCGCGCTCCGTCTCGTCGACCGTCTCGGCGGGTTCGGGCAGCTCGTCGGTGTAGACCTCGCCGACGCGGGTGGACCGCCGGCGCCAGGCGTCGATGGCCAGGTTCCGCGCGGTGGTGAAGAGCCAGGCGCGGACCGAGCCGCGCCGCGGGTCCAGCGACTCGGGATGCCGCCAGGCCCGGAGCAGGGTCTCCTGCACCAGGTCCTCGGCGCGCGTGCGGTCGCCGTTGACCAGCCGGAGGGCGTGCGCGAAGAGCGCGTCGGCATGCTCGTCGTGCAGCGCGCGCAGCAGTTGGGCGTCGTGGTCACTGATGGCGGTACCTCGCTTCCGGCGGCGGGGAGACCGGCGATGCGTCCGCACCTTGATACGTGCCGTGACGCCGATCGGTTCAGCCGCAGGTCACACGGTAGGTGTTCACGTCCGGTTCACGTGCCCGCCGGTGCCCGCTCACCGCGCCTTGGCAGCGTCCGGCCGGTACGCGCGACCCGGTGATCCGGCCGCGCCACCGACGTCCGATCAGGAGGCTCCACCCCATGAGCGACCGTCCTCGGCTGCTCCCGTTGCTGGGCGCCGAGGTCTCCCGGCGTGGCGTGGTGCGGGCCGGCGCCGCCGGCGCCCTCGTGCTCGGCTTCGGCGGCGCCGTGGCCGGTGCCGAGGGGCCCTTCGCGTACCCCTGTCAGGCAGCGCGGCCGGCCTTGAGGAGGGCGGCGGTGTCGACGACGCGCCGGGCCTGGTGGCGGGCCGCCTCAAGGGCCACCTCACCGGGCGGGCCGTCCCCGACCACGTGCGAGGTGCCGTAGGGGTTGCCCGACCGGAACTGGACGGGATCGGTGTAGCCGGGCGGAACGATGATGCCGCCCCAGTGGTAGAAGGTGTTGCCGAGTGCCAGGAGCGTGGACTCCTGCCCCCCGTGGGCCGTGTTGGAGGCGGTGAAGGCCGAGTACACCTTGTCCGCGAGCTTGCCCTGGAACCACAGCGGTCCGGTGGTGTCGATGAACGCCCGGAGCTGGCTGGCCGGGTTGCCGTAGCGGGTGGGTGTGCCGAACAGCACCGCGTCGGCCCACTCCAGGTCGGCGTGGCCGGCCTCGGCGACGCCGGCGGTGTCGTGGAGGTGTCGCTCCCACTCCGGCCTGGCGCCGACCGCCTCCGGTGGCGCCGTCTCGGCGACCTTGCGCAGTCTCACGGTGGCGCCGGCCTTCTCGGCGCCCTCGGCGGCGGCCAGGGCCAGGGTGTGGATGGTGCCGGTGGCGCTGTAGTAGATGATCGCGACGTGCACGGGTTCCATGGTCGACTTCCTTCCGGTGCGGCTCTGCCCGGTACGACGGAACGGCCCGGCAAGATGTGAGGTCGGCGTGCCGACCTCACAGTCGGGTGCCACGGTTCGTCGGAAGGGGTGAGACAGCACGTCCGAGGGAGCCGCTGACACCATGACCCACCCGTCCGACCCGGCCCTGAGCGTGATCCTGAGCGAGCGCCGTCGACTCACGAACCTCGCGTACCGGCTGCTCGGCTCCCTGGCCGATGCGGAGGACGTCGTCCAGGAGACCTGCGCCCGCTGGTACGCCATGTCCCCGGCGCAGCGGGAGGCCGTCGACTCCCCCGGCGCCTGGCTGACGACCGTCGCCAGCCGGATCTGCCTCGACCTGCTCGGCTCGGCACGGGCCAGGCGCGAGCGCTACGTGGGCGAGTGGATCCCGGAGCCGCTGCCCGACCGTACCGAGTGGACCGGCGGGCGACCGGGCGCCGGCACGGTCGATCCGGCCGACCGGGTCACCCTCGACGAGTCGGTCAACATGGCCTTCCTCGTCGTGCTCGACGCGATGACGCCGGCCGAGCGCGTCGCGTTCGTCCTGCACGACGTCTTCCGCTACCCCTTCCCCGAAGTGGCCGAGATCGTCGGACGCACCCCGGCGGCCTGCCGCCAGCTGGCCACCTCGGCCCGCCGGCGGGTGCGCGCCGCGCGTCCGGACCCGATCCCGGCGGCCCGGCGCGCCGGCGTCGTCCGTGCCTTCAAGCTGGCCTGGGAGGCCAGGGACATCGACGCCCTCATCGGCCTGCTGGCCCCCGACGCCACGGCGACCGGCGACGGCGGCGGACTCGTCACCGCCGCGCTCCACCCGGTCGAGGGCGCCGAGCAGGTCGCGCGCTTCTTCGCCGACCGGCCCGCCGCGGCGCCCGGCATGACGCTCGTGGAGCGCACGGTCAACGGCCAGCCGGGTCTCGTGGCCCAACGGGACGGCGTCACCGTGTCGGTGATGGCGTTCGCGGTCACCGGCGACCGGATCGCGCACATCTGGGCGGTGCTCAACCCCGGGAAGCTCCACGCCTGGACGGCGGGCTGACCGCCACCGGGGGTCTCAGGCGTCGGCGGCGATGCCGTCGGCGACCGCGCGGGCCACGGTGAGCAGCTTGGCCCGGACCACCCGGGCGGAGGTCATCATCTCGCTGGCCGGCAGCGCGCAGGCCAGCACCACCCGGCGCTCGATGTCCTTGTCGGGGGTGACCAGCACCGCCGCGCACGCCACCCCCTGCCGGAACTGCCCCAGCTCCAACTGCATGCCGCGCCGGTCGCCGGCGGCCAGGTCGGCCTCGAACGCCTCGACGGTGGTGAGGGTGGCGCCGGTGAACGGGCGCATGCCGTATTCCCGCAGGTAGCGGAAGCGCTGCTCGGCGGTGAGGGTGGCCAGCAGGCTCTTGCCGAGCGCGGTGGCGTGCGCCCCCTCGTCGAAGCCCGGCACCAGGTCCTCGAGGTAGGGCGAGCGCGGCCCCTCGGCGACCGCCGTGACCGCCACCTGGCCGCCCACGAAGCGGCCCAGGTAGTGGCTCCAGCCGGTGTCCGCCGCGGCCCGCCGCAACGCCTCACCGACCGGCGGCGGCCCGCGGAACGCGGTGACCAGCTCGCGGTACCGGTCGGCGACCTCCAGCCCGACGATGTACGTGCCGTCCTCCCGGCGGATCACGTAGCCCTCGTAGGCCAGCGTGCGCACCAGGTGGTAGGTGGTGGCGACGGTCAGCTCGCAGCGGCGGGCGATCTGCTTGACGGTGAGCCCTTTCGGCGCACGGCCGACCGACTCGAGCACTCGTAGCGCGCGGGAGACACTTCGGATCAGGTCCGAAGGTTCCGCCAAGGGGTCACGCACAACCACCTCCGCCGCCGGGGACTTACACCATATGAAAAACAGCCCGAGTGCGAAATGCCTGTTCGGATCGAGGATGCCAGATCACCGGGCACGGACCGTGCACCGACAGACACGATCAGCTGCCGAAACGTGGTCGGCGTAGGTTGGGCGGGCCATGACCGAAACCTTGTCGCATCCCGCTCCGCCCGCGCCCCGGCGTACCGTCCGGATCAACGCGGGCGCGATCGCCACCACGATCGCCTGCGTCCTGCCCGTCTTCCTGGTCGGCGGGCTCGCCGTCCAGATGGGCGACGACCTCGGCTTCACCCCCGCCCGGCTCGGCCTGGCCGTCTCGGTCTACTTCGGCGTCAGCGCCCTCGCCTCGGTCCCCTCCGGCGCCCTGGTCGAGCGGTACGGGTCGGCCGTGGTGGCCCGCGGCGGCATCCTCCTCTCCGCCGGCTCGCTGCTGGCCGTGGCGGGGCTGGCCCGGTCGTACCCGGTGCTCGTGGTCCTGCTCGCGCTCAGCGCCGCCGCCAACGCCCTCGGCCAGCTCGCCAGCAACGCGGCGCTGGCCCGGCACGTGCCCGCCCACCGGCAGGGGCTCTCCTTCGGGCTGAAGCAGGCCGCCATCCCGGTCTCCACCCTGCTGGCCGGAGCGGCGGTGCCGACCGTCGCGCTGACCGCCGGCTGGCGCTGGGCGTTCGTGGTGGCCGCCCTCGCGGCGCTGGCCGCGCTGCCCGCCGTACCCCCGGCCGAGCGGGACCGGGTCCGGCGTGCCGCCGGCCGGGCGGGCCGGGCCACGACGGCGCTCGTGGTGGTCGGCGTGGCGGCGACCCTGGCGGCCGCCGCGGCGAACGCGCTGGGCACCTTCGTGGTCGACTCGGCGGCCGGCCGGGGGTTGTCCCCGGCGCTGGCCGGCCTCACCCTCACCCTGGGCAGCGCGGTCTGCGTGGCGGCCCGGGTGGGTGCCGGCTGGCTGGCCGACCGCCGGGAGACCGGCCACGTCGCGCTGATCGCCGGGATGCTGGTGGTGGGTGCGGTGGGGCTGGCCCTGCTCGCGGTGTCCGGCCCGGTGCCGCTGGTGGCCGGCGTGGTGCTCGGCTTCGGCCTCGGCTGGGCCTGGCCCGGGCTGATGAACTTCGCGGTGGTCCGGCTCCACCCGCAGGCCCCGGCCGCCGCCACCTCGATCACCCAGACCGGGGTGTACGCGGGCGGCTGCGTCGGCCCGCTCGGCCTCGGCGCGATCGCCGACCTGGCCGGCTACCCGGCGATGTGGGGCACCGCGGCGGCCGCCATGCTCCTGGCCGCCCTGTGCATGCTCATCGGCAGCCGCCTCCTGTCCCGCCCCTGACCCGCCCACCCCCTCAGCGCGTCGATCATGAGGTTGGCGGCAGTCCAGGAGATCGACATCGCCGCCAACCTCGTGATCAACCGCCCGGCCGGCGAGCCGGAGGGCGCGCCCGGGCGGTCAGCTGGTGCGGTCGGCGATGTAGTCGCAGAGGGATTCGAGGGCGCGGCGGGCCGGGCCCTCGGGGAGCGGCGCGAGGCGGGCGCGGGCGTCCTCGGCGTAGCTGCGGACCGTCTCCCGGGCGCGCTTCAGCGCCGGCGACTCGCGGAGCAGGCCGAGCGCCTCGGCGTGCAGCGCGTCGTCGACCAGCGGGCCGGTCGCCAGGATCTCCCGGAGCCGGACGCTGGCCACGTCGGAGTCGTCGGAGCCGAGCGCGTAGAGCACCGGCAGGGTCGGCACGCCCTCGCGCAGGTCGGTGCCGGGCGTCTTGCCCGACTGCACCGACTCGCTGGCGATGTCCAGCAGGTCGTCGGAGAGCTGGAAGGCCACCCCGATGATCTCGCCGTAGCCGGCCAGCGCCTCGACGTGCTCGGCGGACGCACCGCCGAACATGCCGCCGAAGCGGGCCGAGGTGGCGATCAGCGAACCGGTCTTCTCGGCGATGACGTGCAGGTAGTGCGCCACCGGGTCGCTGCCGCGCGGGCCGACCGTCTCGGCGATCTGCCCGTGCACCAGCCGGGCGAAGGTGCGCGCCTGGAGGCGTACGGCCTCCGGGCCCAGGTCGGCTGCGATGTCCGCGGCCCGGGCGAAGAGGTAGTCGCCGACCAGGATGGCCACCGAGTTGGTCCAGCGGGAGTTGGCGCTCGGGGCGCCCCGGCGCACGACGGCCTCGTCCATGACATCGTCGTGGTAGAGCGTCGCCAGGTGGGTGAGCTCCATCACCACGGCGGCGGGCACGACCTCGGCGCCGTCCGGGTCGCCGAACTGGGCGCCCAGCGCCACCAGCAGCGGCCGGAACCGCTTGCCGCCGGCCTCGACCAGGTGCCGGGCCGCCTCGGTGACGAGCGGGTCGGCGCTGGCCACGCTGGCGCGCAGGTCGGTCTCCACCCGCTCCAGGAGCCCCAGCACGGACGCCTCGACCCGCGGATCGGCGAGGTGCAGGCCGAGCGTGCCGAACTGACCCGTGCCCTCCGGTCCCGGACCACCGCCCGGGCCGGTGGCACCTGAACGCTCGCCAGCCGGAATCACCACGCCATCAACCATGCCACACCCGTTCGACCTGCCCGGCGAGGGGGATACGGACCGGGGGCCGGCACGCCTCGGCGTACCGGCCCCCGGGTGGAACCTGGGTCATCGCACGAATTCGGCGGCACCGTTGGCCAGGTCGAGCAGGGGCGCCGGGGCGACACCCAGGACCAGCGTGGCGAGCACGCCGATGACCAGGGCCGCCGAGGTGAGCGCGCCCGGCACGGTGACCGTCGGGGTGGCGTCGCCAGGCTCGGAGAGCCACATCATCACCACGACCCGCAGGTACGGGAAGGCCAGCACCATGCTGGTCAGCACGCCGGCGATCACCAGCCAGGCCTGGTTCGCGTCCAGCGCCGGGGCGAAGACGGCGAACTTGCTGGTGAACCCGCTGGTGAGCGGGATACCGGCGAAGGCCAGCAGGATGAACGTGAAGATCGCCGCGAAGAACGGCGACCGGCGGCCCAGCCCGGCCCAGCGGGACAGGTGGGTCGCCTCCCCGTCGGCGTCCCGCACCAGGGTCACCACGGCGAACGCGGCGAGCACCGAGAAGCCGTACGCGACCAGGTAGAACATCGTGCCGGAGAGCCCCTCCTTGCTGGGCGCCAGCACACCCACCAGCAGGTAGCCCGCGTTCGCGATCGACGAGTACGCCAGCAGCCGCTTGATGTCCGTCTGGGTGACCGCCAGCACCGCGCCGACCAGCATGGTCAGCACCGCCACCGCGCCGAGCACCGGGGTGAAGTCCCAGGAGGCTCCCGCGAAGGCGACGTGGAAGACCCGCAGCAGGGCGCCGAACGCGGCGACCTTGGTGCAGGCGGCCATGAAGCCGGTCACCGGGGTCGGCGCGCCCTGGTAGACGTCCGGGGTCCAGACGTGGAACGGGGCGGCGGCGGCCTTGAAGAGCAGACCGATGGCGAGCAGCGCCATGCCGGCGAAGAGCAGCACCGGGCTGGACGAGGACTCGGACACCGCGGCGTGCACGGTGGCGAAGTCGACGCCGGCGCCCCGGCCCGGGATCCCGGCGGTGAAGCCGTAGATCAGGGCCACGCCGAAGAGGAAGAACGCCGAGGCGTACGCGCCGAGCATGAAGTACTTCAGCGCGGCCTCCTGGCTGAGCAGCCGCCGGCGGCGGGCCAGCGCGCAGAGCAGGTAGAGCGGCAGCGAGAAGACCTCGAGCGCGATGAACATGGTCAGCAGGTCGTTCGCCGCCACGAAGATCAGCATGCCGCCGATCGCGAAGGTGACCAGCGGGTACACCTCGGTGGTGCCGCCCATCCCGTCGGCCTGCCGCCGGTCGTCGGCCGACTCGGCGGTGACCGCGGCGTGGGCCACGAAGGCCCCGCCCCGCTCCACCGTGCGCTCGCCGACCAGCAGCAGCGCCATGGCGGCCAGGATCAGGATGGAGCCCTGGAGGAAGAGCGTCGGCCCGTCCACGGCGATGGCCTGGCCGGCGGTGATCAGCCGGTCGTCGGCGTTGAGGATCACCATGGTCAGCGCGCCGAGCACCGCCAGCAGGGCGAGCGCGAGCTGCACCGTGTTGCGCAGCCGGCGCGGCACGAACGCCTCGACCAGGACGCCGACCAGGGCGGCACCCAGCATGATCAGGATGGGAGCGAGCGCCGCGTAGTCGATCGACGGCAACTTCAGCTCGGTCATTTCGCGGCCTCCTGGACGCTACCGACCTCCGGGGCGGGATCGGTCCGACCCACGTCCTGCATGGTCGCCTTCACGGCGGGGTTGATGACATCGGTGACCGGCTTGGGGTAGAAGCCGAGCAGCACGATCAGCGCGATCAGCGGGGCGACCACGATCTTCTCGCGCAGGCTGAGGTCGCGGCGCATGCCGTCGACCTCGGTCAGGGCCGGGTTGAGCGTGCCCTGGGTGGTGCGCTGCACCATCCACAGCACGTACGCCGCGGCCAGGATGATGCCGAGCGTGGCGATCACCGCGACCGGCTTGTTCGTGGTGAACGTGCCGATCAGCACCAGGAACTCGGAGACGAACGGCGCGGTGCCGGGCAGCGCCAGCGAGGCGAGACCGGCGAAGAAGAGCACCCCGGCGAGCAGCGGCACCAGCTTGCCCGCGCCGCCGAAGTCGCTGATCAGCGCCGAACCCCGGCGGGCGATGAGCATGCCCACCACCAGGAAGAGCAGGCCGGTGGCCAGCCCGTGGTTCAGCATGTAGAGCACGGCGCCGGTGCCGGCCTGGGTGGTGAAGGCGAAGATGCCGACCCCGATGAACCCGAAGTGGGCGATCGAGGTGTACGACACCAGCCGCTTGAGGTCGTTCTGGCCGACCGCCAGCAGCGCGGCGTAGATGATGCCGATCACGCCGAGCGCCAGCGCCCACGGAGCGAACCACCGCGACGCCTCGGGGAAGAGCGGCAGGCAGTACCGCAGGATCCCGAAGGTGCCGACCTTGTCCAGCACGCCGACCAGCAGCGCCGCCGCGCCGGCCGGGGCCGCGCCACCGGCGTCCGGCAGCCAGGTGTGGAACGGGAAGAACGGCGCCTTGATCGCGAACGCGAGGAAGAAGCCGAGGAAGAGCCAGCGGGCCGTGTCGGTCGCGAACTCGGCCTGGCTGAGCGCCTGCCAGTCGAAGGTCTTCCCGCCCACCACCCAGAGGCCGATCACCGCGGCCAGCATGAACAGGCCGCCGACCAGGGAGTAGAGGAAGAACTTGACCGCGGCGTACTGCCGCTGGTGGCCGCCGTAGCTGCCGATGAGGAAGTACATCGGCACCAGCATGACCTCGAAGAACACGTAGAACAGGAAGACGTCGGCGGCGGCGAAGACGCCGATCATCGTGCACTCGAGGACGAGCAGCAGCGCGAAGTAGACCGGCACCGAGCGCTTCGACGACTCGGCGTCGTGCCACGACGCCAGGATCACCAGCGGCACCAGGATCGCGATCAGCATCAGCATGACCAGCGCGATGCCGTCCACCTCGAAGGTGAAGTTGACGCCCCAGTTCGGGATCCACGCGTAGGACTCGCGGAACTGGAACCGGTCACCGTCGGCCTGGAAGGCGATCCACATGACCACCGAGAGCACCAGCACCAGCAGCGACCAGCCGAACGCCACCAGCTTGGCCAGGTCCGGGTTGCGCCGCGGCAGCAGGGCCACGACCAGGGCGCCGACCAGCGGCGCCACGGTCAGCACCGAGAGGAACGGGAAGTTGGACATTATTCGGCCTTACCTCCGTCGTGACTGCGTGGCCCGCCGGCGGGGGCGGCCGCGTTGAGGTCGATCACGCCAGCCACCCCGCCTGCACCGCCAGGAAGGCCGCCACCACGAGCAGCGCGCCGGTCAGGATCGAGGTCGCGTACGACCGCACGAAACCGGTCTGCAGCCGCCGGAGCCGGCCCGAACCCCCACCCACCGCGGCGGCGAGGCCGTTGACCAGCCCGTCGACGCCCCGGTTGTCCAGGAAGACCAGTGCCCGGGTGAGGAAGATGCCCGGCTTCTCGAAGACCGCCTCGTTGACGGCGTCCGTGTAGAGGTTCCGGCGGGCGGCGGTGACCAGCACGCCGGCCGGCTGCGGCTCGGTTGCCGTGCCGTTGCGGAACAGGAACCAGGCCAGCCCGGCGCCCAGCACGGTCACCAGCAGCGAGAGGGTGGTGATCAGCCAGTGCGCGAGGACGGCCTCGTGGCCCTCCTCCTGGCCGCCCAGGCCGGCGGTCGCCTCCAGCCAGTCCGGCACCGACGTGGCGAGCAGGAAGCCCGCCGCCACCGAGCCGATCGCCAGCAGGACCAGCGGGATCGTCATCAGCTTCGGCGACTCGTGCGGGTGCTCGATGTCCTCGGTCCACCGCTTCGGGCCGTGGAAGGTGAGCACGAAGAGCCGGGTCATGTAGAACGCGGTGAGCCCGGCGCCGAGCAGCGCGGCCATGCCGAAGAGCCAGGCGGTCCAGCCCTCCCGCTCGAACGCGGCCACGATGATCGGCTCCTTGGAGAAGAAGCCGGAGAACGGGAACATGCCGATGATCGCCAGCCAGCCCATCATGAAGGTCAGCCAGGTGACCTTCATGTACTTCGACAGGTTGCCGAAGCGGCGGATGTCCACCTGGTCGTTCATGCCGTGCATGACCGAGCCGGCGCCGAGGAACATGTTGGCCTTGAAGAAGCCGTGCGCCAGCAGGTGCACGATGGCCAGCGCGTACGCCGCGCCGCCCAGGCCCACGCCGAGGAACATGTAGCCGATCTGGCTGACCGTCGACCAGGCCAGCACCCGCTTGATGTCGTCCTTGGCCGCGCCGATGAGGCAGCCCATCAGCAGGGTGATCGCGCCGACGCTGACCACCACGAGCTGGAGCGTGTGGTTGGCCGAGAAGATCGGGTTGGAGCGGGCGATCAGGTAGACGCCCGCGGTGACCATGGTGGCCGCGTGGATGAGCGCGGAGACCGGGGTCGGACCCTCCATGGCGTCCGGCAGCCACGCCTGGAGCGGGAACTGGCCGGACTTACCGGTGGCGCCGAGGAGCAGCAGCAGGCCGAGCACCAGCACCGTGGTGGCGCTCAGCGATCCGACGCCGTTGAAGACCTCGTCGTACTGGGTGGTGCCGAGCATCGCGAACATGACGAAGATGCCGATGGCCAGCCCGGCGTCGCCGACCCGGTTCATGAGGAACGCCTTCTTGCCGGCGGTGGCCGCGCTCGGCCGGCCGTACCAGAAGGAGATCAGCAGGTACGACGCCAGACCGACGCCCTCCCAGCCGAAGTAGAGCATCACGTAGTTGTTGCCGAGCACCAGCAGCAGCATGGCGGCGACGAACAGGTTGAAGTACCCGAAGAACCGCCGCCGGCCCTCGTCGTGCGCCATGTACTCGACCGCGTAGAGGTGGATGAGGAAACCCACCCCGGTGATCAGCAGTACGAAGACGGCGGCCAGCGGGTCGAAGAGCAGACCGAAGTCCACCTTGAGGTCGCCGACCGTGATGAACTGCCAGAGGCTCTGCTCGACCTGCTTGTTCTCCAGGCCTCGGAGCTGGAAGAAGTAGGTCAGGCCGAGCACGAAGGCGGCACCGATGGCGGCCACGCCCAGCCAGTGACCCCAGCGGTCCGCCCGCTTGCCGAGCAGCAGCAGGATCGCCGCGCTCACCAGCGGGATGGCCACCAGCAGCCAGACACTGCCCAGAAGCCCATCCGCCGTCGCGAAAGCGACGGCTCCGGCCGGTTCGGCCTGGGCGAACGTCAGAATCTTCTCCACCACGGGCCCCTCAGTACTTCAGCAGGTTGGCGTCGTCGACGCTCGCCGAGCGCCGGGTCCGGAAGATCGCCATGATGATCGCGAGCCCGACCACGACCTCGGCCGCGGCCACCACCATCACGAAGAACGCCATGATCTGGCCGTTCAGGTCGCCGTTGATCCGGCTGAACGTGACAAGCGTCAGGTTGGCCGCGTTGAGCATCAGCTCGACGCACATGAACAGCACGATCGCGTTGCGCCGGATCAGCACGCCGACGGCGCCGATGGTGAACAGCACCGCCGCGAGGATCAGGTAGTAGTCCGGGGTCACTTCTCCGTCCCCTTCAACGAGGTCTCCTCGGCGGTCAGCTCCCGCACCGGCATGATCTCCGGGATGCTGCGGTCGGTCAGCCGGCCGTCGGGCAGGCGGGCCGGGGTGGCCACCGAGGAGGAGGTGGCGAAGACGCCCGGTCCGGGCTTCGGGCCGGGGTAGTTGCCGGGGCGGAACCGGGCCTTCATGGTGGCGACCTGGTCCATCCGGTCCTCCTTGCGCCGCTCCACGTGCGCCAGCACCATCGCGCCCACCGCCGCCGTGATGAGCAGCGCGGAGGTCAGCTCGAAGGCGAAGACGTACTTGGTGAAGAGCAGCCGGGCGATGCCCTGCACGTTGCCCTCGGCGTTCGGCTGGTCCAGGCCGACGGCCTGCACGCCCTCCAGCGCCCGGTAGAGCCCGGAACCGATCAGGCCGGCGAAGCCGAGCCCGAGCACCACCGCGGCGACCCGCTGGCCGCGCAGCGTCTCGATGAGCGAGTCGGAGGCGTCCCGGCCCACCAGCATGAGCACGAACAGGAAGAGCATCATGATCGCGCCGGTGTAGACGATGATCTGCACCATGCCGATGAACGGCCCGGCCTGGAGCACGTAGAACACGCCCAGGCAGAGCATGGTCAGCACCAGCCAGAGCGCCGAGTGCACCGCGTTGCGCGCCCAGACCATGCCGATGGCCCCGAGAAGGGCCAGCGGGGCGAGGATCCAGAAGGTGACCTCCTCACCTCCGGACACCTGGCCCGCCGCGGCGAGCACCGTCTGCGTGGTCATGCTCCTGCTCCCTTGCCCGCCTCGGCCCGCTGCGCGGCCTGCTCGGCGCCGGGGAAGGTCACGCCGGGGTGCTCCTCCACCTGGTACCGGCCCGGGCCCATGGGCGAGCGCTCGGCGCCGGCCGAGGTGCCCGGGTTGGTCAGCCCGCCGACGTAGTAGTCCTTCTCGCTGTCGCCCAGCCGCATCGGGTGCGGCGGCTGCTCCATGCCGGGCAGCAGCGGCGCGAGCAGTTGCTCCTTCGTGAAGATCAGGTCCTGCCGGTTGTCCCGGGCCAGCTCGTACTCGTTGCTCATGGTGAGCGACCGGGTCGGGCAGGCCTCGATGCAGAGCCCGCAGAAGATGCACCGGGCGTAGTTGATCTGGTAGACGCTGGCGTACCGCTCACCCGGGGAGAAGCGCTGCTCCTCGGTGTTGTCGCCACCCTCCACGTAGATCGCGTCCGCCGGGCAGGCCCACGCGCACAGCTCGCAGCCGATGCACTTCTCCAGCCCGTCCGGATGCCGGTTGAGGATGTGCCGCCCGTGGTAGCGCGGCGCCGAGACCGGCGGCTTGAACGGGTAGTCGGTCGTGACGACCTTCTTGAACATGTGCGAGAAGGTGACACCGAAGCCCTTGAACGTTCCGGTGATCGCGCCCACGTCACACCTCCCTGGAGTCCGAGCCGGCGACGACGTTGGCCGGCTCCCGCTCGGCGACCACGCGCTTGGTACGCGGGCTCGGCGGAACCTGAAGATCCATCGGCGGCAGCGGGAAGCTGCCGTGTGGACGGCTGTTCACCTGCTCCTGGAGCGGCGGCTTCGGCGCCTTCTTCCGGCTCGGCCAGAAGAGCGTGGCCAGCAGCAGCACGCCCGCGGCGATGCCGGTGGCGAGCAGCCGGTCCCGGGTCTGCCAGTCCTCGATCGAGCGGAGACCGCTCAGCACCAGGATCCAGACCAGGTTGATCGGCAGCAGGACCTTCCAGCCGAAGCGCATGAACTGGTCGTAGCGGAGCCGGGGCAGGGTGCCCCGCAGCCAGACGAAGACGAAGACCAGGACGATGACCTTGCCGAAGAACCAGAGCATCGGCCACCAACCCGAGTTGGCGCCCGACCACAGGGTGATCGGCCAGGGGGCCCGCCAGCCGCCGAGGAACAGCGTCGTGGTGACCGCGGACATGGTCACCATCGAGACGTACTCGGAGAGCATGAAGAGCGCGAACTTGAGCGAGCTGTACTCGGTCATGAAGCCCGCGACCAGCTCCGACTCCGCCTCGGGCAGGTCGAACGGCGCCCGGTTGGTCTCACCGACCATGGCGATGAAGAAGATGACGAAGCTGGGCAGCAGCAGGATCGCGTACCAGCCGGGGGCCGGGATCTGCTGGCCGGCGATGGTGAGCTGGGTGGCGTCGCCCTGCGCCGCGACGATCCCGCTGGTCGACATCGTGCCGGCGGTCATGAACACCGCCACGATGCTCAGCCCCATGGCGACCTCGTACGAGATCATCTGGGCGCTGGACCGGAGACCGCCGAGCAGCGGGTACGTCGACCCGGAGGCCCAGCCGCCGAGCACGATGCCGTAGATGCCCATCGAGGAGCAGGCGAGGATCACCAGCACCGCCACCGACACGTCGGTGACCTGGAGCGGCGTCCAGTGGCCGAAGATGCTCACCTTCGGGCCGAACGGCACCACCGACAGCGCGGTGACCGCGGAGATCACCGAGATGGTCGGCGCGAAGAAGAAGACCACCTTGTCGGCGGCGCGCGGGAGGATGTCCTCCTTGAACGCCATCTTCAGGCCGTCCGCGAGGGTCTGCAGCAGGCCGAACGGGCCCACCTGGTTCGGGCCGGGCCGGACCGCCATGCGGCCGACCACCCGGCGCTCGAACCAGACGCCGAGCAGCGTGGCCAGCAGGCCGAAGGCGAACGCGAAGACGATCTTCCCGAGGACCAGCCACCACGGATCCTTGCCGAAGTCGGCCAGCGTCGGGTCCTGCGCCGCGAGGTAGAGGTTCACTGGGCACTCCCGGTGTTGAGGAGCGGACCCGGACGGGCGGCCGCGTCCGCGGCGACCGCCGCGGCCGAGACCTTCACGACCTCGCCGGACGTCGCGCCGAGGCTGCGCCGGACGGTCGAGCCGGGTGAGTTGGTCGGCAGCCAGACGACGCCGTCCGGCATCTCGGTGATCGCCGCCGGCAGGGTGACCGCGCCGCGGTCGGTGCCGACGGTCACCGGGTCCCCGTCCGCGACACCGAGCGCCTCGGCGGTGCCCTTGCCGAGCCGGACCACCGGCGGGCGGGCGGTGCCGGCGAGGTGCTCGTCGCCGTCGGTGAGGCTGCCCAGGTCGAGCAGCTGGTGCCAGGTGGCCAGCACGGCCTCGCCGGCGCCGGGCTGCGGCACGGTGGCCGGCTCGACGGACGGGGCGGACGGCCGGTCGACCCGGGTCGGCGGCAGCGCGCCCAGCTCCCGGCGGACGCTCTGCACGTCGCCGGTGCCGAGCCGCACGTCGAGCTGCGCGGCGATCGCGTCGAGCACCCGGCCGTCGGTCATGGCCGCGGTGTCCAGCACCTTGTCGAAGGTGCGCAGCCGGCCCTCCCAGTCCAGGAAGCTGCCGGCCTTCTCGACCACCGGGGCGACCGGCAGGACCACGTCGGCCCGGCGGGCCACCGCGCTCATCCGCAGCTCCAGGCTGACCAGGAACGGCACCGCGTCCAGGGCCTGCTCGGCCAGGCGCGGGTCGGACAGGTCGGCCGGGTCGACGCCGGCCACCACGAGGGCGCCGATCTGACCGTTGGCCGCGGCCGTGAGGATGCCGTCGGTGTCCCGGCCGGCCTGGCTCGGGATCACCCCGGCCGGGATGTCCCACGCCTCGCCCAGCTCGGCGCGGGCGGCCGGCTCGGTGACCACGCGGCCGCCGGGCAGCAGGTTGGGCAGGCAGCCCGCGTCGACCGCGCCGCGGTCACCCGCGCGCCGCGGCACCCAGGCCAGCTTGGCCCCGGTACGCCGGGCCACGTCCGCCGCGGCGGAGAGGCCGCCGGGCACCGCGCCCAGCCGCTCGCCGACGATCAGGATGGCGCCCGGCTGGCTGAGGGCCTCGGCCACCGTGGCGTGCTCGGCCAGCACGCTGGCCTCCTCGCCCGGCACCACCCGGGCCAGCTTGGCCCCGAGCTTCTCCAGGCCGCGGGTCGCGAACGGCGCGAGCGCGTAGACCGTGAGCTTCTTCTTCAGGTACGCCTTGCGCAGCCGCAGGAAGAGGATCGGGCACTCCTCCTCCGGCTCCAGGCCGACCAGCACCACGGCGGGCGCGTTCTCCACGTCGGCGTAGGTCACGTCGGTGACCCCGGCGACGCTGCTGGCCAGGAAGTCGGCCTCCTCGCGGGAGACCGGGCGGGCCCGGAAGTCGATGTCGTTGGTGTGCAGGGCGACCCGCGCGAACTTCGCGTACGCGTAGGCGTCCTCGACGGTGAGCCGGCCGCCGGTCAGCACCGCCGTGCCCTGCTCGCCGTCCCGGGCGGCGCGCAGCCCCTCGGCGGCCCGGGTCAGGGCCTCGCTCCAGGACGCCTCGCGCAGCTCACCGGTCTTCCCGTCCCGCACCAGCGGGGTGGTGAGCCGGTCGAACGCGCGGGTGTACTGGAAGCCCCAGCGGCCCTTGTCGCAGTTCCACTCCTCGTTCACCGCCGGGTCGTCACCGGCCAGCCGGCGCAGCACCTTGCCGCGCCGCCAGTCGGTGCGCTGCGCGCAGCCGGCCGCGCAGTGCTCGCAGGCGCTGGGGGTGGAGACCAGGTCGAACGGGCGGGCCCGGAACCGGTACTGCGCGCCGGTCAGCGCGCCCACCGGGCAGATCTGCACGGTGTTGCCGGAGAAGTACGAGTTGAAGGGGACGTCCCCCGCCTCATCCCCGGGGTCCGCGCCGTACGCGTCGTCCCGGTAGATGTTGATCTCCTCGGCGGACGACCGGCCCATCAGGTCGATGAACTTGTCGCCGGCGATCTCCTCGGAGAACCGGGTGCAGCGCTGGCAGAGCACGCAGCGCTCGCGGTCGAGCAGCACCTGGGTGCTGATCGGCAGCGGCTTCGGGTACTCCCGCTTGTGCTCGTGGAAGCGGGAGTCGGTGCGGCCGGTGGACATCGCCTGGTTCTGGAGCGGGCACTCGCCGCCCTTGTCGCACATCGGGCAGTCCAGGGGGTGGTTGAGGAGCAGCAGCTCCATCACCCCCTCCTGGGCCTTCTTGGCGACCGGGGAGGTGAGCTGCGTCCGCACCACCATGCCGTCGGCCACGGTCTGGGTGCAGGAGGCGACCGGCTTGCGCTGGCCCTCCACCTCCACCAGGCACTGCCGGCAGGCGCCGGCCGGGGCCAGCAGCGGATGGTCGCAGAACCGCGGGATCTCGGTGCCCAACTGCTCGGCGACCCGGATCAGCAGCGCCCCCTTGGGCGCGGTGACCTGGACGCCGTCGATGGTCAGGGTGACGGTCTCGGTCTGCTTGGCTACGTCGGTCATCAGTGGGCTCCCACCAGCTGCTTCTCGGAGAGCTTCGGCGCGGTACGTCCCTCGATGTAGTCGAGGTAGTCCTGCTTGAAGTACTTCAGCGACGAGGTCACCGAGCTGGTCGCACCGTCACCCAGACCGCAGAACGAGCGGCCGAGGATGTTGTCGCAGGTGTCGAGCAGGGTGTCCAGGTCCTCGTGGGTGCCCTGACCGGAGAGGATCCGCCGGTAGACCCGGACCATCCAGTAGTTGCCCTCACGGCACGGGGTGCACTTGCCGCACGACTCGTGGTGGTAGAACTCCAGCCACCGGTAGGTCGCGTACACCGGGCAGTCCTGGTCGGAGAAGATCTGCGTGGCCGTGGTGCCCAGGATCGAGCCGGCCGCCGCCACCCCCTCGAAGTCCAGCGGCACGTCCAGGTGCTCGGCGGTGAGCAGCGGCGTCGACGAGCCGCCCGGGGTCCAGAACCGCAGGTTGTGCCCGGGCTGCATGCCGCCGGCCAGCTCGATCAGCTCGCGCAGGGTGATCCCCATCGAGCACTCGAACTGGCCCGGGTTGGCGATCCGGCCGGAGAGTGAGTAGATCATCGGGCCGGAGGACTTCTCCGTCCCCATGGTCTTCCACCAGTCGGCGCCGCCCAGCACGATGTACGGCACGCTGGCGATGGTGCCGACGTTGTTCACCACGGTCGGGCTGGCGTACAGGCCGTGAGTCGCCGGGAACGGCGGGCGCAGCCGGGGCTGGCCCCGGAAGCCCTCCAGCGAGTCCAGCAGCGCGGTCTCCTCACCGCAGATGTACGCCCCGGCGCCGGAGTGCACCACCAAGTCGAGGTCGAAGCCGCTGCCCTGGATGTTCCGGCCGAGGTAGCCCCTGGCGTACGCCTCGTGCACGGCGTTGCGCAGCCGGCGGGCGGCGTGCACGGCCTCGCCACGGATGTAGATGTACGCCCGGTTGGCGCGGATCGCGTACGAGGCGATGATGACGCCCTCAACCAGCGAGTGCGGGTCGTGGGTCATGAGCGGCAGGTCCTTGCAGGTGCCCGGCTCGCCCTCGTCGGCGTTCACCACGAGGTAGTGCGGCTTGCCGTCGCCCTGCGGGATGAACCCCCACTTGAGACCGGTCGGGAAGCCCGCGCCGCCCCGCCCGCGCAGCCCGGAGTCCTTGATCAGCTGGATCAGGTCGTCCGGGTGCGCCCTGAGCGCCTTGCGCAGGGCGGCGTAGCCGTCCAGCCTCTCGTAGGTGCCGATCCGCCAGGCGTCCGGCGACAGCCAGCGCTTGGTGAGCACCGGCGTCAGCTTGGCCAGCGTCTCCGGCCGAGGAGCGGTCACTTCTGGACCCCCGTTTCGCTCGCGACCGCCGGGCCCGCGCCGTTGGCGCCCGCCCCGGCCTCCGCTTCCTTGAGGTTGCGCTGCTGCGCCCCGGCCTCGTCGCCGGCGGGCTTGCCGTCACCGGCCGGCGGGTTCGCCGCCGCGCCGGCGGCCTCCGCCGCCTGCGCGTCGCGCGGCGCCGGCGGCGCACCGTCCGTCGGGACCTTGGTGCCCGGGGCGTCCGGCGCGGCGGTGCGCGCATCCGGCTGCCGGGTCTCGGCGGTACGCACCTGCGGCGACTTGTCGTCCGGCGCCTTCACGTCCGGCGCGGTGCTGCCGGTGGCCGCCGCGGGCTTCACCGGCTCGGCCGCCGGGGCCGGCCTGGCGGCCTCGGCCTTGGCCTTGGCCTCGGCGGCGGCCTTGTCGGCCTCGGCCTTGCTGCGGATCGGGGTGTTCGGGTCGAAGCCCGGCACCGAGATGCCGTGCTGCTCGGCCAGGCGCAGGCCGCGCAGGGTCGGCTCGCCCGGCCCCCCGTCGGCCACCGCGCCGTCGCGCTCGTCGGCGAAACCGGCGAGCTGGACGGCCATCTCCTTGAGGGTGCAGAGCCGGGCGCCGCGGGTCGGCATCGGCCGGCCCCCCGCCCGCAGCTCCTCCACCACGCCGAGCGCGCCCTGCGGGTCGACGTTGTCGAAGAAGTCGTAGTTGACCGTCATGACCGGGCCGTAGTCGCACGCCGCCAGGCACTCGGCGTGCTCCAGGGTGATCTTCCCGTCGGCGGTGGTCTCGTCGTGCCCGACGCCCAGGTGCTCGGCGAGGGTGTCGTAGACCTCCTGGCCGCCGAGCACGTTGCACATGGTGTTGGTGCAGACGCTGACCAGGTAGTCACCGGTCGGCTTGCGCTTGTACATGGTGTAGAAGGTGGCGACCGCGCCGACCTGGGCCTTGTTCAGGCCGAGCACCTCGGCGCAGAACTCGACCCCGGCCGGGGAGACGTACCCCTCCTCGGACTGGACCAGGTGCAGCAGCGGCAGCAGGGCCGAGCGGGACCGGTCCGCCGGGTACCGGGCGATGATCTCCCGCGCCCGCTCCCGGGTCTGTTCAGTGAAAACGCTCATCGGTCACAACCACCCATCACGGGGTCCAGCGAGGCGCCACCGGCGATCACGTCGGCGATCAGGCCGCCCTCGGCCATCGCCGGGAGGGCCTGGAGGTTGACGAAGCTCGGCTCCCGGTAGTGCACCCGGTAGGGCCGGGTGCCGCCGTCGGAGACCGCGTGCACGCCCAGTTCGCCGCGGGGCGACTCGACGGCGACGTACACCTGGCCCGGCGGGACCCGGAAGCCCTCGGTGACGAGCTTGAAGTGGTGGATCAGCGACTCCATCGACTGACCCATGATCTTGGCGACGTGCTCCAGCGAGTTGCCCATGCCGTCGACGCCGATGGCGAGCTGCGCCGGCCAGGCGATCTTGCGGTCGGCCACCATCACGGGGCCCGGCTTGAGCCGGTCGAGGGCCTGCTCGACCAGCTTCAGCGACTCCCGGATCTCGGCCAGCCGGACCAGGTAGCGGCCCCAGACGTCGCCGTCGGTGTGCGTCGGCACGTCGAACTCGTACGTCTCGTAGCCGCAGTACGGCATGGTCTTGCGCAGGTCCCAGGCGAGACCGGCGGAGCGCAGCACCGGACCGGTCACGCCGAGCGCGAGGCAGGCCGTCACGTCGAGGACCGCCACGTTCTTCGTCCGCTCGGTCCAGATCGGCTGGCCGGAGAGCAGGTTCTCGTACTCCTTGAGCTTCTTCGGCATCAGCTTGAGGAAGTCACGGATCTTGACGATCGCGTCGTCCGGCACGTCCTGCGCGACGCCGCCCGGCCGCACGTACGCGTGGTTCATGCGCAGGCCGGTGATGGTCTCGAAGATGTCGAGGATGTACTCCCGCTCGCGGAAGCCGTACAGCATCATGTTGATCGCGCCCAGCTCCATGCCGGTGGTGGCCAGCCAGACCAGGTGCGACGAGATGCGGTTGAGCTCCATCATCAGCACCCGGATGGTGGTGGCCCGCTCGGTCACCTCGTCGGTGATGCCGAGCAGCTTCTCCACCGCGAGCGCGTACGCCGTCTCGTTGAACAGCGGGGAGAGGTAGTCCATCCGGGTCACGAAGGTCGAGCCCTGGACCCAGTTCCGGTATTCGAGGTTCTTCTCGATGCCGGTGTGCAGGTAGCCGACGACCGAGCGGGCCTCGCGGACCGTCTCGCCCTCCAGCTCCAGGATCAGCCGGAGCACGCCGTGCGTGGACGGGTGCTGCGGACCCATGTTGACGACGATCCGCTCGTCGTTGATCGGGTCCGTGCCGGAGACGACCTGGTCCCAGTCCCCACCGGTGACGGTGAAGACCTTGCCCTCGGTCGTCTCGCGCTCGGTCGCGTAGTTGGACGTGGTCACTGGTAGGACCTCCTACGGTCCGGCGGCGGGATTTCCGCACCCTTGTACTCGACGGGGATGCCGCCGAGCGGGTAGTCCTTGCGCTGCGGGTGCCCCTCCCAGTCGTCCGGCATGAGGATCCGGGTCAGGTTGGGGTGGCCGTCGAAGACGATGCCGAACATGTCGTACGTCTCCCGCTCCTGCCAGTCGGCGGTCGGGTAGACGGCGGTGACGCTCGGCAGGTGCGGGTCCTCGGCGGAGACCGCGGCCTCCAGCCGGACCCGGCGCCGGTAGGTCATCGAGGTCAGCTGGTAGACCACGTGCAGCCGGCGCCCGTCCGCGCCCAGGTAGTCCACGCCGGACACCGAGGAGCAGAGCTCGAAGCGGAGCGCCAGGTCGTCGCGCATCACCTGGCAGACCTCGGCGATCCGCTCCGGGCGGACGTGCAGGGTCAGCTCGCCCCGGTCGACCACGACCTTCTCGATCGCGTCGCCGAACTGGGGGTACGCCTCCTCCAGCGCGTCGCGGACCTCGTCGAAGTAGCCCCCGTACGGCCGGGCGGCCTCCTCGATGGGCTTGCGCTGGCGCACCAGGCCGCCGTAGCCGGAGACGTCGCCGGTGCCCTGGTTGCCGAACATGCCGCGTCCGGCCGGGCTGGCCGGCGGGTACTCCGCCGGGGCGGTGCTGCTGGCTCCGGCCGGGGTGGTCGGGACCGGCACGCCGCCGTCGTTGTTCTTGTCGTGCGGTGCCGTCACTTCGGGCCCCCCTGCGACTGGAGGTGGTTCTGCGCCTTCATCCAGTTCTCGATCCGCAGCTGCTCCTCGCGCCCCTCGCGGACCGCCTTCGTCCACTCGGCGCGCCGGGCCTTGTCGTTCCGGTACGACGACGGCATCGAGCCGTAGGGCACGACGGGCACGTCACCGCGCTCCTTGCGGGCCTCCAGCATCTTGCGGCCGTTCGCGCCCAGCGGCTCGTACATGATCTTCTCGCGGAGCTTGAGCACCGCGTCGATGAGCATCTCGGGCCGGGGCGGGCAGCCCGGGAGGTACATGTCGACCGGCACGATGTGGTCGACGCCCTGCACGATGGCGTAGTTGTTGAACATGCCGCCGCTGCTGGCGCAGACGCCCATCGAGATGACCCAGCGGGGCTCGGCCATCTGGTCGTAGATCTGGCGCAGCACCGGGGCCATCTTCTGGCTCACCCGGCCGGCCACGATCATGAGGTCCGCCTGCCGCGGCGAGGCCCGGAAGACCTCCATGCCCCAGCGGCCCATGTCGTAGTGCGGACCACCGGCGGCCATCATCTCGATGGCACAGCAGGCCAGGCCGAAGGTGGCGCCCCAGACGGACGACTTCCGCGACCAGTTGACCAGCTTCTCCACGGAGGTGAGCAGGACGCCGGCCGGGAGCTTCTCCTCGATGCCCATCTGACGTACCTCCCTCAGTCCCAGTCCAGGCCGCCGCGCCGCCAGACGTAGGCGTAGGCGACGAAGACCGCGACGATGAACATGACCATCTCCACGAAGCCGAAGATCGGCAGGGCGTCGAAGGAGACGGCCCAGGGGTAGAGGAAGATGATCTCGATGTCGAAGACGATGAAGAGCATCGCCGTCAGGTAGAACTTGACCGGGAACCGGCCGCCACCGACCGGCTGCGGGCTCGGTTCGATGCCGCACTCGTACGCCTCGAGCTTGGCCTTGTTCAGACGCCGGGGGCCGGCGAATCGGGCGGCGGCCACGGAGAACAGCGCGAACCCCGCGGCGAGGGCGAACAGCCCGATGATCGGTGCGTAAGGAGAGAGCGTCATCGTTGTCTCCTGCTCGTCCTTCCCTGACCTCGACGGTTGGCGAAAATCACACTATTCACGTCCCTCGTGACCTCGGCCGGCGGGGGGTCGATCTTTGTCGGTCCCGGGGCGCCGTGACCCCGGGACCGGTGGTCTAGACGGCGGGTGCCACCCTCGTCATCGCGTTGATGACGCGGTCCATGGCGTCACCGCCCCGGGGGTCGGTGAGGTTGGCCAGCAGCTTGAGCACGAAGCGCATCAGCATCGGGTGGGGCATGCCGTGCTTGGTGGCCATGCGCATCACCTCGGGCCGGCCGATGAGCTTCACGAAGATGCCGCCGAGGCGGTAGTAGCCGCCGAAGCGGGCCTTCAGCTCCTGCGGGTACGCCAGCAGCGCCCGCTCGCGCTCCGCGCCGGCCGGGCGGGCGAGCGCCTGCACCGCGACCTCGGCGGCCAGCTCGCCGGACTCCATGGCGTACGCGATGCCCTCGCCGTTGAACGGGTTGACCATGCCGCCGGAGTCGCCGACCAGCAGGACCCCGCGGGTGTAGTGCGGGACCCGGTTGAAGCCCATCGGCAGCGCGGCGCCGAGGATCGGCCCCTCCGCGTTGGTCTCGTCGGTCATCCCCCAGTCCTCGGGGGTGTTGGCCAGCCAGTCGGTGAGCAGCCGGCGGTAGTTCGTCTTGCCGAAGGCCGAGGAGGAGTTGAGCACGCCCAGGCCGACGTTCACCCGGCCGTCGCCGAGGCCGAAGATCCAGCCGTAGCCGGGCAGCAGCGCGTCGCTGCCCTTGGCCCGCAGCTCCAGCCACGACTCCAGGTAGTCGTCGTCGTGCTTGGCGGGCGAGCGGTAGTAGCGGCGGACCGCGACGCCGATCGGCCGGTCCTCGCGCTTGGCCAGGCCGAGGGCGAGCGGGAAGCGGCCGGAGACGCCGTCCGCGGCGACCACGAGCGGCGCGTGGAAGGTGGCCGGCTCCTTGTCGGGGCCCACCTCGGCCTGCACGCCGATCACCCGGTCGTCGGCGCCGAGCACCGGGCCCAGCACGTTGACGCCGGTGCGCAGCTTCGCCCCGGCGGCGACGGCACGCTGGGCGAGCAGGTCGTCGAAGTCGAGCCGGGTCCGGACCAGGCCGTAGTTGGGGAAGCTGGCCAGGTCGGGCCAGTCGAGTTCCAGGCGTACCCCGCCGCCGATCACCCGCAGGCCCTTGTTGTGCAGCCAGCCGGCCTCGGGCGAGGTGTCCACGCCCATCCGGATGAGCTGCCGCACGGCCCGGGGGGTGAGCCCGTCGCCGCAGACCTTCTCCCGGGGAAATTCGGTCTTCTCCAGCAGCAGCACGCGTACGCCGTGCCGCGCCAGGTGGTACGCCGTCGCCGATCCTCCGGGACCGGCGCCCACGACGATGACGTCGGCGTCGTTCTCCACCGCGGCCATCCGCGCCTCCTCCCGCATGCTCGTGAAATGCTTCACAAGCCGATCCGGTTGGAGTCTATGACCGGCGTTACACCTGTATGCGCTGAGGGGGGCCTAACTTCGCGGAAACAAGCCGGTCGGTGTGCGTCCGTCCGGCGGTCAGGAGCGCGCGGAGGCGGCGGGCCCCAGGCCGGCGTCGAGCCGGATCGCCTCCGGCAGGTGGTCGCGCAGCGCGCCGCCGGCGGCCCGGTCGAGCGCGGCCAGCACCTCGGCGACCACCTGACGCACGTCGGCGGGATCGGCGCCGGCCAGCTCCCGGAGTTGCGCGATGAGTTCCGCGGCGTCGTCGTCGGTGGCCGCCTGGTCTGGTCCCGTCATGGGGGCGAGCCTACGGGACAAAGTAGACCTAAAGCGGATATTCACGAAAAGGCCGGTTTATGCCGGCCCACGCATCAGTCCCGGATCGCGCGGTGCAGCGCGACCACGCCGCCGGTCAGGTTGCGCCAGGCCACCCGGCCCCAGCCGGCCGCGCCGATCCGTGCGGCCAGCGCCTCCTGGTCCGGCCAGGCCCGGATCGACTCGGCGAGGTAGACGTACGCGTCGGGGTTGCTCGACACCGCGCGAGCCACGGCCGGCAGCGACCGCATCAGGTACGACAGGTAGACCGTGCGGAACGCCGGGTTGACCGGGGTGCTGAACTCGCAGACCACCAGCCGGCCGCCCGGCCGGGTGACCCGGGCCAGCTCGCGCAGCGCGGCGTCGGTGTCGTTGACGTTGCGCAGCGCGAAGGAGATGGTCACCGCGTCGAAGCTCGCGTCGGCGAAGGGCAGCCGCAGCGCGTCCCCGGCCAGCAGCGGCACCCGCGGGCGGGTGCGCTTGCCGGCGTGCAGCATGCCGAGCGACAGGTCGGCGCCGACCGCGTACGCCCCGGAGTGGCCGAGCTCCTCGGTCGAGACGCCGGTGCCGGCGCCCACGTCCAGCACCCGCTCGCCGGGGCGCAGCCCCAGCGCCTCCCGGGTGGCCCGCCGCCAGAACCGGTCCTGCCCGAAGGAGAGCACCGTGTTGGTCAGGTCGTAGCGGGCGGCCACGCCGTCGAACATCGCGGCGACCTCGTGCGGCTGCTTGTCCAGGCTGGCGCGCTGGCCCTGCGGGGTACGGCTCACCCCTCCACTCTGCCAGCCGCCCCCCGCCCGACTCCTGCCGGGTACGCGAAAGGGCGGGGTGGTCGCCCACCCCGCCCCACACCCTGTCCAGGTCGGTCAGTCCCCGGCCCGCTCGTCGGTCGGCGTGACCAGAACCACCTTCCGGCGGCGGGAGAGCAGCAGCAGCGCCCCGCCGGCCAGCAGGACGGCCGCGCCGACGCCGCCGATCAGCCCGACCTGAACGCCGGTCACCGGCAGGCCACCGTCGCCGGCCCCGCCGCCGCTGCCACCGCCCGGGCTCGCCGTCGCGCTCGGCTGGCCGGTCGGGGCCGGCGTGCCCGTGCCCGTGGGGGTGGGCTGCGGCGTGCCGGTCGGGTCCGGGGTGGACCCGGCCGACAGGTCCACGAAGGCCTCGAAGATGGTGTGGTTGTCCAGCTCGTCGACCTCGGCGAAGGTACGCCGCTGCGCGGCGCCGGCCGCCCTGGGCGCCTCCTCCGGCGCGCCCTCGGCACCGTCCAACCCGTACGCGAAGAGGTCGCCCTCGTGCAGCACCGGCTCGGTGACGTCGTCGCCGACGCGGACCGTGACGCCCGCGGTGTAGTACTGGCCCGGCTGGACCACCGCGCCGTCGTCCTCGCAGAGCGCCTGGGCCTTGCCCAGGATCTCCTGCTGGAGGCAGCCCTCCGGCAGGTCCACGAAGCTCACTCCGGCCGGCAGGGTGAGGCCGTAGAAGACGCCGGTGGCCGGACGGCTGCCGTCGTTGTAGACCGCCCAGTCCAGCGGCACCGTCACGCCACGCCGGACCGGCTTCAGGTCGGGCTCGTCCTGCCCGGCGCCGTCGACCACGACGTTGTCCTGGATGTCCTGCACCCAGGCGGCGAGGTCGTAGCCGGGTCGGGTGACCTGGACCGGCACCTCGACGATCTCGTCGGCGGTGTTCGGCTGGGGGCTGACGGTGCCCACGCCGACGGTCAGCACACCGCCGTCGCCCTTGCCGCCGGTGCTGAACAGCGGGATGCCGAAGTCCTCGCTCGTGCCGGCGGGCAGGTCGCCCAGCCGGCAGTCGTAGAACTGGCTGGAGACGACCCGGCAGCCGTCCGGCAGCACGTAGCCCACGCGCTTCGCGTTGAGCTCGTCGACCTTGACCCGGACGCTGACGTCCTTCGCCTCGGCCGTGCCGACGTTGGTCACGGTGAACTTGAACGGCTTGGCCTGGGCGGCCTCGACGCCCTTGGCCAGGCTGGTGCTGATCGGGGCGAGCACGAGGTCGGGCAGGTCGGCCGCCTGCGCCGGCGTGCCGACGGCGGTCAGCGCGCCGACCGCGAGCAGGGCCACGGCGCCGGCGCGGGCCAGCGGTGGACGGTAGGTGAAGGTCATGGATCCCCCGGGGTAAGGGACGTGCGGATGGTTGCGGAACGAAGGGACGCTACCGGAGCGACGTCGGGCCGCGCCAGAACCCCGTCGATGAATTCCCACCGTCCTCACCGGAACGCAGACAGCAGGGGCGGGATGGTGACCCATCCCGCCCCTGCTGCCGTGCGTTTATGTGAACGGCCCTCGCGGGCCGATGGAGGACGACCGTCAGGCGGACGACGACAGCGTAACCGCCGATGTCGCCGCGCGGGTCACGGTCGCGCAGGTCGCCGCCGTCCTGTTATCTCGCAGGTCGGCGGCCCGATCGGCGGTGCCGTTCGGTCGACGGAAGCGGGGTCAGTTGACCTCGACCAGCGGGAGCGACTTACCGGCCCCGCCGCCCGGCAGGGCGATCGAGGAGAAGTGCGAGACCACCCGGTCGTCGCTCGGGTCGTCGGCCGGGGTCCGGTGCACCGCGAGCCGGTTGTAGAGCGTGTCCCGCTGGGCGGGGATCCGGTCGGCGGTGCGGATCATGTTGATCAGCTCGTGCAGGTTCGAGCGGTGCCGGGCGCCGGCCGAGGAGATGACGTTCTCCTCCAGCATGATCGAGCCGAGGTCGTCCACCCCCATGTGCAGGGCGAGCTGGCCGACGTCCTTGCCCGTGGTCAGCCACGACGCCTGAAGGTGCGGCACCGTCTCGAAGAAGAGCCGGGCCACCGCGACGAGCCGCAGGTATTCCAGCGTGGTCGCCTGGGTGCGGCCCTTCAGGTGGTTGTTCTCCGGCTGGTACGTCCAGGGGATGAACGCGCGGAAGCCGCCCGTGCGGTCCTGCACGTCGCGGATCATCCGCAGGTGCTCGATCCGCTCGGCGTGGGTCTCGCCGGTGCCCATCATCATGGTCGCGGTCGACTCCAGGCCCTGCCGGTGCGCCAGCTCCATGACCTCCAGCCAGCGCGCGCCCGACTCCTTCAGCGGCGCGATGGCCCGGCGCGGCCGGTCCGGCAGCATCTCGGCGCCGGCGCCGGCGATCGAGTCCAGCCCGGCCGCCTTGATCCGGGCGATCGCCTCGTCCAGGCTCACCCCGGAGACCTTGGCCATGTGCAGGATCTCGCTCGGGCCGATCGAGTGGATGGCGAGCTGCGGGTAGGCCGTCTTGACCGCGGAGAACAGCTCCTCGTAGTACTCCACGCCGTAGTCCGGGTGGTGGCCGCCCTGGAGCATGACCTGGGTGGCGCCCAGCTCGACCGCCTCGCCGCAGCGGCGCAGGATCTCCTCGGTCGGGTGGGTCCAGCCCTCCTTGTGCTTGGGGGCCCGGTAGAACGCGCAGAACTTGCACGCCGTCACGCAGACGTTCGTGTAGTTGATGTTGCGGTCGATCAGGTACGTGACGATGTTGTCCGGGTAGCGCCGCCGGCGCACCGCGTCCGCGGCCTCGCCCAGCGCGTGGAAGGGCGCCTCGGTGTAGAGCAGCAGGGCCTCCTCGGGCGTGATCCGCCCGCCGTCCGCGCCGCGCTGCAGGATGTCGTCGATCTCCCGGCTCACCGTCACGTCTCCGAGGGTACGTCGCCCGCTCGGAGGCCGGAACGCCGCTCCACCCCCGGTGACGAGCGCCCCACCGGCCGGCTCAGTTCATCCCCGGACTGGCCACGGCGAGACCGACCGCCTTCGCGGCGTCCAGGAGTCGCCGGTCGTAGGTGACGAACGCGACGAAGTCGGCGCCGGCCTGACGGGCCAGGATCTCCGCCGTGGCGAGGTGGATGGCGTCCAGACTGCGCAGCAGGGGTTCGGCGTACGCGCCGGCCGCCGCCCGGACCGCAGTGTCGATTTCGACCCGGTAGAGCCGCCCCAGCACCGACGGGACGCCGACCAGCGCCTGCGGCGCGGCACGACGCAGGGCACGCGGCACCTCGACCTCGACCAGGGCCGACGAGACCAGTGCCGTGCCGGCGTGCTCGTTGAGCCAGCCGATGAGATCCGGCGTCTCCGCCTCCCGCCGGAGCATCTTGATGACCGCCGCCGAGTCGAGGTAGATCACCAGCGTTCCTCGTCCCGCGCGTCCGCCAGGACGGCCGCGACGTCCACCGCGGGGTCCCCGAGCACCGGTGGCATCGGAATCGGCCCGGTCGCGGTCGGCGCCGTCGCCCGCCCCTCGGCGACCAGACGGCCGAGGAGCGCGTCGCCGGCCAGCACCGGGACGAGCCGGGCGATCGGCTCGCCGCGATCGGTCACCTCGACCGTTTCGCCCGCGCGTACCCGGGCCAGCACCCGACTCGTGTGCTGGTTCAGCTCCCGAACGGCGATCTGCTCCATGCTCCGAGTGTAGAACGGTCTGTTCTACGGGTCACGCGTCGTAGTCGATGGTGAGTTTGTCGGTGACCGGGCTGGACTGGCAGGTCAGGACGTAGCCGGCGGCCACCTCGTCCGGCTCCAGCGCGTAGTTGCGGGCCATGGTCACCTCGCCGGAGACCACCTTGGCCCGGCAGGTCGAGCAGACCCCGCCCTTGCAGGCGTACGGCAGCTCGCCGCGGACCTTCAGGGCGGCGTCCAGCACCCGCTCGTCGCGGCCCATCGTGAAGCTCGACGAGCGCCCGTCCAGCACGATCGTCACCTCGGCGCCGGCGCCGGGCTCGTCCGTCGGGCGGCGGACCGGCTCCGGCGGGGCGTCGACGTGGAACAGCTCGGTGTGCACGGTCGCGTCGGGCACGCCGCGGTCGGCCAGCACCGCCTTGGCGTCCACCACCATCCCGTACGGGCCGCAGAGGAACCACTCCTCGATCGCGTCGCCGGGGACGACGGTGTCGAGCAGCCGGCCGAGCCGGTCGGCGTCGATGCGCCCGGAGAGCAACGCCGATTCGCCCATCTCCCGGGAGAGCACGTGCACGAGGTGCAGCCGGGTCGGCCACCGGTCCTTCAGGTCGGCCAGCTCCTCGGCGAACATGACGGTGTTCGCCGTGCGGTTGCCGTACACCAGGGTGAAGGTGCTGGCCGGCTCGACGGAGAGCGCGGTCGCGACGAGCGAGAGCACCGGGGTGATGCCGGAGCCGGCGACCACCGCGCCGTAGTGGCGGACCCGGTCCGGGGCGAACGCCGAGGTGAAGTGGCCGAGCGGGGGCAGCACCTCGACGACGTCGCCGCCGCGCAGGGCGCCGCAGGCGTACGCGGAGAAGGCGCCGCCGGGGACCTCCCGCACCCCGATCCGCAGCCGCCCGTGCCGGGCCAGCTCGGCGGGCGTCGAGCAGATCGAGTACGACCGCCGCACGTCCGCCCCGCCGTCGCCGACCCGCCGGACCGTCAGGTGCTGGCCGGCGGAGAACGCGAACGTCTCCCGCAGCTCCTCGGGCACGGCGAAGGTGATCGCCACGGAGTCGTCGGTGAGCCGGTCGACGGCGGCGACGTGCAGCGGGTGGAAGACCGGCCGGCGACGGACCGGTCGGGTGATCGTGACAGTCACAGCGCCTTCAGGTGGTCGAAGGGTTCGGAACAGGAGCGGCAGCGCCACAGGGCCTTGCAGGCGGTGGAGCCGAACCGGCTGACCTGCTCGGTCTCCGGTGAGCCGCAGCGCGGGCAGCGGACGGCCAGGGTCAGCGGGACGACGCCACCGCCCCGGGCGGCCGGCGCGGGTGGGGCGATGCCGGCGGCGGCCAGCTTGGCCCGGCCGCCCTCGGAGATCCAGTCGGTGCTCCACGCCGGGGCGTACACCGTGCGGACCTCGGCGTCCGGGTGGCCGGCGGCGGCGAGCGCGCGGCGGATGTCCGCCCGGATCACGTCCATGGCCGGGCAGCCGGTGTAGGTGGGGGTGATGGTGACGACGACCCGGCCGGTGGCCGGATCCTCGTCGACCGACCGCAGGATGCCCAGCTCGTCGATGGTGATGACCCGGATCTCCGGGTCCACCACCGCCGCCACGGCCGCCCTGGGGTCATTCACCACTTCGCCCCCGGGTGGGCGCGGTGCAGCACCTGCATCTCGGCGAGCAGGTAGGAGAGGTGTTCGGTGTGGACGCCGTCCCGGCCGCCGCCCGGCGCCCAGCCGTCGGCCGGCCGGGTCAGCGTCGCCTCGTCGAACACCGCGGACACGACGGCGTCGAAGTCGGCCCGCAGGGTGGCCGGGTCGACCGGCGCCGCCGGGTCCGCGGTGAACAGCTCGTGGGTGTACGGCCACACCTGGTCGAGCGCGTCCTGCATGCGCCGGTGCGACTCGTCGGTGCCGTCGCCGAGCCGCTTCACCCAGAGCGAGGCGTGGTCCAGGTGGTACGCGGACTCCTTGCGCGCCTTGGCCCCGATGGCGGCCAGCCGCTCGTCGGCGCACCCGCTCAGCGCCGTGTAGAGGGGGAGCTGGTAGGCGGCCAGGAGGAACAGCTTCGCCATGGTCATGCCGAAGTCGCCGTTGGGCAGCTCGACCAGGAGGCAGTTGCGGAACTCCCGGTCGCCGCGCAGGTAGGCCAGCGCGTCCTCGTCCCGACCGGCGCCCTCCAGCTCACCCGCGTACGTGAGCAGCAGGCGGGCCGCGCCGAGCTGGTCGAGGGCGATGTTGGCCAGCGCGATGTCCTCCTCCATCTCCGGCGCACGGGAGGTCCACTCGCCGAGCCGCTGCGCCGCGATGAGCGCGTCGTCGCCGAGTGCGAGCGTGAAGTCGAACAGGCTGCTCACAGGTGCGCCACCCCGTCCGGCACCTCGTAGAAGGTGGGGTGGCGGTAGACCTTGTCGGCAGCCGGGTCGAAGAAGGCGTCCTTCTCGTCCGGGCTGGACGCGGTGATCGCGCTCGCCGGCACCACCCAGATCGAGACGCCCTCCTGGCGCCGGGTGTAGAGGTCGCGGGCGTTGCGCAGGGCCAGCTCGGCGTCGGGGGCGTGCAGGCTGCCCACGTGGGTGTGCGACAGCCCGCGCCGCGCCCGCACGAAGACCTCCCACAACGGGGTCTGCTGGGTCATGCCGTGCTGGCCGGGCATGCCCTCACGGCCCTCGCGTCGCTCGGTGCGTTCGCTCATGCCGTGCCGGCCGGGCATGCCCTCACGGCCCTCGCGTCGCTCGGTGCGTTCGCTCATGCCGTGCCGGCCGGGCATGCCCTCACGGCCCTCGCGTCGCTCGGTGCGTTCGCTCATGCCGCCACCTTCTCCTTGCTGTTCCGCTTCGCCGCGTACGCCGCGGCGGCCTCCCGCACCCAGGCGCCGTCGGCGTGGGCGCGGCGCCGGTGCTCCATCCGCTGCCGGTTGCACGGCCCGTCGCCCTTGATCACCCGCATCAGCTCGTCGTAGTCGGGCTGGGTGTAGTCGTAGGACTGCCGCTGCTCGTTCCAGCGCAGGTCCGGGTCGGGGAGGGTGAGACCGAGGATCTCCGCCTGCTGCACGCACATGTCGACGAAGCGCTGGCGCAGCTCGTCGTTGGAGAAGCGCTTGATCTTCCAGGCCATCGACTGGGCGCTGTGCGTCGAGTCTCCGTCCGGCGGGCCGAACATGGCCAGTGAGGGGTACCACCACCGGTCCACCGCGTCCTGGGCCATCGCCTTCTGCTCCGGGGTGCCGTGGGCCAGCGTGTGCAGGATCTCGTAGCCCTGGCGCTGGTGGAACGACTCCTCCTTGCAGACCCGGATCATGGCGCGGGCGTAGGGGCCGTAGGAGCAGCGGCACAGCGGCACCTGGTTGACGATGGCGGCGCCGTCGACCAGCCAGCCGATGGCGCCCACGTCGGCCCAGGTGAGCGTCGGGTAGTTGAAGATCGAGCTGTACTTCTGCCGGCCCTCGATCAGCAGCTCGACCAGCTCGTCCCGGCTGACGCCCAGGGTCTCCGCGGCGGCGTAGAGGTAGAGGCCGTGTCCGGCCTCGTCCTGCACCTTGGCCAGCAGGATCGCCTTGCGCTTGAGCGAGGGGGCCCGGCTGATCCAGTTCCCCTCCGGCTGCATGCCGATGATCTCGGAGTGCGCGTGCTGGGCGATCTGCCGGATCAGCGTCTTCCGGTACGCCTCGGGCATCCAGTCCCGCGGCTCGATCTTCTGGTCGGCGTCGATCACGTCCGCGAAGTACGCCGCGAAGTCCTCGTCCGGCGCCGGTCCGCCGCGCCGGGCGCGCGCCGCCGCCTCGCGCAGCTCGGCCTCCGCCGCCTCCACCTCGCCGAGCAGGCCGCCGCCCGGGCCGTCCTCGGGCGGGGCGAAGTCATTGCCATACATGAGGCCAGTGTTACAGCTCGCCCCCGATGACACCAGAGGGTGTAACAGGTTTCCGCACCCACCTTGTGTCACCGGACGACCGCTTCCCGTGAGAACCCCTGACCTGCCCAAACCTGTGACGTCGACCACCCGGAGAAGATGAATCCTCACAAGCGCGTCAGAACGGTCCAATGTCCCGCCTTCACGGCGAGTTGCCGGGCGTCGGGATCTGGCATCCGGCCTGTCCGGAAGTAGACTTCGCCCGGCACACCGATCGGCTGCCGACGATCGCCACCGGCTCCAGGCCATCTCCCCCGGCCTCGGCGATCAGGCCGAACAGCATTCGGAAGCGCCGGTCCCCCCGGCCAGACAATCTGGAGTTCACCCACTCATGCGACCTCGCGTGACCATGGTGCTCGCCATCGTGGCGGTCCTCATCGGCGGCGGCATGCTGGTCCCCGCCGCGTACGCCAAGTTCTCCGGCGGCGACAGCCTCGGCGGCATCGGAGGCGGCGTGGCGCAGGTCCCCGCGCCCGCACCGACCGCGCCCCCGGCGCCCACGCTCGCCGCCGGGCCGGTCTCGGTGAACTTCAACGGCAAGTTCTTCTCCTGGGCGCTGATGGACCGGAAGACCGGCAAGATCAGCGGCGCGCCGAACATGGCGTCGACCAACTCGACCGAGTCGATGATCAAGGCGTGGATCGTCTCCGACTACCTGCGCCAGCTCAACGGCAAGCCCCTGAGCGCGGAGCGGAGGAAGCAGGCCACCACCGCCATCCGGGACAGCAACGACCGCTCGGCCGAGGCGCTCTACAACGCCGGCGGGCGCAAGCCGGTGCTGGAGCGGCTGATCAAGATGTGCAAGCTGACCGACACGAAGATTGAACCCACGCGGGCCAAGTGGGCGTACACCCAGATGTCACCGCGCGACGCGGTGCGGATGGGCGACTGCATCGGCGACGGCACCGCCGCCGGACCGAAGTGGACGAAGTGGGTGCTCAACGAGATGGCCAACGTGCGCGGCGGCGTGAAGGACCAGAAGTCCGTGGAGGTCCAGGGCGGGCACTGGGGCATCGTCGACGGCCTGCCCGCCTCGATCACGTCGCAGGGCCCGGTCAGCATCAAGAACGGCTTCACCATGCTCTGGGCCGACGGCCAGTGGCACGTCAACTGCCTCGCGGTGGCCGACGACTGGACCCTGGCCGTGATGATGCGTTACCCCGGCGGCAGCGACCCGAGGACCCCCTCGTACGGCGCGAAGGTCTGCGCCAGCGTCGCCACCCAGTTGGTGACCCCGCAGCCGGGCGCCGCCCTCAAGGTGCCGCAGCAGCCGGTCGGGAAGCTCTGATGGCGGGCAGCCGGCGCCGGCCGGGCAGTGACCACCGCACCCTGACGTACAGCGCGGTCGCCGTGATCCTGGTCGGCCTGGTGCTCGTCTCGCTCAGGTTCGTGCCCGGCTCTCCGTTCCGGCCCACGGCCGCCTCGCACTCGCCCGCGGCGGGCACCCGGTCCTCGACCACACCCACCGACCGCAACGCCCGCCCGTCGCCGTCTCCCTCGCCGTCGTTGGAGCCGCTGCCGTTCGCCGCCCAGGACCTGAGCGACCTGGACATCAAGGGCTGGTACTCCTGGAGCGTCCTGGACAAGCGGACCGGCGCGATCATCGGCTCGAAGAACATGGGCGAGACCAGCACCACCGCGTCGCTGATCAAGTCCTGGGTCGTCGCCGACTACCTGCGTCGGAGCGCCGAGGCGGGCCGGACCCCGAGCGACGCGAAGCTGGACGACGCCACGCAGATCATCCGGGACAGCGACAACACCCGGGCCCAGGAGTTCTACGAGAGCGTGGGCGGTTCGGCCTCGATCAAGCGGCTGATCTCGATCTGCGAGCTGACCGACAGCAAGGTCGCCAGCGACGGCGGCTGGAGTCGGACGATGCTGTCGCCTCGGGACACCGCGCGGCTCGGCCTCTGCATCGACGACGGCCGGGCCGCCGGGCCGAAGTGGACCAAGTGGCTGCTCAACGAGATGCGGCTGGTCCGCGGTGACGGCGACTTCGGCATCCGCAAGGCCTTCCCCGCCGCCGAACAGAAGCAGATCGCCATCAAGAACGGCTGGATCGACCGGCAGAAGGAGCGGGAATACCACGTCAACTGCCTGGCGATCGGCGACACCTGGACGATGGGCGTGATGGTCCGCACCCCCTTCAGCGCCGCGAGTTCCTGGCAGTACGGCATGGACGCCTGCGAGAAGATCACCGAGGCGTTGCTCCGCGACGCCACCTGATCCCACCCGCTGCGCGAAGCGGCGGTGTCCCGGTCCGCCGGGACACCGCCGCTTCGTCGTGGCAGGGCGTCAGCCCTCGAAGAAGTGCGGCCCACCCTCGGGCAGGGCGGGCGCCTCACCGATCCCCGCGGCGCGTCGGGCGAACTCGCGCAGGCCGGCCACCTGCCGCTCGCCCAGGGAGAAGTCGAGGGTACGGAAGTAGGTCGCCAGGGTCGTCGCGTCGAACGGCTCCCAGCGGGCCGCGGCCTCGGCCACCTGGTCCAGCTCGGCCAGGCACAGGTCGCGCGAGCGCAGGAACGCCTCGTGCACCTCCTTGACGAGGCCGGGGTGGGCGGCGGCGAAGTCGCGGCGGACCGCCCAGACGGCGAAGACCATCGGCAGCCCGGTCCACTCGCGCCACGCCTGGCCGAGGTCGGTCACCTCGAGGCCCTTGCGGGGCGCCTCGTAGAGCGCGCGCAGCGCCACGTCGCCGATCACGACCCCGGCGTCGGCCTCCAGCAGCATCTGGGTGAGGTCCGGCGGGCAGCGGAAGTAGTCGGGGCGGACCCCGTACCGCTCCGCGAGCAGAAGCTGGGCCAGCAGCACCCCGGTGCGCGAGGTGGAGCCGAGCGCCACCCGGGCGCCGTCCAGCTCGGTGAGGGGCCGGGTGGACACCACGTTGACCGAGAGCACCGGGCCGTCGCTGCCGACCGCCAGATCCGGCAGGAGCAGCAGCTCGTCGGCGTGCCGCAGGTATTCCACCTGGGAGATGGGGCCGATGTCCAGGTCGCCGGCGACCAGCGCGGCGTTCAGCCGGTCCGGCGAGTCCTTGTGCAGGTCGACGTCGATCAGCGCGCCCGACCGCATCAGCCCCCAGTAGATGGGCAGGCAGTTGAGGAACTGGATGTGCCCCACCCGGGGGCGGGCGATTCGGTCGGCCATGACCCGACGGTATCCCCGCCCGGCCGGGCCGGCTCAGCGGGAGGGGGTCGGAGTGGCCAACTCCGCACGCCGCTCCGGCCCGGTCCCGGCGGCGGGCCGGGCGGCGCGCTCGGCGCGTACCGCGCGGCGGACCGGCCAGGCCGCCGCCACGACCACCAGCACCCCGGCCACCCCGCAGCCGGCGACAAGCGGCCGCGGCGCGGCCACCTCCAGCAGCAGGCCGCCGATCAGGTAGCCGCCCATCCCGGCGCCCTGCACGGCCGCCCCGAAGATCGCGAAGGCCCGGCCCCGGGCCACCTCGGGCACCCGCCGGGCCAGCAACAGGTTGTTGAAGACGTTGTCGCCGCCGTTGCCCACCCCGCCGGCCAGCCAGATCGGCACGAGCAGCCAGGCCGTCGGCACCGCCGCCGAGGCCAGCACCGCCAGACAGCACCCGCCGAGCAGGACCAGCCCGGCCCCGAGCAGCGCGCCGTCGTCGGTGAGCCGGCGGGCGAGCCGGGCGAAGAGCCAGCCGCCGACCACGATGCCGAGTGTCCAGGCGCCGGTGACCAGGCCGTACACCGTGGTGGAGCTGTGCAGGGTCTCCCGGATGAAGAAGACCTCGATGACGTTGATGGCGCCGACCGCGGCGACCACCGCGGCGAGGCTGCCCACCATCACCAGCAGCAGCGGATCGCCGCGGAACCGCCAGGCGGGCGGCGGGGTCGCCGCCCCGGCGGCCGGCGCGGTCGGCCGCCGGCCACCCCGGCGGGTACGGATGAGCAGGCCGGCCGCCGCCAGCGCGAGGTAGCTGACGGCGTCGACGAGCAGCGGCACCCGGGTGCCGAACTGGCCGACGAGCAGGCCGGCCAGTGCCGGCCCGGCGAGCGCGCCCAGGGTGCCGGCGGTCTGGTTCAGGGCGCCGGCCCGGGGCAGGTCCTCGGCCCGGACCATGGCCGGCACCAGCGCGGCGAGCACCGGCTGGGTGACCGCGAGCCCGGCCGCGAGCAGCGCCACCAGCGCGATGACCAGGGCCGGGTGCCCGGCGTACGCGAGCGCCAGGCAGATCGCGGCCTGGCCGAGCCCGGCGGCCACCAGCAGGACCCGGCTGTCCACCCGGTCGGCGAGCCGGCCGGTCAGCGGGGCGAGCGCGACCAGCGGCAACGTGGCGGCGAGCAGCAACCCGGAGACCGCGAGCCCGCCGGCACCGGCCGACTGGAGCGCCAGGGTCAGCGCGCTGGCCGCGAGGAAGTCTCCGCAGCTGGAGACGCCCCGGGCGGCGGTGGCGAGCCAGACGTCGGACCAGCGCGACTGACCCGATGCGAAGGACATATTTCGAAAATAATCCTTCACACCTGGCCGGCGCAACCCTCGGTCAGTCGATCGGCAGCGCCCGGTACTGCACGGCGACCGTGCGCGAGCCCTCCGGTGGATCGCTGCGCAGCCGGCGCCGGTAGGGGTCCAGCAGCGCCTGGACCGCCTGGTTGAGCTCGGCCAACTCGTCGGCGGTGACCTGGAGCAGGCTGTCGCTGAACCAGGCCGCCTGATACCAGTCGGGCGGCTCGTCCGGGGCGCGGCGGATCCAGTCCCGGGCGCGCTGGCTGTCCCGCGCCAGGTGCGCCTCGGTCAGGGCCAGCTCGGCGGCCCGCGCCTCGGAGTCCGCGTCCTGCCCGGGCTCGATGTGGTAGGACGGGCTGAACGCCTGCCAGACCCGCTCCCGGGCGTCCCCCCGGCTCGGCGCCTCCTCGATCAGACCGAACTTCGCCAGCTCGCGCAGGTGGTAGCTGGTCGCGCTCGGCGAGAGACCGGCGATCTCGGCGCACTCGGTGGCGGTCGCACCGCCCTCCATCGTGCTGAGATGCTCCATGATCGCCATACGGGCCGGGTGGGCCAGGGCCCGCATCACCTGCGGGTCGCTGATCGTCACCCGGTGCTGCTCCGGACGCGCGTCGGTCATGCCACCCATGATCCCGCGCCGGCCGGCGTCCGGGGAAATTCGGTTGCCCGCCGACCCGACCGGAGTAAGCTGCTCTGTCCCGCCTGACGGCCATGGTGAGTAGCACCGCACAGGACGTCCCCGCGCCGACCGGAGGTCGGAAACGCGAGCGGCAGCGTTGTTCCCCGTGACGAGGAGTACGTGGATGACCCTGCACGCCCAAGAACAGACACTGGATGCCGAGCTGGTCGCCGAGCGCGCCCACCTGGACACCTCCCGCGCGGCGCTGCGCCGGATGCGCGAGCGCGCCGAGTCCCTCTTCGCCACCGGCGACAAGGTGGCCGGTGACGCGTACACCGCCGAGCAGCTCGGCCGGCACATGGCCCGGCGGGTGAAGGAACTGGCCGACGACCCCACCACCCCGCTCTTCTTCGGCCGGCTTGATTTCGGTGACGTGGATCCCGACCACGCCGGACGCGACTATCACGTCGGGCGTCGGCACGTGACCGACGAGCTGGGCGAGCCGCTGGTGCTCGACTGGCGGGCCCCGGTCTCCCGGTCGTTCTACCGGGCCAGCGCCCGGGACCCGCAGGGCGTCGCGGTGCGGCGCCGGTTCGGGTTCAGCGCCGGCGTGCTGACCAGCTTCGAGGACGAGCGCCTGGACCGGGGCGAGGAGCTGGGCACCGCCAGCCGGATCCTCACCGCCGAGATCGAGCGCCCCCGCGTCGGCCCGATGCGGGACATCGTCGCCACCATCCAGCCCGAGCAGGACGAGCTCGTCCGGGCCGACCTGGCCGACTCGATCTGCGTCCAGGGCGCCCCCGGCACCGGCAAGACGGCGGTCGGGCTGCACCGCGCCGCGTACCTGCTCTACCTGCACCGGGAGCGGCTGCGCCGGTCGGGTGTGCTGATCGTCGGGCCGAACCGGGCGTTCCTGTCCTACATCGCGGCGGTGCTGCCGGCGCTCGGCGAGGTCGAGGTCGAGCAGGCCACCGTGGAGGACCTGGTCGCCCGGGTGCCGGTCCGCGCGGTCGACGACCCCGCCGTGGCGACCCTCAAGCACGACATCCGGCTGGCCGAGGTGCTGCGCCGCGCGGTCGACGCGCACATCGGCACGCCCACCGAGCCGATCATGGTCTCGGACGGCTCGTTCCGCTGGCGGATCGGCCTCGACCCGCTGCACCGGCTGGTCGAGGAAACCCGCCGCGAGGGCCTGCCGTACGCGACCGGCCGCGAACGGGTCCTGGCCCGCGTCGTGGGGCTGCTGCAACGCCAGTCCGAGGCCCGCCGGGCCGAGTCGCCCAGCGACGCCTGGCTGCGCCGGATGAGCAGGGTCAAGCCGGTCACCGAGTTCCTCGACGAGGTCTGGCCGGCGCTCACCCCCGAGGGCCTGCTGCACCGGCTGCGCACCGACGCCGAGGCGCTCGCCGCCGCCGCCGACGGCCTGCTCACCGCCGAGGAGCAGGAGCTGTTCCGGTCCGGCCCGGTGGGGCGTACCCCGAAGGCGACCCGGTGGACCGCCGCGGACGCCGTGCTGATCGACGAGACCGCCGGGCTGCTGGAACGGCCCGCGAGCTTCGGGCACGTCGTGGTCGACGAGGCGCAGGACCTCTCCCCCATGCAGTGCCGGGCCATCGCCCGGCGCAGCGAGCACGGCTCGATCACCCTGCTCGGCGACCTGGCCCAGGGCACCGCGCCCTGGGCGGCCACCGACTGGCGGGAGTCCCTGGCCCACCTGGGCAAGCCGGACGCGGCGGTGGTGCCGCTGAGCGTCGGCTTCCGGGTGCCCGCCGCCGTGGTGGCGTTCGCGAACCGGCTGCTGCCGGCGCTCGCCGTCGACGTGCCGCCGGCCCAGTCGCTGCGCCGGGACGGGACGCTCGACGTGCGTACCGTCAAGAACCTGACGGCCGCCGCGGTGGCCGAGGTGCGTGCGGCGCTCGCCCACGCCGGCTCGGTCGGCGTGATCGCCGCCGACGCCGCGGTGGACCGCCTCCGCACGGCCCTCGCCGACGCGGGCGTCGAGACCGCGACCGCCGACGACGTGGAGGCCGTGGCGCGGGTCACCGTGGTCCCGGCGACGCTGGTCAAGGGCCTGGAGTACGACCACGTGGTGGTCGTCGAGCCGGCCGCGATCGTGGCCGCCGAGCCGCGCGGCCTGCACCGCCTCTACGTGGTGCTGACCCGGGCGGTGTCCCGGCTGGCCGTGCTGCACCGGGAGCCGCTGCCCGAGCCGCTGGCCGGCTGACCTACCGCTGCTCAGCCGGCGGGTGGCCGGCTGATCGGTCAGCCGGAGAGCGCGGCGGCGACGTCGCGCAGCGGACGGCCCGACTCGGCGATCGGCACGGTGAACGCCAGCCAGGAGCCGTCGGCGAAGTCGAGGCGCAGCCGCTTCGGGTTCAGCCGGTGCCAACCCACGCGGGCCGACGCCACCTCGGTCCGCGACGCCGACCAGGCGATCCCGGTCTCCGCCACGGACCGCTCGTCGTCGGCCCGGCTGGACAGCAGCTTCATGGGCCCGCTCACGCAGACGAGCAGCCGCCGGTCGGTGGCCACCAGCAGGGTGTCCCGCGCCGCCAGGTCCGGCTTGGGTGGGCGCAGCGCGTGGTGCAGCCGGGAGGCGGCGGAGCCCGGGGCGCCGCGCCCGGCGATCCCCCAGACCACCCGGTCGACAAGCCGGTCGCCCCACGCCCAACTGACCAGCGGGGAGATCAGGTTGAGCAGCACCGCGCCGGCGCTCACCCGGCCGGCGGGCGCCTCCGGCCCGGCCGCGTCGGCCGGCGGAGGCGGCGGCGCCCCGTGGGCGGGCTCGGCCTTCGCGTACGCCAGCACCTGCTCGCCCGGCTCGACGAGCCGGCCGATCCGGTCCCGGTATCCCGTGGCCTCCATCGGCTCAGTATCGGTCCTGGCCGTAGCCGTCGTCGGCAGGCCGCTCCGCCGCCGGCGCGTTCCCCATCACCTCGCCGACGATCTCCCGGACCCGGGCGGCGGCGGCCTCCTGGGCGCGGTTCGCCGCGGCGGTGAACTCCTCGGCCAGGGTGTAGGAGTCGAACCGCATGGCCCGGGCGTTGATCTCGGTGGAGAGGATCCTGCCGTCGGCGGCCGCGGTGACGGTGACCAGGCCGGAGTCGCTCACCCCCTCGGCGCTGCTCTGCTCCAGCTCGGCCATCCGCGCGCCGAGTTCGCGCTGCCACCCGTCCAGGTTGCGGGCCAGCGCCTCGATCCGGTCCAGGGCCGGGAAGGTCATGGCTGCCTCTCAGTTCACGATCGAGTCGAAGACGTTCTGCACACCCTTGGTGTACGGCCCCAGGTCCTCCGAGTACGTGCCGTCCACCAGGTAGTTGCGGTCCTTGTGGCCGTCGGAGACGTCGTGCAGGCCGACACCGGTGTCGAGCAGGGCGCCGCCGATGCCGGGGATGTTCACGGGGGACGCCTGGTTGATGGCGAACTTGCCGGGGAAGAGGATGGCGGTCCGCTTCGCCATGAACGTGAACGCCTCCCGGCCGTAACCGGACTTGTTCCAGAGCCGGTACGCCTTCTTGGCCTGCTTCAGCTCCAGCACCACCTGGCGGTACTTCATGAGCAGCGCGGCGACCCGCTCCAGCTTGGTGACCAGCTTGGTGAGGATCTCCGCGAACCGGGCCACGATCTTGACCATGCGGCCGACCGTGGTGGCCAACCGGGCCAGCACCCGGACCACCGTGGCGGCCAGCGTCACGCCCGCGCTGAGCACGGCGGCCACCGCGGCGATGATCACCTCGGTGAGGAACCAGAGCAGGAACTCCAGGATCAGCTCGACCAGCAGGTTGAACGCGTCGACGGCCGCGTTCGCCGCGTCGACCAGCACCTCCTTGGTGCCGTCCAGCCCCTTGGCCAGCTCCTCGATCGCCTCCTCGACGGACTCCATCGAGGCGTGGAACTTCTCCGCCGCGTCACCGTCCCACGCGCCGCGCAGCCGGGCCCGGTCGGCGATCTGGTCGCCGGCGATCTGCCGGACCGCCTCGCCGGTGGTGAGGGCGAGCTGGGCCGCCCGCATGAGGTCGTCCGGCTCGCCGGCGACCAGTTCCAGCAACTGCTCGAACGGCCAGAGCACCGCGTTGGACAGCGGCTTGAACGGGTCGGGCGTGCCCGACACGATCTGCTCGAAGTAGGTCTTGTTGCGCTGCAACGCCTCGGTGCTCATCAGGTCCCCTCAGGCGCCCGGCGTGAACATGTCAGTGGTCGCCACGTCGGTCCCCGTGTATGCGTCCGCCGTGTCGCTGATCCCCTCGGCGATGTCGGCCATCACCTCGGCGCCGTCCTCCAGCCCCTGCAGGCACGCCTCGAACTGCTCGGCGTACGCGGCCGCCAGGCTGAACGACGCCGGCATGATGCCGAAGGCGTGCCGGGGGACGTGCCCGTCGTGGAAGACCCGGCGCAGCTCGCGGAAGCGGCCGGCCCGGTCGCGGGACGCGGCGGCGAAGGCGGTCAGCGCCTCCGGCCGGACCTCCAGGTTCCTGCTCGGACTCGTCAACGGACCCTCCCCAGTGTCCAGTCGGCACCCACCCGTCGCCGGCTCGGCCGGAGGACGGAGTCTCCACAGTAGGCGATCGGCACCCGCCTGCGGGGGGCGGTGAAACTCGCGCCGGCACGGTACACAGGTGGGGGCATGCCCGTCTGGGAGCGCAACCCCTGAGGAGCCTGAAGATGATCCTGGCCCGCGCCGACCAGGTCAGCCGCCGCTACGGCGCGGTGCTGGCCCTGGACCGGGTCGACCTGACCGTCCGCGCCGGGGAGCTGGTGGGCCTGCTCGGCCCGAACGGCGCCGGCAAGAGCACCCTGCTCAACCTGCTGGTCGGGCTGCGCCGCCCCACCGCCGGCCGGGCCGAGCTGTTCGGCGGCGACCCGCGCGACCCGGCCAGCCGGCGGCAGCTCGGGGTGACCCCGCAGGAGACCGGCCTGCCCGGCACGCTGCGCGTCGGCGAGGTGGTCGACTTCGTGGCGGCGCACTTCCCCGACCCGGTGCCCCGGGACGAGCTGCTCGACCGGTTCGGCCTCACCGACCAGGTGCGCCGGCAGACCGGCGGCCTTTCCGGCGGGCAGCGCCGCCGGCTCGCGGTGGCGCTCGCCTTCGTCGGCCGGCCCCGCCTCGTGGTCCTCGACGAGCCCACCACGGGGCTGGACGTGGAGGCCCGGCACACCCTGTGGGAGGCCGTTCGCACCTTCCACGCCGAGGGCGGCACGGTCCTGCTGAGCAGCCACTACCTGGAGGAGGTGGAGGCGCTGGCGCAGCGGGTGGTGGTGATCGGGCGCGGCCGGGTGCTCGCCGACGACTCCGTGGCGGCGATCCGCGGCATCGTGGGCGTACGCCGGGTCAGCCTGGTCGCCGACGACCTGCCGCCGCTGCCCGGCGTGGTGGCCACCGAGCACGCCGAGGGCCGCACCCACCTGCTCACCACGGACGCCGACCAGCTCGTCCGCGACCTCGTCACCGCCGGCGCGGCCTTCCGCGACCTGGAGGTCCGGCCCACCTCGCTGGAGGAGGCGTTCCTGACCCTCACCGCCGACGACCGGCCCGCACCCACCCCCGCCTAGGAGACCGTCGTGCCGCTCGCCCTGGTCCACGCCCGCTACCAGCTCCTGGAGATCGTCCGGATCCCGGTCGCCATCTTCGGCAGCGCGTTCTTCCCGGCCGCCACGATGCTCTTCTTCGTGGTGCCGTTCGCCGGCGACGACGCCACCGGCGCCACCTACGCCACCGCCGCCATGGTCACCTTCGCGGTGATGAGCGCCAACATCTTCCAGTACGGCGTGGGCGTCGCCGAGGACCGCGACCAGCCATGGAGCTCGTACGGCCGGACCCTGCCCGCCGGGCCCGGCCCGCGCTTCGCCGGCCGGGTCCTGGCCGGTCTGGCGATCACCTACTTCTCCATGCTCCCGGTCGTGGTGATCGCGGCGGTGGCCACCGCGGCCCGGGTCACCCCGGCGCAGTTCCTGCTCGGCGCCGGCGGGGTCGCCGTGATCTCGGTGCCGTTCACGCTGCTCGGGCTGGCCATCGGCTACTCGCTGCCGAGCAAGGCGGCGATCGTGGTCGCCCAGCTCATCTTTTTCCCGCTGGCCTTCGGCGGCGGCCTGCTCTCCGGCCCGGACGACGCGCCCGGCTTCATCAAGGCGGTCGCCCCCTACCTGCCGACCCGCGGCGCCGTCGAGCTGATCTGGGCGGCCGTCACCGACTGGCGGCCCGACCCGCGGGCCATGGTGATGCTGGTCGTCTGGGTGGTGGCGCTCGCGTCGGTCGCCGGGTGGGCGTACCGGCGGGACGAGGGACGCCGCTTCACCTGACCTTTTGTCCTAATCCGGCCCGGCGGTCGGTGCGGCGGTGCCAGGATGCCGGCAGGGCGTGCCAGCGGGGCCGCCCCCGGCGAGAGGGGTCAGCGTGGACGGCGTGGAGCCCGGCACGCCCTGCTGGACCGACCTGGCCACGCCCCGGCTGGAGGACGCGAAGCGCTTCTACCCGGAACTGTTCGGCTGGACCGGCCGGGTGTCCGACGAGCCGACCGCCGGCGGATACACCACCTTCCTGAAGGGCGGCCGGGCCGTGGCCGGGGTCGGGCCGCCGGCCGCCCCCGATCAGGTGCCGATCTGGTCGACGTACGTGGCGACCGACGACGCGGACCTGGCCGCCACCCGGGTGGAGGCGGCCGGCGGCCAGGTGGTGGTCTCCCCGTTCGACGTCTTCGAGCAGGGCCGGATGGCCGTCCTCTCCGATCCGGCCGGGGCGGTGTTCAGCGTCTGGCAGCCCATGGCGATGCGCGGGGCGGAACTGTTCAACGCTCCCGGCTCGATGTGCTGGAACGAGCTGGTCACCCCCGACCCCGACCGGGCGAAGGAGTTCTACGCGCTGGTGTTCGGCTGGCACCCCGAGGAGCAGCAGGCGGGTCCGGTCACCTACACCGGGTGGCGGTGCGGCGCCCGGATCGTCGCCGGCATGATGCCGCAGCTGGAGCAGCTGCCGCAGGACCTGCCCGCGTACTGGACGGTCTACTTCGCGGTCGAGGACGCGGACGCCACCGCGGCCCGGGCCGCCGAGCTGGGCGGCACCATCCTCGTCCCGCCCCGGGACAACCCGGCCGGCCGCAGCGCCGCCCTCCGCGACCCCCAGGGCGCCCTCTTCTCCGTCACCGCCCTCCGCTGACCCCCCGCCGATCTTGCACTTGCGGCCCTCATGACGCGGCTTACGCCCCTTTCGTCGGGGCAGGAAGTGCAAGATCGCGGTGTGTGTGGGGGGTCAGCGGGGGCGGACGGGGACGACCAGGGGGCCGTGGTCGCCGGGGATGACCCGGACGTTGGCGCGGTAGTGGCGGGCCAGCAGGGTCTCGGTGAGGACCTCCTGCGGGGGGCCGGCGGCGGCGACCCGACCCTCGGCGAGCAGGACCAGGCGGTCGGCGTACTCGCCGGCGATGGAGAGGTCGTGCATGGTGGCGAGCACGGTCAGCTCGTGCTGCCGGCGGAGCTGGTCGACCAGCTCCAGCACCTCCTGCTGGTGGCCGATGTCCAGCGCGCTGGTCGGCTCGTCGAGCAGCAGCAGGGTGGCGCCCTGGGCCAGCGCCCGAGCCAGGAAGACCCGCTGCCGCTCGCCGCCGGAGAGGGTGGCCAGTTCGCGGCGGCCGAACGCGCCCAGGTCGAGCCGGTCCAGCACCTCGTGCACGGCGGCCAGGTCGGCGGCCGACTCCCGACCCAGCGCCGGGATGTACGGGGTGCGCCCCAGCAGCACGTAGTCGAAGACCGACATGCCGGCCGGCACCACGGGGGACTGCGCCACGGTGGCCACCACCCGGGCGCGGTCGCGGCGGCGGAGGGAGTTGATCGGCGTACCGAAGAGGGAGACCGCGCCCGGCGCGGGCAGCAGGCCGCCGACGGCGCGCAGCAGGGTCGACTTGCCCGCGCCGTTCGGGCCGATCACGGTGACCCACTCACCGACGGCGACCGCCAGGTCGACGCCGGCCAGGATCGGCGTCCCGCCCAGCTCGACCCGCAGGTCGAGCAGCTCCACGGCGGGCGCGCTCATGTCAGCACCCGGCGGGCGGTGCGCAGGACCAGGACGAAGAACGGGCCGCCGAGCAGCGCGGTGACCACGCCGATGGGGATCTCGGCGGGGGCGGCGGCGGTACGGGCGACCACGTCGGTGAGCGCCAGGAACGCGCCGCCGAAGAGCATCGACAGCGGCAGGATCACCCGGTAGCTGGACCCGGCGAGCAGCCGGACGGTGTGCGGCACGATGATGCCGACGAAGCCGATGAGGCCGGAGGCGGAGACCGCGGCGGCGGTGCCCAGCGAGGCGGCGGCGATCAACAGGTAGCGGGAGCGTTGCGGGTGCAGCCCGAGGCTGGTGGCCTCGTCGTCGCCGACGGAGAGCACGTCCAGCTCGCGCCGGTGCAGCAGCACCACCACGGCGGTGAGCACGAAGTAGGGCAGGACCAGCAGGACGTCGTGCCAGCCGGCGGTGGCCAGCCGCCCGAGCAGCCAGGAGTAGACCTGCTGGATGCTCTCGGAGTGCCGTTGCAGCAGGTAGGTCTGCCCGGCGGAGAGGAACGCCGAGACCGCCACCCCGGCCAGGATGAGCGTGGCCGGTGACCGGTCCCGCCCGCCGGCCGCGCCGAGCAGGTACGTCATGGCGACCGCGCCGAGCGAGCCGACGAACGCGGCGAGGGGGATGGTGAGCGGCATCCCGGTCAGCGCCCCGCCGGCCCCCGCGCCGAGCGCGATCGCGGCGGTCACCGCCAGGCCGGCACCGGCCGCCACGCCCAGCAGGTACGGGTCGGCCAGCGGATTGCGGAACACGCCCTGGTAGCAGCCGCCGGCCAGGGCGAGCAGGGCGCCGACGAGCAGGCCGAGCACGACCCGGGGCAGCCGCAGCTCGGTGACGATGGCGATCTCCCGCTCGCTGAGCCCGCTGTCCAGGTGCACCCCGGGCAGCAGGTTGAGCAGCTCGGCGGCGACGCTGCCCGGGGGCAGGCTGACCGGACCGAGCGAGACACCGGCCACCAGCGCGACGAGCACCGCGCCGAGGCCGGCGAGCAGCCAGCGGGTGCGGAGCCCCGCCGGCCGGGCCGTCGCACCCGGCCCGGCCGGCGGTCGTTCCGCGACCATCCCGGACGCGCCCGAACGGTCCACGTCGGGCACGCCGGACGGCCGGGACGCGCCGGGCGTCCCGGCCGGCCGGTGAGCGTTGTCCGCCGGTCGCACGGTCACCGTCAGGCCGGAACCTTGGCGGTGGCGTCGACGATCGCCTTGAGCAGGTCGACCACGCGCGGGCCCCACCGCGAGGCGATGTCGTCGTCCAGGGCGACGACCTGGTTGTTCTTCACGGCGGTGACGCCGGCCCAGCCGCTGCGCGCCTTGACGGTCTCCGCGTTCTGCTTGCAGCACTTGGTGTCGGCCAGGAAGACGAAGTCGGGGTTGGCCTTGACGATGACCTCCTGGGAGAGCTGCGGGTAGCCACCGCTCCTGCCGTCGGCGTCCGCCGGGTCGGCGATGTTCTCCAGGCCGGCGAGCGCGTAGATCGAGCCGATGAAGGTCTTGCTGGTCGCGCTGTACAGCTCCGGGCCGAGCTCGTGGTAGTAGGTGAGCTTCTTCGCCCGCTGCGGCAGGTCCTTGGTGAGGGCCGCGATGTCGTCCTTCATCTTCTTCGTGACGGCGTCCGCCTCGGCCGGGTGGCCGGTGAGCTTGCCCAGGTCGGCGAGCTGCTGGTACGTGTCGTCCAGGGTGGTGGCTGCCGGGTTGAGCAGCACCGGGATCTTCAGCGTGGTGAGCTGGTCGACGATCTTGTTGGTGTCGTTGGAGAGCACCACGAGGTCGGGGCTCTTGCCGGCGATCGCCTCGGCGTTCGGCTGGAAGGCGGAGAGGTCGCTCTTCGGCGCCTCCGCCGGGTAGTTCGAGTTGTCGTCGACGGCCGTGACCTGCTTGCCGGCGCCGATGGCGAAGAGCATCTCGGTCGCCGACGGCGACAGCGAGACGATCTTCTCGGGGCGCTTGTCCAGGGTCAGCTTGCCGACGGTGACCGGGAAGGCGGCCGCCGAGCTGCCGCCGGCGGCGGGGGTGTCGTTCGAGGTCTTCTCGGCGCAGCCGCCGAGGAGCAGCGCGCCGACCGCGAGGGCGGCGGCGAAGAGCCGGGGGGTACGTCTGGACATCGGTCCTCCTGTCGGTCGAGGAGCGTGGTGCTTCGCCGACAGGGACCGCCTGGGCGGGCCCGTCCGCGAGGCGCCCTTCCTCGAGAGCGCGTGTCGCGACCTGCCGCAGGCGACCTGGCTCGTCCCCACAGTTGTCGGCGCCGGCGGAGGCCGGCGCCGCGTGCGGGGCATCACAGTTGCGGGACAGCGCCGGTTTCACACCGGCTTCGCTGCGGTCTGGTCGGTGCCACCGTAGCGCACGACCAGCGGAGATCGTCCGGACGGGAGGGGTGGTGGGGGCCCCGGCCGGGGCCCCCACGGCGCGTCGCGTCAGCAGTAGGTGCTCTGCTTGCCGATCGCCCGGTACGGGCAGTCGGCGTACTCGGAGAGCAGGAGCACGGCCTCCCGGTTGCGGGAGGTCTGCGCGGGGATCACCTCGTCGGGCGGGTAGAAGCCGCCCCCGGAGGCCGAGCCGGGGTACATCTCGAAGGTGTACGCCCAGATCTTGTGGGCGCCCCACATCCAGTCGATGCTGGTGCCGTCGGCGATGTAGAGGTCGCTGGACTGTTCCGGGGTGTAGCCGTTGCTGGACGCCATCTGCCGGCCGATGGTGGCGAAGGTGTTGTACTGGTCGGCGTTCATCCCGGTGGCGGTGTTGCTGTACGTGTAGCCGTACGGCCAGAGCACCAGCTGCGAGTAGGTGTGGAAGTCGATGTTCGCCTTGATCTGCTGCACGCCGCCGACCACCCGGCCGTTGACGAAGTTGCGCAGCGCCGCGGTCTCGGGCGCCGAGAAGGCGGACGGGCCGCGGTAGGTCTCCGACGAGGTCGAGCCGGACGAGCCGCCGCAGCAGCCCCACTGGTACGACCAGTTCCGGTTCAGGTCGGTGCCCACGTACGAGGAGCCGCTGTTGGGCTGCCGGTTCTTCCGCCAGGAGCGGTAGGAGCCGGTGGCGATGTCGTACTCGCTGCCGTCCGGGTTGACCGTGGGGACGATCCAGATCTCCCGCGAGTTGACGATGTTGGTGATCCGCGAGTCGCTGCCGTAGTTGTCGGTGAACAGGTTGAGCAGGTAGATCGCCATCTCGACGGTCAGGTGCTCGCGGGCGTGCTGCTGGGCGTTGAAGAGGATCTCCGGCTCGTTCTCGTCCGTGCCGACGTTGTCGGAGATCTTCACGGCCATCAGGTCCCGGCCCTGGTAGGACCGGCCGATGCTGAGCTTGCGGGCGATGGCCGGGTGGTCGGCGACCACCGTGTTCACCACGGCGGTCAACTCGGCGTAGTCGTGGTAGTTGGAGTCGGCGGGCGGGAAGGCGTAGGCGACCGCGCCGGCGGCCGGGGCCGGGGCGACGTCCTTCTCCAGCCGGAAGCCGAGCCGGGTGATCGCGGCGGCCTCGGCGGTGGTCGCCGTGACGTGCAGCACGCCGTGTTCGGAGTGGTCGATCGCCGCGCCGGTGCGGGCGACGGCGCTGCGGTCGGCGAGGGTGCGCGGGCCGAGCACCCGGTAGGCGACGGCGGCCGGTTCGCCGTCCGGCGCGGGGCGGGCGGCGGCCGGGCCGGTGACCGCGGCGACGAGGGTCAGGCCGACGGCGGCGGCGAGGGCCAGCCGGCGGCAGAGCGGGGACGTGCGGAGGGCCATGGACAACCTCCTCGGGGTACGGGAGATCCCGTTGTCCGCACACTTCACCAGGAGTTACATGGTCATATCAATATTTGTCACTATGAGCCGTCCATCCCGACCGGATCCTCACGCCGGCAATCATTTTCCATGTGTGAACCTCTGGCGAAACTTCCCTCCAGGCGCGACAGTGAACGGCAACGATGCTGTTCTCCCAGGGGAGCCGCCATGGACCGGACATCCCTGCGAGCGGTCGCCGTCGCCGGCGCGCTCGCCCTCCTCGGCACCACCGCGCCGGCCGGCGCGACCACCACCACCGTCACGCACGACGAGCAGATCACCTGGCAGGGCTGGTCCGGCACGGCCTGGTCCACCGGCACCGCCGCCGGCACCACCGGCACGGCGGCGGGCCTGACCCTGGCCACCCCGGTCGGCACCATCCTCTACAAGGACCCGCACAGCAGCACCCGGCGCACCTGGGCCTACGGGACCTGGACCTCGCCGCTGACCCAGGTCGGTTTCTCCGCCACCGAGCTGGTCACCTCGTGGAACGCCGACACCCCCGCCGGCACCTGGCTCCAGGTCGAGCTCCAGGGCACCTACACCACCGGCACCCGCACCCCCTGGTACGTGATGGGCCGCTGGGCCTCGGGCGACGGCGACATCCGGCGGACCAGCGTCGACCGCCAGGGCGACAAGACCTCCAGCGTCTACACCGACACGTTCGCCATCAACAACCCCGCCGCCGGGGTGCTGCTGCGGGCGTACCAGCTCCGGGTCACCCTCTACCGGGACCCGGCCTCGACGGCCACGCCGGTGCTCCGCTCGGTCGGCGCGATGAGCTCGAACGTGCCGGACCGGTTCACCGTCGCCCCCAGCGCCGGGCACATCGCCTGGGGCGCCGAGCTGGCCGTGCCGCGCTACTCGCAGAACATCCACGCCGGCCAGTACCCGGAGTACGGCGGCGGCGGCGAGGCGTGGTGCTCACCCACCTCCACCGAGATGGTGGTCGAGTACTGGGGCCGCAGGCCCACCCCGGCCGACACGTCCTGGGTGGACCCGGGCTACGCCGACCCGACCGTCGACCACGCCGCCCGGATGACCTACGACTGGCAGTACGGCGGCACCGGCAACTGGCCGTTCAACACGGCGTACGCGGCCGCCTTCCCCGGGCTGGAGGCCAAGGTGACCCGGCTGCACTCGCTGGACGAGGTGGAGCACTTCATCGCCGCCGGCATCCCCGTGGTGACCAGCCAGTCCTTCCTCGCCAGCGAGCTGGACGGGGCCGGCTACGGCACGGCGGGGCACCTCATGGTGGTGGTCGGCTTCACCGCCACCGGCGACGTGATCGCCAACGACCCGGCCTCGCCCAGCGACGCCGCCGTCCGGCACGTCTACCGGCGCGACCAGTTCGAGCAGATCTGGCAGCGGACCCGGCGGACCACCGCGAGCGGCGGCACCGGCAGCGGCTCCGGCGGCGTCGTCTACCTGATCAAACCGACCGAGGTGGCCTGGCCCGCCGTGGCCGGTTCCACCAACTGGTGATCCATCCCTACCCACCCAACGGAGTGCACATGGTCAGACCAGCCCTGCGTGCGGTCGCCCTCGTCGGCGCCGCCGCGCTCGCCCTCGTCGGTGTGACGGCCCCCGCCCACGCCGACAACAACCTGCCGGTCGTCGCGCACGACGAGCAGATCACCTTCCAGGAATGGTCCACGTACCCGGACTGGCGTGGCGGCACCCACGAGGGCACGTACGCCATCCCCGGGCACCGCACCGGCATCACCATCGGCCAGCCGGCCGGCACCACCGAGTTCACCGACGAGCACACCGGCGCCACCCGGACCTGGGAGTACGCCACCTGGACCTCGCCGGAGCGGACGGTCGGCTTCGACGCCAGCGAGCTGGTCGCCTCGTGGAACGCCGCGACCCCGGCCGGCACCTGGATCCAGGTCGAGCTGCACGGCACGTACAACACCGGGCAGCAGACCCCCTGGTACGTGATGGGCCGCTGGGCCTCCGGCGACCAGGACATCAAGCGGGCCACGCTGGACGGCCAGGGTGACCCCTGGTCGACCATCTGGACCGACACCTTCTCGATCGACAACGCGCGGGCCGGGGTGCTGCTGCGGTCGTACCAGCTCCGGCTGACCCTCTACCGCGCCCCGGGGCAGACCGCCTCGCCGCGGGTCTGGATGCTCGGCGCCATGAGCTCCAACGTGCCGGACCGGTTCACCGTCGCACCGAGCAAGGGCGGCATCGCCTGGGGCGCCGAACTGGCCGTGCCGCGCTACTCGCAGAACATCCACATCGGGGAGTACCCCGAGTTCGACAACGGCGGTGAGGCCTGGTGCTCCCCCACCTCGACCGAGATGGTGGTCGAGTACTGGGGCCGGAAGCCCTCCGCCGAGGACACCGCCTGGGTCGACCCGAGCTACGCCGACCCGACCGTCGACCACGCCGCCCGGATGACCTACGACTACGAGTACGAGGGCGCCGGCAACTGGCCGTTCAACACCGCGTACGCGGCCAGCTTCCCCGACCTGGACGCCCGGGTCACCCGGATGCACTCGCTGGACGAGGTGGAACGCTTCATCAAGGCCGGCATCCCGGTGGTCACCTCGCAGTCCTTCCTGGCCAGCGAGCTGGACGGGGCCGGCTACGGCACCTCCGGGCACCTCTTCGTGATCGTCGGCTTCACCGCCGACGGTGACGTGATCGTCAACGACCCCGCGTCCTCGTCCAACGACGCGGTGCGCAACGTCTACAAGCGGGAGCAGTTCGAGCAGATCTGGCTGCGCACCAAGCGGCACCGGGCGAACGGGACCGTGGCCTCCGGCTCGGGCGGCATCGCGTACCTGATCAAGCCGACCGACAAGCCCTGGCCGGTCGTGCCGGGCTCGACCAACTGGTGAAACGCCGCGGGCCCGGCGCGGTCCCCTCTCGGGATCGCGCCGGGCCCGGTGCTTGTCAGACGGACGGGGCGAACGAGGCCGGCGGGGCCGCGGGCTCCTTCGCCCGGCGGCGGTTCCGGATCGCCCGCACGATGATCCACACCCAGGCCACCAGGGCGGCCACGCCGGCCAGCGCGAGCCCGGTGACCAGCAGGTAGGTCGAGCCGCCGGCGGTGGAGAAGACGCCCTTGCGGGCACCGGAGTCCAGCGCCGGGGCGGTGGCGCCCGCGGTCAGCCCGTCCGGCGCGTCGTAGAGGATCACGTCGGCGCGCTGGGCGCCGCCCTCGGTGGCGACGAAGGTCCCGTGCCACTCGCAGTTACGCCGGCCGCATTCCTCGTTCACCGCGGTGAACGTGCCCGGCGTGCCGCCACCGTTCTTCGCCTCCCAGGCCGGGGCGAGGTCGGTGACGCTCAGCATCAGTCCGATGGCGGCGATGACCGGCAGGCCGATCCAGACGAAGACCTTCGTCCGCCACCCGTTGATCGTATTCAGGAAACTCACGGCGGCAGACCCTAGCGGTCGGGGTGCGATCCCGCTGCCCCGTTTCCGGCCGCTCAGCTCTCCCGACGCTCGTCGGTGCGCTCGGCCTGGTCGTCGCCGGCCAGCGCGGAGCGCAGCCGGTCCTTCTCGGCGCGGCGCCGCTCCGACGCCTCGGCCATCTCCCCGGCCATCTCGTCCCGCCAGCCGCGGAGCAGGAAGAACGACAGCGCGGCGGAGAAGACCAGCGCCAGCATCAGCCGCAGGAACATGTTCATCTCGACGAACCAGAGGGCCGCCAGCACGCCGACGAACAGCCCGATCCGGCCCAGCGTGTACTTGACCGCCGCACTCAAGCCCGTACTTCCTTCTCTCTCACGCCTCAGCCCGTCCGCCGGGCCAGCCAGTGCACGCCATGAAACCAGATCACCGCGTAGACCACGGTGAACACCGCCGCGGCCAGCGCGCCGGACACCAGCGGCGGCAGCCCGGCGGCGAGGCCCGCCGCCAGCAGACCGGCGAGGAGGCCGACGGCGATCCCGGCCAGCGCCGCGAGCACCCGGGCCGCGCCGAACTCCCAGGCCCGGAAGTCGTCCCAGAACAGCCAGAGCGGCAGGATCACCGCGAGCCAGCCGTTGGTCCGCCCGAAGCCGCCCGCACCCATGGTGGCGAAGGCCCACTCGAAGAGCACCAGCGCCAGCACCCCGATCACCAGGCCGGCGAGGCTCACCCCGAGCAGGTCACCCAGGGTGAGGATGCGTCCCTCGGCGTCCCGCCGGGGAAAGCTGCGCGGCTGCTCCTCGGTGCTCATCGACGTGCGGTCAGGCCCAGACCTGCTGCGGCTCGGCGCGGCGCTCGGCCAGCGACGGGGCCGCGTCGTACTCGCGGACGATCTCGTAGCGGGTGTTCCGCTCGACCGGGCGGAAGCCCGCGTCCCAGATCAGGTTCAGCAGGTCCTCGCGGTGCATGGTGTTCGGCGTGCCGTACGAGTCGGCGTCGTGGGTGATCTTGTATTCCACGACCGAGCCGTCCAGGTCGTCGACCCCGAAGTTCAGCGAGAGCTGGGCCACCGAGAGGCCGTGCATCACCCAGAAGCACTTCACGTGCGGCACGTTGTCGAAGAGCAGCCGGGAGACGGCGAACGTCTTGAGCGACTCGGCCGGCGAGGCCATCGTGGTCTGGGCCTGGATCCGGTTACGGACCTTGCCGTCCGCCGAGTCGACGAAGTCGTGCTGGTAGCGCAGCGGGATGAAGACCTGGAAGCCGCCGGTCTCGTCCTGCAGCTCGCGCAGCCGCAGCACGTGGTCGACCCGGTGCCGGGGCTCCTCGATGTGGCCGTAGAGCATCGTCGACGGGGTCTTCATGCCCTTCGAGTGGGCCAGGCGGTGGATCCGCGACCAGTCCTCCCAGTGGCAGGCGTGGTCGACGATGTGCTGCCGGACCTCCCAGTCGAAGATCTCCGCGCCACCGCCGGTCAGCGACTCCAGGCCGGCGTCCATCAGCTCGTCGAGGATCTCGTCGGCGCTCAGGCCGCTGATCTTCTCGAACCACTGCACCTCGGTCGCGGTGAACGCCTTCAGGTTGACCTTCGGCAGCGCCGCCTTCAGCTCGCGGAGCACCTTCGGGTAGTAACGCCACGGCAGGGTCGGGTGCAGGCCGTTGACGATGTGCAGCTCGGTGAGCTGCTCGTCCTCCATCTCCTTGGCCTTGCGGACCGCCTCGTCGATGCGCATCGTGTAGGCGTCCTTCTCACCCGGCTTGCGCTGGAAGGAGCAGTACGCGCACGAGGCGGAGCAGACGTTGGTCAGGTTGAGGTGCCGGTTGACGTTGAACATCACCCGGTCGCCGTTCATCTCGGTGCGCTTGTGGTGCGCCAGCCGCCCCAGCCAGGCGAGGTCGTCGCTCTCGTAGAGGGCCACCCCGTCCTCGCGGGTCAGCCGCTCCCCGGCGTAGACCTTCGCTTCGAGCTCGCGCTTGAGTCCGGCGTCCATCGAAAGCCACGTCCCTTCCACCTGCGGTCCCGGTCGAGCGTACGTCGCGCGTCGGACGAACCGGCGACCCGGTCAACCGCAGCGACCCACTTCACCGGTCTTCCGGTCGACCGTCACGCTCCGCGCATCGACATAGCTGCGTTGGTGAGGTAAGACAGGATGGGGCGGAACACACACCGGTACCGTCCTGGCTCACCGCGCCCACCTGGCGCGGAACACACCAGACCGGACGGGGAGCGAATGGTCGACAGCACGCAGGGCCGACGCCGACGAAGCCGGAATCCGGTGATCTCGCCGGTGCTCCGCCCGGCGCTCTGGTCCGCTCTGCTCGGGGCGGTCGCGGCCGCGGCGCTCGCCACGCCGGCCTGGGCCGACCCGCTGCCCGACACCGTTCCCGACACCGGCTCCCGCCCCCGGGTCACCGGCGCCCTCCAGCTGCCCACCGTGCCCGGCGCCGTCCCCGGCGTGCCCGGCACCATCCCCGGCCTGCCCGGCACGGTGACCGGCGGGCCCGGCCGCACCGCGGGCCTCCCCGGTGCCACGCCCGGCGTGACCAACCCGGCCGACGGCCCGCTGATCGCCCAGATCAACCAGGTCGACGCCCAGGTCGCCCAGCTCGGCGACAACCTGCTCACCATCAAGGGCGAGCGGGACAGCGCGCAGGCGGACCTGGCCCTCGCCGCCACCCGGCTCAAGGAGGCCCAGGACGCGCTCGTCCGGGCCCAGGAGAACGCGAAGACCGCCGCCGCCGACGCCGTCAAGGCCGACGCCGCGCTGCCGCCCGGCGAGTTCGGGGCCAACCTGCGCGAATTCGCCAACCTCCAGCGGATCACCCGGGGCGACAAGGCCGAGGGCGCCACCACGGCGGTGACCGGCGAACTCGCCCGGGCCACCGCCGCCGAGCGGGTCGCCCGGGAGGCGCACGCCTCGGCCGAGCGGCGCGCCGCCGAGAAGACCGCGCAGTACACCCGGGTCGAGACCGACCTGCACAAGCAGGAAGCGGCTCTGCTCAAGCTCCGCAGGGACAACGCCGCCCGGCTGCTCGAGATCGAGCGCCGCGAGGACGCCGCCGAGCAGCAGCTCGGCAGCCCGTACGTCGTCAACCAGAGCGTCAGCGGGTTGGTCGCCGACCCGAAGGCCCTGGCCGCGGTGCGGTACGCCCTCGCCCAGCTCGGCGACCCCTACCTCTGGGCGGCCGAGGGGCCGGACCGGTTCGACTGCTCCGGCCTGATGCTCGCCTCCTACCAGGCGGCCGGCTACCAGGGGCTGCCCCGGGTCTCCCGGGACCAGTACTACGCCACGCGCTCCCGCACCGTCGACCCCAATGCGCTCCTCCCCGGCGACCTGCTCTTCTTCGCCTCGGGCAGCAGTTGGACGAGCATCCACCACGTCGCCATGTACATCGGCAACGGCAAGATGGTCGAGGCGCCGCGCACCGGCGACGTCGTGAAGATCTCGGTGGTCCGGTGGTCCCGGCTGTACGCGGCCACCCGGGTGATCGGCGCGGTCCCCGCTCCCGCCACCCCGGCACCGACGGTGCCCACCACGCCGCCCACCACGCCGCCGGCCAACCCGTCGAAGCCCGGCGCGACGCCCAAGCCCACGAGGACGGCGACCCCGAAGCCCACGAAGACGGCCACGCCGAAGCCGACGCCGAGCACGTCGAGCCCGACGCCCACCCCGTCGACCTCGCCGAGCACCACCACCCCGCCGCCGCCGACGACGCCGCCGCCGAGCCCGACCGAGTCGCCGACCTCGACGCCGACCAGCACCGAGGGAGCCGGGAGCGTCGAGCCGAGCACCAGCTCCGCCGCCCCGGCGAGCAGCGCGGCCGAGAGCACCTCGGTCAGCCCGAGCGCCACCGACTGACCAACCGCCGCTCCGGCTGTGCTCCCGGGCCGGAATGTGGCACGGTGAGATCCAGGCACGCCCGGCCGGCGCCACGGTCGGGGGCGAGCGTGGGCACGGAGGGGCGAGATGGGCGAGCACGACGTTCCGGCGGAGACGGTCCACCCTGGACCCGTCCCCGACGCCGCCGACCGGCCGGCCGGCCCCGCCGAGGAGCGTCCGGGCCAGGTCCCTCCGGTGGCCGTGGCCCGGGTCAGCGTCGCCGGCGCCACCGCGCCACCCCCGGACGTGGAGCGGCCCAGCACGCCGGCCACCGGCAACACCTACCGGGCGGGTGGCTCCCCGACGGGGCCCGCCCCGGCGCTGGACCGGCGCCAGCCGGGTGCCTCCGTTCCGCCACCCTCGACCTGGTCCGCCTTCGCCGCCGCCGAGCGCTCGCCGGCCGACGGCGCCGCCTCGACCGAGGGCGAACCGGCACCCGGCGCGGACTCCCCCGCCGGTGGCGCCGGCTCGGCACCGGTCGCCCCCGCGCCCCGGGCCGCCGGCTCCGCGGCGGTGCCCGCGCACCGCACGGATGAGGCCGCGGCGGTGCCCGCACCTCGCGTGGAGGAGCCGGAGGTCGAGGCCGCATCCGCTCCGGCGGGCCAGCCGCCGGCCGACGCCGCCCCGGCGCCCGGCCCCGAGACGCAGCCGCGGGCCGGCGCGGGGCACGCCCGGGCCAGCGCGTCGGTGCCCGGCCTGACCCGCGTCTCGGCCGACGAGGTCGCCTCCGCGCTCGCCGGGACGCCCGGCGGCGCCAAGGTCTACCGGGCGGGCCCGGTGAACCCCGAGCCGCCCGAGCCCGCCCAGCCGCCGGAGCCGGCCCAGCCCCCGACGCCGCCCGTGCCGGAGCCCGAGCCGGCGCCGACGCCCGTGCCGGGTCCGACCCCGCCCTCCCCGGCGCCCCCCGTGCCGGCGCCCGAGCCCCCGTTCCGGCCCACGCCGCCGGTGCCCGCACCGCCGCCCGGTCCGACCCCGCCGGGGCCGGTGCCCCCGGTGCCGGGTCCGCCGGCGCCGCCACCCGGACCGCCGGTGCCCGCGCCTCCGCCGCCGCCCGGCCCGATGCCGGCGCCGCCGTTCCCGCCGCCGCCCGCCATGGCCGGCGTGCCGGGGTCCACGCCGTTCCCGGGCGCCGCGCAGCCGGGACCGGCCGCGCCGGCCTGGGCCGCCGCGCCGACCTCCGCTCCGCCGCTGCCCACCGCGCCGCCCGTGGTGCCGGCACCGGCCCTGCCGGCCTGGCCGCCGTCGGCCGACCCCACCGAGTACCGGGCCGGCCAGCCCGGTCAGGTGCCCGTGCCGAGCCGCCCGGTGAACCGCCCGCCGGCCGGTCCCGACCTGGCCGGCACCGCGTACGGGGGCACCGACGGGCCGGGCTTCGCGACGGTCGCCCTCCCGCAGGGCAATCCGCTGGAGAACTCGGGCTCGCTGACCGGGCACATCCTGGCGCAGGGCTGGGCCGAGGACGCCCCGGCGACCCGGTCCAGCAACACGAAGGTGGTGATCGTGCTGGCCGCCGCGCTGGCGCTGCTCGTCGCGATCAGCCTGGTGGTGGTCTTCCTGGCCAACGACGCGCTCAGCGGGATCACCGGCACCGTGCTGACCCGGTGACCGGGGTGAGCCCGCCCACTACGCACTCGCGGTGCGGTGGCAGGTTCGCCGCACCGCCGTACACTTGTGGAGATCACTGACCCGGCGCGCCCGTTGCGCGCCCATGGGCGATCTTGCGGGCGAATCGGCGGCGTGACGAAGCCGCGGCGGGCCATCGCGAAGATGCGCCCCGCTCGAAAGGCATTTCTTGACCACCTTCGCTGCCTCCGGCACGTCCCCGTCCGCCGACCCCACCATCGACACCCCTGACTTCGCCGCGCTCGGCTTGCCCCGGCAGCTGGTCGAGGCGCTCGCCCGGCAGGGCATCACCACCCCGTTCGAGATCCAGCGGGCCACCCTGCCCGACGCCCTCGCCGGTCGCGACGTGCTCGGCCGGGGGCAGACCGGCTCGGGCAAGACCCTCGCCTTCGGCCTGCCGGTGATCGCCCGGCTCGCCGACCGCAACCGGGCCCGGCCGCTGCACCCCCGCGCCCTGGTCCTGGTGCCCACCCGCGAGCTGGCCATGCAGGTCAACGACGCGCTCGTGCCGCTCGGCAAGTCGGTCGGCATCTTCCTGAAGACCGCCGTCGGCGGCGTCCCGTACGACCGGCAGATCGACGCGCTGCGCCGCGGCGTGGAGATCGTGGTGGCCACGCCGGGGCGGCTCGGGGACCTGATCGAGCGGGGCGTCTGCATCCTCGACGACGTCGAGATCACCGTGCTCGACGAGGCCGACCAGATGGCCGACATGGGCTTCCTGCCCGAGGTCACCGAGCTGCTGGCGAAGACCCCGGCGGACGCCCAGCGGCTGCTCTTCTCGGCCACTCTGGACAACGACGTCGACTCGCTGGTCAAGCGGTTCATGACCGACCCGGTCACGCACTCGACCGCGCCGGCGACCGCCGCCGTGTCCACCATGGACCACCACCTGCTGCTGATCCCGCCGCACGACAAGTTCGCCGTGGCGGCGTCCATCGCGGCCCGCGACGGTCGCACCATGCTCTTCGCGCGTACCCAGCTCGGCGTCGACCGGCTGGTCGAGCAGCTGGCGGCCGTGGGCGTACGGGCCGGTGGCCTGCACGGCGGCAAGACCCAGCGGATGCGCACCCGGACCCTGGCCGAGTTCCGCGAGGGCCGGATGAACGTGCTGGTCGCCACCGACGTGGCGGCCCGGGGCATCCACGTCGACGGCGTGACGCTGGTGCTGCACGTGGACCCGCCGAAGGACCCGAAGGACTACCTGCACCGGGCGGGTCGCACCGCGCGGGCCGGGGAGTCCGGGGCGGTGGCGACCCTGGTGCTGCCGAAGCAGCGCCGGACCACGCTGGCCATGCTGGAGAAGGCGGGCGTCGAGCCGGCCGAGACCCGGGTCCGCGCCGGCGATGCCGCGCTGGCCGAGCTGACGGGCGCCCGCGAGCCCAGCGGCGTGCCGGTCCGCGACGAGCCGGAGCCGCGCCGGGGCGGCCCGCGCCGCTTCGGCGACCGGGACGGGCGCGGCGAGCGCCGCTTCGGCGACCGGCCGCGGAGCTTCGACCGGGGCGACCGCCGCGACGACGACCGCCGCTTCGGCGACCGGCCGAGCGGGCGGGGCTTCGACCGCGGTGAGCGCCGCGAGGACGACCGTCCGGCCGGCGGCCGCGGCTACGACCGGGGCTTCGGCGAGCGGCGCCCCGCCGAACGGGGCGGCTTCGACCGGGACGGGCACGGCGACCGGCGCTTCGGCGACCGTGACGACCGGCGCTTCGGTGGCCGCGACGAGCGCGGCTCCGGCCGTCCCTCGGGCGACCGCCACTTCGCCGACCGGACCGGGCGCGACCAGCACCGGCCGACCGGCGCGGGTCGCGGCTACGACCGGGACGTCCGCGGCGACCGGCGACCCGACGACCGCCCCACCGGCGGCCGGACCTTCGGCGACCGGGACGGCGGGCGCGCCTACGGCGACCGGCCCACCGGCGGCCGCTCCTACGGCGACCGGGACGGCGCGCGCAGCCACGGCGGGCGGTTCGAGGACCGCCCGCAGGGTGAGCGGCGCTTCGGCGACCGCGACGGCCGTGGCGAGCGGCGCTTCGGCGAGCGGGGCGAGTTCCGTCCGGCCGAGCGCCGGGGCGGTTTCCGGCCGGAGGCGCGGGGCCGGGACGACCGGCCGCGCGACGACCGGCGTGGCTTCGGCCGCCCGCCGGCCCGCACCCACTGACCCACCCGTCAGGCTGCGCCCCGCCGGACCAGGCGGGCCCGCGAACACCGACGCCGCCGCCGAGCCACCGCTCGGCGGCGGCGTTCGCGCATCCGCTGCCGGTGTCCGCCGGGTCGCGTAACGTCCGGTTCATGCCGAACATGCCGAAGTCGCTCTTCTGGTCCCGGACCGACACCGCCGGCTCCGAGCACGTCCTGCTCGACGATCGGCAGGGGCTCGCCGCGCAGGGCGTGGCGCTGGCCGTCGACCCGATCCCGTACACCTGCCGCTACCAGCTGACCGTGGGCGCCGACTGGTCGACCAGCCGGCTGGAGGTCGCCGCGGAGGGTGCGGGCTGGTCGCGGAGCGTACGCCTGGAGCGCACCGGGGACGGGTGGCGGGTGCGCACCGGCGAGGAGGGTGACCTGGACGCGGCGCTGCGCGCGGCCGGGCATCCGCCGGCCGGGCTGCCGGGGACCGACGACCCGGACCGGTTGGCCGAGGCGCTCGACGTTGACCTGGGCGGCTCACCGCTCACCAACACCCTGCCGGTGCGCCGGCTCGACCTGAAGCGCGCCCCCGCCGACCAGGCGCGGACCGTCACCGTCGCCTGGGTGCTGCTGCCCAGCCTGGCGGTGCTCCCCGCCGAGCAGGTCTACACCTCGCTCGGCCCGGGCCGGGTCCGCTACGCCAGCGGCTCGTTCTCGGCCGACCTGGACGTGGACCCGGAGGGCTTCGTGGTGCGCTACCCGGGGCTGGCCGAGCGGATCGACCCGCGCTGACCGCTCAGGCCGGCCAGGCGCCGGTGGCCAGGAAGCGGTCGATGGTGGCCAGGTGCGGGGCGAGGTCCAGGCCCTGCGCGGCCACCCACCCGTCGTCGTAGTAGGTGTGCGCGTAGCGGTCGCCCGGGTCGCAGATGAGGGTGACCACCGAGCCGGTCCGGCCGGCGGCGAGCAGCTCGGCGATCAGCCCGAACGCGCCCCAGAGGTTGGTGCCGGTGGAGCCGCCGACGCGGCGGCCGAGCACCGCCGAGCCGGCCCGCATGGCGGCCAGCGACGCGGCGTCCGGCACCTGCGTCATCCGGTCGACCACGCTGGGCAGGAAGGAGGCCTCGACGCAGGGCCGGCCGATCCCCTCGATCCGGGAGCCCTTGTCGGTGCGGACGGACCAGTCGCCGGCCTGCCAGGCCGGGTAGAACGCGGAGTTCTCCGGGTCGACGACGCAGAGCTTGGTGGGCAGCCGGCGGTAGCGGGCGTACCGGCCGATGGTGGCGCTGGTGCCGCCGGTGCCGGCGCCCACCACGATCCAGGCCGGCACGGGGTGCCGCTCCAGGGCGAGCTGCGCGTAGATCGACTCGGCGATGTTGTTGTTGCCCCGCCAGTCGGTGGCCCGCTCCGCGTAGGTGAACTGGTCCATGTAGTGCCCGCCGCTGTCCTCGGCGAGCCACCGCGCCTCGACGACCACCTTGGCCGGGTCCTGCACCAGGTGGCAGCGGCCGCCCTGGAACTCGATCTGGGCGATCTTCTCGGGCGAGGTGGAGGCGGGCATGACGGCGATGAACGGCAGCCCGAGCATCCGGGCGAAGTACGCCTCGGAGACCGCGGTCGACCCGGAGGACGCCTCGACGATGGTGGTGTCCGGGCCGATCCAGCCGTTGCAGAGCCCGTAGAGGAACAGCGAGCGGGCCAGCCGGTGCTTGAGCGAGCCGGTGGGGTGCACCGACTCGTCCTTGAGGTAGAGGTCGATGCCCCACTCCCGGGGCAGCGGGAAGGGCAGGAGGTGGGTGTCGGCGGAGCGGTTGGCGTCCGCCTCGACCGTGGCGATCGCCTCGGTCACCCAGCTCCGGCTGGCCTCGTCACACCGGTCGAGATGAGTCACGCCGGCAACGTTACAAGCGAGGTGCGCTCGCGTCGGGACGGACCCGGCGTGCCTGCCGGCGCTGACCGGCCCGGCCGGCGGCCCGGACCACCGGGGTGAGGGCCAGGGCGAGCCGGGGGAAGGCGTCCAGGAGCCGCACCTGGGCGCCGCGCCAGCGCGGCAGGCTGACCACCGGCCGGGGCCGCCGGGCGAGCCGTACGGCCCGGGCGGCGACCCGCTCGGGCGTCAGCAGCGACCCGGTGAAGGAGGCCAGGGCCCCGGGGTCGTCGAGCTTGTCGTGCAGCATCGGCGTCCAGATCCCGTCCGGGCACAGACACGACACGTGTACGCCCCGGACGCCGGCCATCCGCAGGTCGGACAGGGTGCCGAGGCTGTACGCCAGCAGGGCGTGCTTGCTGGCCGCGTAGACGGTCTCGCCGGGGGCGGCGATGAGCCCGGCGAGCGAGACGACGTTGAGCACGTGCCCGTGGGCCTGCGCCCGCATCACCGTGAGGGCGGCGTGGGTGCCGTTCATGGCGCCCAGCGCGTTCACCTCGACCAGCCGGCGCCGGGTCGCCGCGTCGTGCGCCCAGGACGGTCCGGTGGCCAGGATGCCGGCGTTGTTGACCCAGAGCCCGAGACCGCCGGGCGCCCCGGCCGCCTCGGCGGCCACCGCCGCGCAGGCCGCCTCGTCACGGACGTCGAGCGGGCGGGACCAGCCGCCGAGCGGCGCCGCGGCGGTGGCCACGGCCTCGGCGTCCACATCGGTGAGCAGCACCCGCCAACCGTCGGCGTGCAGCGCGGCGGCGATGGCCCGGCCCAGCCCGCCGGCCGCCCCGGTCACCACGGCCGCGCCCCGCCCTGGAGTCGTCATCGGCGCACGGTAACGCCCCGGGCCGGCCGGGACCAGAGCGCGCGGCTCAGGAGGTGGCGGGCTGGAGCGGCTGGGGGCGGTTCTCCCACTTGGTCGACAGCGCGATGCCGGTGCGGGTGGAGGCCACCCCGGGGGTGCGGTTCAGCCGGACGATCAACTGCTCCAGCTCGGCGATGGTGCCCACCCGGGCCTTGAGCAGGAATGACTCGACGCCCGCCATGAAGTAGCAGGACTCGATCTCGGGCATCTGCCGGAATGCCTCCAGCACGTCGTCCGTGTCCGCGGTCGAATCCTCCACGATGCCGATGAGCGCCGTGACCCCGAGCCCGATCGCCTCCGGCTCCACCTCGGCCCGGTACGCCCGGATGACGCCGCCCGACTCCAGCTTGCCGACCCGCTCGTGCACGGCCGGGGCGGAGAGGCCCACCTGGCGGGCCAGTTCGGCGTACGAGAGGCGGGCGTTGCCCCGCAACAGCTCCACGAGGCTCAGGTCGATCGCGTCCACGGAGAGTGACCCTATCCTTTCGGGCGTAACGCCCGACGGTCGGCATCAGTTGAACGTGACGTCGCGTTGCCATTCACAAACATGTCGTCACGGGGGTTCTGCGCCGGTAGCATTTACTAACTTCTCACTGTGTGCGTTTTTCGCGTTTGGCGGACACGCCAGGTCGCTGGTGCTGTAATTGCCATACGTCCCTCATGACGGCTCTGGGCTCGCACCGGCCGGGGGCAGTGTGTTCAGCCGGGGGCTTCGTCGACGCGAGGAGGGGGCTGTGGACACTGGAGATCGCCTGCTGACACCGGGTGAGGTCGCCGCGCTGTTTCGGGTTGACCCGAAGACCGTGACCAGGTGGGCAGCGGCCGGCCGGATCGGCAGCATCCGGACTCCAGGCGGGCATCGCCGGTTTCGGGAATCCGAGGTGCGGGCCCTGCTTGAGGGGGAGGGCATGCTGGACGAGGCGGAGGACATGGGCAAGGCGCGCAACATGGGCCCGACCGCCTCGACCGGCCCGGGGCCGGCGAACGCCGGAATGTACTGAGGCGACGCCGGTCGGGACGCGGCCGGTCCGCGTCCCGACCGGCGTCCTTCAGCTCCGGTCCGCGTCCCGCCGGGCGGCGGCCAGCTCACCGGACCAGCGGCGGAACAGCGTGTGCGGCACGCCGAGCGCGTCCAGCACCTTTCCGGCCACGAAGTCGACCAACTGCTCGGCGGAGGCCGCCGCCCCGGCCCCGTAGAAGCCGGGGCTCGCCGGCAGCACCACGGCACCGGCGTCGTGCAGCGCGATGAGGTGCTCCAGGTGGCTGCGGGTCACCGGGGTCTCCCGGGGGACCACCACGACGGGCCGGCGCTCCTTGAGGTTCACCTCGGCGGCTCGCTGCAACAGGTCCTTGGAGAGCCCGATGGCGATGCCGGCGCAGGCCGCCGTGCTGGCCGGGACGACGGCCATGCCACGTACCCGGTAGGAGCCGCTGCTCGGGCCGGCGGCCAGGTCACCGGCCGGCCAGTGCCGCAGGTCCGCGTCGCCGAGGTCGCGGCCCAGCCAGGCGGCCAGGTCCTCGGCCCAGTGCCCGTCGCGGAACGGCTTCCCGGTCTCGTCGAGGATGGTCAGCCGGGCGGCCCGGGAGACGATCAGGTCCACCGCCTGGCCGGCGTCGAGCAGGCCCCGGACGACCGCGGCCGCGTACGGCGTGCCGGAGGCGCCGGAGACGCCGACCACCCATGGTTCGCGCATACCGTCCAGCCTGCCTGGTCCGGCTGAGCGCCGGGCGGCGACCCCCGGCGGAGAGTGTCCCGGTTGTCCGCCCAGGTCGGCGGGAGTGCCGGGAACATGCGATTCTTCCCCTCGGCGATCCACGGCCATGGAAGGACCGGTGATGACGGCGGCGGTGCTGCGGGAGTTACGGTCCGAGTGCCCGATCCCGTCGCGGCTCTCCCCGCACGCCGACGCGGTGCAGGGGTGGCTGATCGGCCAGCTCGACCGGCTCGGCCTGCCGCTGGACCCGGTCATGCGGGACCGGCTGGCCCGGGCCGGTTTCGCCCGCTACGCCGGCCGCCTCTATCCCGACGCCAGCGAGCCCGACCTGCGGTCGCTGGCCGCCCTGTTCACCTGGTTCTTCCTGGTGGACGACGCCTGCGAGGGGCCGGGCCGGCTGGCCCCGGCGCAGATCCGGGCGCTGCGCGACGGTGCGCTGGCCCTGCTCCGCGAGGGCCCCCGGGCGCGCCACCCGGGCTTCTCCGGCCCGCTGCGCCGGCTGCTGGTCCAGGCGTGGCGGGAGCCCCGGCGCCGGATGCCGGCCCGCTGGCGGCTGCGCTTCGCCGACGCCGTGGCCGACCACCTCGACGGCGCCTGGCGGGAGGCGGTCGCCACCGTCGCCGGGCGGCCACCGGGCGTCGCCGAGTACGTGCAGCTGCGCCGGGCCACCTCGGCGGCGTACGTGTCGTACCCCTTGATCGAGTTCGCGGCCGGGCGGCCGCTGCCCGACGCGGTCTACCACCATCCCGCGCTGCGCCGCCTCGCCGACCTCGCCAACGACCTGCTCTCCTGGTACAACGACCTGGCCTCGCTGGAGCGCGACCGGGCCACGGCCGGGGGGCACAACCTGGTGCTGGCGGTGGCCGCCGAGCGGGGCGTGCCGGTGCCGGCCGCCGTCGACCTGGTGGCCACACGCTGGCGCGCGGAGATGACCCGCTTCATGGCGCTGCGCGCCGCGGTGCCGTCGTTCGGCCCGGCGCTGGACGAGTCGGTCACCGCCCACCTCGACGGGCTGGCCAACGCGGTCCGCGGCACGGTCGACTGGACGCTGGAGAGCGCCCGCTACCCGGTGGCCGGGTGACGCCCGCTCAGGGGCGCAGGCCGAGGCGGACCACCAGGTCCAGCAGGGCGAAGACGAACAGCGCGATGCCGACGAAGCCGTTGGCGGTGAAGAACGCCCGGTTGACCTTGCTCAGGTCGGTCGGGCTGACCACGAGGTGCTGGTAGCCGAAGGCGACCGCCGTGAACGCGAGCCCGATCCACCAGAGCCAGCCGAAGCCGACCAGCGCGCCGAACCAGATGAACAGCGCGAAGGTCACCACGTGCGCGACGGTGGAGGCGTGCAGCGCGAAGCGCCGGCCGTAGCGGGCCGGGACGCTGTGCACCCCGATCTCCCGGTCGATCTCCGAGTCCTGGCACGCGTAGATCAGGTCGAAGCCGCCGATCCAGAGGCCGACGGCGGCGCCGAGCAGCCAGGCCGGCCAGGAGCCGTCGAGGGTGCCGGTGACGGCCAGCCACGCGCCCACCGGGCCGACCGCCTGGGCGATCGCCAGGATGGCGTGCGGCCAGTTGGTGAACCGCTTGCCGTAGGGGTAGACGACCAGCGGCACCACGGCGAGCGGGGCGAGCGCCAGGCAGAGCGGGTTGAGCAGGGCGGCGACGGCCAGGAAGACCACCAGCGCGACGACCGCGCCGGTCCAGGCCGTCCGCACGCTCACCGCCCCGGTCACCAGCTCCCGGTTGGCGGTACGCGGGTTCCGCGCGTCGATCCGCCGGTCGAGGATCCGGTTGGCGGCCATGGCGAACGTGCGCGCCCCGACCATCGCCACGGTGATGAGCAGCAGGTCGAGCCAGCGCACCCGCCCGCCGTCGACCTGCATGGCGGTCAGCGCCGACAGGTACGCGAACGGCAGCGCGAAGACCGAGTGCTCGATCGCGACCAGCTTGAGGAAGGACTTGACCCGTCCCGGGCGTTCCGCCGGGGCCTCGGTGACGGCCATCAGATCCCGTACTCCTTCCAGCGCTTGTCGACCAGCGAGACCACCTCGGGCGACATGGTCATCTCCTCGGGCCAGCCCCGGGTGTAGCCCTCGGTGGGCAGCTTGCGGGTCGCGTCGAGGCCCGCCTTGCCACCCCAGAACTGCTGGTACGAGGCGTGGTCCAGGTGGTCGACCGGGCCCTCGGTGACCAGCAGGTCCCGGGCGTAGTCGACGTTGCCGAAGGCGCGGAACGCGACCTCGTTGTAGTCGTGCACGTCGCAGTCCTCGTCGACGATCACGATCAGCTTGGTGAGCGACATGAGGTGCGCGCCCCAGATCGCGTTCATCACCTTCTGCGCGTGCTTCGGGTAGCGCTTGCGGATGGAGACGATCGCGCAGTTGTGGAAGACGCCGGCGGCCGGCAGGTCGTAGTCGACGATGTCCGGGATCATCATCTTGAGCAGCGGCAGGAAGATCCGCTCGGTGGCCTTGCCGAGGCCGTGGTCCTCCTGCGGCGGCTTCGAGGTGATGATCGAGTGGTAGACCGGGTCGCGCTGCATGGTCATGGTCTCGACGTGCAGCACGGGGAACGGCTCGACCGGCGTGTAGAAGCCGGTGTGGTCACCGAACGGGCCCTCGGGCAGCCGCTCGCCCGGCTCCAGGTAGCCCTCCAGCACCACCTGGGCGTGCGCCGGCACCTGCAACGGCACGGTGAGGCAGTCGACCATCTCGACCCGCTCGCCGCGCAGGAAGCCCGCGAACAGGTACTCGTCGATGTCGCCGGGGAGCGGCGCGGTCGCCGCGTACGAGACGACCGGGTCGCAGCCGATGGCGATGGCCACCGGGAGCCGCTGGCCGAGCCGCTCGGCGACGGCGTGGTGCGCCGTGGAGTCCTTGTGGATCTGCCAGTGCATGCCGAGGGTGTTCCGGCTGTGCTGCTGGAGCCGGTAGAGGCCGAGGTTGCGCTTGCCGGTCTCCGGGTGCTTGGTGTGGGTCAACCCGAAGTTGTGGAAGATCCCGCCGTCGCCGGGCCAGACCTGGAGGCCGGGCAGCCGGTTGAGGTCGACGTCGTCACCGCGGTAGACCACCTGCTGGCAGGGCGCGGTCTTGACCTTGCGCGGCGGCAGGGACTTGAGCTGCATGACCTTGCCGAGGCCGTCGCGGATGCCGGACCAGCCGACCGGCAGCTCCGGCTTGATCATCGCGCCGATCCGCTCGCCGATCTCGTCGAGCGTCTCGACGCCGAGCGCCATGGCCATCCGCTTCTCGGTGCCGAACAGGTTGATCGCGACCGGCATCTCACCCCGGGTGGGCCGCTCGAAGAGCAGCGCCGGCCCGCCGTCGCGGACGGTCCGGGTGACCACCTCGCTGATCTCCAGCGTGGGGTCGACCGGAACGCCCACCCGCCGCAGCTCGCCCGCGGCCTCGAGGGCCGCGAGGAAATCCTTGAGATCGGTGTACGGGAAGCCACGAGCCGCCATGCCCGCCAGTCTCCCGCACCGGTGTTCTCAGCGTCCAAGCCGGGTGGTGTGAGCTGAGCCGTAGCGTCGGGCGAGCGCACCCGGCGCGGTCGGCGGGCCGGCATGGCTCCCCACTCACCGGGTAGTCGAGCCGCCGGACGAGAGGGGGCGTCGATGGGCGACGGACGGATCCCGGCAGGGTTCACCGAGCAGCGGACCCGGGTCGGTGACGTCACGATCAACCACGTCCGCGGGGGCAGCGGGCCCACCCTGGTGCTGCTCCACGGCTACCCGCAGTGCTGGCGGATGTGGCGGCACCTGCTGCCGGTGCTCGCCGAGTCGTTCGAGGTGGTCGCGCCCGACCTGCGCGGCTTCGGCGACAGCGACGCCCCGACCGACGGCTACGACAAGAAGACCGTCGCCGCCGACCTGCACGGGCTGCTGACCGGGCTCGGCCTGGTCGAGGACATCCGCCTGGTCGGTCACGACCTCGGCACGATGGTCGCCTACGCCTACGCCGCCGCCCATCCCGACCGGGTGTCCCGGCTGGCGCTCACCGAGGCGCCGATCCCCGACGAGAGCATCTACGCGATTCCGGCCCTCACCGCCGCCGGCCCGGCCGTGTGGAACTTCGGCTTCTTCAACCTGACCAACGGCCTGCCGGAGCAACTCGTCACCGGCCGGGAACCGCTCTGGGTGGATCGGTTCACCGACTCGATCATGGTCAACAAGGGCAGCATCGGTCCGGAGGAGACGGCGGAGTACGCCCGGCACCTGCGGGACCCGGCCCACCTCTGGGCGAGCTTCGCCTACTTCCGGGCGTTCGGACAGGACGTGGCGGACAACGCCGCGTACCGGGCGACGAAGCTGCCGATGCCGGTCCTCGCCGTCGGCGCCCGGGCCAGCCTCGGTGAGCAGGTGGCCGAGCAGGTCCGCCGGTACGCCGACACGGTCACCGGCGAGGTGGTGGAGGAGTGTGGCCACTGGCTCTTCGAGGAGCGGCCGGCCGAGCTGGCGGACCTGCTGCTGCCGTTCCTGCGAAACTGAGGCCGCCGGTCAGGAGGCCGGGGACCAGGCGTACGCGGCCAGCGGGGGGTCGAGCGGGGCGTCGGTGAGCCGGTTGGCGAAGGTCGAGATCGTGTACGTGCCGACGCCGAGCACCACGTCCAGCGCGTGCCGGGGCTGCCAGCCGCCGGCCAGGAAGGCGTCCAGGTCGCCGTCCGGCACGGCGCCCCGGTGGTCGAGGACGGCGACGGTGAACCGGCGCAGCGCCTCCAGGCGCGGGTCGGGCAGGGCGGCGCCGGCCCGCAGCGCCTCGATCAGCTCGGGCGCGGCGCCGTGCCGGGTGAGCGTCGCGGTGTGCATGGCCACGCAGAGGTGGCACTCGTTGCGGGTGGCCACGGTCAGCACCACGACCTCCCGGGCGACCGGGTCGAGGTCGGTGGATTCGAAGACGGCGTTGGCGGTGAGGAAGCCCTTGAGCAGTTCGGGCGACTCGGCCATGAGGGCCACCGCGCCGGGCAGGTGGCCGAGCTTGCGGTGGACCGTGGCCATCGTGGGCCGGGCGGCGGCGGGCGCGGTGTCGGGCGTGTGGGCGGTGAAGGCCGGACGGGACATGACGGGTACCCCTCACGTACGATAGTCAACGTGGTTGACGAAATAGTAAACGAGGTTGTCGAACATGGCAACGCCTGACCGCCCGGGCTTCGTGCTCCCGCTGCTCCTGCTCGCCGGCTTCCGCACGCTCATCGACGACCTGCACGCCGAACTGGCCCGGCAGGGGCACCCCGAGCTGCGGCCGGCACACGGCTTCGTGCTCCAGGCCGTCGGCCCCGCCGGCACCACCGCCTCCGACCTGGGCCAGCGCCTGGGCGTCTCGAAGCAGGCGGCCGGCAAGACGGTGGACCGGCTGGTCGCACTCGGCTACCTGGAACGCGCCGACGACCCCGCCGACGCCCGGCGCAAGCTGGTCCGGATGACGGCGAAGGGCCACGACGGGCTGCGCCGCTCGGCGGTCGTCTTCGACGAACTGCGCGGCCGCTGGGCGGCGACCCTGGGCGCGGACCGGGTCGCGGCCATCGAGGACGACCTGCGCCGGATGGTCCCGTCCGACGTCTTCCGCCTCGACGTCCCCGGCTGGTTCGGCGGGTGACAAACATCGTCGCGCCTTGACCCTCCGGCGGGGCCGGCGGCGACGATGTCCACATGGATGACGCGTACGTGGTGGGCGATCCGGACGGGCTCAGCCCGCTGCAGGCCGAGATCCGGGACGCCGTGGCCCGTGAGCTGCACGCTCAGTTCGCGCTCCGGGCCGACCGCCTCGACCTGGCCGACCTGCCCGAGGTGGCGTACCAGATCACCCTGCGCGTCGACGGCGTGCTGACCGGCAGGAAGCGCTCGGGTCAGACGCCGGCGTAGGAGTGCAGGCCGGTGAAGAAGAAGTTGACCCCGAACAGGTTCATCAGCATGGTCAGGAAGCCCACCACCGCGATCCAGGTGGCCACGTTGCGCCTGACGCTCGGGGTGGCCCGGGCGTGCAGGTAGCCCGCGTAGACCACCCAGGAGATGAACGCCCAGGTCTCCTTCGGGTCCCAGCCCCAGGCGCGACCCCAGGCCGCCTCGGCCCAGATCGCCCCGGCGATCACCGCGAAGGTGAAGATCGGGAAGGCGAAGGCGTGCAGCGTGAAGGTCAGCCGCTCCAGGCCGGCCGCCGCCGGCAGCCGCCGGGCCAGCGTGTACGGGAAGCTCCGCTTGCCCTGCTCCCAACCGGACCGCATCAGGTACGCCATGGCCGGCACCACGCCCAGCAGGAAGATGCCCGAGGCGAAGATGATCGTCGACACGTGGATGATGAACCAGTACGACTGGAGGGCCGGCATCAGCGGCACGACCTGCACGTAGAGCTTCAGCTCGGCGAACGCCAGCAACAGCACCATGACCAGGGTCAGGAACAGCCCGAGCCGGCGCAACGACGGCTGCTTCCAGAGCACCGCGAGCCAGGCCGCCGCCCCGATCCAGGTGACCGTCAGCACGAACTCGTACATGTTGCCCCAGGGCATCCGCTCGGCGGCGATGCCCCGGGTGACCACCGCGCCCAGGTGCAGCGCGGCGGCCAGCACGGTGATCCAGGCGGCGATCCGCCCGGCGAGCGCGGCTCGGGCGGCCGAGCGGTCGGGCCGGGTCGGTGCCGGGGTGGCCGGCTCCTCGACCGTGCCACCGGGGCCGCCGGCGCCGGCGCCGACCAGCTCCCGGGCCGGGGCGGCCGTCGGCACCTTCCGGGCGTTGCCCAGGGCGTACTCGACGGCGTGGCTGATCATCGCGACCAGGTACGCCAGGATCGCGAACGTGACCAGCTGGTCGGAGAGTGCGGACATCACTCGTCTCCTTCTCGCGCCCGCCGGTCGTCCCGCCCGCCGTCGCTGACCGCGGCGACGAGCTGCGCGAACTCGGGGGCGAAGCCCGGGTGCTCGGTGCGCGGCAGCCCACCGGCCTCCACCAAGCTACTACCGCTCGTCGGAGATCCACCCTCCGGGGGCGTCACCCGGAACCAGATCCGGCGCCGCCGGCCGAAGAGCGAGCCCATCAGGCCGAGCAGCAGCGTCACGCAGGCGACCAGCATCATGGTCTGGCCGGGGGCGTGCCGGACCGCGATGGTGATGTACGGCTGGGTGCCCACGAACTCCAGCGTGCTGCCGTCGTCCAGCTTCCACTTCTCGCCGAGGCCGAGCTTCCGGTCGCCGATCTGCTTCAGCTTGCCGTTGCCGAGCTGCCGCTTGTCGAGCTGGTAGACCGAGCCGGGGATGCCGGCGTCCAGCCCCAGGTTGCCCCGGTACGCGGCCAGCACCACCGCTGGGTTCCGCTCCTCCGGGAACTGGGACGAGACGAACGGCGCGGTGTCCGGGGCGGTGGGCAGGTAGAGCCCGTCAAAGGCGACCTGCTGGTCGGGGGCGCGCTTGCCGGTCTTCGGGTCGACGTTCGCGTCGGGGAAGAGGGCGACGCCCTCCTCGGTGGCGTTCTGGTCGCCGGTGCGCAGGAACGGCGCGGTGCTGGTCTGGGTGCGGCCGTACTTGTCGGTGTACCGGAGGATCGGCGCGTACCCGTTGCCGAGCAGGTAGACGTTGGCCGAACCGAGCCGCAGCGGGGAGTTCACCGAGAAGCCGGCGGTCCGCTCCGACCCGTCCGGCTCGTCCACCTTGACCGTGGCCCAGTAGCGGGACGCCTGGCCGGACGGCAGGTAGTCCGCCTCGAACTTCTCCAGGGTGAGGCAGAACGACGGCAGGTCGGCGCTGTCCACCCGCGGGCCGAGCGACGCCTCGGCGTACTGCTGCCGGGTGTTGCAGAAGGCGTTGTCCGCGCCGGACACCAGGATCCGGTTGCCGTGCCAGCCGTACCAGGAGCCGAGCGCGACCCCGAGCAGGACGGCGACCAGCGAGACGTGGAAGAGCAGGTTGCCGGTCTCCTTGAGGTAGCCCTTCTCGGCGGAGACCTCGTTGCCGCGGACGGTGACCCGCCAGCGGCGCCGGCGCAGCACCGCGGCGATCGCCTCGGGATCGGCGGCGGCCGGCGCCTCCAGCACGGCGTGCTGGGGCAGCCGCTCCAGGCGCTTCGGGGCGGCCGGCGGCCGCATCCGCAGGGCGCGGACGTGGTCGCGGGCCCGGGGCAGGATGCAGCCGACCAGCGAGGTGAACAGCAGCAGGTAGATCGCGGAGAACCAGACCGAGCCGAAGACCTCGAACATGCCGATCTGGTCGAGCCGGGGCGCCAGGTCGGGGTGGTCGACGAAGTACTGGTTGACCTTCTCCGGGTTGACGCCGCGCTGCGGCAGCACCGAACCCGGGATGGCGGCGATCGCGAGCAGGAAGAGCAGGATCAGCGCCGTACGCATGCTGGTGAGCTGCCGCCACGAGTTGCGCAGCAGGGCCAGCACCGGGTTGACCCGGCGCCGGGGCGCGCCGGCGGGCGGGGCGGCCGGCCGGTCGTCCACGCTCGTCATCAGATGCTCACCTCGCCCACGCCCACGTGCGTCTGCAACCAGATCACGAAGTCCTGCCAGCCGCCGGTGACCAGCGCCACGCCGATGAGGATCAGCAGCGCGCCGCCGATCCGGGTGACCCAGCGGCTGTTGCGCCGGACGGCGCGGAACACCCCGAGCAGGCGGTGGAAGCCCAGCCCGAAGACGACGAACGGTACCCCCAGCCCGAGGCAGTACGCCACGGCGAGCAGCACGGCCCGGTCGGTGCGCCCGTCGACCGTCGCCATGCCGAGCACCGCGCCGAGCGTCGGCCCGGTGCACGGCAGCCAACTGAGCGCGAAGACCGCACCGAGGACGGGGGCGCCGAGCAGCCCCGCGGCGGGCAGCCGCCGGATGCGGAACTCGCGCTGCATGCCGGGGATCACGCCGAGGTAGCCGAGGCCGAGCACCACCACGAGCGCGCCGATGACGATCTCCAGCGTGCGCTCGTACTGGAAGAGGAGCCTGCCGACCCCGGAGAAGAGGATCGCGGTGGCGGTGAAGACGGCGGTGAAGCCCGCGATGAAGAGCATGGTGCCGGCCAGCACGCGGCCCTTCACGGCGACCGCCGGCCGGGCCGCCGGCGGCGCCGCGACCGCCACCCCGCCGCCACCCGTCGCGTCCGGGACGGGCGCCGGGGTCGCCGGCCGGGCGCGACCCTCCAGGTCCGCCCCGGCCAGCCCGGTGACGTACGACAGGTAGCCGGGCATCAGCGGCAGGACGCACGGGGAGAGGAAGCTGACCAGCCCGGCGAGGGCCGCGGCCCCGACGGCCAGCAGCAGCGGGCCGGACTCGGCGAGCTGGCGGAACGTCTCGCCCATCAGCGTGATCCGGAGGCGGGCTGCTCGGCCGCGACCCGTTCGACGACGGGTTGCAGCTCGTCCCGGGTGACGGCCCGGCGGATCACCACCGCGACCCGGCCCTCCCGGTCCAGGACGACTGTCGCCGGGGTGGTGTTGGGCGGGATGTCGAAGTTGAGCGCCTGCCGGCTGGCCGGGTCGAAGAGGCTCGGGTAGGTGACCCGGCCCTCCTCGAAGGCGATCGCCTTGTCCTTGCTGTCCTGCACGTTGATGCCGAGGAAGGTCACCCCGGACGCCTTGGTGGCCTGGTAGGTGGCCTCCAGGTCGTCGACCTCGGCCCGGCAGGGCGCGCACCAGGAGCCCCAGAAGTTGACCACGACCACCTGGCCGCGGGCCTCGGAGACGTCGTAGCTGCCGCCGGTGAGCAGCTCACCGCTCACCTTCGGAGTCTTCGACCGCTGGTCGGGCGCGCAGGTGATGGTGACGCCGTCGCTCTCGCAGCGGCTCTCCTCGGTGCCGGAGGAGCAGCCGACCAGCGCCGTACCGGCGGTGACGGCGGCGAGCAGGGCGGCGACGAGCCTCCGGGAGCGCATCAGGCGCCCTTGGCCGTCCGGGCGGTCGGCGAGATCGCGATCAGGTGGGCCGCCGGCTCGGAGTAGCCGATGCCGGAGATCTTCGCGCCGTCGAAGTGGAACGAGGTGAGGCTGGCCAGGCCGCACTGCCGCTTGCGCGGGTCGTGCCAGAGCCGCTTGCGCTCGACGTAGCGGCGCAGGGTCCAGATGGGCAGCTGGTGGGAGACGAGCACGGCCTCGCGTCCCTCGGCGGCGATCCGGGCGGCGTGCAGGGCGGCGAACATCCGCTCGGCGATCACCCGGTAGGCCTCACCCCAGGACGGGGTCACCGGGTCGCGCAGCACCCACCAGTTGCGCGGGTCGCGGAACGATCCGTCGCCCGGCGAGACCTTCTTGCCCTCGAACCAGTTCGCGCTCTCGATCAGCCGCTCGTCCACCCCGACGGGGAGGCCGAACTGCGCGGCGATCGGCTCGGCGGTCTGCTGGGCGCGTTCGAGCGGGCTGGCCACCACGTGCACCACGGTCCGCTCGGCGAGCGCCTGGGCGGCCGCCTTGGCCATCTGGACGCCCAGCTCGGAGAGGCGGAAACCGGGCAGCCGGCCGTAGAGGATGCCGTCCGGGTTGTACACCTCGCCGTGCCGCAGCACGTGGACCACCGTCTCGCTCACCGTTCTAACCCCCGTGTCCTGCCGCCGCTGCTGCCGTCGCCGCCTCGGGCAGGGCCGCGGCGATCTGCTCCAGGGCGGCGTCGTCGATCGCCGCCGACACGAACCACGACTCGAACGCGCTCGGCGGCAGGTAGACGCCGGCGGCGAGCATGGCGTGGAAGAACGCCTTGAACGCGGGCACCTGCTGGGTGCGGGCGCTGTCGTAGTCCGCCACGTCGGCGTCGGTGAAGAAGATCGAGAACATGTTGCCCGCGTACGAGAGCCGGTGCGGGACCCCGGCGGCGGCCAGCGCCTCGGTGGCGAGCTTGCCCACCGTGGCGGCCGTCTCGTCGAGCCGGCGGTAGAGCGCGTCGTCGGCGAGCCGGAGCGTGGCCAGGCCGGCGGCGCAGGCCAGGGGGTTACCGGAGAGCGTGCCGGCCTGGTAGACCGGGCCGGCCGGGGCCAGCTTCGCCATGATCACCGCGCGCCCGCCGAACGCCGCGGCGGGCAGCCCGCCGCCCATGACCTTCCCGTACGTCCACAGGTCGGCGTCGGACGGGTCCAGGCCGTGCCAGCCGGCGCGGGAGACCCGGAACCCGGTCATCACCTCGTCGACGATGAGCAGCGCGCCGTGCGCGTGGGCGATGCGGGCGAGCTGCTGGTTGAAGCCGTCGCGCGGGGCGATGACACCCATGTTGCCGGCGGCCGCCTCGGTGATGATCGCCGCGATGTGCGGGCCCTCGGCCGCGAAGGCCTCCTCGACCGCGCGCAGGTCGTTGTACGGCAGCACGATGGTGTCGCCGGCGGCCGCCCCGGTCACGCCGGGCGAGTCGGGCAGGCCGAAGGTGGCCACGCCGGACCCGGCGGCGGCCAGCAGCGCGTCGGAGTGGCCGTGGTAGCAGCCGGAGAACTTGATGATCTTGGCGCGGCCGGTGAAGCCGCGGGCCAGCCGGATCGCCGACATGGTGGCCTCGGTGCCCGAGTTGACCAGGCGGACCTGCTCCACGGGGGTACGGGCGACGATCTCCGCGGCCAGGTCGACCTCGCCCGGGGTCGGCGTGCCGAAGCTGGTGCCGAGCGCGGCGGCCTCGCGCAGCGCCTCGACCACCGCGGGGTGGGCGTGGCCGAGGATCAGCGGGCCCCAGGAGCAGACCAGGTCGACGTAGCGGCGACCGTCGGCGTCGAAGAGCCAGGGACCCTCCCCCCGGACCATGAAGCGCGGGGTGCCGCCGACGGCACGGAACGCGCGCACGGGGGAGTTGACCCCGCCGGGCACGATGGCCTTGGCGCGGTCGAACAGGGCCTCGGAGGCCGGGGCGTCGGCCGGGTAGCGGCCGGATCCGGCGGAAAAGGTATCGCTCACGATGCCGCCATTGTGTCAGCGCCGGGCGGCTGATCGGCAGCCACCCCGCACCGGGGGTTACCGGACTCACGCCTCGTCCGTTCGGCGCGGCCCGGCGACCGGTGGGTCGCTCGACGGGCCCGTTGGTCGAGATCGCGATAGGCTGACCGGGTGGATCGTGCCGAACTGTCCATCGCGCTACACCGGACGGGTGACGAAGCCGTGCTTCGCCTCGCCGGTGAGATCGACATGCTCACGGCCGCCCAGCTGTCGACAGTCGTCAACGAGGTGCTGGCCGACCCTCCGCCGCGCATCGTGCTCGACCTGGGCGGGGTCACCTTCTGTGACTCCCAGGGCCTCGGCACCCTCGTGGTGCTCAGCCGCAAGGCCAGCCACGCCCAGAGCCTGCTGGTCCTGAGCAACGTCGGCGACTTCCTCCTCCGCGTCCTGGACATCACGGGCCTACGCAGCGCCCTGATGATCCGCAACGAAACCGCTTCCTGACCCGCCGCCCTTTCGCGTTGATCATGGAGTTGGCGGCGGTGTGGATCTCCATAGGTGCCGCCAACTTCATGATCGACGGGGCGGGGGTCAGGTGACCGGGACGTCGCGGCGGCGGAACGCCGCCAGGCCCGCGGTCGCCAGGGCCAGCGCCATGATGGCCAGGGCCCACAGGGGGGTTGCGCTCCAGGTGTCGCGGAGGACCTGGGGAGTGTGGGTGAACGGGGACAGGTCCAGCAGCCACTGGTCGAGTTCAAGCACGGCGCCCAGTTGGCCGAGCAGCACGCAGACCGCCAGCACCGCCCAGGCCACCGGGGCGAGCCGGGGCAGCAGGCCGTAGAGCAGCACGGCGAGCCCGGCCAGCACCCAGGCGGCGGGCACCTGGGCCAGCCCGGCGCCGAGCATCCGGGGCAGCTCGCGCGGCACGTCCTGCACGCTCAGCCCGTACGTCAGGCCGGTGGCCAGGCCGGTCACGGCCAGCACCACGGCCGGGCCCACAAGCGCGAACACCACGTGTGACAGCAGCCAGGTGGAGCGGTGCGTGCCGGTGGCGAGGACCGGTTCGGCGTGCCCGGCGGACTCCTCGGCGCGCATCCGCAGCGCGGCCTGGATGCCGTAGCCGGCCGCGGCCAGCCCCGCCAGGCTCAGCGTGGCGCCCAGGTAGGCGTCGGCCAGGCCGGAGGCCCCACCGATCCGGGCCATGATCTGCTCCAGCTGCGGGTTCCCCTCGACCGAGCGGCCGGCCGCCTCCGCGGCGCCCCCGAGGATCAACCCGAGCAGGCCGAAGCCGACCGACCACCAGAGGATCTGCCCCCGGTGCAGCCGCCAGGCCAGCCCGAACGGGCCCGCGAGCCCCCGGCCCGCGGTGGCCGGCCCGAGCCGCGGCGGCAGCACCCCGGCACCCAGGTCGCGGCGCACCGAGACGGGGTACGCGACCGCGGCGAGCAGCGCCGACGCGACCAGCGGCAGCACCGGCACCCACCAGCGCTCCCCCTCGTACGGCCGGATCCGGGGGGCCCAGCCCAGCGGGGAGAGCCAGCTCGGCCAGTCGTTGCTGGCGGTGTCCCCCACCATCCGCAGCGCGAACGAGGCGCCGAGGACCGCGATCCCGATGCCCCGTGCCCCGCCCGCGGTCTCGGTGAGCTGGGCGGCCAGCCCGCCGAGGGTGGCGAAGACAACGCCGGTCAGCGCGGCGCCGAGGCCGTACGCGTACGAGCCGGCGGCCGGCAGCCCCGTGGAGGCCAGCCCGGCCGCCGTGAGCAGGCCGAGCAGCAGGTCTGCCGCGTACGTGACGAGCAGCGCGGCGGTCAGCCCGGCGTGCCGGCCGAGCACCCCGCCGCCGAGCAGTTCCCGCCGGCCGGCCTCCTCCTCGACCCGGGTCTGCCGGATGACCGTGAGCAGGCTGGCCAGCGCCACGATGACCAGCAGGAAGCCGCCACGCTGGGCGGTCAGCGCGCCGACACTCTCCCCGTAGACCGGGCCGAGCAGCGCGACGATCGAGGGGTTGCGGGCGGTGCCGGCGGCGTACGCGGCCCGCTCGGCGTCGGTCGGGAACAGCTCGAAGAAGCTGGTCGCGTACGTCATGGGCAGCACGGCGAGGACCAGCACCCAGAGCGGGAGCACGAGGCGGTCCCGCCGCAGGACGAGCCGGGCCAGGTGCCACGTGCCGGTCAGGGAGCTCATGCGACCACCTCGCTTCGCTCGGCGGCCGCACGAGGCTTGACCGCGCTGTACTGATGATTCGCTCGCTGACGCTCGCTCATCGGGTCAGCTCCTCGGGGACCGCCTCGTAGTGCCGCAGGAACAGCTCCTCCAGGGTGGGTGGGGTGCTGACCAGGCTGCGGACGCCCAGCTCGGTGAGGCGCCGCAGGGCGACGTCCAGCGCGGCCGAGTCGACGTCGAAGCGCACCCGGTTGCCGTCCACCCGCAGGTCGTGCACGCCGGGCAGGTCGGCCAGCCCGTCCAGCGGGGCGGCGACCTCGGCGTCGATCGAGGTGCGATGCAGGTGGCGCAGCTCGGTGAGGGTGCCGGACTCGACGGCCCGGCCATTCCGGATGATCGTCACCCGGTCGCAGAGCGCCTCCACCTCGGCCAGGATGTGGCTGGAGAGCAGCACGGTGCGGCGGTCCTGCTTGGCCCGGCGCACCCAGTGCTGGAAGACCTCCTCCATGAGGGGGTCGAGCCCGGAGGTCGGCTCGTCGAGGATGAGCAGCTCGACGTCGGAGGCGAGCGCGGCCACCAGGCCGACCTTCTGCCGGTTGCCCTTGGAGTAGGCCCGGCCCTTCTTGCGCGGGTCCAGCTCGAAGGACTCCAGCAGCTCGGCCCGGCGCTTCGGGTCCAGCCCGCCGCGCAGCCGGCCGAGCAGGTCGATCACCTCGCCGCCGCTCAGGTTGGGCCAGAGCGTGACGTCGCCGGGCACGTACGCGAGGCGACGGTGCAGCGCGACGGCGTCCCGCCAGGGGTCGCCGCCGAGCAGTCGGACGGCCCCCGCGTCCGCCCGCAGCAGACCGAGCAGCACCCGGATCGTGGTCGACTTGCCGGAGCCGTTGGGGCCCAGGAAGCCGTGCACCTCGCCGGCGCGGACGGTCAGGTCGAGTCCGTCGAGCGCTCGGGTCCGGCCGAAGGTCTTCACCAGGCCGGACACCTCAATGGGAGTTTCCATACTTCGGAAGCTACGCTCGTTTCACAAACTTGTGAAGACAGTGAGATCTGAGAGACGATCAGGTGTGATGAGCGAGACGACGGCGATGAACGAGCCACCCCACCGGAACGAGGAAGAGGTCCACCTCTTCGTCGAACGGATGGCGATGGCCTTCGCGGACGTCGGCTTCCCCCGGATGGCCGGCCGGGTGCTCTTCACCGTCATGAGCGCGGACGAGCCGCTGACCGCCGCCGAGATCGGCGAGCGGCTGGGGGTCAGCGCGGCGGCCGTGTCCGGCGCGGTGCGCTACCTCACCCAGTTCGCGATGCTGGTCCGCGAGCCGGTCAAGGGCTCCCGGCGGGACCGCTACCGGATGCCCGACAACCCCTGGTACGAGGCCACCATCACCAAGACCGGCCTCTACAAGAACTTCATCGACATCGCCAACGGCGGGGTGGACGCGCTGCTCGGGCGGGACACCCCGGCGGGCGAGCGAGTGGCCGAGATGCGGGACTTCTTCCTCTTCGTACAGGAGGAGATCGACGCCCTCGGCGAACGGTGGCGGGCCCGGCGCGCCGCGACGGGACACGGCGACCGGGCCGACGCCTGACGGCTCAGGCGGTGTTGCCCCAGCGGGCCTGCTCCAGCAGGTCCACCGCGCGCTCCCGGGACTCCGCGTCGTCCTCGGCGCGCAGCAGCGCGGTCGCCTCGTCCACCGCGTCGGTCAGCGCCCGCCACTGGGCGTCGCGCTCCCGCACCAGGTCGGACTGGGCGGCGAGCTGCCGGGTCTTCACCCACAGCTCGACGAAGACCGACACCTTGGCCCGCAGCACCCACGGGTCGAACGGCTTGGTCAGGTAGTCGACCGCGCCCACCGCGTAGCCGCGCAGGGCGAGCTGAGCGTCCTTGTCCGCCGCGGTGAGGAAGATGATCGGCACGTGCCGGGTCCGCTCCCGCCGCTTGATGTGGGTGGCGGTCTCGAAGCCGTCCATGTCCGGCATCTGGGCGTCCAACAGGATCACCGCGAAGTCGTCCACAAGGAGCTGCTTGAGCGCCGCCTCGCCGCTCTCCACGGCGACCGACTGGACCGGAAGCCCCTGGAGGATCGCCTCCAGAGCCATCAGGTTCTCCCGCCGGTCGTCCACCAGCAGCGCCTTGGCCATCTGGGTCACGGATTCTCCTCGCCTCGGCTCCGGCCGATCCAGGACGCCATCATCTCGATCAGCTCGTCCAGGTCCACCGGCTTGGTGATGTAGTCACTACCCCCGGCCGCGATCGCCGACTCCCGGTCACCGGGCATCGCCTTCGCGGTCAGGAACACGATCGGCAGGTCGGCGAAGCGGTGGTTCCGTCGGATCTGCGCGGTCGTCTCGTACCCGTCCTGGTCCGGCATCATGGCGTCCATCAACACGATGTCCACCTCCGGATGCTCGGCCAGTTGGCGGACTCCGTCCGCTCCGTTGTCCGAGTACAACACGGTCATACCGTGAAGTTCCAACGCGGAGGTCAGCGCGAACACGTTCCGGACGTCGTCGTCGATGATCAGAACGGTCACGCCCTCCAGCCGGCGGGTCGCCGGGGTCTCCTGCGGCTGCGGCAGTTCCATGGGCATGAGCAGGGAAGACGGCAGGCCCGCGCGCTGCGGCGAGGGCGGCGCCGGTGCCACCACCGCGTCCGGCGCCAGCACATCGGGTACGAAGAGGGTGAACGTCGAACCCTGCCCGGGCGCGGAGGACACCGTGATCGTGCCGCCGAGCAGGCGGGCCAGGTCCCGGCTGATCGACAGGCCCAGGCCCGTGCCGCCGTAGCGCCGGCTCGTGGTGCCGTCGGCCTGCTGGAACGCCTCGAAGATCAGCGAGAGCTTGTCGTCCGAGATGCCGATGCCGGTGTCGATCACCGAGAACGCGATGACCTGCCGGGCGTTGGTCAGCGCCGGCACGTCGAAGACCGCGTTCTCGGCGGCCGGCGCGATCCGCAGGGTCACCGCGCCGTTGTCGGTGAACTTCACCGCGTTGGAGATCAGGTTGCGCAGGATCTGCTGCAGCCGCTGGGCGTCGGTGACCAGCGCCGGCGGCAGGTCCTTGCTGATCCGCACCTGGAAGTCGAGGCCCTTCTCCTCGGCCTGCGGGGCGAACGCCTGCTCGACGTAGCCGCGGATCTCCGAGAAGTGGATCTCGGTCGGCTCCACGTCCATCCGGCCCGCCTCGATCTTGGACAGGTCGAGGATGTCGTCGATCAGGGACAGCAGATCCGAGCCGGCGCCGTGGATCGTCCGGGCGAACTCGATCTGCTTCGGGCTGAGGTTCTGCTCCGGGTTCTCGGCCAGCAGCCGGGCCAGCAGGAGCAGCGAGTTCAGCGGCGTACGCAGCTCGTGGCTCATGTTGGCCAGGAACTCCGACTTGTACGCCGACGCCCGGGTGAGCTGCTGCGCCTTCTCCTCCAGGCCGAGCCGGGCCAGCTCGATCTCCCGGTTCTGCGTCTCGATGTTCGTCTTCTGCTCCGAGAGCAGCTTCGCCTTGTCCTCCAGCTCGGCGTTGGTGCGCTGGAGTTCGGCCGACTGCTCCTGCATCTCGTGCGCCAGCCGCTGCGACTGCGCCAGCAACTCCTCCGTACGCCGGTTGGCCTGGATGGTGTTGACCGCCACGCCGATGGTGAGCACCAGCCGCTCCAGGAACGCCAGGTGCAGCTCGGAGAAGGTGCTCACCCCGGCGAACTCGATCACGCCGAGCAGCTCGCCCTCGAAGAGGACCGGCAGCACCACGAGGTCGGCCGGGGGCGTCTCGGCCAGGCCGGACCGGAGCACCAGGCGCCCGTCGGGCTGGGCGTTGACCCGGATGGTCCGCCGGGACAGGGCCGCCTGCCCGACCAGCCCCTCGCCGGGCCCGAAGGTCACGTCGTGCCCGCGCGCCACGTAGCCGTAGGAGGCGGTGAGCCGCAGCCGCATGCTCCCCTCGGAGCTGTCCGCCAGGAAGAACGCGCCGAGCTGCGCGTCCACCAGCGGAGTCACCTCCATCATGATCATGCGGCAGACCTCGCCGAGGTCCCGCTGGCCCTGGAGCAGGCCGCCGATGCGGGCCAGGTTCGAGTCGAGCCAGCCCTGCTCGGCGTTCTTCTTGGTCGTCTCCCGGAGGGTGACGATCATCTGGTTGATGTTGTCCTTCAGCTCGGCGACCTCGCCCTGCGCCTTCACGCTGATCCGCTGCGTAAGGTCGCCGCGGGTCACCGAGGTGGAGACCTGGGAGATCGCCCGCAGCTGGGTGGTCAGGGTCGAGGCGAGCTGGTTGACGTTCTCGGTGAGGTCGCGCCAGGTGCCGCTGACCCCCTTCACCTGCGCCTGGCCGCCCAGCTTGCCCTCGATGCCGACCTCGCGGGCCACCCGGGTGACCTCGTCGGCGAACGAGGAGAGCTGGTCGACCATGGTGTTCACGGTGTTCTTCAGCTCCAGGATCTCGCCCTGCGCGTCCACCGTGATCTTCTGGCCCAGGTCGCCCTTCGCCACGGCCGTGGTGACCGAGGCGATGTTCCGCACCTGGCTGGTCAGGTTCGACGCCATCGAGTTCACGTTGTCGGTCAGGTCCCGCCAGGTGCCGGAAACACCCTTCACCTGCGCCTGGCCGCCGAGCTTGCCCTCGGTGCCCACCTCACGGGCCACCCGCGTCACCTCGTCGGCGAACGACGACAGCTGGTCGACCATCGTGTTGACCGTCGACTTCAGCTCCAGGATCTCGCCCTGCGCGTCCACCGTGATCTTCTGCGACAGGTCGCCCTTGGCCACCGCCGTGGACACCTGGGCGATGTTCCGCACCTGGGCGGTCAGGTTCGACGCCATCGAGTTCACGTTGTCGGTCAGGTCCCGCCAGGTGCCGGCCACGCCGCGTACCTGGGCCTGGCCGCCCAGCTTGCCCTCGGTGCCCACTTCGCGGGCCACCCGCGTCACCTCGTCGGCGAACGACGACAGCTGGTCGACCATCGTGTTGACCGTCGACTTCAGCTCCAGGATCTCGCCCCGGGCGTCCACCGTGATCTTCTGGCCCAGGTCGCCCTTCGCCACGGCCGTGGTGACCGAGGCGATGTTCCGCACCTGGCTGGTCAGGTTCGACGCCATCGAGTTCACGTTGTCCGTCAGGTCCCGCCAGGTGCCGGAAACACCCTTCACCTGCGCCTGACCACCCAGCTTGCCCTCGGTGCCCACCTCACGGGCCACCCGCGTCACCTCGTCGGCGAACGACGACAGCTGGTCCACCATCGTGTTCACGGTGTTCTTCAGCTCCAGGATCTCGCCCTGGGCGTCCACCGTGATCTTCTGCGACAGGTCGCCCTTGGCCACGGCCGTCGACACCTGCGAGATGTTCCGCACCTGGCTGGTCAGGTTGCCGGCGAGCTGGTTCACGTTCTCCGTGAGGTCCCGCCAGGTGCCGGAGACCCCGCGTACCTGGGCCTGACCGCCCAGCTTGCCCTCGATGCCCACCTCACGGGCCACCCGCGTCACCTCGTCGGCGAACGACGACAGCTGGTCCACCATCGTGTTCACGGTGTCCTTCAGCTCCAGGATCTCGCCCTGGGCGGCCACCGTGATCTTCTGCGAGAGGTCGCCGCGGGCCACCGCGGTGGAGACCTGGGCGATGTTGCGGACCTGGCTGGTCAGGTTCGACGCCATCGAGTTGACGCTGTCGGTCAGGTCCTTCCAGGTGCCGGCCACGTTCGGCACCTCGGCCTGGCCGCCGAGCTTCCCGTCGGTGCCCACCTCGCGGGCCACCCGGGTCACCTGCTCGGCGAAGAGCCGCAGCGTGTCGGTGAGCGAGTTCATCGTGTCGGCCAGCTCGGCCACCTCGCCCCGGGCGCCGACCGTGATCTTCTGCGACAGGTCGCCCTTCGCCACCGCCGTCGCCACCTGGGAGATCGACCGCACCTGGCCGGTGAGGTTCGACGCCATGGTGTTCACCGAGTCGGTGAGGTCCTTCCAGGTGCCGGCGACGCCGCGGACGTCGGCCTGGCCACCCAGCTTGCCCTCGGTGCCCACCTCGCGGGCCACCCGCGTCACCTCGTCGGCGAACGACGAGAGCTGGTCGACCATCGTGTTCACGGTCCGGCCGATCCGCAGGTACTCACCACGCAGCGGGCGGCCGTCGATCTCCAGCGCCATGTGCTGGGACAGGTCGCCGTCGGCCACCGCCACGATGACCCGGGCGATCTCGGTGGTCGGGCGGCCCAGGTCGTCGATGAGGGAGTTGACGGCCCGCTGCCCCTCCGCCCAGGAGCCGTCCAGGCCCTCGTCGTCGAGGCGCTCCGTCAGCCGGCCGTCGCGGCCGACGACCCGGCTGATCCTTCGCAGGTCCAGGTGCTGCCGCTCCTGGAGCGACACCACGTCGTTGAAGGTGTCGGCCACCTCGCCGGCCAGGCCCGCCCGCCGGGGCAGCCGGACCCGGAGGTCGCCGCGACGCACCCGCCGCAGCGCCTCGACCAGCTCACCGAGAAGCGCCTCGTGGTCGTCCGCGGCCACCGGTTTTTTCGCCGTGGTCATCAGTTCCTCGCTCAGCTCGGGGGCCATCAGGCTCGTGCCGACACGCGGCCATCCCACCATTCTGCCGCGCGTCACGTCGAGGGCACCGGCAGCGAGCCCGCGCCACGCCCGATCTGTCCCCCACCGACCGGAATCAGCCGAGCGGCTTGGCACCCGGGGTGGCGGCGGTGGAGGATACGAAGGTGTCAGCGGAGGCGGGGCCGTCCATGAACGGCGGCTCGGACGAGCACATCCGGCGCGTCCGCCTCCCCGCGGACCGGCGTACGCCCGCCGCGGCCCGCGCGCTCGTGCGGTCCGTGCTCGCCGAGGCGGAACTGCACGAACTGCTCAACGAGGCGCTGCTGCTCACCACCGAACTCACCACCAACGCGGTCGAGCACGCGCGCACCGAACTGGACATCGAGGTCGAAGCCGACCCGGCCGGGCTCACCGTCACCGTGACCGACTTCGCCGCCGGCCCGGTCGACGAACTGCTCGTCGGCGTCCGGAGCACGACCTCCGACATCACCGAGGTCGCCGAGCGCGGGCGCGGGCTGCTGCTGGTCGACCACTTCGCCAGCCGGTGGGGCACCACCTACCTGCCCACCGGGAAGGGCGTCTGGTTCCGGCTCGACCGCCCCGGTGCGGGGGCGGCCACCGGGCCGGCCGAGGCCCGCGCCGCGCTCAACGCCTCACCGGCGACCGACGCGGGCACCCCGAGCGCCGCCGCCATGAGCGAGCTCATGCAGACCAACCCCGACCCGTACGCCGACGACCCGCTGCCCGAGTTCGCCGCCGGGCTGCTGACCCGGGTCGCCGAGATGGTCGGCGCGGCCGGCGGCGTCGTACGGCTGGACCGGGGCGACGGCCAGGGCAGCCAGGTGCTCGCCCGCTACGGCCGGCAGCCCCGCCAGGGCAACGAACTGCTGCGCGTTCCGCTCGCCGTGCACCGCCCGTACGCCGGCGAGCTGGAACTGGACGCGGCGCCCTCGGCGTACGCCCGGCCCCTCGCGATGCTGGCCGGCGAGCGGCTCTCCCTGCACCTGGAGAACGACCGGCTGCGCCGCGCCGACGTACGCCGGTCCGCCTGGCTCACCTTCCTCGCCGAGGCGAGCGAACTGCTCGCCCAGTCCCTCGACGTCGAGCTGACCATGGCGCTCGTCCCACAACTCGTGGTGCCCCGGCTCGGCCAGTGGTGCGCCGTGCACACCACCGACGAGTGGGGGCGGCTGCGGCTCGCCGCCGCCAGTCACGCCGACGAGGCGTTGCTGCCGCAGCTGCACCGCGTGCTCCAGGAGACCGGGCCGGATTCGATCCAGGCCCGGCTGCGGGAAGCGTCCCGGAGCGCCGCGCAGGTGCCGCTGGGCGCGCCGATGGAGGGCTTCGCCGTACCCCTGGTCGCCCGCGGGCAGCGGCTCGGCACCCTGGCCGTGGGCCGCCACCAGCGGCACCGGCACGACCCCGACGAGGTCTCGGTGCTGGAGGACGTGGCCCGCCGGGCCGCGCTGGCCATCGAGAACGCCCGGATCCACGCCGAGCGCCGCCGGGTCGCGCAGACCCTCCAGCAGTCGCTGCTGCCACCGGTGCTCCCGGTGGTCGAAGGCATCGGCTTCGCCGCCGAGTACGTCCCGACCGGCGACGAAGCCGAGGTCGGCGGCGACTTCTACGACGTGGTGCCGCTGCCGGACGGCCGGTGGCTCGTGGTGGTCGGCGACGTCTCCGGCAAGGGCGTCCAGGCGGCGGCGGTGACCGGCCTGGTCCGGGACGTGATCCGGGTGCTGGTCGGCGACGGCAAGCCGCTGCCCGAGGTGCTCGGCCGGCTCAACGAGACACTGGTCGAGCGGGGCGGCGGCCGCTACTGCACGCTGGCGCTGGCGGCGGTCGGCCCGGGCGACGGCGACCAGCTCGACGTCTCGCTGCACCTGGCCGGACACGACCGGCCGGTGCTGCTGCACGGCGGGGGCGGAGCGGGCTTCGTCGGCACCGGCGGCACGGCGCTGGGCCTGCTCGACGCGATCGCCACCCCGACCGCCGAGATCGCGCTCAAGCCGGGCGACGCGCTGATCTTCTACACCGACGGTGTCACCGAGCGGCGGCGCGGCCGGGAACTGTTCGGCACCGACCGGCTCCGCGAGTCGGCCGCGCCCCTGGCCGGCTACTCGGCGGACGTGATCGCCGCCCGCCTCCGCGCCACCGCCATCGCGTTCTCGGTGGAACCCCCACGCGACGACATAGCCGTCCTGGTCCTCCGCAACGACGCCCTCTAACCCCAGAACTCCGCCCCCACTCCTTCGCCCCGGCGCCTGCCCGGGCGGCTGCCCGGGCGGCTGCCGCGACCAAAGGCGGACCAGGGCGCAGGGCAGGCGCGGCGCGGGCGTCGGCGGCGGGGGTTACAGGCCGCCGGGGAGGCGGCCGGGGGCCAGGCGGTGGTGGGGATCGAGGTGGGCTTTGGCGTTGCGGAGGCGGGGCAGGGTGGGCAGCTCGCCCCAGAGGTCGACGGCGCGCCGGACCGGCGCCGGCGCCGACACCACCACGCATCGGCCCTGGCGGGCGAGGAGCACGCCCCGGACGGCCGCGAGGATCGAGGCGACCCGCTCGGGCGGCAGTGAGCCGGGCAGCGCGGCGTGCACGGCGCCGATCCCGGCGGAGCCGCGGACCGGCACCGGGGTGCCGGCCGCGTCGCGCAGCGCGTAGACGGCGGCGTGCAGGTCGTTGATCGGCACCTCGATCCGCAGCGCCGTGTCGCCGGGGGCGAACGGGTAGCGGCCCCACCACTCGGGGGCGGCGTGGTTGACCACGGCCTCGGGGCCCAGCAGCGCGGTGAGGCGGTCGGCCCGCTCCGCCACGTCGGCCGGACCGCCCTCCAGCAGCACGACGAGGCTGCCGGCGGCGGCGGGCCGCGCCGGGCGGCCGGTGATCGCCGGGTGGTCGGGCCGGCCGGCCACGGAGGGGTGGGACGCGGGGATCCGCCGGCGCGGCAGCGACACGGGCACGGGCAGGTCCAGCTCGACGGCCGCCGGGTCGAGCCGGGCGGCGAGCACGGCCCGGACCAGGTCGTGCACCTCCAGCGGGGTCCACACGGGACGGGACACCCAGACCCGGCCGGCCGGCACGGCCTGCACGCGCATGGTGGCCGAGACGAGCACCCCGAGGCCGCCCTGCGAGCCGCAGAGCAGCCGTGCCACGTCGAGGCCGGGCACCTCGGCCCCGCCGAGGACGGCCGAGGCGCCACCGGGCGCCGCACCGCCACCGGGGCCGGCGGCCGGACCTGCGCCCCGCCGGGCGGACGGGGCCGCCTGCCCGAACTGGGCGGTGCCGGGCAGGCCCACGCTGACCAGCTCGCCGTCGGCGTCGAGGTAGCGCACCCCGACGAGTTGGGCACACGGGCTGCCGTGCCGGTGGCGCAGCGGGCCGGCCTCGTCGGCGGCCAGCACCCCGCCCAGGGTCGCCCCGGGGGACGGCGCGTCGACGGGGAGGCGCCGGCCGGTGCGTTCCAGGGTGGCCTGCACCGCCCGCAGCGGAGTGCCGGCGCCGATCTCGGCCACCGAGGAGCCCTGCGGCTCGTGCCAGACCCCGGCGAGCCGGCCGGTGTCGAGCATGATGTCGACCTGCGCGGGGGCCGCACCCCAGTCGATCTTCGTGCCGGCGCCGCGCGGCACCACGGTCAGGTCGTGCGCCGCGGCGAGGCGGAGCACCTCGGCCGCGGCGTGCGGGCCGCCCGGCACGGCCACCCAGCGGGCCGTCCGGCCGGCCACCTCGTCGGCGGGGCCGGCGAAGCGGGCGAACGGCGGGCCGCAGATCTCCGCCAGCTTCCGGGTTATCTCGAGGGCTCCGGGTCGATCGGTGGAACTCGCTGCAGCCGCCATGGCGGTTATCGTACACATGTTCGAAAGACCTGTCGGCGAGTCGCCGCGTTCGCACGGCGCGCGACCCCGGCGGCGGCCCGGCGGCCGGTAACGTGACGCCGTGACCACCGAGAATCCAGCGCCCGTCGCCAAGCGCGTTCCGGCCGACCGGACCCACCACGGCGACACCGTCGTCGACGAGTACGCCTGGCTCGCCGCCAAGGACGACCCGGACACGATCGCCTACCTGACCGCGGAGAACGCGTACACGCAGGCGCGCACCGCGCACCTGGAAGGGCTGCGCGCGGACCTGTTCGAGGAGACCCGCCGGCGCACCCAGGAGACCGACCTGTCGGTGCCGACCCGCAAGGACGGCCACTGGTACTACACCCGCACGGTCGAGGGCCAGCAGTACGGCGTGCAGTGCCGCCGGGCCGTCCGCGACGGCGAGACCACCCCGCCGGTCAGCGAGGACGGCGCGCCGCTCGACGGCGAGGAGGTGCTGCTCGACGGCAACCAGCTCGCCGAGGGGCACGACTTCTTCGCGCTCGGCGCGTTCGACGTCAGCCCGGACGGCCGCTGGCTGGCCTACTCCACCGACTTCTCCGGCGACGAGCGCTTCACCCTGCGGATCAAGGACCTGTCGACCGGCGAGGTGCTGCCCGACGAGATTCCGGACACCTTCTACGGCACCGCCTGGTCGAGCGACGCCTCGACGCTGTTCTACGTGACCGTCGACGACGCCTGGCGGCCGAACCGGGTCTGGCGGCACACGGTGGGCACCCCGTCGGGCGAGGACGTGGTGGTGCACCAGGAGGACGACGAGCGGTTCTGGGTGGGCGTCGAGCTGACCCGCTCCGAGCGGTTCGTGGTCATCGACATCCACAGCAAGATCACCAGCGAGGTGCGGGTGATCCCGGCGGCCAACCCCACCGGCGAGCCGGCGATCATCGCGCCGCGCCGGCAGGGCGTGGAGTACGCGGTGGAGCACCACGGGCACCGCTTCCTCATCCTGCACAACGACGGCGCGGAGGACTTCGCGCTCGCGTACACCTCGGCGGACGCGCCGGGCGACTGGACGCCGCTGATCCCGCACACCCCGGGCACCCGGCTGGAGTCCGTCGACGCGTTCGAGAACCACCTGGTCGTCTCGCTGCGCAGCAACGGGCTGACCGGCCTGCGGGTGCTGCCGGTCGGCGGCGGGGACAACTTCGACATCGACTTCCCCGAGCCGCTCTACAGCGTCGGGCTCGACGCCAACCCGGAGTACCGCACCAGCGAGGTCCGGCTGCGCTACACCTCGCTGGTCACGCCGGACTCGGTCTACGACTACGACCTGGTCACCCGGCAGATGGTGCTGCGCCGGCGCAAGCCGGTCCGGCCCGGCCCGGACGGGCGGGAGTACGACCCGGCCGACTACGAGCAGCACCGGGACTGGGCGCTCGCCGACGACGGCACCCGGGTGCCGATCTCGCTGGTGTGCCGGAAGGACACGCCGCGCGACGGCTCCGCCCCGGCCGTCATCTACGGCTACGGGTCGTACGAGGCGAGCATGGACCCCTGGTTCTCCATCGCCCGCCTCAGCCTGCTCGACCGGGGCGTGATCTTCGCGGTCGCGCACATCCGCGGCGGCGGTGAGCTGGGCCGGCGCTGGTACGACGAGGGCAAGCTGCTGGCCAAGAAGAACACCTTCACCGACTTCGTGGCCTGCGCGCGGCACCTGGTGAAGGCGGGCTGGACGGCGAGCGACCGCCTCGTCGCCCGGGGCGCCTCGGCCGGCGGCCTGCTGATGGGCGCGGTGGCCAACCTGGCCCCGGACGCGTTCGCCGGGATCGTCGCGCAGGTGCCGTTCGTGGACGCGCTCACCTCGATCCTCGACCCGTCGCTGCCGCTCACGGTCACCGAGTGGGAGGAGTGGGGCAACCCGCTCGACGACCCCGAGGTCTACGCGTACATGAAGTCGTACACGCCGTACGAGAACGTGACCGCGGTGGACTACCCGGCGATCCTCGCGGTGACCAGCCTCAACGACACCCGGGTGCTCTACCACGAGCCGGCCAAGTGGATCGCCCGGCTGCGGGCGGTCGCCCCGCGGGGCGACTACCTGCTCAGGACCGAGATGGGCGCGGGCCACGGCGGCCCGAGCGGCCGGTACGACGCCTGGCGCGAGGAGGCGTTCATCAACGCCTGGATCCTGGACCGGCTCGGCCGCGCCTGACCCGTCGGCGGAGGGGCCGGGCACCGGCCCCTCCGCACCGACGCTGCGGACCCCGGCGCGGTCGGGACGGTCTCAGCCCAGCACCGCGGCCAGCACGTGCGGGTCGGCGTTGCCGCCGGTCACCACCGCGACGGTACGCCCCGGCGGCAGCTCGTCCCGGTGGAACAGCCGGGCGGCCAGCGCGACCGCGCCGCTCGGCTCGGCCACCAGCCGGGCGTCGCCCAGCAGCCGCCCCAGCGCGGCGACGATCTCGTCCTCGGTCACGGTGACGATGCCGTCGAGCCGGTCCCGCAGGTGGGCGAGGGTCAGCTCGGACAGGTTGGTCCGCAGCCCGTCGGCGCAGGTCCGGTAGGTGCGTTCCACATCCCAGACGACCACCTCCCCGGCCGCGAGGGAATCCCGGGCGTCGGCGGCGAGCAGCGGCTCGACCCCGACCACGGCGGCGGACGGGCGCAGCGCCTTGACCGCGGTGGCCACCCCGGAGGAGAGCCCGCCGCCGCCCACCGGCACCAGCACCACGTCAACGTCGGGCAGGTCGGCGACGATCTCCAGCCCGACGGTGCCCTGCCCGGCGATGATCCACGGGTGGTCGAACGGCGGCACCAGCACCGCGCCGGTGTCCACCACGACCTGTTCCGCCTCGGCGAGCCGGCGGGCCGGCGGGACGAGCCGCACGTCCGCGCCGAGCGCCCGCATCCGCGCCACCTTGACCTGCGGCGCGCCCTCCGGCACGACCACGGTGCACGGCACGCCGAACGCCCTCGCCGCGTAGGCCAGGGCCTGGCCGTGGTTGCCCGAGGAATGGGTCACCACCCCCCGGGACCGGGCGGCCGGGTCCAGCCGGGCCACCGCGTGGGTCGCGCCGCGCAGCTTGAACGACCCCACCGGCTGCAGGTTCTCCGGCTTGAGCCACAGCTCGTCGTCCCAGAGCGTCGGCAGCAGCGGGGTACGCACCACGGCGCCCGCGACGTCCTCGGCGGCGGCCCGCACGTCGGCGATCGAGATCAGCTCCATCGCCCCATCCTGCCGCGCCCCGGGTCGGGCCGCCGCCCCGCGCCCGGCGCCTAGACTGCCGGGGTGAGCGAGGAGCAGGCGGGGAGCGGACCGGGGCCGGCCCGACGCGCGCCCGTCTGGCTGATCCTCGGTGTGGTCGCCTCCGCCCTGGTCGTCTGCTGCTGCTCGGCGCTCATCGGCCTCGCCGTCTCCTGGTCCGCCGGCCTCCTCGGCACGCGCTGACCGCGCGGCCGGGGGCCGGACCAGCACCGCCGCATCAGCGGGCGGGCGCCCCGCCCACCAGCGCCGCCGCCTCGCCCGTACGCACCATCCGCTGCCAGCGCAGCCGGTTCCCGACCACGGCCGTCACCACCGACTGCACCACGACCAGGTACATGACCTGGCGGTAGACGAGCTGCTGGAGCGGCAGCGTCCAGAGCGGGCCGAAGCGCTCCCGGTCCAGGCGCAGCGCGTACGCGGCGGTGGCGGCCTGGAGCAGGAGCAGGCCCAGCCAGGCCAGCGCCAGCTGGGACCAGGGCAGGAAGAGCAGCCCATAGAGGGCGAAGACGTCGACGGCGGGCGCGGCCAGCGGCAGCACGATCTGGAACACGGCCAGGTAGGGCAGGCCGCGCCGGCCCAGCTTCCCGCCGGCCCCCGGCTCGCGCAGCGCGTGCCGGTGCTTCCACATGGCCTGCATGGTCCCGTAGCACCAGCGGTAGCGCTGCCGCCACAGCTGGCGCAGCGACGAGGGCGCCTCGGTCCAGGCGATCGCGCCCTCCTCGTACACCACCCGCCAGCCGGCCCGGAGCACCTTCATGGTCAGGTCGGTGTCCTCGGCCAGGGTGTCGGCGGGCACCCCGCCGATCGCGAACAGCACCTCACGGCGGAACGCGCCGATCGCGCCGGGGATGGTCGGCATGCACTCCAGCACGTCGTACATCCGGCGGTCGAGGTTGAACCCGATCACGTACTCCAGGTGCTGCCACCGGCCGAGCAGCCGGCGCCGGTTGGCCACCTTGGTGTTGCCGCTGATCGCCCCCACGGTCGGGTCGGCGAAGCCCTGGACGAGCCGGTAGACGGTGTCCGGCTGGAAGACGGTGTCGCCGTCGACCAGCACCAGCAGGTCGGCGCGGGCGGCCCGGATCCCGGTGTTCAGCGCGGCCGGCTTGCCGGCGTTGGCCTGCCGGATGACGCGTACCCCCCGCAGCCCCATCCGTTCGACGATGTCGGCCGTGCCGTCGCTGGAGCCGTCGTCCACCACGATCACCTCCAGCGCCGGGTACGCGCTGGCGACCAGGGACCGCACGGTGGCGGCGATGTTGGCGGCCTCGTTGTACGCCGGCACGATCACCGACACCGGCGCGATCACCTCGGGCAGCCGGCGCCGGGGGCGGCGTACCCGGCGGACGTGCCGCTGGGCGCAGGCCACCTGCACGGCGAGGCGGACGACGCCGAGCACCAGAGCCACCCCGAGCAGCAGGTTCATGGCCGAGGTCAGCCAGTCGGCGCCGGTCTGCGCCCACCGCAGCGCGGTGCCGCTCAACCGGGCGCCGGTGGTGGCCGGGACCATCGAGTCGGGGGCGCCGATCCCGGCGGAGACGGTCGTGAACGTGTAGCCCTGCGCCCTCAGCCGGGTCAGCAACTGGTCCACGGCGGCGACGGTCTGGCCGCGGTCGCCGCCGCCGTCGTGCATCAGCACCACCGCGCCGGCGCCGCCCTGCGGGGTGGCCGCCTTGAGGATGGCCGGCACGCCGGGGCGCTGCCAGTCCTTGGCGTCCCGGTCGGCGAGCACCGCCACGTGACCGCTGCCGGCGGCGTTCCGCAGCGCCTCGTACTGCGCGTCGGTCATGGCGGCCGTGGTCGACGAGAAGGGTGGCCGGAACAGGGTCACCTCGCGGCCGGTCACGCCGGCGATCGCGTTGCGGGTCCAGGAGAGCTCGGCCCCGGCGCGCCAGCCCGGCGCGGCCGTGACGTCGACGTGGGTGAAGGTGTGCGAGCCGATCTCGTGACCCTCGGCGAGGATCCGCCGGACCAGTTCGGGGTGCTCGTCCACGCGCGCGCCGACCACGAAGAACGTGGCGTGGGCGTGGTGCCGGCGCAGCACGTCGAGGATCTGCGGCGTCCAGCGCGGGTCCGGGCCGTCGTCGAAGGTGAGCGCCAGGGTGCGCGCCGGCAGCCGCCGGCTGACCGGCGTGGGGCCGTCCAGCCGCAGCACCGGCCCGCCGGTGGCGACCGCGCGGGGCGCGGGCGAGGCGGGCGCCCGGTCCGGGCCGGAGCCGCCGCCGACGGCGCTGACCAGGCCGTGGAAGCTCAGCGCGGCGAGCAGGGTGACGAGGCCCAGCAGGAGCAGCACCCAGTGCGCCCGGGGGTCGGGGCGGGCGACGTGTCGCGCCATGGTCAGGGCTTGCCCGGTGTCCTGCTCGGCCTGGCCGTGTTCCGCCGCTCGTCGCCCTGCCCGGGCACGGTGGCGGACGGGCGGGGCGCCGCCGAGGTGGTGGTCCGGGTGGGTGCGGCGGTGCGGGTCGCGGTCGACACGGGCGCCGGGCTGGTGCTGGTCACCGGCGAGGGCCGGGGGCTCGGGCTGGTCCGCTCCCCGCCCCGGGACGGCGCGTCGACGCCGGCCTCGATGGGCGGCACCTTCGTGTCGGACCAGCCGGGCAACGGCACCGTGGAGTCGAAGAACAGCCCGGCCAGGATCAGGCCGAAGCTGGTGAGCAGGCCGAGGCCCATCGCCGTGCCGGCGATCACGGTCAGCCGGCGACGCCGGCCGCTCCGGTCGACGAACACCGGCGGCGCGCCGCCCGGCTGGTTCTGCATGGTGCTGATCTCCCGCTGTCACGCTCGCGCCGGCTCGGGAGACCGCCCCGGCCTCCCGAGGCGAACAGCGCCGCCGGGGGCGGTGGCGTCACGTCAGGTCGTGCGCAGCTCCTCCACCGTCGTGCTGGCGCGCAAAAAGAGCAGGCCGCACGGGCCGGTCGGGTCAGGGGGTCCAGGCGGGGTCGCGGCCGGTCCGGCCGAGCAGGGCGTCGAGCGTGGTGGGCGCGGCGCTGGTCGGAACCGGCTCGCCGAAGGCGCCCATCTTCTGCCCGGTGTCGCCCATCCGGTCCATGAAGCCATGCCCCTCGGCCAGCACCGACGGGTCGACCTCCAGCCGCTGCCCGGTCGCCCGGGCCAGGTCCCAGCCGTGCACGGTGAGGTCGATGAGGGCCATCTGGCCGACGGTCTCCTGGGGCAGCCCCATGCCGGGCGAGACGCCCTCCAGCGCGGCCGGGTCCGACCACGCCTGGGCCAGGCGTACGGCCTCGGTCGCGAACCGGTCCCGCCAGCCCTCGGTCAGGTGGTCGGTCTTGGCCGACCAGTCGACCTCCCGCCGGCGGGCCAGGTCCTGGAAGTTGACCACCACGTCGAAGAGGTGGTTGAGCAGGTCGCGCACCGTGTAGTCGGGGCACGGGGTGGGCAGGCCGAGCTGGTCGTCGGAGATGCCCTGGACCACCGCCGCCGTACTGGGCGCGGCGGCGGCCAGCAGCTCACTAGTCTTCGTGGTCATAGGGACCAGCGTATGAGGGCGGTCTTGAAGAAATGCGACACGAGCCGCGGCGGGACAGCAGGGGGATCCTCGACCCCGGCCGGCTGCTGCGGCGGGTCCACTTCCGACGCCGGCTGCCCGCACCGGCGCTGCGCCCCTGGGTCGAGCACTACTGGCTCATCGACTGGGCGCTGACCGACCCGTTCGACCAGCGGGTCGTCCCGCACCCGGCGGTCAACGTGGTGTTCCAGGCCCAGGCCGGCGAGGCCGAGCACGGCGAGATCGCCGGTGTGGACACCGGCCTGTTCACGGTCTCCCTGCACGGCACGGGCCGGGTCACCGGGGTGCAGTTCCGCCCCGGTGGGTTCCGCCCGTTCTGGGGCCGCCCGGTGGCCGAGCTGACCGGCCGGCGCCTCCCGCTGCCCGCCGGGCCACCGCCGTCCGGCGCCGCCCCCACCGAGCCGTTCGCGGCCGGGCCGGTCTGCCCGGGCACCGACGAGCAGCGGTGCCGCCGGCTGGACGACCTGCTCGCCGCCTGGGAGCCGACGCCGGACCCGCTCACCGCCGAGGCCGTCGACCTGGTCGAGGAGATCCGGGCCGACCGCACCGTCCTGCGTGTCGACGACCTCGCCCGGCGGCACGGGGTCTCCACGCGGCGGCTCCAGCGGCTCTTCCTGGACCAGGTCGGCGTCGGTCCGAAGTGGGTGATCCGCCGCTACCGGCTCCAGGAGGCGATCGAGCAGGCCGCCGCCGGGCCGCTGGACTGGTCCCGGGTCGCCGCCGACCTGGGGTACGCCGACCAGGCCCACCTGGTCCGCGAGTTCACCGCCGTGACGGGGGTGTCGCCGGCCGCGTACGCCCGCTCGCTGGCCGCCCCGCCCGAAGGGTGACCCGGGGGTTCACCGGCGGCGGACGGCGACCACCGCGACGTCGTCGTGGATCTCCGGCGGCGCCAGCTCGACCAGCAGCCGCTGGCAGAACCGGTCGAGGTCGTCGTCGACCCGGGTGGCGACCACGCCGAGCGCCGCCATACCCTCGTCGATGGTGGCGTCCCGCCGCTCGATCAGCCCGTCGGTGTAGAGGACCAGCGTGGCGCCGGCCGGAAGCACGAACTCCAGGTCCGGCGGGCGGGGCGCGCGCACCCCGAGCAGCGGGGCGGACTGCTGCACGAACTCGATCCGCCCGTCGTTACTGATCAGGGCCGGCAGGTGCCCGGCGCTGGCCAGCCGGATCAGTCCGCTGCCCGGGTCGAGGAGCAGCAGGCAGATGGTGGCCAGCTCGGTCGGCAGCAGGGTGCGCATCAGCTCGTTGACCCGGTCCAGGATCACGCCCGGCGGATGCCCCTCGACCGCGTACGCCCGCACCGCGTGCCGCAGCTCGGCCATCACGGTGGCGGCGTGCAGGGAGTGCCCGGCCACGTCGCCGATCGCCATCAGCAGGTGGCCGTCGAGCATCACCAGCTCGTAGAAGTCCCCGCCCACCTCGGTGTGGGCGCTCGCCGGCTCGTAGCGGACGGCCAGGTCGAGGCCGGCGATCTCGGGCAGCCGGCGGGGCAGCAGGCTGCGCTGGAGGGTCACCGCGATGCGGTGCTCCTGGTCGAAGGAGCGCTGGGCCTCGACCGCCGACGCGACGGCCTGGGCGAGCTGCACCAGCACCGGGGTCCGTACGGTCTGGGTGGCGGTCGGCACCACCACGTAGAGCGGGGCGCGGTCCTCCCGGAGCCGGGCGGCGGCCACGGTCACCGTGTCGTCGGCGGGCCAGGCGGTCAGGTCCCACGCGCCGGGGTCGTCGACCCGGACCCGGGTGCCGATCGGCAGCCCGGTGTCGTCCACCGTCCACGGCACGATCACCGGCGCCGCCTCCGGCCCGGCGGCCACCCCGGCCAGGCAGTCCCCGTCGAACGTCTCCGCGACCACGGCAGCCGGGCTCTTGAAGATCCGCGCCGCGCCGGACGCCGCCGCCTCCAGCAGCCGGACGAAGTTCGGCGCCGCGTGCATCTCGACGGTGGCGTCGGCCAGCGCGGCCAGCCGCTCGGCGAGCTGTTCGGCGCGCTGCCGGGCCTGGTAGTAGCGGAGCACCGCGTGCGCGGTGGCGACCAGTTCCTCGGGCTCGATCGGCTCGGCCAGGTACGCGTCCGCGCCCCGGGTCAGCCCCTGCGCCCGGTCCACCACGTCCACGGCGTGCGCGGAGACGTGGATGACCGGGGTCGACGGGCGGGCCTCCTTGATCAGCTCGCAGACCTCGAAACCGCTCATGTCCGGCAGGCGGACGTCGAGCACCACCAGGTCGACCCGGTCCTTGCGCACCCGGTCCAGCGCCTCGGCGCCGTTCTCCGCCTCGATGGTCGTGAAGCCGGCCCGGGTCAGCCAACTCACCAGCAGGTACCGCTTCGGACTGCTGTCGTCGACCACCAGAACGGTCGCCGGCCCGCCCTCCACCGTCAGGCTCCGCCCACGGGAAGGACCACGGTGAAGGTGCTGCCCCGACCGGGTTCGCTGGTCAGCTCCAGCGTGCCGCCGAGCAGCGTGACCAGCCGGCGCGCGTACGGCAGGCCGAGGCCGGTGCCGCCCACCCGGGTCGTGCCGGGCACCTGGTAGAACTCCTCGAAGATCCGCTCGTGCAGCTCCGGCGGAATGCCCGCGCCGGTGTCGGTGACCGACAGCGACCAGACGTCGCCCCGGCGCTCGGCCCGCAGCCGCACCTCGCCGCGCTCGGTGAACTTGAGGCCGTTGTGCAGCAGGTTGCGCAGCACCTGGGCGAGCAGCACCTCGTCCGACCGGACCGTCGCCGGGGTCGGCGGCTCCTCCACGACCAGTTCGACCTCGGGCCGGGTGGCCAGCGCCCGCAGCGTGCCGCGGAGCTGACCGAAGAGCCCGCGCAGGTCCACCTCGGCCCAGTTCGGCTCGAGCCGGCCCGACTCGGCCTTGGCCAGGTCGAGCAGCTCGTTGACCAGGCCGAGCAGGTCGGCCGCGGACGACCGGATCAGCCCCACCTGCCGGGCCTGCTCGGCGGTGAGCGGATCGGACGCCGAGTCGGCGAGCAGCCGGGACAGCCCGATGATCGCGGTGACCGGGGCGCGCAGCTCGTGGCTCACGTTGGCCAGGAACCGGCTCTTCGACTCGCTGGCCGCACGGAGCTGGGCCGACTTCTCGTCCAACTCGGCGTAGAGCGCCACCACGCCGCGGTTGGTCTCCTCCAGCTCCTCGGTGAGCTGGTTGTAGAGCGCCATGACGCCGCGGTTGGTTTCCTGGAGCTCGGAGTTGAGCACCTCCAGCTCGTCGCGCTGGCTGCGCACCTCGTCGAGGGCGGAGATGAGCTGCGCGTTCTGGGTGGCCAGCTCGTCCAGGGCGGTGCCCGGGGCGCTGCTGGCCAGCTCGGTCCGGAGCTGGGCGAGGCGCTCCGGCGTCAGCGGCTGCACGTTGGCGGGGACTCGTCGGGACATCCTCACGACCGTATCGTCCCCCTCGGTCACCACGCCCAGCATGTCCACCAGACGCGCCACCGCGCCGGACTGCGGCTGGTAGCGGCCGTCGGGCAGCGGGCGGGCCGGGGCCAGGTCGACCCGGAGCACCGACTGGCCGGTGCGCACGTCCCGGTTCAGCACGAAGGTGACGTCGGCGCCGTCGACGGTGCGCAGCAGGTCCCGGGCCACCTCACTGAGCGCGGTCGCCAGGCGTACCTGGTCCTGGTGCTCCAGCCCGACGGCGGCGGCCACCTCCCGGCCGCGCTGCCGGACCAGGAAGATGTCCTGCTCCACCCGGAGCGCCATCTGCAGCAGCGGGTCCGGGCCGGCGGGGCGGGTCATGACTCGGCCCGGGCGACCAGGACGCAGGCGTCGTCGCGGCGGACGCCGGCATCGCGGAGCAGGGTGGCGGCGGTCAACAGCGGGGCGTGGCCGGTCAGGCCGGGGTAGTCGGCCAGGTCCCACCGGTCCACCACACCGTCGCTGTGCATCACGAGGGTCGCCCCGGCCGGGAACGGGTAGTCGTACTCCCGCACCGAGGGGCGCTGGTGTCCGGCGATGCCGGGCAGCGAGACGAGACCGCGCCGCCGCTCGCCCGTCGCCACGATCATGGCTGCGATGTTGCCCAGCCCGGCGTAGCGGAGCAAGCCCGACACGGGGTCCGGTTCGGCCACCGCCAGCGCGGCGCCGCGGGTGTGCGAGATGGACCGGTGCAGGTGCTGCACCACGGTGCCCGGCGGCCCGGCCGGCGCGGCCCGGAACGCGGCCAGCGCGGCCCCGGTGGCGGCGGCGGCCAGCGGGCCGTGTCCCAGGCCGTCGCAGACCAGCACCTGCCGCCGCCCGTCGGCCAGCCGCACCGCGTACCCGTCGCCGCTGACCTGCTCGCCGGTCATCGGCCGGACCAGCGCGCCGGCCCAGTCCGGCGCGGGGACCGGACCGTTCCAGACCTGGACGGCGAGCACCGTGCCGCGGCCGGGCAGGGAGTAGCCGTCGAACCAGCTCGCCTGCCGGGCGATCGCGCCGAGGCCGATGCCGAGGGTGCCGGTGGTGGAGTGCCCGTCCGCCGAGGAGAGGGCGAGGTCGGCCATGCCGGGGCCGCAGTCGATCACCACCAGCTCCACCCCGGCCCGCCCGGCCCGGCGGACGGGGCGGAGCAGCAGGGTGCCCTCCTGGGCGTGCTTGACCAGGTTGCTGGCGACCTCGGCGGCCACGATCGCCAGGTCGGCGACCCGCTGCTCACCGAGTTCCAGCTGCCGGCCGAGGCGCTCGGCGGCGCGCCGCACGCCGCTCGCCGTGGCGCCGCTCTCCAGGCGGAACCAGAGACCGTGGTCGGCGACCACGTCGGCGTTCATCGGGACCACTTGGTGACGGTGATCCGGGTGCCCTCACCCACGACGGTCCAGATGTCGAAGTCGTCGACCAGCCGGCGGGCGCCGCTGAGCCCCAGGCCGAGCCCGCCGCCGGTGGTGAAGCCGTCGGTGAACGCCTGGTCGAGGTCGGGGATGCCCGGCCCCTGGTCGGCGAAGACGATGCGGACCCCGCGCCGGCGGCCGTCCTCGACGGTGGCCACCTCGGCGGTGCCCCCGCCGCCGTAGATCAGGGTGTTGCGGGCCAGCTCGCTGGCGGCGGTGACCAGCTTGGTCTGGTCGACGAGCGAGAGCTTGACCGCGACGGCGGTCGTACGCACCAGCTGCCGCACCCGGACCACGTCCTCGTCGCTGCTGATCGCCTGGGTCGCCGGCACCCCCAGGTCGACGCCGGCGGTCATGGCGTCGCCGTCGTCTCGGCGTCCTCGTCGACGTCCACCTCGTCCCACTCGTCGCTGCGGCTCGCCGCGATCAGCTCCATGCCGCGCTCTACGTTCAGCGCGGTGCGGATGCCGTTGAGCGACAGCCCCAGCTCGACCAGGGTGATGGCGACGGCGGGACGCATCCCGACCACCACCGTCTCGGCGTCCAGCACCTTGGAGATGGACGCGATGGTGGAGAGCATCCGGCCGACGAAGGAGTCGACGATGTCCAGCGCCGTGATGTCGATGATCACGCCGTGGCAGCCGGTGGCGACGATCCGCTCCGCGAGGTCCTCCTGGAGCTGGATCGCCGTCTGGTCGGACATGTCGACCTGGATGGAGACCAGCAGGATGTCGCCGATCTTGAGGATCGGCACCCGCTCCATCAGGACTCCCGGCGTGCGCGGCGGGAGGTCGTCTCGACGCCGGTCAGGCGCAGCACGTGGCGCAGCGCGTCGGCCAGGCTCGCCTTGGTGGCGATGTCGCCGAACTCGATGCCGAGGGCGACGATCGTCTGCGCGATCTGCGGCCGGATGCCGGAGATGATGCAGTCGGCGCCCATCAGCCGGGCGGCCACCACGGTCTTGAGGATGTGCTGGGCGACCTGGGTGTCCACGGCCGGCACGCCGGTGATGTCGATGATCGCGTACGGCGAGCCGGTGTCGACCAGGGTCTGGAGCAGCCGCTCCATCACCACCTGGGCGCGGGCCGAGTCGAGGGTGCCGACCAACGGGACGGCGACCACGCCCTCCCAGAGCTTGACCACCGGCGTGGAGAGCTCCAGCAGCTGCTCGGCCTGGTCGGCGATCAGGCCCTCGCGGGTGCGCACGAAACTCTCGAAGGTGAACAGGCCCATCTGGTCGATCAGGGCGGAGTAGGCGACGAAGTCGCGGAGGGTGCCCGCGTCCTGGTCCTCCTCCATGAGCTCCAGCAGCGCGTCCTTGAACGCGAACACGCTGATCGCGGTCTCGGTGGCGCTGAAGCCCTGCCGCGCCCGGCTGGTGGAGAGCTCGGCCAGCACGGCCCGCAGCTCGCCGCCGTGCTGGTCGGCCAGGTCGGTGAGACCCTGCCCGGCGGCATCGACCATGCTGCGGTGCAGCTCCCCCGCCTGGCGGGACAGTTCCGCCTGGCTGAGCCGGCCGCGCAGCGAGCTGGCCACGATCTCCGTCCAGCGCGTGGTCAGCCGGTCGGCGTGCTCGGTCAGCAGGCGGGCGAGCCGACCACTCTGTTCGGCGCTCAACGCCATTGTGACCTCCCTGAACTCTGGACGGGCCGGACTCTATCACCGGCAACTGCGGGAATACTTGCCACGAAGCAAAGGAATGATCGACCGCACCCTTCTCCGCTCCCGTTCTGCACGCTGCCAGGTTCGTGGGATACCGTTCCACCGAACACAGGAGGTCGACGAATGTCCTTGACGGTGCACACGGAACAGCGCGGCGACGTGGTCGTCGTGTCGGTCGCGGGCGAGCTGGACATGGCGACGGCACCGCAGCTCCAGGACCAGATCACGGACCTGCTGGACAAGGGGCGCAACCGCCTCGTGTTCGACCTGGCCGAGGTGTCGTTCTGCGACTCCACCGGGCTGTCGGTGTTCGTCCGCGCCAAGAACAGCTGCGACGAGGCCGGCGGCGTGGTCCGGCTGGCCGCCCCGCAGCGTGGCGTGCTCCGCATCCTCGAGGTCAGTGGCCTGGTCGAGGTGCTGCACACCTACCCGACGGTGGAGCAGGCCGTGGCGGGCGACCCCACACCGGCCTCCTCCTGACCGTCGCACCTCAGCGCTCGTCCTCGATGTGCCGGGGACGGGCGATCACCATGCCCGCAGCCGTCTGCACGGTGAGCGCCACCAGCAGGAAGCCGATGGGCGCGGTCCAGCCCCCGGTCGCCTCGTAGAGGATGCCGACCAGCAGCGGGCCGAGCGCGGCGATCACGTAGCCGGTGCTCTGCGCGAAGGCGGACAGCGCCACCGTCCCCTCGGCGGTCCGGGCGCGGAGCCCGATGGTGGTCAGGATCAGCGGGAACGCGCCCTGGCCGAGGGCCAGCAGCAGCACCCAGAGCGGCGCGAGGCCGCGCGGCGCGAGCGCCAGGCCCACGTACGCGGCCGTGGAGAACGCGGTCAGCGACAGCACCAGCGGACGCAGCGTGGGCAGCCGGCCGGCCAGCGTGGGCATCATGAGCGCCACCGGCACGCCGAGCGCGGTCACCCCGGCGAGCAGCAGGCCGGCCGCCTCGGGCGCGTAGCCGGCGTCCCGGAAGAGCTGGGCCAGCCAGCCCATGATCGCGTACCCGCTGAGCGACTGCGCCCCGAAGTAGACCGCCATGGCCCAGCCGAGCCGGGTCCGCGCCGGGCGTACCCGGACCGCGCCGACGGCGGCCACCGCCGGGGTCGCCGTCCGTCGGGAAGCCCGGGCCCGTAGCGCCAGCGGCACCCACGGAAGTACGGCCACCGCGGCCAGCCCGGCCCAGACGCCGAGCCCGGCCCGCCAGGAGCCGAAGGCGTGGGCCACCGGCACCGCCGAGGCGGCGGCCACCGTCGTGCCCACGGTCAACGCCATCGTGTACGCCCCGGTGACCAGCCCGGTGCGGCGCGGGAAGTGCTGCTTGACCAGCATCGGCAGCAGGATGTTCGCGACCGCGATGCCGGCCAGCGCCAGCGCGCTGGTGAGCACGAAGACCGCCGCCGAGTCGGTGACCACGCGGAGCACCTGCCCGGCGGTCAGCGCCAGCATGGCGACCACCAGCACCCGGGCGGCGGCCCAGCGGCGGACCAGCCACGGGGTGAGCGCGCCGAGCCCGGCGAAGGCGATGGTGGGCAGCGTGGTGACCAGTCCGGCCATCGCGCCGGAGAGGCCCAGCCCGTCGCGGATCTCGTCGAGCAGGGCGCCCAGGCTGGTCACCGCGGCACGCAGGTTGACCGCGACCAGGAGCATGCCGACCAGGACCAGCAGGCCGCCGTGGGCCGGGACGGCCGGGGGCGCGGGGGCGGCGGCCGGGGCCGGCCCGGGGGTCACGTCGGTGGTGGGCACGTCGGTGACGGGAGCCGCGGTGGACGTGGGTGGCGGGGTCATGACCTCGAACCTACAATCATGGGATGAATTTCGGCAGGAGGTGTAACCGGTGACACCCGCCGTCGATTCCGTCGCCGTGCCGCCGCGCGGTCACCGGGTGCGCCAGACCATCGAGCAGCTCCGGGCCCGGATCCTCGGCGGCGAGTGGCCGGTGGGCGCGAAGATCCCCACCGAGCCGCAGCTCGTCGCCGCGCTGGGCGTGGGGCGGAACACGGTCCGCGAGGCGGTCCGCGCGCTGGTGCACGCCGGGGTGCTGGAGTGCCGGCAGGGCTCCGGCACCTACGTGGTGTCGACCGACGAGCTGGCCCCCGTGGTGGCCCGCCGGCTCACCGACGACCGGATGGCCGAGGTCATCGAGGTCCGGCGCGCCTTCGAGGTGGAGGCGGCCCGGCTCGCCGCGCTGCGGCGTACCCCCGAGGACCTGGCGGCGCTCGACCGCGCGCTCGCCACGCGGGAGGCCGCGTGGCGCTCCGGCCGGGTCGGCGAGTTCGTCGAGGCGGACGCCGCGCTGCACACCGCCGTGGTGGCCGCCGCGCACAACGCCATGCTGGCCGAGCTCTACGCCTCGGTCGGCGCCGCGCTGCGCAGCACCGTCGCCCAGGCCATGGGCGAGGCCCTGGAGCCCGAGCGGTACGTGGACCACGGCCGGCTGCTCGACGCCATCCGGGACGGCGACCCGGCGCGGGCGGCGATCGAGGCGGGCGCTTTTCTCGAGGCCCCCTCCCGGGCATAGGTTGTGCCGGACCCCGAAAACCGGACAGCACGGGAGTGCGGATGCTCAAGGGCTTCAAAGACTTCATCATGCGCGGCAACGTCGTCGACCTGGCGGTCGGTGTCGTCATCGGCGCCGCCTTCACCGGCGTGGTCACCCAGCTCACCAAGTCGTTCCTCGAACCGCTGGTTCGGGTGTTCATCGCGCTGATCACCGGCAGCAAGGACGGCCTCAGCGGCTCCACCCCGAAGTTCCGGGGCATCCCGTTCGACTGGGTGGCCTTCGTCAACGCCGCGATCACCTTCCTGCTCACCGCGGCGGCGCTGTACTTCCTGGTCGTCTACCCGATGAACCGGCTCGCCGAGCGGCGCAAGCGCGGCGAGGAGCCGCCGCCCGCGGCCCCCAGCGAGGAGGTCAAGCTGCTCACCGAGATCCGGGACGCGCTGCTCGCCGGCAACCACGGCACGCCCGCCCAGCGCGGCGCGCTGGACGACGTGCTCGGCCGCCGGCAGGAGCCCCCGGCCGCGCGCTGACGCCATAGCCGATCGGCCCCCGTGGGAATCCCGCGGGGGCCGACGCGTGTCGAACACATGTTCGATAGAGTCCGGGCATGGAGCAGCGCAGGCACTGGTGGAACGGGAAATGGGGGCGACTGGCCCGGCGGGACGTCTTCCTCCGGGTCGACGGCGACCGCTGGCACGTCGAGCAGCGCGCCGGCGGCGCCGAGGGGGTCTCCCAGTTCTACGAGTACGCCAGCGTCGAGGAGGCCGAGGAGACGGTCCGGGCGCTGCTGGAGGGGCCGGACACCTGGCGCGAGCTGTCCCCCCGGCCGCCGAGCGGCTGGACCCCGCCCGTTTAGCGCCCGCGCGCCTCGGGAACCGCGCCTGTATGAGCCAGCAGCAGGACAGCGTCTCGCGGGTCACCACCGGCATGCGGGTGGTCGACTCCACCGGCGTCGAGGTGGGCACCGTGGATCTCGTCCAGCGCGGCGACCCGGCCGCCGTGACCGTGCAGGCCCCCGCCCCGGTGGACCCGGGCAGCAGCCTGGACGAGCTGATCGAGTCGGCGGCCGCCGAGGAGCCGGACGTCCCCGCCGACCTGGCCGCCCGACTGCTGCGCGAGGGCTACCTCAAGGTCTCCACCGAACTGGCCCGCACCGGCGCGGTCTACGTGCTGGCCGACCGGATCGCCGCGGTGACCGACGACGGCGTACGCCTCACGGTCCCCGCCGCCGAACTCCCCCCGGAGGAGTGACTCCCCGCCTACCGTGGGCGGCATGTGGATGGTGATCGGAGAGCAGGGCGGCACGCCGACCGACCCGGTGGCGCGGGCCGCCCAGTTCGCGCACATGGCCGAGGTGACCCGGCGGAGCCCGGGCTTCGTCCGGGGCTGGTGGGGCGCGGACGACGACGAGCCGGACCTCAGCCACGTGCTGGTCGTCCTCGACACGCTGGAGCACGCGCAGGCGCTCCGGCGGATGGTCGAGGAGAACGTCACCGGCGCCCGCCTGCGGATCATGGAGATCGCCGCCGAGGCGCAAGGCGCCGCCTGATCAGCCCGCCCGGGCCGGAGCGGCCGGTTCCGGCTCGACCGCCGGTTCCGCCGGTGGTGGCGTGGTGGCGCGACGGCGGCGGAACAGCAGCAGCATGAGCCAGCCGGCGACCAGCCCCCAGAACGCGCCGCCCACGCCGAGCAGGCTCACCCCGGAGGCGGTGACCACGAGGGTGACGATCGCGGCCTCCCGGGCGTCCGGCTCGGCGACCGCCGCCGCGACCGCGCCGGCCAGCGCGCCGAGCAGCGCGAGCCCGGCCACCGCCTCGACGAGGACCGGTGGGGAGAGCAGCACCAGGGCGGTCGCCGCGCCGGCCCCCAGGCCGAGCAGCGCGAGGCCGATCCCGGCGGTGACCGAGGCGATCCAGCGCCGCTCCGGGTCGGGGTGGGCGTCCGGGCCGGCGGCCAGCGCGGCGGTGATCGCGGCGAGGTTCACGGCGTGCCCGCCGGCGGGCGCGCCGAGCGCGGTGGCGAGCCCGGTCACCCGCAGGGCGGAGCCCAGCGGGGCGCGGTAGCCGTAGCCGGCCAGCACGGCGGTGCCCGGCACGTTCTGCGCGGCCATGGTGACCAGGAACAGCGGCAGCGCCAGCCCGACGATCGCGGGCAGGGTCCAGGCCGGGGCGGTCAGCGCCACGGTCGGGGCGGCGTCGATCCGGGCCGGCCCGTGCGCGGTCAGCGCGATCGCCACCACGGCCACGGCGAGCGCGCCGGGCACCGCCCAGCGGCGGGCGAACCGGTGCAGCAGCAGCCAGGCGAGCACCACCGGCCCGGCCAGCCGGGGCACCTCGACCAGGGCCCGCACGGGCGCGGTGCACAGCGGCAGCAGCACCCCGGCGAGCATGGCGCTGGCGATCGGCGCGGGGATCGCGGCGACCGCCCGGCCGAGCGCGGGAACGAGCCCGGCCGCGACGATCAGCAGGCCGGTGAGCAGGAACGCGCCGACCGCCGCGGGCCAGCCGCCGGGCACCGGCCCGGTGGCGACCAGCAGCGCGGCGCCCGGGGTGGACCAGGCGATGGCGAGCGGCAGCCGGTGCCGCAGGCCGAGCCAGACCGCGCAGCAGCCGCTGGCGACGCAGAGGGCGAGCAGCCCGGAGGCGGCCTGCGCCTGGTCCGCGCCGACCGCGCGGAGCCCGGCGAGCACCACCGTGAACGAACTGGCGAAGCCGACCAGGGCGGTCACCACGCCGGCCAGCACGGGTTGCAGTCGACCGGCCATGCTCTCCCCCTCACCGCCGTTCCGTTTACGGAACGGGCCGATGTAGCACGATAGCCCCATGGCAGCTGCCCCACCAGCCGGTGACCGGACCGCGGAAGCCGTCGGCCGGCGCATCCGCGCCCTCCGCGAGGAGCGGGAGATGTCCCTGTCCACGCTCGCCCGCCTCGCCGGCGTCGGGAAGGCCACCCTCTCCGGGCTGGAGAACGGCACCCGCAACCCCACCCTGGAGACCCTGTACGCGATCACCGCCCAGCTCGGCGTGCCGCTCACCGCCGTGCTCTCCGGGCCGGCGGAGACGCCGACCGTACGCGGCGCCGCCGTGGGGGCCACGCTGCTGGAGGTCTTCAGCGACACCGACGCCACCTACGAGCTGTACCGGATGCGGGTCAGCCCCGGGCCCCCGCAGCTCTCCCCGGCGCACCAGGCCGGCGTCACCGAACACGTGACCGTCTTCTCCGGCGTGCTCCGCGCCGGCCCCGTGGACGCCCCGCTGACCGCCGGCCCGGGCGAGTACCTGCGCTGGGTCTCCGACGTGCCGCACAGCTACGCCGCCGTCGGCGACGAGGTGGTCCGGGCGAGCCTGCTCCTGCGCTATCCGCGAGTGACCACAGTGAATGCGTGATACATACCCCGTGTGCAAGCCGGCGACATTTCTTTCAGCAGACCCAGCAGTGCGTAGAGACGCGGGGCGGGTGTTCTTGGCAAGCTTGTCCCCATGACGCTCATCCTCCGCTCGGCCATCCTGAACGACGTCGGCCTCGTCCGGACCAACAACGAGGACTCCGCCCTCGCCGGCGACCGCCTGGTGGCGGTGGCCGACGGCATGGGCGGGCTCCCCGCCGGCGAGGTGGCCAGCGAGATCGTCATCCGCATCCTCGACGAGCTGACCCCGCCGACCGTGCCGGACGAGGCCGCCGACGCGCTGCGCGCCGTGGTGAGCACCGCGAACCAGCGGATCCGCGCCGCCATCACGGTCGACCCGGCACGTGACGGCATGGGCACCACCCTCACCGCCGGCCTGCTCGCCGGCGACACCCTGGTCCTCGCGCAGGTCGGCGACTCCCGGTGCTACCTGCTGCGGGACAACGAGCTGAGCCAGCTCACCCGGGACGACACCTTCGTGCAGGCGCTGGTCGACCAGGGCGCGCTCTCCCCCGACCAGGCCCGCCACCACCCGCAGCGCTCCCTGGTCACCCGGGCGGTGCAGGGCTCGGACGCGCCGCCGGCCGTCGGGGTGCTCACCGTGTTCGCCGGCGACCGGCTGCTGCTGTGCAGCGACGGCCTCTCCGACTACGTGGAGGACACCGCCATCGCCTCGGCGCTGGCCACCTACGGCGACCGGCAGCAGTGCGGCGAGCAACTGGTGAAGCTCGCCCACCAGGCCGGCGCGCCGGACAACGTCACCGTGGTGGTCTCCGACGTCTCCGAGGCCTGAGCCCGCCCGATTCCGGTTGCGCCACCCGGTGGGTCGGGTTGGGATGAACGGATGCGCATTCGCCGGTTGGCCGCCGAGGAACGCCTGACCACCAGCTTCCCGCTCCAGGCGTACGCCTTCGAGACATCGCCGATCGCGGCGACGCGGACCGAGGAGTTCCGCGCGTACCTGCCGTACAACGCGGGCAACCGGACGCTGGTGGTCGAGGAGGACGGGGTCACCACGGCCGCCGTGTCCGCGGTGCCGATGCGGCAGAACCTGCGCGGCGCCGTGCTGCCCATGGCCGGCGTCGCCGGGGTGGCCACCCACCCGCTGGCCCGCCGGCGCGGGCACGTGCGCGCGCTGCTGGACCGGCTCCTCGACGAGATGCGAGACGAGGGGCACCCGCTGACCGCGCTCTACCCGTTCCGCGCCTCGTTCTACGAGCGCTTCGGCTACGTCGGGCTGCCCCGCCGGCGCACCGCGGTCTTCGCCCCGGCGGACCTGGCGCCGCTGCTCCGCGCCGACCTGCCCGGCGAGGTGGTCTGGGAGCGGGTCGGCGCCGGCTACGACCGGTGGCGGGCGTACACCGAACGCTGCCTGCGCGAGCGGCACGGGTTCGCGGTCTTCCCGGACTTCCGGGCGGTCGGGCTGCGCGACCGGGACGACCGCTGGCTGCTCACCGCCGTCCGGGACGGCGCGACGGTCGGCGCGGTCACCTACCGGATCGACGACCACGGCGGCACGTTGGTCGCCGACGACCTGCTGGCCGACGACCCGTACGCCCGGGCGTCGCTGCTCCAGTTCTTCGCCCGGCACGTCGACCAGGTGGAGCGGATCAGCGTCGAACTGCCCGCCGACGAGCTGCCCGAGCTGTGGCTCACCGACCTCGCCGTGCACGTCGAGGCACGGGTGTCCCGGCCCGGCTCGCCCGCCCCCATGGCCCGGCTGCTCAGCCTGGACGCGCTCGCCGACCAGCCGGTCGGCACCGGCCGGGTCGTCGTCGAGCTGGTCGGCGACCGCTGGCTGGCCGGCACCCACCTGCTCGACGGCGCCACCGGCACGCTGGAGGTGCTCCCCGGGGACGCCGCCGCCGTGGGCAGCGTGCCGGCCGCGCGGCTCACCGCCGCCGGACTCTCCGCCCTGGCGTACGGGGTGCTCGACCCCGCCGAGGTCGCTGTGCGGGGGCTCGGTGAGGTGCCGGTGGACGCCGCCGCCGAGCTGCGCCGGATCTTCCCCGGGGAGCTGCCCTACCTGTTCGCCGACTTCTGAACCCGTTTTCCGTTTTCGGCCCGGGGGTAGGGTCCTGCGCGTGCCGGAGTGGTTGGAAGCGGGATTCTGGGGTCTGCTGGCCGGGTCGGCCCTGCTGATCGGTGCGCTCGTCGGGTTCTTCGCGCGGGTGCCGCGCCGGGTGATCGCCTCGGTCATGGCGTTCGGCGCGGGGGTGCTGCTCTCCGCGGTCTCGTTCGAGCTGATCGCCGAGGCGCACGAGCAGGGCGGGCTGAGGCCGGTGGTGATCGGCGCGACGTTCGGCGCGCTCGCGTACACCGGGGCGAACATCCTGCTGGCCCGTCGCGGGGCGCGGCACCGCAAGCGCTCCGGCGACGAGCAGCCCTCCGAGCAGGAACAGCCCGGCTCGGGCACGGCCATCGCGGTGGGCGCGCTGCTGGACGGCGTACCGGAGTCGGTGGTGATCGGCGCGAGCCTGCTGGCCGGCGGCCCGGTCAGCCTGGTCACGGTCATCGCGGTCTTCCTCAGCAACGTGCCGGAGGGGCTGTCCAGCGCGGCCGGCATGCGCCAGGCGGGCCGCACCCGGCGCTACGTCTTCCTGCTCTGGACGGCCATCGCCCTGGTCTCCGGCGCGGCGGCGCTGGTCGGCTACACGCTGCTCGGCGGCGCCCCGCCCGAGGTGCTGGCCACCATCACGGCGCTCGCGGCCGGCGCGATCCTCGCGATGATCACCGACACCATGGTCCCGGAGGCGTTCGAGGACGCCCACCTGCTGGTCGGCCTGATCACCGTGCTCGGCTTCCTGGTCGCGTTCGCGCTGTCCCACGCCTGACCGGCCTAGCCCGGGGCCGGCTTAGCCCCGGGTTAAGGATTTCCCGCCGAGTCGTGCCGGGGCGGCCGGCGCTCCTAGCATCGTCCGGTGCGCGTGAAGTCCGCTGTCGCCCTCCTGGTCCTCGGTGTCGCCACCGCGACCCTGCCCGCCTGCGGAGGTGACCAGCCGGCGGGCTCGCCCGCGCCGACCGCGGCCACCGGCACCGCCGCCGGCCCGACGCCGCCCGCGACCGCTGACCCGAGCGCGCGCGCCGGTCTCGGCAGCGCCAAGCCCAGCGCCACCCCGTCGACGGTGGCGTTCCGGGCCGGCAACCCGGACGGGCACGCCGCCGTGCCGGCCGAGGCGCGGGCGGTGGACACCTCGCGCCCCACCCGTACGGTCGGCGCCGGCACCCCGGCGAGTTGCACCTCCGAGGCCGTGGTGAAGGCCGTGGCGGCCGGCGGGATCATCACCTTCGACTGCGGCCCGGCCCCGGTGACCATCCGGATGAAGGCGACCGCGAAGGTGGTCAACTCGCACGGCCCGCGGGTCGTGCTGGACGGCGGCGGCAAGGTCACCCTGAGCGGCGACGGCCAGCGCCGGATCCTCTACCAGAACACCTGCGACCAGGCCCAGGGCTGGACCACCTCGCACTGCCAGAACCAGGACCACCCGCAGCTCACCGTGCAGAACTTGACCTTCGCCGACGGCAACTCCACCGGCGACCGCACCGAGGGAGGCGGGGGCGGCGCGATCTTCGTACGCGGCGGGCGGTTCAAGGTGGTCAACACGCGCTTCGTGGACAACCGCTGCGACCGGACCGGCCAAGACCTGGGCGGCGCGGCGCTGCGGGTGCTCAGCCAGTACGAGAACAAACCGGTCTACGTGGTGAACAGCAGCTTCACCGGCGGCGTCTGCGCGAACGGGGCGGCGACCAGCAGCATCGGCGTCTCCTGGACCGTGCTGAACAGCGTCTTCCGCGACAACCGGGCGGTCGGCAGCGGCGCGAACCCGGCCCGGTCCGGCACCCCCGGCGGCGGCAGCGGCGGCGCGATCTACTGCGACGGCAACGAGTTCACCGTCCGCGTCGCCGGCACGATCATCGAGAACAACACGGCCAACGAGGGCGGCGGCGCCATCTTCTTCGTCAGCAACAACCGCACCGGCACCCTCCGCATCGAGACGTCGACCCTCCGCCGCAACCCGAGCAAGGGCTTCGAGACACGGGGCTACCCCGGCATCTTCTTCCTGGGCGCCCACCCACCCACGGTGACCGGCTCCCGCCTCTCGCGCTGACGACGCCCGCCTCGCGGCGTCAGTAGGGGTTGGGGTGGCCGGGGAGGCGGGCCTTCAGGAGGGCGGTGGGGCGGCCGGGGAGCATCGGGTTCGCTGACATCGGTGGGGACGTGGTTCCGGTGCGGCTGGACATGCCGTCGAACAGCTCCTTCAGGGCCGTCACGCTGTCGACCGCCGGCGTCCAGCCCAGTTCCTTCTCGGCGCGCTCGCTCGACATGAGTGGGGCGTTCAGGGCCAGGTCGACCCAGCCCGTGTCGACCGGTTGCAGCCGCGCGCGCCAGGTCAGCGCCGCCGCCGCGCGCAGCACCGGGGTGGCCACCGGCACCGTCCAGCCGTGGAAGTGCCGGGCCACCAGCTCCGGGGTCAGCACCGGGTCCGCGGCGACGTTGAAGGCGCCGTGCGCATCACCCAGCACGGCCCGGGCGTACGCGTCGGCCACGTCGTCGGCGTGCACCGCCTGCATGCGCAGCCGCCGGTTCGTCGGCACCAGCGGGATCCGGCCGTACCGGAGCAGCCGGACCGGCGCCAGCGGGCCGAGGAAGTAGCGCCGGATCTCCGTGCCGGCGTCCCGCTGGAAGGTCAGCCCCGGGCGCAGCCGCACCACCCGCAGCTCCGGGCGCTCCCGCTGCAACCCGTCCAGCAACGCCTCCACCTCGGCCTTGTCCCGGCTGTACGACGACGTCTCCACCCCGGTCGCCGGCCAGTTCTCGCTCACCGGATGGTCCTTCGGGCCGGGCGCGTAGGTGCCGACCGACGAGGCGTACACCAGGGCGGGAACGCCGGCCCGGACGGCGGCCTCGATCACCGCGCGGCTGCCGCCGACGTTGGTCCGGTGCAGCGTGCGCTGGTCGTGGCTGGGCTGGATCTGCCAGGCCAGGTGCACCACGGCCCGCGCCCCCGCGAAGGCCGCCGCCAGCTTCTCGACCGCGTCCGCCGCCCCGATGTCGCAGGAGTGCCACTCCACCTTGTCGTACGGCTCCCCGGCCTCCGGCCCGGGCATCCGGCGGGCCACCCCGACCAGCTCCGCCCCGGACTCCCGCCGCAGCCGGCGCAGCAGCGCCGTCCCCACGTTGCCGGTCGCCCCCACGATCACGATGCGCATACCGGTGCCGTACCCACTGAAGTGAACAGCAACCGCTCACGGACGGGGGTTGGTACGCACCCAGCCCTTCTCCCCCTCGCGGCGGCCCTGGGTGGCGGCCAGGCAGCGCGGGCAGACGTAGCCCTCCGGGTCGGCCTCGGTGAGCACGTCGGTGTCCGAGTAGTCGAACGGCACGTGCGGGAAGCGGCGCAGCCGGGTACGGCTCAACTGCAGCCCGCAGACCGTCTGGTTCTGGCCCGGCAACCAGGCGTGCACCTCGCCACCGGGCCGGCGTACGCCGTCGTCCCCGGCCACCTCGCTCGACGCCGCCACGGCGGCGGTGGTGCTGACCTTCATGTCTGTTCCGGTTCCCCACCGGGAGCGCCGTCATGCCCCGTCGGCCGCAGTGCTGCGCGAGTCTGAAGATCGACAGGTGGCGGAAGCCGGAAGCCCCGCGCGGGCGGGTTCCGGTAGCCTGGGCGGACGGGCCGCTAGCTCAATGGCAGAGCTGTGGACTTTTAATCCATAGGTTCAGGGTTCGAGTCCCTGGCGGCCCACTCCTCCGCAGGTCAGCGGTCCCGTCCGGGGCCGCTGTTGCCATGATCGGGGCCGGTACAGCAGTGGACCAACCGCCAGAACGGCCGGGGGCACTGGCACGGGCGGGTCGACGAGGACCGGGTCCAGGCCGTCGGACTCGATTCGTGAATGACCAACGTCGACCAATGGTGACGACGTCTGCCCGGGTGGCAGGCGTGGCCGGCACGAGGACCAGGCCGGCCGTGGCTTCGTTACCTGTAGTTGGTGAACTGAGGGGCCGAGACGCCGATGTCGGGATTCAGGCAGGCGGGCCAGCGAGGATGCGCTGCCATGCGTCGTCTCTCCCGCCGCGCCACCAGCCCATGGCTTCGATCCACCAGGTGAGCCCGACGGCGGCGTACGGTGCGATGATCTCGGCGGCGTTGTCCGGGGAAGTCCAGCCCTCTAGCCCGACGTCGAACCCGTCCAGCGACCCCCGCTGTGAGGCGACGAACTGTACCGCGGCGGCGAAGTCCTCGAGCGGCACGGGAACCGTCCTGCCCGCGTCGACGAACGTCGCTACGATCCCGTCCCAGCGGGCAGAACGTCGAAAGCCCGGCCGGTTGGGCCATCGGCCAGCACACCAGACCGGTATGCGCGGCCGTTGTACAGGTGTCGGCAGCATCCGTACCCGCCCGCCGGAGGGCATGGGCACTTCCTGGCCCGACCACAGGTCTGTGAGCTGATTCAAGGACTCGTCCAGGCGTCTACCGCGGCTTCGCAGGTCGGGATCCTCCCCGAAGGCGGCGTACTCGCTATCCATCGAGCCGATACCCGCCCCGAAGACGAGCCGCCCGCCGGAGAGAGTGTCCAGGGTGACGGTCTCCCGAGCGACGGTCTGCACCCGACGTCTGGGTAACGCCATCATGAGTACGCCGAGCCGGATACGCGACGTTCGGGCCGCCATCGCGGAGGCGACGACCACCGAATTCATCACGGGCCAGTCCGCCTGGTGATGGAGCACGTGATCCCACAAGAAGACCCCGTCCCAGCCCTGCTCCTCGGCCGCGACGGCCATGTCCACGAGTAACCGGGCATCGGCGAAGGGTCCGACATTCGGCAGGCCAACAGCGTATCGAGGCACTTGCGTAACCCTAGCCAACTGTCGATGTCACCGACAGTCGTCATGGTCCCGCAGTTCGCGACAGCCGTGGGCAAGCGGCGAGAAGTCGGACCCGGCCGTCGCTGGGCGACGGTCTGAGGAGATCGGGCGGGGCCGCCGACAGCAGCGCTGACAGGCATCCCATGAGAGCTGAGGTCGAGCAGCGACGCCACCCTCCTGCCTTCGTCTCACTTGTCGTCTCGTTCGTGACCGTGCGGGCGCGACCGTAGAAGAACGACTGGTGGGGTTCGCCTTGGTAGCGAACCGACCCGGTGAAGCGCGTACGGGGACGAGCAGACTTGGAAAGCGTGCCTAGCCGCGTTCGGGACGAAGAGGTCGCTGCCCACGTGCAACTGGTCGGTCGACGGGGATGCATGTCCCTCTTCACACTTGAGGCATGCGAAGGTCGCTGGGCGATGGTTGGTCGATCGAGCTGTGCGGTCCTTGGAACGCGGAGGGCACCACGTCCGGTGTCACAACGTGGCGCGCGCCGGGTCGGACGATGCGCGTCGCCCCTGGAGACCAATGGCGCTGCGCCGACGGGGCCGACATTATCGCCTCGCTCGATGCCGCGCTTCCGCCGGACCCAACCGGCAAGGTGGGTGAGGGCGGCCGCAACGGCGTGGGTCATCGCGCCGCCTGGCTCTACCGCCAGAACGGCGATACCAAGTACACCCTCTACGGCTACACCTTCATCGGCGCGATGTACTTGGAAACAGTCTTCATGAGCGCAGACACCACCGACCTCGCGTGGGCGTTAGACGCTTGGCGGTCAGTGACTCGATCGATCGATTAGCAAGTGGCAGTCTCGGCCCGCCTGCCCAGTCATTCAGTAGCGAACAGGATGCCCGCAGCAGCGGCGACCTGACATCAGCGGTTGACATCAACGGTGGCGGCCCGGGCCGGACAAGTGCGGACGGACCCCGCCTCGGAGCCGAACCCTTTGGACCTCAGCGGACGCGGCGACCTCCGCCGAAAGCGCCTTGTAAGCGAGGCGTCAGGCTGCCGTCGCCGAGGGAGCCACCGGTGACTGTGCTGGTTGCTTCGCCAGCGGTGGTCGGATACTGGCCAGGTGACGGAGGAGCAGGTTGCCGGGTTGACGCGATGGACGATTCACGGCGAACGGATGCTGGACGGGAGCCGGCGGGCACGGTTGAGCGTCGCCGATGTGGAGTTGCCGGACGGAGGCCGCTTCGAGCAGTACGTGATCCGGGCACCCCGATCGGCCATGGTCGCTGTCCTTGACGGGCAGGAGCGCGCCGGCCGCTGGCGGTGTGGGGCACACACCGGTCATAAGACACTGCGAACGTCGTGGGATCAGCCATCAACGGTGGCAGCCCGAGACGCGTTGTAGTCAGGCGCCAGTCACCGTTCCCGCTGGTGGCGGGATGGCGAGCCGATGGACCGCGCGTCCAGAAGGTCGGCCGCTTCCTCGACGACGGAGGCAAACTCGTCCGGCGGGATTCTGGCGGTGAAGACTTTGCCCAGGTCCCCCGGAACGGGATGGCCTGCCCGCCAGAACGCAAAGACGATCACTAGGTCGTCTTCGAGGTAGGCGTACCTGGAAAGGTTGTCGACGGTCTCACCCCACTGCATGAACCAGAACTGCTCCCGGAACTCCGTGTCATCCCCCTGAAGCAGCCGGAAGATCTCCTCTGGGGTGTGCCCCGGGAACGGGCAGGGCTTGATGTCACGTCGACGCACCTGTGCGGCGCTCGACCTCAGGGCGGAGGCGAAGAACGGAACAAAGACCGAGTTGTCGTCGGTGGTCAGCCGTTTGCCAGCCACCCACAAGTCGACAACGCGAAATGAGGGCGGCTGGATCTCGCCTACCTCGATAGCGAAAGCGGCCCGGTCACCGAAGCAGCGTGTCATCAGCCCGCCCGCGAGACTAGCAGCGACATACCGACCGACCTGCCCTTCGAGGCGTCTCAGGAAGGGCGACCTCGGCCTACCGGGGAAGCGGGTTGGCGACGTAGACGCCCTTGCCCTGCCGGCCGTCGATCAAGCCCTCGGCTTTGAGCAGGAGCATGGCAGCACGGATGACCGTGTTGCTGACCTTGTAGTGCTCGCAGAGGGCAGCGAACGACGGCAGCTTGTCGCCCGGCTTCAACTGGCCGGAGCTGACCTGCTCGCGGATATCCCGGGCGACCTGTAGGTAGGCAGCTTCAGACATAGGTGGTGCTCCCAGCTTGGCGGCTGGTGCAAGCAGACCACATCGCGGACTCGACTTACAACGCTATGTGTCGTAGCTGTTGACCCTGCGCACATTGCGTCCTAAGTTGCTCGTGGGGCTACCCAGCTTGGCGGCCGGGTCGTCCTGCCGTGGGTGCCCTGTCTCCGGACACGGCTGACCGGGTGCCCACGGGTCCGCAAGCGTCGGCGGGAGGCACGGTGACCAGACCGAGCGATGCAACTGACGCGACCGCAGGTGCGGTGCCGGATACCGGGTACCAACAGAGGCAGGACAACAGCCGGCGGCGCGTCTCCTACGACGAGTACGTCTGGGCGGTGGCGCTCACCCTCGCCCGCCGGCACCGCCCCGTGTGGTCATGGCAGCACTGGCGGCGCATCTGCCGCTGCGGAAGCGACCTGCCGTGCCGTAGCCGTCATCCCATCCCGATCAACCGCGGCCACTGGCCGAGCCAGGACGGGCCGCGATGACGACCCACCTCCCGATCACACCGGCTTGGAACTGCGGCGGTTGTGGTGCCGACTGGCCATGCCAGACCCGAAGGCGGGAGCTGCGAGCCGAGTACGACGGCGCCCCCGTGTCGCTGGCCTTCTACCTGGCGGCGCAACTCGTCGACGCCGCCCAGGACCTGGCCCACGTCCCCGCCGGCCACCTGCACCACCGCTTCCTCGGCTGGACCCGATGAGCATCCTGCGACCTGGCGACGAGAAGTTCCACTACACCGACGGCTCCCACAAGTGGATCCCACCGGACCCCGACTACGACCAGGAGGTCTGGGACGAGCAGGTCCGCCAGCACAAGCAAGGCCATCTCAGGAACGAGCGCCCGAAGGTCCGCATCAAGCGCCTCGTCTGATGCCAGCAGTACAGCAGCGAAGTACAGCAACCGTGCCAGCCGAGCCAGGCCGAGAAGCATGCCAGCAGCCCGGATGACCTCGTACCGCACCCGATTCGGCCGGCTCGCCGGCAATCCATAGGTTCAGGGTTCAAGTCCCTGGCGGCCCACTCTGTTGCAGCTCAGCGGCCCTTGTAGGGCCGCTGTATTTGTCAGCACGGCTCGTACAGCAGAAGTGCGGCCGTAGCGCCGCCGGGCCATCCCGCAGCCGACGAGCCGGCGAGATCACTCGGCCGGGACTGCTTGACACGCCGCCCGCCGAGACTGCTGCCCACCATGCCGCCGGAGCGCAGGCGGCACCAGAAAAGATCTCTGCAACCGACGGGAGTGCCCGTACGTGTTCGTGCTGCCCGCCCACGAGGGTGGCACCACGGGAGGAAGGAAACGTGACCGCAGTGATGACCGCAGCCGCGGCCGCACCTCGAGCCTCGACAACAGACGGCCAGCGCGATTTCGACGAGTTCTATGCGGCGAAGTTCGATGTCCTCCGGTCGCAGCTCTACGCGTACCTGGGTGACCGAGCAGAGGCACAGGACCTGGTCCAGGAGGCATTCTGCCGCGCTTACACGAGGTGGGCCAGGATCAGAAAATACGAAGACCCTTATGCCTGGGTGCGTCGGGTCGCATGGAATCTCGCCACCAGCAGGCTCCGGCGGCAGAAGACATCCGCGATGTTCCTGCGCCGCCAGCGTGAAGAGCACCACGACGGCCCGTCACCGGATCGGGTTGCGCTGGTCGCGGCCTTATCCAAGATACCGCCGAAGCTTCGCAAGGCCGTCGTCCTGCACTACCTGGGCCAGTTGTCCGTCGCGGAAATCGCTCTGCAGGAAGACGTGGCCGAGGGCACCGTCAAAAGTTGGCTCAGCCGCGGGAGAACCGCCCTCGCTGAGCACCTCCAGGGATGACCGGAAAGGAAAATCTCATGTCCGAGAACTTCGACAACCTCCTCAACGACGCGCTCGCCGAATTCGATGCGGTGGAGCGCTCCTCCTACCTGCCGGCGCCGGGCGCCCCCGCAGTCCGCCACACGGTTGCGGTCCGGCGGAGAGTCCGCCTCACGGCATTCAGCGTGGCCGGTGCGCTACTGATCGCCGTGCCGATCGCTGCCTACGCCGCCAGTCCACGGGGCAACAACTCGCCACCGAATCTGATCGGATCCGCCAGCCCTGTCGTATCGGCCAATCCGACTCCCTCGCTCGCCCCGTCGTCGGCTTCGCCGTCGTCGGCTCCAGCGTCGTCGGCTCCGACGGTGGCCGATCCGCGCAATGCCACCCTCACCCTCCCGGCCTTTCCTGGCATGGAAGACGGGTGCAGGGCGAAGGGGACGAGGACGTTTGTCAACGGGACGACGACGCCCGCGGAGGGCACGAAACTGGTCATCGGGGAGTTGGCTCCGATCAGGGCCGACCTCGATGGCGTGCCAGGCGACGAGGAACTCACCACCATCCGATGCCAGAACGACGGGTCGGTGAACGTCACCCAGTTGCTGGCGCTGAAGGTCGCCTCGGACGGTGCACTGACACCGATGGGATACGTGATCAACTCGGCGGACACCCCCAACGTGGCCGCGACGTTCTCCCGCGAGGCCATCACGGTCGATGACGGCGTCGTCCGGCTCGCCGTCTACGGCCCGTACCAGACCAACGGGTGGCCGGCCTGCGACCGACAGGTGCGGGGCTACGCGTTCCGGGATGGTGTCTTCCGCCAGGTGAGCGGTCCGACCACCTTCAAGGCACCGTCCAAGAACTTCCACGAGGTCGACTTCCGCAACACCGGCCTGCTCATGGGCCGCGCGAATCCTGACGGTTCCGGTCGGGTCTACTGCGTGCCGATGGTGAACGGGGTCGGCGAAGCCGACCTGGACAACGGCGACGACAAGGGCACGACCAACTACACGATCACGATCGGCGGCGTTTCCTTCGCCGACGCCAGCGACGGGGAAGCGACGTTCGCCATCCTCACGTTGCGGTCCCCCAGCGGTGAGACCTCGCAGACGCTGCAGTCCTTCCAGCAGGACGGGGACTACCCGCTCGGCTGGGAGGTGCTCCGGTCGGGCACCAACGGAGTCAAGCGTATCGAGAAGGCGGAAGTCAGCGGGAAGACCGTGCAGGTGACCGTCACGACCAACAGTGGAGTGCAGGTGTGGTCGTACCGTCCCTCCGCCACGAATCAGGCCTGGCAACGAGTCAGCTGACAGCTGCTCCAGAAGCGCCGGGCCCGCCCGACCAGGGCGGGCCCGGCGGCAGTGCCTCCACTCGCTGTCGCCACCAGCCCGGGCAGGCGCCGCAATGGGCCGGTCACCGCCCGAGCCACCCATCCTTCACGCGGGCTACCGGCACATTGAGCCGATCAACTCGTCGAAGCCGGGGAACTCTTCCCGCGCCGCAGTGATGACCTCACCCGCCGACCTGCGCTGCGACGGCGCCCAGCGTTGGGCGATCTCGGTGAGTCGGGCATCCGTGCGGGGCTCGTGTTCGTGGTCGGGGTATGCCGTCGCCTCCCAGGGACCGAAGCCGCCGGCGAGGAGCCACAGGTAGGCCCACAGGTTCTGGGCCACGACGCCCGTCTCACCCTCGGAACCGAGGAACACCACCGGCTGCTGCTCGATCGGCTCACTCTGACGCACCAGCCAGAACGCGGCTAGGCCTCCCGTGCCGTCCTGCCCGAAGAACCGGAACTCGTAGTAAGAGGGCGGCGGCCGTGTCAGCTGTCGTGTCAGGCGCGTGTCAGGGGGGTGGCAGGCCGGCCGCCGATCGTGGTCCGCATGACGAGTTCAGCGATCGCGGCCTCGGGGCTGCGGAAGGCGTACAAGGAAAAGGTCGTTCTCGACGGCATCGACCTCGATGTCGCCGCGGGCACGGTCTTCTCCCTGCTCGGCCCCAACGGGGCGGGCAAGACGACGACGGTCAACGTGCTGACCACCTTGATGAAGGCCGACGGCGGCACGGTCCGCGTCGCCGGCCACGACGTGGCGACGGAGACGAAGGCCGTACGCGCGGCCATCGGGGTCACCGGCCAGTTCGCGGCGGTGGACGACCTGCTGACCGGCCGCGAGAACCTGCAACTGATGGCGGCGCTCAAGGGTCTACGCCCGGGCGAGAGCAAGCTGGTGGTCGACGACCTGCTGGAGCGGTTCGACCTGGCGGAGTCGGCGCAGAAGATGGCGGCGACCTACTCCGGGGGTATGCGCCGGAAGCTGGATCTGGCGATGACCCTGGTCGGCAAGCCGCGGATCATCTTCCTGGACGAGCCGACGACGGGCCTGGACCCGCGCAGCCGCCGGACGATGTGGGACATCATCCGCCAGCTGGTGGCCGAGGGCGTGACCATCTTCCTGACCACGCAGTACCTGGAGGAGGCCGACCGGCTCGCGGACCGGATCGCGGTGCTCGACCAGGGCAGGCTGGTCGCCCAGGGCACTCCCGCCGAGCTCAAGCGGCAGATCCCCGGCAGTCACGTGCGGCTCCGATTCGCCGGTGACCTCGAACTCGACTCCGCGATGCGGGTCCTCACCGACGCCACGCGCGACGACGAGGAGGACCTGATCCTGCGGGTTCCCAGCGACGGTGGGGCCAGGTCACTGCGCGCCCTGCTGGCGCAGCTCGACACCCATTCCATCGAGGTCGAGGAGTTCTCGGTGCACACGCCGGATCTCGACGACGTCTTCCTTGCCCTGACCGGCCGTACTAGCACGAAGGTGAGCGCGTAATGAGCCACTCCACGACCATGCTCGGTCGCAACTTCAAGCACACCCTCCGCAACCCGGTCGCGGTGTTCAACGGGGTCCTGTTCCCGATCGTCATCATGTTGATGTTCGTCTACGTGATCGGCGGCGCCTTCGACATCGACGGCAAGTACATCGACTACATCGCGCCCGGCATGATCGTGTTGACGATCTGCTATGGGCTGAGCGCCACCGCGCTGGCCGTGAACTCGGACATGACCAAGGGGATCATCAACCGCTTCAAGGTCATGGACATCTCCCGCAGTGCCGTACTGACCGCCCATGTCGCCGCCAGCATGCTCCGCAGCCTGATCGCCATCGCCGCCATCATCGGGGTGGCGTTCGCGCTGGGGTTCCGGCCGGCCCCGAGTTTCCCCGACTGGCTGGGCGTGATCGGTCTCATCGTGCTGGTGGCCTTCGCGACCAGCTGGATCACCGTGGCCCTGGGGCTGGCCGCCAAGACCCCGGAGTCGGCGGGGCTGACCTCCGTGCCGCTGGTCATGCTGCCGTTCCTGAGCAGCGCGATCGTGCCGGCCGAGACGATGGGGGCGGGCGTGCGGCAGTTCGCCGAGTACCAGCCCTTCACCCCGATCATCGAGACCCTGCGCGACCTGCTGACCGGCGCGCCGTCCGCGAGCAGCGCGGTCGCCGCCGTCGCCTGGTGCGTCGGGATCGCCCTCGTCGGCTACGTGTGGGCGCTCTCCACCTTCAAGAAGCGAGCCTGACCGACCGGATCCATCGCCCCGCCGCCCAACACACGCACCCGAGGAGAAGTTGTCATGCCTACTTTCGCCACGCCAGGCCCCATCGCCGCCACCGTGGAGGTCGCCGGCGCCCAGGTGCGGATCACCGCGACCGACCGGACCGACACCGTGGTGCTGGTCGAACCGATCGACCCGGCGAGCCGCAAGGACGTCAAGGTGGCCGAGAAGACCACTGTCGAATTCGCCGACGGCCGGCTGTCGGTCAAGACGACCGTCTCCGGGGACAAGGACGGGTCGGTCGCCATCACGATCGACCTGCCCACCGGCTCCAGCCTGGCCACCTACCTCGCCCACTCGGAGGTCCACGCCGACGGCGCGTTCGGCGGGTGCGAGCTGCACCTGGCGTCGGGCCGGGTCCAGGTCGACCGGGTCGACGCGCTGCGGGCGAACATCGCGTCCGGTGAGGTCGCGATCGGCCACGTCGCCGGGCGCGCCGACATCGACGGCGGGGCGTTCGGGATGCGGGTCGGCGAGGTCGAGGGCGCTGTCGCGCTGTCCAACTCGGGCGGCCAGACCTGGATCGGCCACGCCTTCGGCGACCTGGAGCTGAGCAGCGCCGGCTGCGGCTTCGACATCGACCGCGCCGACGGCAGCGTCACCGCCACGACGGCCAGCGGCGCCATCCGGATCGGCCGGATGACCCACGGTCAGGCGAAGCTGATGAACGGCTCGGGGAACATCGAGGTCGGCATCAGCGAGAGCGCCGCCGCCCACATCGACGTCGTCAGCGAACGCGCGTCGGTGCGGGACACCGTCTCGACCGGCGGAAACCCCGACCCGTCGGACGGCACGGTCTCCGTCCACGCCCGCACCCGGCACGGCGACATCGTCGTCCAGCGCGTCGCGGGCTGACCCTCACGAAGCGAGCGCGACCTCGACCAGCTCACCCGCGCTCGACCGCGCACCCTCCTGCGTCACCTCGGCGAACCGGGCTTCGCCGAGGTGACGCCGTGCGTCCCGCTCGATCCGGGCCGCGTCCGGGTGGGCGCGATCCGGCAGTCCGCGTACGCCGACGCTGGCCGCGAGCAGCCGCGCCGCCTGCTCGTGCTGGTCGCGGCGGAGTGCGAGGTCGGCGACACCGACGAGTATCTGGGCGAGGAGGAACTGGTGTCCCGCCTCGGACGCCGCCTGCCAGGCCGCCAGGCGGTGCGTACGGGCCTCACGGAGATCGTCGGCCAGGTAGCCGAGCGCGTCGTGGATGGCCGCGCTGATGTGCGGCTGCTCCGCTTCCTCGCCCAGCACGGCGGTCGCGATGCCGAGTTGGCGGCGTGCCTCCGCGGCGTCACCGTCCCGGCGCGCCAGCTCCGCCTTGGCGAGCGCCAGCTCGACCAACGCGTGCGGCCAGGTGACACCTTCGGCGCAGCGCTCGGCCTCGGCGATGGCCGCCGCGCTGGAGTCCCGATCGCCTTGGAGCCGGTACAGCAGGGCCTGCTGGGTCCGTAGCCGGATGACGTCCTCGACGGCGCCGACCTCGGTGACGACCGCGACCGCCTGCTCGTAGTGCTCGCACGCGCCCGCGAACTCACCGCGCGTCGCGAGTTGGCCCGCCAGCTCGGCCAGGGCCAGTGAGATCCCGAACCGTTCGCCGAGCGCCCGGAACTCGGCGAGCGCCAGCTCCAGGTTGGCCTCCGCGTCCCGGCCGCCCTGGCCCAGCATGATCCGCATCTTGCCGGTCTGCCAGCGCGCCAGGGCGCGTACCCAGGGGTCCTCGTTGTCCAGCACCGACTCGAACGCGGACACGGCGGTCTCCGGCGCCTGGAGGATACGCTCCAGCGGAGCGACCAGGTCCAGCAGTGGGTTGCGGTGTCGGCTCTGCTGGCTGAACCGGTACGCCTTGTGGATCCACTCGGCGCCCTGGTGCTCGTCGCCGCGCCCGGAGGTCACGAAGAGCACCACCAGCCCGTACGTCATGGCCCGGACGTCGTCGGTCACCTCGCCGGGTACGCGGGTGGCCGCGATCATCAGCTCGATGCCTTCGGCCCGGCGCCCGCCGAGCCACCAGTACCAACCGGTGGCCGCCGCGAGCCGCATCGCCGCCTGCGCCTCACCGGCGGCGATCGCTCCGCGCATCGCGGCGGTGATGTTGTCGTGCTCCGCCTCGAGCGTGGCGAGCCAGTCCAGTTGCTCGGCGCGGCGGAGATGCGGCTCCGCGGTCTCGGCCAGCTCGGTGAAGTAGGCGAGATGCGCCCGACGAGCCAGGTCCTCCTCTCCCGCTTCGGCGAGCCGGTCCGCGGCGTACTCCCTGATCGTGCTGATCATCCGGTAGCGCGGCGCGCTGTCGCCCTCGCTGACCAGCAGCGACTTCTCGGTCAGGGAGGTGAGCAGGTCGAGTACGTCGTCGCCGGCGCAGACCCGCTCGGCCGCGTCCAGGCTCGCCCCGCCGGTGAACACCGAGAGCCGGCGCAGGACGATCCGTTCGGCGTCGGTGAGCAGCTCCCAGCTCCAGTCGACCACCGCGCGCAGCGTCTTGTGTCGCGGCAGCGCGGTGCGGCTCCCGCTGGTCAGCAGACGGAACCGGTCGTCGAGCCGGTTGGCGAGCTGGTTGACGGACATGGTGCGCAGCCTGGCGGCGGCCAGTTCGATCGCGAGCGGCATCCCGTCCAGCGCGCGGCACACACGCGCCATCGTCGCCAGGGTGTGTTCGTCGGCTCCGAGGTCCTTGCGCACCGCGCCGGCCCGGTCGCGCAGCAGGCGGACGGCCGGCGAGGACGCGACTTCACTTGGGCTGGCGTCGGTCGGCACGGCCAGCGGCTCGACCGACCACAGCGCCTCACCGGTGATGCCCAGCGCCTCCCTGCTGGTCGCCAGGATCCGCAGCCGCCGGCACTCCCCGAGCACCCGGTCGGCGAACCTCGCCGCCGACTCGATCACGTGCTCGCAGTTGTCCAGGATGAGCAGCGCCTCCCGCTCGCGGATGGCAGCGATGAGCCCGTCCGCCGGGTCGGCGCTCGGTCCCGAGCCGAGCAGCGCGTCCCGGAGACCGAGCCCCGCGAGCGTCGCCTGTGCGACGTCACCGTCGGCGCCGATGGCGGCGAGCTCCACCAGCCAGACCCCGTCGGGCAGGTCGCTGGCCATCGTGCGCGCGGTTTCCGTGGCCAGCCTGGTCTTGCCCGAGCCGCCGGGACCGATCAGGGTGGTCAGCCGATGCTCCGCGATGAGCCCGCGGACGGCGGCGACATCCGCGTCCCGGCCGACGAAGCTGGTCAGCTCGGCACGCACGTTGGTCTTCCGGTTCTCCTCCCGCCGGCCCAGTTCGCCGCGCAGCAGCGCGGTGTGCAGGGCCGACAGCTCCGGCGAGGGGTCGACACCCAGCGCGTCGGCCAGGGCCTCCCTCGTGCGTTCGTAGGCGAGCAGGGCGTCGGCGTCGCGGCCGGCCGCCACGAGCGCGCGCATCAGCGCGGCGACCAGCGGTTCCCGCAGCGGATGGGCGGCCACCGCGTCGGTCAGCTCCGCGACCACCTCCGCGCCGTGGCCGAGACCGACCTCCGCGTCGAAGCGATCCTCCATCGCAGCCAGGCGCAGCCCGTCGAGCCGCGTCACCGCCGCGTCGAACGCCGTGCTGTTCTCCAACCCGACGTCCTGCAGGGCGGCGCCGCCCCACAGGGCGAGGGCCTCGCGCAGCAGCCGGAGCCGTGGCAGGCCCTCCTCCTGGCGGGCCCGGCCGACGAGGCGTTCGAAGCGCAGGGCGTCGACGGCGTCGGGGTCCACCGCCAGTCGGTAGCCGCCCGGCTGCCCCTCGACCACGCCTCCCGGCAGCGCCTTCCGCAGCCGGGAAGCCAGGCGTTGCAGGGCGTTCGCGGCATCCGCGGGCGGGTTCTCGCCCCAGATCCAGTCGATGAGCGTCGCCTTCGGCACGACCCGGCCGGGCTCGACCGCCAGGGCGATCAGCAGCGCGCGCAACCGGGCGCCCGGCACGTCGGCCAGGATGCCCTCGTCCGTGCGAACCTCGAACGGTCCGAGCATCCTGACCTGCACGCGCTGATCCTCCCACGACGGCCCGCCCGCGCCGGAACGCATTACTAGCCGCCCCGCTGCCACCAGCGACGCTTGGGGACCGGCGCGGGCGCCGGCTCCTCGTCCTCGTCGTCGTCCTGCTCGGCGCGGGCCAGCACGGCGGTCGCCAGCGCCCGGTCGTCCGCACGGCAGCCCGGCGTGACGAGCATCAGGTTCGCCAGGGACTCCTCGATGGTGACCAACCGGTTCGCCGCCACCGCCGCGTCGAGCCGGGCACGGACGAGCTGGCGTACCTCCGGGCGCAGGTCCGGTTCGCGGTAGGCGGCGGTGACGAGCGCGAACAGCGCGGCGTCGGCGACCCAGTCCTCGACGCCGAAGGCGAGGTCCACCAGCACCTCCCGCCGCGTCGAGGTCGGCCACGGCTGGTCCGTGGCCTGGTGCAGGATGCCGAGACACACCCACGGCTGCATGAGCCGGTACCAGTACGTCGGCGTCGACCGGGCCAGGTGCTGCCAGCGTGGGGTGTCCGGCGGGCCGGGCAGGTGCGCGACCAGCCCGAGCAGGTCGTCGAGCGGCAGCCCGCCAAGCGGGGCGGCCTTGACGTACCCCGAGAGCGGCGACTGCCACGGCTCCCCCGCGACCTCCCGCAGCAGGCTCACCGCGGCGGCCGACGGCGCCGGCCCGGCGGGCACCGGCTCGGTGCCGTCGTACCGCCAGACCGCGTACCGGCCGGGCCGTACGGGCGTGCGGATGTCGGGGGGCGGGAACTCGGCGATGCCGATGTCGACCGGGCCGGTGATCCGGCGGCACGCCGTGATGGCGCTGGCCGGCTCCGCGGCCGACAGTCCGAGGCCGGTGACCTCGAGCTGCTCGCCGCGCGCCCGGCGGCCACCGAAGTCGTTGGCGATGTTGCTGATCGCCTCGCTCGGCATCGGCACCCAGTTGAGCCAGGGCCGCTTCGATCCGGCCAGGGCGAACACCACATCGGTCATCCCGCACGGGTGCGGATCGTCGTGCACGGCGACCAGGTCCGCCACGTCGCCGGAGGCCCGGAACCGCACCGCGTGCCGGGCCGCGTCGCGGTGCGGGAAGGTGGTGTCGTCGGCCAACTGTCGCAGGTCGGCATCCGCATCGCCCGAAAACATGGCGCGGAGCCTAGCAACGCGGACAGCTGGGCAGGGGGCGGAGATCAACCGCGCAGCCCGAGCGGAACGGGCCGGAGGCCGCGTAACGCCGGAGGGATCGACGACGCCGGATGAGCGGAGACGCAGTTGATCTCCGCGGTCCGCCGTCCCGGTCGGGCCGTGACCCCACGACGTGAGGAAGTCATGCGACCGAACTCCCTGTCCCGCTCGCTCCGACGTGTCGTCCCCACCACCCTGGCCGCCCTCGCCCTCGGCGCGGCGACCCTTCCGACCGACGCGGTGGCGGCCGGGAGGACCCAGCCCGACCTGGTCGTCGACCTTGTGACGACCGACGTGCTCAACCCGGCGGAGGGCGAGACCTTCAACGCCCAGGTCGACCTGCGCAACTACGGCAACGGCGACTCGGGCCCGGTCAAGGTCACCGTCTCGGTGCCCGCCGGCCTCCGCACCACGACCCCGTACGCCGACACGGGCTGGACCTGCACGGTGGCGGGCGCGACCAGCTACTCGTGCGCGTACCCGGCACTGACGGCCGGACAGCGCAGCCAGCTGAACGTGCCGTTCGAGGTGGCGGGCGCCACCCCCGGCACCACCGTGCCGATCACCGCGACGATCGCCCCCGACAAGCGGGAGTCGAACACCGGCAACAACACCGGTTCGGTGACCGTGGCCATCGCGGGCACCTGCGTCATCCGTGGTGTCGTGTGGCACGACCTGGACGGCGACGGGCAGCGCGAGGACGGCGAGCCGGGCATCGGGCCGGACGGCGTGCTCCAGGTGACCCTCTGGCGGCCGCAGGGGCAGACGATCGGCGGCGGGTCGGCCACCGTGAACCCGGACGGCACCTGGTCCATCACGGCCCGGACCGAACTGCTCTACCAGGTACGGGTGGAGGCGACCAGCCAGTACGACAAGACCGCCGGCGACGTGGGTGACGACGCCACCGACTCGGACCTGGTGACGGCGTACCAGTGGGACCCGACCCTGCTCGCCGCCAGCGCCGAGTTCTCGGCCCACGCCGGTGGGGAGTACGTCGTCGACGCCGGTCTGATCACCCGGAGCTGACCTCGGCCGCCGCTCGCCCGGGGGAGACACGCGCCCGGGCGGGCGGCAGCCCTCTCCCGCTTGTCCACCTGCCGCCCGGGACGCGGTGGACTGGCCGGACGGGTCAGCGGCGCAGGCCGACGCCTCCGTAGCCGTGCGACACGGCTGAGCGGGGCTCGCCGTCCGGCCGCCAGTCGGCCAGCCAGACCAGGCCCGGCTCGACCAGGTCGTACCCGTCGAGGAAGCGCAGGGCGGCGGCGTGCGAGCGCGGCACGAGCGGTGCGCTGCTGCGCTGGTAGACCGCGGTGCCCTGCCGGGCGGGCAGCGGCGGCGCGCCGTCCATGGTCAGGTGGGAGAGCGCGAGCAGGCTGCCGGGGGCGGTGGCGTCGCGCAGCCGGGCCACCGCCGCCCACGGGTCGTCGGCGTCGGGCACGAAGTGCAGCACCGCGACCAGCAGCAGCGCCACCGGCTCGGCGAGGTCGAGGGCGCCCCGCACGTCGGGGTCGGCCAGCAGGTCGTCGGGGCGCCGCAGGTCGCCCCGGACCACGACGGTGCGGCCGTCGGCGGGCACCAGCCGCCGGGCGTACGCGACGGCGACCTCGTCGTTGTCCACATAGACCACCCGCGAGCCGGGGGCGACCTCGCGGACGATCTCGTGCACGTTGCCCTGGGTGGGCAGCCCGGCGCCGATGTCGAGGAACTGGCGTACGCCCCGTTCGGCCGCGTGACGCACGGCCCGGCGGAGGAAGGCGCGGTTGGTCTGGGCCGCCACGCCGGTGTCCGGGAAGAGCGTCAGGATCTGCTCGGCGGCGGCCCGGTCGGCGGCGAAGTTGTGGCAGCCGCCCAGGTAGTAGTCGTACATCCGGGCGACGTTCGGCCGCGCCTCGGCGTCGGTCGCGGTGGTGGTCGGCTCTCCCGTCACGCCCTGATATGTAGCACCCTGGGCGACACACCGTTGACCCGTCGTGTCCGTGATCCGGCTGCCGAGCCCGTTCACCTGGTACGACGGTGGGACCAGCCGACCCGAGGAGGTACCCATGACCGGTGGACGGGAGACCGTGGAGGTCGACCCGGTGGTGTTCCGCGCCGTCTACGACTCGCCCGCCTCGCTACCGGGCCGGCACCGCTGGACCACGCCGGAGTCGGACGTGCGCCGGCTGGAGAAGCTGCTGAACATGCCGGCGCGCAGCATCGGCGCCCCGCTCTGGGTCAGCGGCGACGAGCCGGACTGCCCGAAGTGCGGCCGCCGGGTGAACTGGTACGACATCGTCTCCTCGGCCCTGCACGGCGTGCACGACCGGGGCATGATCGCGCGGGTCATCCTCGGCGAGCGCAAGTACGTCAACACCGAGGTGCCGGACGCCGTCCCCGGCGTGCACTGCGCCGACTGCCGCACGCCCATCGAGGGGCTGCGCAGCTTCAAGTGCCACAACTGGGCGTACGCGTTCGAGGCGCTGGAGGAGATCGTCGAGCGGATGTCGGGCGTGCCGACTCACCCCGCGCCGCCCACGTCCTCCTGACCGCGCCGGGTCGGCCGGCGGCCGGGCGGTGACGGCGGCTCCGGACCCGGATCGGGCACCGGCGGCATGGGCCGGGTGACCGGGGCGTCGCCGGTCACCCGCAGCCGCTCGCCGTGGTGCCACAGCTCGACGGCGTCGGCCGGGCCGGCGTCGGGCAGCTCGTAGCGGGCCGCCTCCGGGGTGAGCGTGACCCGCAGCCGGTGCCCGTGCCAGCGCAGGTGGAACGCGAGCCGGCTGATCCGGCGGGGCAGCCGCGGGTCGAAGGAGAGCACGCCCCGGTCGTCGCGCAGCCCGCCGAAGCCCTGCGCCACCACGAGCCAGGCCCCGGCCAGCGAGGCGAGGTGCAGCCCGTCGGCGGTCTTGTCGCCGAGGTCCTCCAGGTCCTGCAACGCCGTCTCGGCGAACAGGTCGTACGCCAGGTCGAGGTGACCGACCTCGGCGGCGAGGATCGCCTGCGCGGAGGCCGACAGCGAGGAGTCCCGGACGGTACGGGCCTCGTAGTACGCGAAGTTGCGGGCCTTCTCGTCGGCGGTGAACTCGCCGGGGCAGCGCAGCATCGCCAGCACGAGGTCGGCCTGCTTGACCACCTGCCTCCGGTACAGCTCCAGGTAGGGGAAGTGCAGCAGCAGCGGGTAGTCGTCGGCGCGGGTGTTCGCGAAGTCCCACTCGGGCTGCTCGGTGAAGCCCGCCGACTGCTGGTGCACCCCGCGCTTGCCGTCGTACGGGACGTGCACGGCGTCGGCGGCGGCCCGCCAACCGGCGATCTCGGCCGGGTCGACGCCGAGCCGGGCGGCCGCCTCCGGAAGGCGCTCGGCGGCGTCGGCCGCCCCACGCAGGTTGCGCCGGGCCATCAGGTTCGTGAAGAGGTTGTCGTCGACCAGCGCCGAGTACTCGTCGGGGCCGGTGAGCCCGGTCAGGTGAAAGGTGCCGGTGTCGGACCAGTGGCCGTACCGGTGCCAGAGCCGGGCCGTCTCCACCAGCAGCTCCACGCCGCACTCGGCGAGGAAATCTTCGTCGCCGGTGGCCGCGACGTGGCGCAGCACCGCGTCGGCGATGTCGGCGTTGACGTGCAGCCCGGCGCTGCCCGCCGGCCAGTAGGCCGAGCACTCCCGGCCGCCGAGGGTCCGCCACGGGAAGGTGGCCCCGGCCAGTCGCAGCTCGGCGGCACGCTCCCGGGCCTCGGGCAGGTGCGCGTGCCGCCAGCGCAGCGCCGAGCGCGCCAGCCCCGGCGCCAGGTACGTGAGCACCGGCAGCACGTAGCCCTCGGTGTCCCAGAGGACGTGGCCGTCGTAGCCGTTGCCGGTGAGCCCCTTGGCCGGGATGGTCCGGTCGCCGTCGGCCCGGCCGGACTGGAGCAGGTGGAACACCGCGAACCGGAGCGCCTGCTGGAGTTCCGGGTCGCCGTCCAGCTCGACGTCGGCGGTGGCCCAGGCGGCGTCGAGGGCGGCCCGCTGCGCGTCGAGCAGGGCGGCGAAGCCCTCGGCCCGGGCCGCGTCCGCCTCCGCGACGACCAGGTCGGCCAGCTCGCCGGCCGGGGTGCCGTCGACGTGCGCGCATTCGTACGCGGCGAACTTCGTGACCCGGATCCGTTCGCCGGGGCGCAGCGGGCCGGTGACCGCCAGCCGGAACCGGTCGGGGGTCAGCTCGGTGTCGGTCGCGGCGGTGCCCGGCGCGTCGACCCGGTGGGCGACCGCGACGGCGACCCGCTGGGCGCTGCGTTCGGTCCGGTGCACGAGCAACCCGTCGGTGCCGTCCTGCCGGCCCGTCTCGGCGGTGAGCGGGTCGTGGATCACCGACGCGGCGCGCGGGTCGTCGGCGCGCTCCGGCACCCGTTCGTTGGCGAGCAGGTCGGCGCAGACCCGCACCTCGACGGAGCCGTCCAGCGGCTCGACCTGGTAGTCGACCGCGGCGACCGGCCGGCGGGGCAGCGAGACCAGCCGGGTGCTGCGGACCCGGACACCCCGGCCGCCCGGCGAGATCCACTCGGTCTCCCGGCGGACCACCCCGGCGCGCAGGTCGAGGACCCGCTCGTGCCGCCGGACCGTCCCGGTCCGCAGGTCCAGCGGCTCACCGCCGACCCAGAGCCGGACCAGCGCGGCGTTCGGGGCGCTGATCACGGTGTCGCTGTGCTCGGGGAAGGCGTACCCGTACTCCGGGTAGCTCAGCTCGCGCCGCTCGTGGAACCCGTTGAGGTAGGTGCCGGGCATCTCGTACGGCTCGCCCTCGTCGAGGGTGCCGCGCCAGCCCACCCAGCCGTTACCCAGCGCGAAGATCGACTCGGTCTCGCCGAGCCGGTCCAGGTCCGCCGCGGTGCGGCGGATCCGCCAGGTCTCGTCGCCCTGGGGGCTGTGCGGCACGGGTCCTCCCGAGGTCGGTACGTCGCGGCCACCGGATCAGACCCGGCTGAGAGGCGCCTGAGACTTGGGTGCCCCGACAGTCATTCCCCCACCACCCTCCAGGTGAACGGAGTATGAACGGTTGGTGAGGTGATTCATGACTGACGCCGTGGTGACCGACGTTCCGGATGTCAGTGCCGACTGGTACCACGACATCGTCGAGTTCGCCGACCGCACGCCGGAACCGGTGCACTGGTTCGCCGTGCACTTCACCGAGGGGGCCGTGGTCCTGCTCGGGGTGCTGCTGGTGCTGGCCGCGCTGTCCCGGCTGGTCGGGGGCGACCTCCGCGGCCGGGCGCTCGCCCTGGCCGCACCGGTTGCGGTGGTCTGCGCGTACGTGTCCAGCGAGGGGTTGAAGACCCTCGTCGCCGAGGACCGGCCCTGCCGCAGCCCCGCCGACCTGGTGATCGTGGCCGGGCACTGCCCGCCGGCCGGCGACTGGTCGTTCCCGAGCAACCACGCCACCATCGCGGGCGCGCTGGCCGCCACCGTGCTGCTGCTGCACCGCCGGATCGGCCTGGTGGCCGTCCCGCTGGCCGCGCTGGCCGCGTTCTCCCGCACCTTCGTGGGCGTGCACTACCCGCACGACGTGGCCGCCGGCCTGCTGCTCGGCGTGCTGGTGGGCACCCTGCTCACCCCGGTGCTGGCCCGCCCGGTGGCCGACGTGCTGCGCTGGCGGGTCCGCCGCGCCGCCGCCCGCCCGACCGTCCGGCCCGCCCGGCGCTGACCGGTTCTCCGCCGCCGGCGCTCACGTCGTCAGGACGAGGGTGAGGGCGGTGCCGAGGATCAGGGAGGGGCCGAACGGCAGGTGGCTGGACCAGCGGACCCGGCGGGCCGCGAGCAGCCCCAGGCCGGCCACCGCGGAGAGGGTGACGGCGAGCACCAGCCCCGCCACCAGCACCGGCCAGCCGTGCCAGCCGAGCAGCGCCCCGGCGCCGAGCGCCAGCTTGGCGTCGCCGAGGCCGAACCCGCGCCGGCCGAGCAGCAGGGTGGTCGCCGCGAAGCCCGCGCCGAGGGCGAGCCCGGCCGCCGTGGCGCGCAGCCAGGGCGCCGGGCCGGGCCCGGCCAGCCCGGCGACACCGAGCAGCACCCACACCCCGGCCGCCGCCGGCCAGGTCAGCCGGTCGGGGAGCCGGTGCACCGCCGCGTCGACCAGGGCCAGCGGCACCGCCCAGGCGAGCCACCAGGCGACGGCCGCCCGCACGCCGGCCGGCCCGCCGGTGAGCGCCACCGCCGCCACGGCGGCGACCAGGGCCACCTCCACCACCATCGGCGCGGCCCCGACCCGCGCCCGGCAGGACGGGCAGCGGGCCGCCGGCCCGAGCGCCGGCAGCGGCCGGTCCAGGCCGATCGGCGCGCCGCAGCCGTCGCACCCCACCCGGTCCGGCACACCCGGGGGTACGGCGTACCGGGCGACCGCCAGCCGCAGCAGCGGTACGACCGTCAGCGCGGCCCACAGCCGGACGGCCGGACGGCGGGCGGGGGCCGTCGGTGCGGCGGCCCGGACCCGTTCGGCGGTCATGCCGGCGCCCCGGGGCGGTCGCTGAGGGTTCCACTCTGGAGCACGCAGAGTGAATTTCGCCCGACCGCCGTGTCGCGGATGGCGCGGAAAACGGCGTCGGACCCGGGGCGGGCCGGGGCCGGATGACCGGCTGCCGGGGAGGGGCGGGCGGGCCGCCGGCCGAGGGGACGGATCGGACCAGAGGGGCTGTTGCCCCCCAATCCGCCGCCCGCCGCTACGCGCCCGGGACGCCCGACAACGCGTGCGGGTGAACGCACTCCTGCCGGCGGTCGACCCGCCCGCGGGCCGTTCGTCGTCGTCCGGACACCCACCGGCCGCCACCACCTGTCATCACGCAGAGTGTTCGGATCAATTGCCTCTGTTGCATCGGCGGACGTCAGCCTATGCTCGCCCCTTGGGTACGACGCAACCCCCGATCAATTGGCGTCGGAGGCCAACCGGAGACACCAGGTTTCGAATTCGTTAAAGATCAGTCCAGGTAAATGCAGCGGTAGCAGATGCGGCCCGGCCGGACACATCCGGGCGCACTTCCGCATGCCCGGAGTGCGTTGACGCGGCCACTCCGGGCCGCCACCGAGGAGGGCCCGGCGTTGCGCACACGGCAATCCCGACGATGGGAAACCTGCCTGCTCAGCCTTGCTCTACTGGCCGCGACCGCCGGCTGCGGCAGCGAGCCGGAGGCGACGACCCGCCCGCTGACCGGGGGCGCCGCCGCACCCGTCGCGCATTCCAGCGCCGAGGAGGAATCAGCCGGAAAGGCCGCGCTCGCCGCCTATTCCGGCTATCTCGACGCGTCCCGGGCGGCGAGCGCGCGCAGCGATCCCGGCCATCCGGCACTGGCCCGATTCGTGGCGGATCCGTTGCTGACCCGGGTGCGGGTGGCAATTCGCGAGGCGAAGGAGCACGGCGCCATGCGTACCGGAAGACTCGTTTCGGATCCCACCGTGGTCGCGGTCGACCTGGCCGCCGATCCGCCCACCGTGGAGATCCAGGACTGCCTGGACGCGACCGGCTACCGCCTCGTCTACGCCAAGGACCGCCGGGTCGTCCCCGGCACCCGCGGCGGGCGCTACCTGGCCACCGCCACGGCGACCCGCTACCCCGACGGCCGGTGGCTGATCAGCGCCGGCGCCGGACACCAGGACCAGCCGTGCTGACCTGGGGAGGAAGGGGTGTCCCGGCCCGGCCGACCCCGGCCGGGACGCCCCGCCGGCTGCTGCTCACCGCCGGCCTGGCGCTGCTGCTGGCGCTGACCGGGGCGCCCGCGCTGCTGGTGACCGGCGCGTCCGCCCGCGCCGGCAACCCCGGCGGCGAGTGCCCGCCCGGGCAGAACGACTGCAACGTCTGGGACGACGAACCCGGCACCCCGGGCAGGCCCGGCGGAGGCGGCGACCCCGGCGGCGGAGGCGGGAACGGCGGTGGCACGGCGAAGTGCCAGTGGAACGGCCGGGTCATCCCCTGCTACGACGACGTGCTCGGCTGGTTCAACAACGGCGACGGCTGCTACTACAAGCTGGCCGAGCCCCAGCCCACCGCCCCCGAGGGCCAGCAGTGGTACGTCCGGACCTGCAACGGTGGCGACCTCGGCGAGCAGAGCGTCGTGCTGCGCGACGGGCCGCCGCCCGGCTACGGCGCGCCGCCCGACCCGGAGGAACTGGCCCGCCGCGCGCTGGCCTCGATCTCGCTGCTGCCGCCCCGGGTCGCCGTCGCGCCCCGGCGCAGCAAGGGCCCCGGCCTCGTCGGGCTGCCGGTCTGGATGTGGGCCAGCGGCGGGGCGTCCTACTTCGGGCCGCTGCGCGCCTCCGCCTCGGACCGCGGGCTGACCGTCGGGATCACCGCCCGGGTGACCCGGATCGTCTGGACCATGGGCGACGGCACCCAGGTCACCTGCATGGGACCCGGCACGCCGTACGCCGCCGACGGCCCCCGGGCCGGGCGGACCTCACCCGACTGCGGCTACGACCGCGGCTACGCCCGGGCCGGCACCTACCAGGTCAGCGCCACCACGTTCTGGACCGTCGCGTGGTCCGGCGGCGGCGAGAGCGGCGAGATCGCCCAGAGCCGGGTCAGCGGGACCGTCCCGGTGCAGATCAACGAACTTCAGGTGGTGACGCGATGAGTGTGGCGACCCGTAACGGGATTCCCCTGGACGCGCCGGTGGCGCCGCCCAAGGTGGTCCGCCAGCGGCGGATCCGCCCCGGCCTGCTCGGCCTGGCCGTGCTGCTGATCGCCCTCGGCGGGCTGGGCGCGGCCTTCGCGGTCACCTCGGTCCGCTCCACCGGCAGCTACCTCGCGGTGGCCCGGCCGGTCGAGGTCGGTCGGCAGCTCACCGCCGACGACCTGGTCCCGGTGCGGGTCTCCGGCGGGCGGGAGCTCCAGCCGGTGCCGGCCGACCGGATCAAGGAGGTGCTGGGCCGGCGGGCCGCCGTCCGGCTCACCCCCGGCACGCTGCTGACCCCGGCCCAGCTCACCGACGCGCCGCTGCTCGGGCCCGGGCAGCAGCAGCTCGCGCTGGGGCTGGAGCCGAGCCAGGTGCCCGCCCGCAGGCTGCACCCGGGCGACAAGGTGCTGCTGGTCAGCATGCCCGACACCAGCCCCGGCGGCGCCGAGGCGACGCGCGCCGGCGGCACCCGCTTCGAGGCCACGGTGATCGACACCGCCACGCCGGAGAACGACGACGTGGTGGTCTACCTGGCGCTGGCCGTCCGGGACGTGCCGGCCGTGGTGGCGCTGGCCGCGGACGACCGGATCGCGCTCGTGCTCACCGAGGCGGCCTGATGGCGATCATCGCCCTGGTCTCGGCGAAGGGTTCGCCGGGCGTCACCACGGCCGCCCTGGCCGCCGCGCTGAGCTGGCACCGCCGGCTGGTGCTGGCCGAGTGCGACCCGGCGGGCGGCTCGATCCTCGCCGGCTACCTGGGCGGGGCGCTCGACGGCCCGCGCGGCCTCGGCGAGCTGGCCGTCGGGGAGCTGCGCGACGGCAACCTGGAGAGCGCCTTCTGGTCGCAGCTCGTCGACCTGGACGCGCCGAGGCGGGAGCGGCTGCTGCTGCCCGGCGTGGTCGACCCGGCCCAGGCCGGCAGCGTCACCCCGCTCTGGCAGCGCTTCGCCGACTTCTTCACCAGTTTGGAGCGGGGCGTCCCGCCGTACGACGTGCTTGTCGACTGTGGTCGGTTGCAGGTGGGCGGTCCACCGTGGCCGGTGCTGCGGGCGGCGGCCGTGGTGCTGCTGGTCACCCGGGCCCACCTGCCCGACCTGTCCGCCACCCGCGCCACCGTGAAGGCCATCGAGCGGGACTTCGCCGAGCACCGGGTCCCCCCGGGCACCCTGCGCCTGCTGGTCGTCGGGGACGGGCACGGTGGCAGCGAGATCAGCAAGGCGCTGCGGCTGCCGGTGATCGCCCGGCTGCCGCACGACCCGCGTACCGCCGAGGTGCTCGGGCACGGGGGCACCGTACGCGCCAACCGCCCGCTCATGCGCGCGGCCGGCGCGCTGGAGGTGCCGGTCCGGGCGCTGCTGGACCGGCGGCGGGCCCGGCTGGCCTGGCCGGGCGCCCCGGCCCCCCGAGCGGTGACCGCGCCGAGCACGCCGGGGGTGTCCGGTGCGGTTTGAGCCGGTCTCTCACGACCCGCGTGGCCAGCAGCCCGGGGCCACCTCGACGGCGCCGCCGCTGGTCCCGCCGAACGCGCGGCACCATCTGCCCCCGGCGCCCGCCGTGCCGGCCGCGCCGCCACCCCCGTCGCCCCGCCCCCGGGTCGACTTCGCGGTGGTCCGCGAACTGCGCCGGGAACTCAGCGAACGGCTCACGCTCTGGCAGCGCGGCCGGGAGTTCGACGCGGACGCGGAGGAGGTCGAGCGGGCCCGGCTGGCCGTCTCCGTGGTCTCGGCGTACGCGGACTCGGTCCGCCGCGCCGGCACGCCGATGGCCGCCGACGAGGAGCGGCTGCTGCTCGACCAGGTGACCGCCGAGCTGGTCGGCCTGGGCCGGCTCCAGACGCTGCTGGTCGACGACACCATCGAGGAGGTGCACATCCTCGGCTGCGACCAGGTGCGCATCACCCGGCACGGCGGCGGCGTGGACTGGGCCGAGCCGATCGCCGACAGCGACGACGAGCTGGTGGAGATCCTCCAGGCGGCGGCCCGCCGGGCCGGGGCGACCGAGCGGTCGCTGTCCACCGCCAAGCCGACGCTCGACCTGCAACTGCCCGACGGCAGCCGACTCGCCGCGGTCTTCCTGGTCAGCCACCGCCCGTACGCGGTGATCCGCAAGCACAACACGCTCGCGGTGAGCCTGGAGGACATCGCCGGTGGCCGGCCCGACCTGGACGAGATGATCGATCCGCTGCTGCGCGACTTCCTCCGCGCGTCCATGCGGGCCGGGCTGAACATCATGGTCGCCGGGCTGGCCGGGGCCGGGAAGACCACGGTCATCCGCGCGCTGATGGACGAGATCCCGGCCGACGAGCCGTACGTGCTGCTGGAGGAGAGCCGGGAGCTGCTGCCGGCCCGGCGCGGGCACAAGCACCGGGCGGTGATGAGCTTCGAGTCCCGGGAGGGGCACGGCGAGCGCGGGCTGGACGGCCGGCCCGCCGGCGAGGTGAGCATCGCCGACCTCATCCCGGTGTCGCTGCGGATGGGCGTGCTGCGGATCATCGTCGGCGAGGTGCGGTCCCGGGAGATCGTGCCGATGCTCCAGGCGATGACCACCAGCCGCGGGTCGATGTGCACGATCCACGCGCGTACCCCGGCCGGGGTGGGCGAGCGGATCATCGAGCTGGCGCTGGCCCACGGCCGGGAGATGACGGTCGACCAGGCCCGCCGCATGGCGGGCAACGCGCTGGACCTGATCGTCTACGTCACCGTCGAGGACGAGACCGCGATCGGCGGCCGCAAGCACCGCTTCGTCTCGCACGTCGAGGAGGTCATCGGCGTCGGCGAGGGCAACCGGATCACCACCACCAGCGTCTTCGGCCCGGGACCGGACGGCCGGGCGGTGCCCCGCCACCTGCCCGAACGGATCCGCGACCAGCTGCTCCGGGTCGGCTACGACGCCCGGCTGCTGACCCGGTTCATCGAGGCCGGCACGGGCGCGTGGCGACGGCCCCGGCACACCCGACTGGGTCGGCGGTGACCTCATGACGACGATCGAGTTGATCGCGCTGGTCTCCGGGGCGGCGTGCGTGGCGGGGCTGGTGCTGGCGGTGGTCGCGCTGGTCGGCACCCGCCGGCCGCCCCGTTCGACGGCGGGCGCCGGGCCCGGGCTGAGCCGGCTCTGGACCGGCTCCGGGGCCGGCCGCCGGGAGCAGCACCGCCACCAGGTGCTGCTCGGCGCGGCCGTGGTGGCCGGCGCGCTGGCCTTCCTGCTCACCGGGCTGCCGGTGGTCGGCCTGCTGGTGGCGCTCGCGGTGCCCGGGGTGCCGTGGCTCTTCGCGGTGGGCCGGGCCGAGCAGCGGGCCATCGCCCGGATCGAGGCGGTCGGCGAGTGGACCCGGCGGCTCAAGGACATCTCCAACACCGGCCAGGGTCTCCAGCAGGCCATCATCGGCACCATCGCCACCGCGCCGGAGGAGATCCAGGAGGAGGTACGCACCCTGGCGGCCCGCCTTCAGGCCGGCTGGCTGGCGAGGTCCGCCCTGCTCGCCTTCGCCGACGAGATCGCCGACCCGGTCTGCGACCAGGTGGTGGCGGCGCTGATCCTGCACCTCACCGACCGGGGCGAACGCCTGGGCGACGTGCTCGGCTCGATCGCCTCCGCCGCCTCGGCCGAGGTGGCCACCCGGCGCGAGGTCGAGGCGAAGCGGACGCAGCCGCGGTTCGCGGTCCGCTTCCTCACCGGGATGACCCTGGCCACGCTCGCGTACGGGCTGGTCAACAGCGACTACGTCCGGCCGTACGGGACGGTCTTCGGGCAGCTCGTGATGGCGGTGCTCGGGGCGGCCTTCGTCGGGCTGCTGGTCTGGGTGCGGTCGATGAGCCAGCCGCCCCGCCCGGCGCGCTTCCTGCCGGCGCCCGACCCGGAGGAGGCGATCGCGTGATGGTCAACTGGCAGTTGGCGATGGCCGTGCTGGGCGGGGCGGCCGTCGGGCTGGGCCTGTTCCTGGTGGTCCGCGAGGCCCTGCCGGCCACCCCGGCGCTCGGCCCGGCGCTGCGCCGGCTGCACCAGCCGCCCGGCCAGGCGCCGGTGGTCGGGAGCGGGCCGGACTGGCTCGGCGGCGTCTCGCGCTGGCTGCGCCCGCCGCACCGGCAGCTCGCCCTGCTCGACCGGACCCCCGAGCAGTACGCCCTGTCGGTGCTGCTCTCCGCGCTGGTCGGGTTCGCCACGCCGGCGGTCGCCTCGGCCGTGCTCTTCCTGGGCGGGGTCGCGCTGCCACTGGCCGTACCGGTGGTGGGGAGCCTGGGGTTGGCGCTGGTCGCCGGCCTGCTCGCGCACCGGGCGGTGCTGGCCCGGGCGGACGCCGCACGGGACGAGTTCCGCCAGGCGGTCTGCACCTACCTGGACCTGGTGGCGTTGCAGCTCTCCGCGGCGCACGGCCCGGTGCAGTCGCTGGAGCGCGCGGCGGCGGTCTGCGACGGCTGGGTCTTCGACCGGATCCGGGAGGCGCTGCGGATCGCCCAGCTCCAGATGCACTCGCCCTGGGACGAGCTCCAGGAGCTGGCCGACCGGATCGGCATCCCGGAGCTGGGCGACGTGGGGGCCATCATGCGCTCCTCCGGCAGCGAGGGCGCCCAGGTGCACGAGACCCTGCGCAGCCGCGCCGACTCGCTGCGCGACCAGATCCGCACCGACAACCTCGCCCGGGCCGAGGGGGTCACCAGTCGGCTGGACATCCCCGGCTCGCTGCTGGTCTTCGTCCTGCTCGGCTTCGCCGTCTACCCGTTCCTCGCCCGTCTGTGAGCCCCAGCCCCGACAAAGGAGACGACCATGCACCTCTACGCCTACCTGCACGCCGCGCTCAGCAGCCGCCTGGCCGAGCTACGGCGGGACACCGAGCGGGGCGACAGCCCGGTGCCGACCGCGGTGATCATCTTCGGCCTGGTCGCGGTGGCCATGGCGGTCACCGCGCTCGCCCTGACCAAGGCCAACGACTGGATGAACGCCATTCCGAACCACACGGATCCAAAGTGATGTCCCGCCCCGCCCGTACGGACCGGAGCCGACCGGCGCCCGCCGGCCGGCCCGCCGGTCGGCGCGGCCCGGGGCGGATCATCGCCGTCCTGCGTGGACGGCTCGCCGCCGGCGGGGACGAGCGGGGAGCCAACCCGGTCGAGCTGGCGGTGGTGATGCCGGCGATCCTGGTGCTGCTCTTCGCCTCGATCCAGCTCGCCGTCTGGTTCGTCGCCCGGTCCACCGCCCTCAACGCGGCGCAGACGGGGGTGAACGCCCAGCGGGTGCTCCAGGCCCCGCCGAACGCCGGCCGGGACCGGGCCACCACCTTCCTGCGTGCCGCCGGGGACTGGCTGGTCGACTGGGAGGCCCCCGGCCCCACCTGCACGACGACCGCCACCGAGGTCACCTGCACGGTCAGCGGGCGCTCCCTGTCGGTGATCCCGGGCGTGCGCTTCGCGGTCTCGCAGCGCGCGCACGGCCCGGTCGAACGCTGGACGACGGGGTGAGGCGGGTGGCGCGGGACCGGGGTTCCGTCTCGATCGAGGTGGCGGTGCTCGCCCCCGCCTTCATCGGGTTGATGGTGCTGGCCGGGGTGGCCGGCCGGACGGCCGTCGCCGACGAGGCGGTGGAGTCGGCCGCGCACGACGCCGCCCGCGCCGCCTCGATCGCCCGGGACGCGCGGACCGGCCGGACCGCCGCCACCGACGCCGCCCGCCGTCAGCTCGACTGGTCGGGGCTGCGCTGCACCGCCCCGCCGGCGTTGACCTTCCGCGGCTCGGTGGGGGACGCCGGGACCAGCTTCGCGGCCGCGTACCGCAGCGCGCCCGGGGTGCCGGCGACGGTAACCGTCACGGTGACCTGCACGGTCTCCTTCGCCGACCTGCGGGCGCCGGGGCTGCCCGGGGTGCCGGGCGGCAAGACCGTCTCGGCGAGCTTCACCTCCCCGCTGGACACCTACCGGAGCCGCCGGTGAGCGGGCGACGCGCGTCGGAGAGCGGCCGGGTGAGCCTCTTCCTGGCCGTGGCCATGACCGGCGTGCTCGCGATCATCAGCCTGGCGTACGACGGCGCCGGGCAGCTCCGCTCGTTGCAGCGCGCGGACAACCTGGCCGCCGAGGCGGCCCGCAGCGGCGGCCAGATGATCGACCGGGCCCACGCCATCGAGGGCGGCCCGAAGCAGATCGACGAGGTGGCCGCCCGGAAGGCGGTCGCCGACTACCTGGGCGCCGCCGGCGGGGTCCGCGACCACGACGTCAGCTTCCCGGTGGTCGCCGGCGAGCGGCAGATCCAGGTACGCGTCCGCATCACCTACCGCCGGGACCTGCTCGGTCTCCTCGGCTTCCAGAACACCGCCACCGTCACCGGTGAGGCCACGGCGCGGGCGCTCACCGGAGCCCCGTAGGAAGGGAAGGCAGCCATGGGTGCATCGCAACGCTCGGCCGTCCGGCGGACCGGCGAGGTCCTCACCGGCCTCGGCGCCCTCGTCGTGCTCTGCGCGGTGCTGGGCGGCGGGCCGATCGCCCTGCTGGCCTTCGCCGGCAACCCCCTCCCCGACCACCTGCCCACGCTGGCCGAGGTGGGTACGGCGTTGACCAGCCGCGACGACGGCCAGCTCTTCCTGCGGGCGCTCGCCGTGGTGGGCTGGTTCGGCTGGGCCACATTCGCCTTCTCCGTACTGGTGGAACTCCTCGCGGGGGCGCTGCGCCGGCCGGCGCCGCGGCTGCCCGGGATGCGCCGCCAGCAGCGGGCCGCGGCCGCGCTGGTCGGCTCGGTGGCGCTGATCCTGGCGGCCAGCCCGGCCGCGGCGAGCGCCGCCACCCTGGCCGCGCCGCAGCCGGTCGCCGCCGCGCCGGCGGCGGTCGCCCCGCAGGCCGGACACGCCGCCCCGCCGGCCCGGGCCGCCTCGGTCACCACGAGCCCGGCGGTGTACCGGGTGGCGAAGGGCGACTACCTGGGCGAGGTGGCCGACCGCTACCTGGACGACTTCGACCGCTACCGCGAGGTGGCCCGGCTGAACCGGCTCGCCGACCCGGACCGGATCCGGCCGGGGCAGCTGCTCAGGCTGCCCGAGGGGGCGGTGGACGCGGGCGCCCGCCGGCACGCCACCGGCCGGCTGGTCGTCACGCCGGCCAGCCCGTCCGGCCCGGCTGCCGGTCCGGCCGCGACGCCGGGCGGTGGCGACGCGTCCTCGACGACGCCGAAGGGCAAGCCGTCCCCGCACCCGGCCGGACGGGACACCACGCCCACCGTGGAGGCGCCCGCGGGGCAGCAGCCGGCCATGTCGACGGGGGCCTCCCGGGCCACCGTTGAGGACGGGATCAACCGCCCGCTGGCCATCTCGGCGGTGCTGGCGGTGGCGAGCATCGTGGGCGCCCAGATCGGCGCGGTCCTCGGCCTGCGCCGGCGCGCGGTGCCCCGGACCACGGTCCGCGACCTCGTGGGAGGCCGCCACCGCAGGGGCTGACGCCACCGGCCGGCGACGGCGGTCAGGGGAGGCGGGCCTCCAGGCGGCCGTTGACCACCCGGGTCGGGAGGACGACCTGGTCGTTGCCCGAGGGGCCGTGGACGACCTCGCCCCCGTTGAGACGGAACGTGCTGCCGTGCCAGGGGCAGACCACGCAGGCGTGCCCGTCGATCTCCTGCACGTCGCCCTCACCGAGCGGGCCGCTCTGGTGCGGGCAGCGCTCCAGCATCACCGTGACGTCGTCACCGTGCCGGTAGAGGATCACCGAGACGTCGTCGATCTCCCGGGTGAGGAGCTGCCGCTGCGGCAGGCTCGACATGTCGCCGAGCGGGTGCCAGCCGTCGCTGACCAGGTGCAGCTCGGAGATGCTCTGGCTGACCTGCGCGCCCTGCTTGTACGCGAGGTGCCCACCCAGGTACGCCCCGGCGCTCGCCGCCGACAGCCCCAGGTAGGCCAGCGCCCGGCCCAGGTTGTGCCGCCCGTTCATCCGGGCCGCCAGCGAGCCGGCGTAGAGGCTCAGGCCGATGGTGTTCGCGGCGGCGTGCACGAGGCCGATCCGGCGCTGGTCGCGGGAGAGTGCGGCCCAGTCGTTGAGCCCGGCCACGGCGGCCGGCAGCGCGCTGACCGTGCCGACCCCGACGAGCGCGGTGGCCGCCCGGCGCTGGCCGGGCATCAGGTCCACGACGGCGGCCGAGATCCAGGCGCCGACCGGGACCTGCACCATGGCGGGGTGCAGCGGGTGCCCCAGCCAGACGCCGTGCAGGAAGTCCCGGACCCGCTGGGGACGCAGCGTGCCCTGGACGGCGCGCTGCAACCGGTCACCGACCCGGTCGAGTCGGGTGTTCTGCTCGATCTTCGTCAATAGTTCGCGCACGCGGTCCGACTTCCCGGCAGGAGAGGCCCCAAACCGGGCGGCGACCACGGATCACCCCATCGGGTGGTCCCCGTCCGCCCGCCAGCGGTCGGCGTGCACGGCGGCGGCCAGCGGCCGGGGCGTACGCCAACCGTGCCGGACCAGGTCCGGAACGGTCTGGAGATGGCTCACCGGGCCCACGCAGAGCCAGGCCACCGGGCGGATGCCGGGCGGGATGCCGAGCAGGTCGGCGAGGAACGGCTCCCGGTAGAAGGAGACCCAGCCGACGCCCAGCCCCTCGGCGGTGGCGGCCAGCCAGAGGTTCTGGATGGCCAGGCAGACCGAGTAGAGGCCGGCGTCGGCGATGGCGTGCCGGCCGAGCACCGCAGGCCCACCCCGCCGTGGGTCGTACGTGACCACGACCGACAGCGTCGACTCCAGCACCCCGTCGATCTTGATGCGGGCGAACCGCTCGGCCGCGTCGCCGTCCAGCGTGGCGGCGAAGGTGTCCCGCTCGGCCTGCACGTGGGCGTGGAACCGGCGCCGGGTCCCCGGATCCCGGACCAGCACGAAGTCCCAGGGCTGCGAGTTGCCGACGCTCGGCGCGGCGTGCGCGGCCGTGAGGATCCGGTCCAGGACGCCGTCCGGCACCGGCTCCCCGGTGAACTCGGCGCGCACGTCGCGGCGGCGGTGGATGACGTCGTACAGGTCCACAGGCAGGCTCCCGCCGCACTCGGCCCACCCTCGCGGTGGGCGACTCAACGCTAGAGGGAGCCGTCAGCGCACGGGCGGGGCGGGCGGGGCCAGTTCGCGCAGCACCTGGCTGAGCCGGTCGATGCGGGACTGGGCCTCGGCGCGCAGCCGCTCGGCGAGCGCGTTCCAGTCCCGGATCGCCGACGCGGAGACGCCGCTGCGCTCCGCCACTGGTGACGGGCGCGACGGGCAACGTCGGGCGGCGCGTGGTGGAGCGACTGGTTGCGGCGGGCCACGGCGTACGGGCCGTGACCCGCGACCCGGGCCGCGCGAAGCTGCCGGCGGGTGTCGAGGTGGTGGCCGCCGACCTGGCCGATCCGGAGACCCTCCGACCGCACCTGGCGGGCGTCGACGCCGTGTTCCTGATCTGGCCGTTCGTCGAACCGGCCACGGCGGCGCGGCTCGCTCCGCGCGTCACCGCCGTGCTCGCCGCCGCCGGGTCGCCCCGGGTGGTGTACGTGTCGGCCGCCACCGCCGAGGCCGACCCGGACTCGTTCTGGGCCGTGGTCGAGCGCGCCGTCATCGCGTCCGGCCTGCCCTGGACGATGCTGCGTCCCACCGGGATCGCCACGAACACGCTGGGCTGGGTCCCGGCCATCCGCGCCGAGGGCGCGGTGCGCTGGCCGTACGGCGCGGCGGCCCGTTCGATGGTCCACGAGGACGACATCGCGGCCGTGGCGGTCGACGCCCTGACCAGCGACCGGCACGACCGGCGGACCTACGTGCTCAGCGGCCCGCAGACGGTCACCCAGGCCGAGCAGGTGCGCCTCATCGGCGCCGCGATCGGCCGCGACCTGCGCTGGGAGGACGTGCCCGCCGAGGCGGTGCGCCCCATGCTGGCCGCGGCGATGGGCAGCGCAGCGTTCGCGGACGCGGCACTGGCCGGCTGGGCGGCCATGGCGGAGACGCCGGAGCAGGTGACCGGCGACGTGGCGGCGGTGCTGGGCCGTCCGGCGCGTACGTTCGCCGACTGGGCCGCCGACCACGCGGCCGACTTCGCCTGAACCCGCCGCGCGGAAGCTGGCGCGGCGGGCGCCGGCGAGGGCATGCTGACGGGATGGGGGTACGCGTCGAGCACGCCGGGCCGGTGACCACGGTGATCCTGGACCGGCCGGAGGCCCGCAACGCCGTCGACGGACCGACCGCCCGGGCCCTGGCCGACGCCTTCCGCGCCTTCGAGGCGGACCCGGACGCGGCCGTCGCCGTGCTCTGGGGCGCGGGCGGCACGTTCTGCGCCGGTGCCGACCTCAAGGCCATCGGCACGCCGCGCGGCAACCGGGTCGAGCCCGAGGGCGACGGTCCGATGGGCCCGACCCGGATGCGCCTGTCCAAGCCGGTGCTCGCCGCGATCTCCGGGTACGCGGTGGCCGGCGGCCTGGAACTGGCGCTCTGGTGCGACCTGCGGGTCGCCGAGTCGGACGCGACGCTCGGGGTGTTCTGCCGGCGCTGGGGCGTGCCGCTCATCGACGGCGGAACCGTGCGGCTGCCCCGGCTCATCGGCGAGAGCCGGGCCATGGATCTGATCCTCACCGGCCGCCCGGTCCCCGCCGACGAGGCGTACGCCATGGGTCTGGTGAACCGGCTGGTCGCGCCGGGCACGGCCCGGGCGGAGGCCGAGCGGCTGGCCGCCGAGATCGCCCGGCACCCGCAGACCTGCCTGCGCAACGACCGGGCGGCGGTGCTGGCGGGCGGCGGCCTGCCCGAGCCGGAGGCGCTGGCGACCGAACTCGCCTTCGGGATGGAGTCCCTGGTCACCGACGCCATGAAGGGCGCGGCCCGGTTCACGGCCGGCGCTGGCCGGCACGGCGCACCGGCCGACTGACCGGCTACTTCAGGTTGCGCAGGGCCTCCTCGATGGCGCGGTGGAAGGTCGGGTACGCGTAGATCATGTGCCGGAGCTGGCTGACCGGGACGGCCGCGTGCACCGCCACGACCAGCGCGGAGAGCACCTCGCCGCCGGCCGGGCCGACCGAGGTGGCGCCGATCAGCACGCCCTGGTCGGCGTCGGCGACCAGCTTGATGAAGCCTGCGTTGCCGGCCTTGTGGATCCAGCCTCGGGTGGACGCGGTCAGGTCGGCGTACCCGGTCTGGACGTTGACGCCCCGCTCGCGCGCCTGGTGCTCGGTGAGGCCGACGGCGCCCACCTCGGGGTCGGTGAAGGTGACCCGGGGCAGCGCCCGGTAGTCGGCGACCGGGACGCTGCCCGGGGCGGCGGTCGACCCGCCTGCGCTCATCGCCCCGCCGACCGCGCTGACCACGCCCGCCGCGCCGCCGACCACGCTCGCGGTGCCGCTGGCGTCCGCCCCGCCCTTCATCCGCCGCATGTGGTCGAGCACGTCGGCGACGACGATGCCCGCCTGGTACATGGCGATGTGGGTGAACGCGCCCTCGCCGGTGAGGTCGCCGACCGCCCAGAGCCCCTCGGCGGCGTGCATCCGCTCGTTGACCGGCAGGTAGCGCTGCGTGCAGTCGATGCCCACCGAGTCCAGGCCCAGCTCCTCCAGGTGCGCCTTGCGGCCGGTCACCACGAGCAGCTTCTCGCCGCTGAACGCGGCGCCGTCGGCGTGGACGGTGAAGGCGCTGCCGTCGTGGCTGACCCGCCGGGCCCGGACGCCGGTGTGGATCTCGACCCCGTCGGCCCGCAGCGCGCCGGCGGCGATCTCCGACGCCTCCGGCTCCTCGAGGGCGAGCACCCGGTCGGCCGCCTCGACCACGGTCACCCGGACGCCGAACCGGGCGAAGACCTGGGCCAGTTCCAGGCCGATGGCGCCGCCGCCCAGCACCAGCAGCGACTCCGGCAGCTCCTCGACCTCGATGGCCTGGTGGTTGGTCCAGTACGGGGTGCCGGCCAGCCCGTCGATCGGCGGGACCGAGGGGCGGGTGCCGGTGCCGAGGACGATCCCGTAGCGGGCCTCGAACACCTGGTCGCCGACGCGCACCCGGTTCGGACCGTCGAGCCGGCCGCTGCCCCGGAGGAACCGGCCGCCCTTGCCGGTGAACCGGTCCACGGCGACCTTGTCGTCCCAGGTGTCGGTGGCCTCCTCGCGGATCCGCCGGGCGACCGGCGCCCAGTCGGGCCGTACCTCGGCGCTGCCGGCAAGCTCGTTGACCCGGTGCGCCTCGGCCAGCGCGTTCGCCGCCCGGATCATCATCTTGCTCGGGATGCAGCCCCAGTAGGGGCACTCGCCGCCGACCAGGTCCCGCTCGATCCCGACCACGGTGAGGCCGGCCTCGGCGAGCCGCCCGGCCACCTCCTCGCCTCCGACCCCGAGCCCGACCACGACCACGTCCACCAGTTCCGGCTGCGCCATCCCGCCAGCATTCCGCACCGCCGGGCCGCCGGCCAACGCGTCGGGCCGGAATTCCCGCGCTGGTAACCAGCCCGACCGCCTACCGTGGCCGGATGCAGGCACGCTTCGCCCCGGTCCGGGACTGCTTCCACGACCTCTTCGCCACCGGCCGGGAGACCGGGGCCGCGCTGGCCGTCTGGCACGACGGCACGCCCGTGGTCGACCTGGTCGGCGGCACCCGCGCCACCGTCCCGCCCGGCGCGGCCGTCCCGGCCGACGGGGCCGGGGAGCCGTGGCGGCCGGACACCCTGGTCAACGTCTTCTCGGTGGGCAAGCCGGTGGTCGCGCTCTGCCTCCTGCTCCTGGTCGACCGGGGCCGGGTCGACCTGGACACGCCGGTGTCGGCGTACTGGCCGGAGTTCGCCGCCCCGGCCACCGTGCGGCAGGTGCTGGACCACACTGCGGGGCTGCCCGCGTTCCCGGTGCCCCGGCCGGCCGCGGCGATCGCCGACTGGGGGCTGCTCTGCGCCGACCTGGCCGCCGCCGAGCCCGAGTGGGCGCCGGGCAGCGTCGCGGGCGAGCACGCCTGGACGTACGGGCACCTGGTCGGCGAGCTGGTCCGCCGGGTGGACGGGCGGCCGGTGGGGCGGTTCCTGGCCGAGGAGATCGCCGGACCGTGGCGCCTCGACCTGGCCTTCGGGCTGGGCGCGGCGGACCAGCGGCGCTGCGCCGACGTGTCGTACGGCGACCCGGACTGGGCGGTCCGGATGCTGGGCGAGCCGGGGTCGCTGCGCGCCCGGGCGGTGGGAAATCCCGCCGGCGGGCTGGACCTGGCGGTGCTGAACAGCCGGCTGTGGCGCGGCGCCGAGGTCCCGGCGGTGAACCTGCACGCCACCGCGTCCGGCCTGGCCCGGCTCTACGTGGGCCTGCTCGCCGGCGGCACCCTCGACGGGGTACGCCGGTTCAGCCCCGAACTGGTCGCCGAGGCGACCCGGGTGCAGTACGACGGGCCGGACCTGGTGCTGGACCGGCGGGCGTCGTGGACGTTGGGCATGCAGTGGGAGCCGGACGGGAGCTGGGGCATGGGCGGGATCGGCGGCAGCAGCGCCTGGGCCGATCCCGAGCGCGGCTACACCTTCGCGTACGCGACCGCCCGGCTGGCCGACCACGACCGGGTGGAGGAGCTGGTCGAGGCGGTGCACTCCTGCCTCTGACGGGAAGCGGTCGGCGAGAGCCGTTGCAGCGCCGGGTCGAGCACGTGGAGCGGCACCACCCGGTCGAACGCCGAGCACGCCGACGCCAGCGCCGGGTGGTCGTGTACCCGCAGGTCGCGGGTGAGGAGCACGACCGCCGTGCGGTCGCTCACGCGACCAGTGCCGGCCGGAGGGCGGGACCGGGGATCCGCACCGGCGCGCCGGCCGGGGTGAGCAGCGCGCGCGCGGCCACCGCCATCCGCCGCCGACGGGGTACGAGGGCCCGGCGGGTGAACACGTCGAAGTCCTGGGCGGCCACCTCGTCGAGGATCCCGCCGTAGAGCGCGTACGCGGTGCGCATGCAGCCCTGCGAGGCGGGGGCGAGCAGCGGGATGCCGGGCGCGGCGGCTTCGTAGTGTGCCTGGGCGCGGGTCACCTCGTACTCGATCAGCTCGCGCAGCCGTGGGGTGGCGCGGCCGGCGGCCCGGGCGGCGAGCAGGTCCTCGCGGGTGACGTCGAACCTGGCCAGGTCCTCGTCGGGCAGGTAGGTCCGCCCCCGGTCCAGGTCCTCGGCCACGTCCCGGATGAAGTTGGTGAGCTGGAAGGCGAAGCCGAGCTGGCGGGCCGGCTCCCGGGCGGCGGCCGGGTCGGAGCTGCCCAGGATCGGCAGCATCATGGTGCCGATCACCGCGGCCGAACCGTCCATGTAGTCGAGCAGGTCGTCGTACGTCGGGTAGGACGTCACGGTCAGGTCCATCGTCATGCTGCGCAGAAACGACGCGAAGTCGCCGCGGTCGAGGTCGAAGACGGCGATGGTGTGCAGCACGGCGGGGAGCAGCGGGTCGTCGACCGACGCACCGTGCAGGCCGGCGACGAAGCGGGCGGACCACTCCTCCAGCCGGGCGGCGCGCTCGGCCGGCGGCAGGTCCTCGGTGCGGTCGACGATCTCGTCGGCGTAGCGGGTGAAGCCGTACAGGGCGTGCACGTGCCGTCGTTTCCAGTCGGGGAGCAGCCGGGTGGCGAGATAGTAGGTACGGCCGTGACGCCGGTGCAGCTCGCGGCAACGCTCATAGGCAGCGGTGAGATCGGTGTCCACCGGCCCTCCTCGAATTCGATGCAGCAATCGACGCAACTCGTAACTCTAGGGTACGCTCGCCCGCATGGCCAACGACGCAGTTGCGGACAGTTCGCTCCGGGTGGTCGCGCCAGCTCAGCCCGGAACGCCGGACGATCCGGTCCGCGGTGTGCTGGCCGCGTTCACGAACGACCTGGTGAACGGTGTCGACAAGACTCTCGCGGCGTTCCTGGCCACCGAGGTCGACTCGCTCGCCGAGATCGACGCGGCGATGGGCGGGTTCGCCGCGAGCGCCCGCGACTGCGTGCTGGCCGGCGGCAAGCGGGTCCGGCCGACCTTCGCGTACTGGGGCTGGCGCGGGCTGACCGGCGGCGACGCGCCGCTGCCCGCGGTGCTGCCGGCGCTCGCCGCGCTGGAACTGCTGCACACCTTCGCGCTGGTGCACGACGACGTGATGGACGCCTCCGACACCCGGCGCGGCCGGCCCACCGCGCACCGGGCCGCCGCCGACCGGCACCGGGCGGCCGGGCACACCGGCGACCCCGAACGGTACGGCGAGGCGGTCGCCGTGCTCATCGGCGACCTCTGCCTGGTCTGGGCCGACCGGCTGATGGCACACGCGACCGTGCCGCCGGCCCGGATGCTCGACGTGCGCCGCTGCTACGACCAGATGCGGGTGGAAACCGTCGCCGGGCAGTTCCTCGACGTGCTCGGCGAGCACGACGCGGCGCACTGGTCGGTGGACCGGGCGCTGCGGGTGGCCCGCTACAAGACCGCCGGCTACACCGTCCAGCGACCACTGCTCTTCGGCGCCGCCCTGGCCGGGGCCGAGGCGGACACCCCGCTGATCGCCGCGTACACCCGCTACGGGCTGGCCGTCGGCGAGGCGTTCCAGCTGCGGGACGACCTGCTCGGGGTCTACGGCGACCCGGTCACCACCGGCAAGCCGGCCGGTGACGACCTGCGGACCGGCAAGCCCACCGTGCTGCTGACGCTGGCCCGGCAGTTGGCCGACCCGGCCCAGCGCCGCGCCCTGGAACGGGCCGGCACGGTCACCGGGGCGCGCGAGGTGGCGCGCCTGGCCGACGTGGTGCGGGACACCGGGGCGGTGGCCCGGGTCGAGCGGATGATCGCCGACCGGGTGACCGAGGCGCAGGCCGCGCTCGACGCCGCGCCGATCGACGGCACCGCGCGGACCGCGCTGACGGGCCTCGCCACCGCCGCCACCACGCGGCGGGCATGATGGGCAACTTCGCGGACAAGGAGGCTGGGATGCGCACCGTGAGCGGGCCTAGCGACCGGGTGGTGGTCGTCGGCGCCGGGCTGGGCGGGCTGGCCTGCGCGCTGCACCTGGCCGGCAGCGGCCGGCAGGTGACCGTGCTGGAACGCGAGCCGGTGCCGGGCGGGCGCGCCGGCCGGCTCGGCGTCGACGGATACGAGTTCGACACCGGACCGACCGTGCTCACCATGCCCGACCTGATCGCCGAGGCGCTCGGCGCGGTGGGCGAGGAGCTGAACGACTGGCTGGACCTGACCCCGCTCGACCCCGCCTACCGGGCGTACTACCCGGACGGGTCGACGCTCGACGTCATCACCGACACCACCCGGATGGCCGCCGAGATCGCCCGGGTCTGCGGGCCCCGCGAGGCGGACGGCTACCTGCGCTTCGTCGACTACGCGCGGGACCTGTGGCGCTGGGAGCGGACGGACTTCATCGAGCGCAACCTGGACGCGCCCACCGACCTGCTCACCGGCAACCTGCTCCGGCTGCTCGCCAACGGCGCCTTCCGGCGACTCCAGACGAAGATCAACCAGTTCTTCCGCGACCCGCGTACCCAGCGCATCTTCTCCTTCCAGGCCATGTACGCCGGCCTCGCGCCGCACGACGCGCTGGCCATCTACGCGGTCATCGCGTACCTCGACTCGGTGGCCGGGGTGTGCTTCCCGCGCGGCGGCATCCACGCGGTCTCCCGCGGCATGGCCGGCGCGGCGGAGAAGCACGGCGTGCAGATCCGGTACGGCACCACGGTGACCCGGGTGGAGACCGCGCACGGCCGGGCCACCGGCGTGGTCACCGCCGACGGCGAGTTCGTCCCGGCGGACGTCGTGGTGCTCAACCCCGACCTGCCGGTCGCCTACCGGGACCTGCTGCCGGAGAGCCGGCAGCGCACGCTCACCTACTCGCCCTCCTGCGTGGTGCTGCACGTCGGTTCGACGCAGGGCTACAGCCGGATCGCCCATCACAACATCCACTTCGGGCGGTCCTGGAAGGGCACGTTCGACGAGGTGATCCGCCGCGGCGAGCTGATGACCGACCCGTCGCTGCTGGTGACCAACCCGAGCCGGACCGACCCGTCGGTGGCGCCGGCCGGGCGGCACACCTACTACGTGCTCGCCCCGGTGCCCAACCTCCACCGGGCGCCCTTCGACTGGCCGGGTGACCTGACCCGCCGCTACGCCGACCAGCTCGTGGCGACCCTGGAGGAGCGCGGCTACGTCGGTTTCGGCGACGGCATCGAGGTGCTGCGGGCGGTGACGCCGGCCGACTGGGCGGCGCAGGGCATGGCCGCCGGCACCCCGTTCGCCGCCGCGCACAGCCTCTTCCAGACCGGCCCGTTCCGCCCCTCGAACCTGCACCGGACGCTCGGCAACGTGGTCTTCGTCGGCTCCGGCACCCAACCCGGGGTGGGCGTCCCGATGGTCCTGATCAGCGGCAAGCTGGCCGCCTCGCGGATCACCGGGACGATGTCATGACGGCCCGGGAGAAGCACCTGGTCGAGCTGGTCGACGACGGCGGGCGCGTGCTCGGCGAGACCACGGTGGCCACCGCCCACCAGCCGCCCGGACGGCTGCACCGGGCGTTCTCGGTGCTGCTGGTCGACCCGCGGGGGCGGATCCTGCTCCAGCAGCGGGCCGCCGTGAAGACCCGGTTCCCGCTGCGCTGGGCCAACGCCTGCTGCGGACACCCCCTGCCCGGCCAGTCGCTGGTCGAGGCCGCCAACCGCCGGCTCGCCGAGGAACTCGGCGTCGAGCCGGTCGACCTCACCGAGGTCGGGGTCTACGTCTACTACGCCGAGGACCCGGCCACCGGTCGGGTCGAATTCGAGTACGACCACGTGCTGCGCGCCGACGTGCCGGCCGACCTGCCCATCCGGCCCGACCCGGACGAGGTGGCCACCCTGCGCTGGGTCGACCCGCGCGAGCTGGAGCAGGAGCTGGACGCCGACCCCCGCGCGTACGCGCCCTGGCTCGGCGGGGTGGTGAACCGGCTGCTGCGGCCGGCCCGTCCCGCCGTCGACGCGGCCCGGGCGGGCGCGCCGGACAACGAGGTACCGGAGCGGTCGGGTGGCGGATGAGGCGCTGAGCGCGGGGGCCGTCGCGCGCCGGCTGGGGGTCGCGGTCACCACGCTGCGGACCTGGCACCAGCGCTACGGCCTCGGTCCCGGCGAGCACGTGCCGGGGCACCACCGGCGCTACACGCCGGCCGACCTCGCGCGCCTGGAGATCATGCGGCGGCTCACCGCGGAGGGGGTCGCTCCCGCCGAGGCCGCCCGCTGGGCCCGGCAGGCGCCGGCCGTCCTGCCCGCCGAGCAGGTGGGCCCGAAGCGGCGGGACACGGCGGTCCGGGACGGCGGCGGGACGACGATCCCGGTCGGCCGGGCCGGACCGGTGGCCCGTGGCATGGCCCGCGCGGCCATGCGGCTGGACTCGGTGGCGATCGGCGAGACCGTCGCGCACGCCCTCGCCACCGACGGTGTGGTGCGGACGTGGGACGGGCTGCTCAGGCCGGTGCTCGCCGGCATCGGCGAACGGCACGCCGCCACCGGCGGGCTCGTCGAGGTGGAGCACCTGGTCTCCCGGTGCGTCTCCGAGGCGTTCGCCACCGTGGCCCGGGCGCACGCCGCCGCCGGACCCGCCCGGATCCTGCTCTCCTGCGCCGACGAGGAGCAGCACACGCTGCCCCTGGAGGCGCTGGCCGCCGCCCTGGCCGAGGCCGGGGTCGGCTACCGGATGCTGGGCGCCCGGGTGCCGGTGGCCGCCCTGCTCGAGGCCGTCAACCGGACCGGCCCGGCGGCCGTGGTGCTCTGGTCGCACACCCGGGCCACGGCCGACCCGGACCAGCTCACCGCGGTGCTCGCCGCCCCGCGCCGGCCGCTGCTGGTGCTCGCCGCCGGGCCGGGCTGGCGGTCCGACACCCTCCCGGCCGGGGTGGTCCGGCCGGTGGACCTCGCCGAGGCGCTGTCGCTGGCCGTGGCGGTACGGGACTCCCTGGGCCAGTCCACAACAGGCTGAGGGGCCCTCCCCATTCGGCGCGACGTCCACTACGGTCGGAAAGTCCGCCCGACCCGACCCCCTCTCGGGAGCGACGATGCGCCCACGCGCCGTGCTGGCGTTCGCCCTCGGCCTGATGCTCCTCCTGGCCGGCTGCGGCGAGCCCGGCAAGACCCCGACCCAGGCCGGCGCCCCGCCGACCGCCTCGGCCGCCCCGACGCCGCCGAAGACGCCGACCCCGCGGCCCAGCCCGAGCCGCACCACCCCGCCGAAGCCGAAGCTGCGCCCCCTGCCGAAGACCCTGCCCGCCGGGCTGCACCGCACCAGCGGCGACCGGGGCGTGGCACTGACCTTCGACGACGGGCCGGACCCCCGGTTCACCCCGCAGATCCTCGACCAGCTCCGGGCGGCCCACGTCACGGCGACCTTCTGCCTGGTCGGCAAGCAGGCCCGGCGCTACCCGCAACTGGTGGCGCGGATCGTCCGCGAGGGTCACCAGCTCTGCAACCACAGCTGGCACCACGACATCAACCTCGGCCGGCGGCCGCTCGCCGAGATCCGGGCCGACCTGGTCCGCACCAACCAGGCCATCCGGGCGGCCGCGCCGCACGCGCCGATCACCTGGTTCCGCCAGCCCGGCGGCCGGTGGACGGCCGAGGAGCTGATCGTGGCCCGCCAGCTCGGCATGCGCCCCCTCCACTGGAGCGTCGACCCGCAGGACTGGGACCACCCGCCGGCGAAGACGATCATCAACCGGGTGACGGCGGCGACCCACCACGGCTCGATCGTGCTGATGCACGACGCGGGCGGCGACCGCACCCAGACGATGGCCGCCTGCCGGCACCTGATTCCGGACCTCAAACGGCGGTACGGGATCTCCCGGCTCCGATGACACCGCCTCTGACCTGCGGTTTCGCCCGGCAGTGTGCGGGTGGCCATACCGGTTTGGCCGACCCAGGAGGCATGGCATATGCTTCTCATGCCTCCGGCGGGGCCGGATGGGAGCAAGTCCGCTTGAAGTTGCGAGTGTGCAATGATGGCGGGGCCGCCCTCATCGTCTAGCGGCCCAGGACGCCGCCCTTTCAAGGCGGTAGCACGGGTTCGAATCCCGTTGGGGGCACGGTCCGGCTCAGCCGGATGCAACACCAGCCAGGTCCTGTGGAGCAGTTGGAGTGCTCGCCGCCCTGTCAAGGCGGAGGTCGCGGGTTCAAGTCCCGTCAGGACCGCAAGCGCTGACGCCGCGCCCTTCACGCGCGGCGTTCTGCGTATCGGCCTGTGCGGTAGCATGAGCCGAGCAGCACGGCCAGGTAGCTCAGTTGGTACGAGCGTCCGACTGAAAATCGGAAGGTCGGCGGTTCGACCCCGCCCCTGGCCACATAGCCTTTCGCCGGGCTACCAGAGCGCCGACCAGCGGAAACGCCGGTCGGCGCTCTTGCGTTGCGCCCGGAATCCCGCCTGTCCGCTCTGACCCTCGTTGACCCCGGAATCCCGCTGACGCGTCCAGCGCGGCGACCGAAGAATTGCGAGATCAAGTTTCCCACCACGGATAGACGGCCGGGGCTAGCCTGTACCGCACTGTGACAGGGGGTGGGCCGGTGGTGCATCGGCTGCGGCGCGTCGCGATGCTGCTGCTCGGCGCGGTGCTGCTGGGCACGGTCGGCCTGAGTGTCGGCTCCTGGTACGGCGGCCGCGGCGTCACGCCACCCAGCTACGACCAGGCGCGGAGCGTCGCGGCGGAGCTGCTGCCCGAGGCGGTGCTGGGCAACTCGGATCGGGTCGTGCATGGCTCCCGGTGGGGCGTCGATTTCGCTGCCGACGACCTCGGCTCGGGTCAGGTGAACTTCTGGTACGACGACGCCGACTGCGCGCTCTCCGAGCAGCTGCGGCGCAACGCGCCGACGCAGGGGTGGCAGCGTCTCGGCCGCGTGCCGGGCTACGCGTGCGACGACTGGCGGGCCGAGAGGGACGGACTGACGGTCACGCTCAGCCACTCGGCGGGCGCGTCAAGGCTGACCGTCGCACCGGCCGCGCCCACCAAGTTCCTCGCCGCCACGATCACCGGCACCCTCCTCGGCGCCGCCAGCGGCGGGGCGCTGTTCGGGCTGCTGGCACGGCGACGTCCACCCGTACCCCTGCTGGTGGGCGCCTTGGTGACGGTCGGCCTACTCCCCGGCGTCGCGTTCACCTGGGCGGCCTTGCCCAGGGGATTCAGCGAGCCGGTGTGGCCCGTCTGGCCGGCGCTCGCTCCCCTGCTGGTGCCGTTATGGCTCGTCCTCCTGCCGGTGGGCGTGTACGCCCTCCGGTGGCCACAGAACCGGACCGACCCCACCACCGACTCTCCCGACATGTCTGCCGAAGCGGGGATCAAGACCCTGGAGCCTTCTCGCAACAGCACTCGAATCACGGTGGTGGTAACAGTCGCGTCCGTCCTGACCCCCGTCGTGATGGGTGCCGCCCTGCTCCTCCTGTTCCTTCGAGCGCAACCCGATCGTCCGGAGCCCGAACCCCTTGTGCCGTGGCCTGTCGAGGCGACTGGAAGTACCACCTCCAACCCGTCTCCGACCGCCCCGGAGCCGGGAACTACCCCAAGTGCCAGCAGGGGTGGCTGAGCCGGCCGCCTGCCGAGCGGGGGGCGGGCTGGAACCTTGCGCCTCAAGGGGCTGCGCGGACCTCCTCGTCGGGCAGTCGTAGACCGTCCAGCCTCCCCGGACGGAAACAAGGTGTACGGATGGCTGTATGGCGGCGGGATGCAGGAGAGGCGGCAATGGCTGAGGACGACAACCGCCCGCTGAAGCGGGTCGACAGCCTGGACGACTTGGTTACCTGGCTGCGGTGGATAGCTGATGATGTCGCTCGCGATCCAGACGCCGTCGAGAACATGACCACAGACCGCTACTTGGAGGCGTGCGCGGCGTACCTACAGGACCGAAGCCGTCTACAGAAGCGTGCCGGCCACCCTCTCCCGGCACAACCGACCTGGCAGCTTCTGGCGGACGCCCTGCACGCCGGATGCTTCTACGAGTAAGCGCTACGCCTTCGCCGCACCGTCAGTTTGGAAGAGCGTGCTCAACCGGTTGTGATGCCCGAAACGGCTGCGGTCGGCAGTCGGCGCGGCTGCGCCTCGCGCCCCCTCGTGACCACTGCCCACCCCGGCTACTGGCCCGTGGATGGCCCGTGATGGTGCCGGACCTGGGCCGATAAGATCCCGCGCCATGAGACGAGCGATGATCGCGTTGGTGAGCGCGGGGGCAGGTGATCCAGCAGCACCGATCCGAGGGGGAAGCAGACATGGCGATCTGCGATCTTGCTGGCGTTAAGGCCGAGGACTGTTTGGTTGCGGTCGGCTAATCAGTGCGGATCTCCGTCAGTGTGGCCGGCCGGCCCGGCCGATGCCGGCCGGAGGTCGCCAGCAGGCCGGGGCCGGGCCGGCACGGCCCGCTTTGCGAGCCGCGAACGGAAAGTCTCCAAGATCGATGCGTCCGGCCCGCGCGGCTACTCGGCGTAGGGCTGGTCCGTGCCCTGGGCGCTGTAGCCGAGACTCCAGATGTAGCCGTCCGGGTCCGCGAAGGAGCCGCCGTACCCGCCCCACGGCAGGGCGCCGGCGGGCTTGAGGATCGTGGCGCCGGCCTTCTCGGCCTCCGCGATGATCTCGTCGACCCGCGCCTCGCTACGGACGACGTAGGTGAGGACGAGCCCGCTGAAGCCGCTGCCTTCCGGGTCGGCGCCCACCTGGCCGGCCAGGCCCTCCCGACGGTAGAAGCCGACGAGGGAGCCTGCGTCGGATTCGAAGAACACCGAGATGCCGTAGTCGTCCTTGATCTTCCAGCCGAGGCCCTCCGTGTAGAACTGCTTGGACCGGGCCAGATCCCGGACGCCGAGCAGGATCGAGCTGACGTTCGCCTTCATGCCTTGTCTCCTTGTGCTTGAGGAACGAGTGCTTGAGGAATGACGTGCACGCGGATCACGCTACGAACGGCCCCCTCCCCGGTGCTTCTCGATTCCTGACCGGTTGGTCGCCGGTCGCCGCCCAGGTGGCCTGCCTACCGCCCCTCCGTGTGCACCACGCTCAACCTCGGGTCTGCCGGAGGTGGGCGGGCGAGTATGAGCGGTATGGGACGTCCGGAAGGCGGTGAACGGAGTCAGGACCTGTTGCAACGGCGCGAGGACGTGCGGCAGGCCAACTTCCTGGAGCTGTTCGTCGACCTGGTGCTGGTGTTCGCCCTGGCCGGCGTGGTCACCCGGGTCGCACGGGACATCGTCAGCGAGGAACTGGTCGTCCGGTGGCGGGCGATGGCCTTCCTGCCGGTGCTGTCACTGCCGCTGATCTGGCTGTGGATCACGACCGCGCACATCACCAGCTGGTTCGACCCCCGCCGTCGCAAGATCCAGTGGATCGTCCTGGCCAGCGCGTTCGGGCTGCTGATCATGTCGACGTCCCTGCCGTACGCGTTCGTGGGCCGCGGCTGGGCGTTCGTGCTGCCGTACGTGATCCTGCTGTGCGGCCGGCCGCTCATCCTGATGCCCGCGCTGCGCGGCCACCCCCTGCGGCAGCTCTACCTCCGGTCGCTGCTGTGGTGCGCGGTCTCGGCGGTGTTCTGGTTCGCCGGCGCGGCCGTCAGTGGTGGCGCCCGGGCCGCCCTGTGGGCGACCGCCGTGATCATCGACTACCTGGGCGCGCAGCTGCGGTGGGCCGTGCCGGGGATGGCCCGTTCGCCGGTCAGCGCCTGGGCCACGGACAGCCGCCACCACCTGCCCGAGCGTTACCAGCAGTTCCTGCTGATCGCTCTCGGGGAAACCGTGCTCGCCGTCGGCACCACGCTGACCAACCAGAAGGTCACCGTGGCGACCGCCGCCGGGCTCGTGGTGGCGTTCCTGTCGACGGTGCTGATGTGGCGGATCTACTTCTACCGCTCCGGCCAGGTCCTCGCCGAGACCGTCGCCGCGGCGGGAGACCGGGATGCCGCCGGCCTCGCCATCGGCACCGCGCACGTCGTCATGGTGTTGGGCATCGTGGCCACCGCCGTCGGTTTCGAGGTCATGCTGAAGCACCCGGACGGCGCACCGGAGCCGGCATGGCTCCTCGCGAGCCTCGGTGGTCCGGCGCTGTTCCTCTACGGGCGCATCCGTCTGGAACGCGTCGTGTTCGACCGGCTCTCGCTCCGCCGGGTCGTCGCCATCGCCGCACTGGCGGTCGCCGCCGTTCCCCTGCACCTCGCCCCGCCGCTGGCCGCGGGGGTCGTGGCCGCGCTCGTCCTGCTCGGCGTGGCCCTGGCCGACGCCCGCCACGCCGCCGGCCGTCCCCAGGAGCCTCCCTCCCCGGCGCACTGACTCGCTCGGCACGAGAGGCCGGGACAGGGGTACGGGCTCGGCGGGCTGGCCGCAATGGTTCACGGGGCCGACCGCTCAGATGCGGTGGCCTCCCGGGCTACCGCTTCGGGCGGTGCTGGCCCATGCCGCTCTGAATCGCCTCCCAGACGCTCCGGCCGGCCTGCAACAGTGTCTCCCCGGCCTGCCCGGCGAGCTGCGCCGGCCCGGGCTGGCCACCCGGCGACTTCTCCGCTTCCTCCGGCTTCCCGGCGGCGGCCGGCGTCCCCGGCTCCGAGGTCTTGCCCGAGCCGGCCGGCGTCCCCGACTCCGAGGTCTTGCCCGAGCCGGCCGGCTTCCCCGACTCCGGGGTCTGCCCTGGACCGGCCGGCTTCCCGGCCTCCGGGGCCTGCCCAGGACCGGCCTCCGGGGCCTGCCCGGAGCTGGGGGGCTTGCCGGGGCCGGTGGGCGCCTGGCCGGCACCCTTCCCGGTGGACGGCGGGCGTTCTTCGGGGCTCTTCGACGGCCCCTGGGCGCCGGTGGGCGGCTCCGGAGAACGCGCCCCGCCCGGCCGCCCCGGGGAGGGCGGCGAGGGTCGGCCGACGCCCTCGCGCAGGGCCCGGTCGGCCACCGCGCCCACCGTCCCGATCCGCTGCCCGCTCTCGTCCACGACGGGCGCGCTGGCGAGCTGCTGCGCCGCCCGGTTCACGTCGTCGATGCTGCCGCCGACCGAACGGGCCAGCGCGTCGATGAGGTGCGGGTTCCGGTCGATGGTGCTCAGCGCGCGGTCCAGGATCTGCATGAGCTTCTCCAGGCGTACCTTGAGCAGCGCCTCGGCGCTGACGCCCGTGACGTCCAGCTCCACGCCCTCCAGGTGCACCCGGACCCCCGCGTCGAGCTGGAGCAGGTTGGCCAGGCGGGCGCGCAGCGACAGGTCGGCGTCGAGCCCCTCGACGGACAGCCGGATCTGGTCGACCGTCACCTCGGGGATGTCGAGCAGGACGTCCGGCTCCGACTCGCCGGCGCCCCGGTGGGCGGGCCGCCCGCTCGTCGGGTCCGGCTGCCGCTCCGTCGCTCCGCTCTCGCTCATGCTCCCCGCTCCCCGCTGGCCCCGCCCCCTCGGCCGGATCAGGGGCGGTTACCCGGTTTCCGGCCCGCCATCCCTGGCCGTCCGTGAAGGGGGCAGTACGGCCCGAGCGCTGTCCAGAAAACGTTCTCCCGCTGTCCGGAAGCGGGCGAAGAGGAAAGCTGCACAGCGAGGCATGAGCCGGTATGGTCCGGGCCTATGGGACAGGGGATGGCCGATCCGGATGAGGTCCACCAGGAATTCGACCGTTTCTCCCTCCGCAGCACACTGTTCGCCCCCGCCTCCGCCGACCGGGCGTACGCCGTGTTCACCGGGTCGCTGGCCGACTGGTGGGTGCGCGAATACACCTGGTCCGGGCCGGAGGCGCTGGCCGAACTGGGCATGGAACCGCGGGCCGGCGGCATGCTCTACGAGATCGGCCCGTACGGCTTCCGGAGCGACTGGGGCCGGGTGCTGACCTGGGATCCGCCCCGGCGGCTCGTCTTCACCTGGCAGATCGGGCCGGACCGGGTGCCGGTGCCGGATCCGGCGCGGGCCAGCGAGGTCGAGGTCCTCTTCCAGCCCGAGGGGCCGGAGCTGACCCGGGTGGACGTCGAGCACCGCTACTTCGACCGGCACGGCGAGGCCGCCGAGGGCTACCGCAAGGCGCTCACCGCCGGTTGGCACGAACTGCTCTGCCGCTACCTGGCGACCGTCACCCGCGCCACCGACTGACCACGGCGGGTCAGCCGCCGATGCCCCTCGTGGGGGCTCCGGCGCCGGTCACCCCGGTGCCGCCGAGGTCGGCCCGGCGGCCCGCGGCCGCGCCCGGACCGAAGCCGCTGCCCGCGAGCCGGCGGCGCGGGGCGGTACGCAGCCGCGGGTACACCTCGGCGAGCCGGCGCTGGACCCGGTCGGAGCGGTCGGCGAGCACCAGCGCCACCGAGGGCGCCCCGGATTCGGCCACCGCGCCGGCCTCGGCCGTGCGCAGCCGCTCGGCGACCACGTGCGCGAAACCGGCCAGCCAGGTACGCCGGAACGCGGCCGGATGCTCCCCCGCGGGCACGGCGGCACCGGCCAGCCCGTGCGCGGCCTGCACCAGCAGCGAGGTGAAGAGCAGCTCGACCCGTTCCAGGTCGCTGGCGAAGCCGAACAGGTGCAGGTCGAAGCCGCTGCCCTGCCGGCGGCGTACGCAGCGGCAGCGCAGCGGTTCGGCGACCGCCGCGAGCAGGCCGGCCTTGTCCCGGGCGTACGGGGCGACCACCTCCACGACCCGGTCACCGACCGGATCGGTGGCCGGCTCCCGCGCGGCGAGCAGCGCCCGGTCGACGCCGTAGCGGGCGATCAGCTCGGTGGCCTTGGCCATGAAGGCGGCCGACTCGGCGGGCGTGCAGGCCGGGTCCTCGGCCTGGGCGAGCAGCTTGCGGACCTTGCTCAGCATCGCCTCGGACATGCACCAGAGCTATCACAGGGCGGGGACGGGTCAGCCGGCCCGGCTGCGCAACGTGGCGACCGTCGAGCCGGCGAGGGTGAGCAGGCAGTCGGGCAGCAGGCCGTCGGCCGCCGCGGCCCCGAACAGCGCCTCGCCGGTGTCGGCGTCGTCGTTGGCGTACGCGCTGACGAAGCGGGCCACCCAGCGGGTGTCGTAGTCGGCCTGGTCGATGCCGGGAAAGTCGAGCACGGCCCCGCCCCCCGGGGCGTCGTCGCCGACCATCGTGGCGGCCAGGCACCACGCCACCCCGTACGCCCCGGCGAGCCCGGAGCGGTCCACCACGGCGTCGAAGGTGTCCACCACGCCGGCCCCGTCACCGGCCAGCGCCGAGCGGAGCACGGCGGTCGCATCGTCCAGCGTCTGCTGTGCCTCGTCGCTCACCTGTCGAACAGTAGTTCCGGGGGTCAAGCGGTGACCCCGGAACAGCGCCGCCATCACACAGAGTGATACCAGCAGTCGGGGTGCCGACGGACCGACCTCCACGGTCCCGCGCGCCGCGCCGGCACGCTAATGTGCGCAGCGGACCCTCGCCGGAGGAAGGACGACAATGCTCAGAACTCGCGCGTCGCGTGCGGCCCTGTCCACGGCCTGCGCGGCGCTCCTGCTCGCCACCAGCGCCTGCGGGAGCGACAAGCCCGAAGAGGCGGCCAACACCCAGGTGCGCCTCTACGGCACCGACGGCAACATGCTCAACTCGTACGCTGACGGGCTGAAGGACCGCGCGGACCTCATCAACGGCATGAAGGGCACCACCCCGCTCACGCCGCTGCCCGAGAGCTTCAAGGATCGGCTACGCACCGTAGACCCGAAGCTCCAGGACTACCTCTACTCGGGGGAGACCTACGACGCGGTCGTGATAAGCGCGCTGGCCGCCCAGCTCGCCGGCACGACCGAGCCGGGCGACATCGCCAAGCAGATCGTCGGGGTGACCACCGGCGGCCAGCGCTGCGAGGAGGTGGCGACCTGCCTCCAGCTGGCCCGCGCCGGCCAGGACATCGAGTACCGCGGGGTGTCGCTGAACCGGGCCGGATTCACCGACGTCGGCGAGCCGGCCACCGCCAGCTACGCCACCCTGCACTTCGACGACCGGCAGATCGACGACGGCAAGACCGAGTTCGTCGGCGCCGGGAGCGATTCGTCGGCCAGCACCAAGACGCCGCCGCGGGGCCGGAAGTCACGTCCGGCCAAGTCCTACAAGGAGGACGGCTCCCCGCTGGTGCTCGGCGGCCTGCTGCCGAAGACCGGCGACCTGGCGATCGCGTACCCGCCCATGGCGGCCGGCGCGGTGCTGGCGATCCGCGAGATCAACGCGGCGGGCGGCGCGCTCGGCGACCCGGTGACCTGGATCGAGGGCGACGACGGCACCGACCCGAAGGTGGCCAAGGCGACGGTGGCCTCGCACGTCCAGCAGGGCGTGCACGTCATCATCGGCGCGGGCGCGTCCGGCATCTCCCGGGCCGTGCTGCCCGACGTGGTGGCCGCCGGCCGGATCCTCTTCTCCCCGTCGAACACCGACGCCGGGCTGAGCACCGTGGACGACAAGGGCCTCTACTTCCGCACCGCGCCGCCGGACAGCCTCCAGGGTCGGGCGCTGGCCGACGTGATAATGCGTGACGGACCGCACAAGATCGCGATCGTCGCCCGCAAGGACTCCTACGGCGAGGGCCTCCAGGAGAATGTCCGCGCCGAGCTGGAGCGGGCCGGAATGGGCGCCGACAAGGTCAAGCTGCTCTCGTACGTGCCCCCGGAGGGCGCGTCCCCGCCGCCGGTGGACTTCGCCGCCGGGGCCAGGGAGATCAAGGACTACGGGGCGGACGCCGTGCTGCTCATCGGCTTCGGCGAGTCGGCGAAGGTGATCACCGACCTGGCCGACGCCGGGGTGCAGATCCGGAACTGAGACGACGACGAGGGCCGCACCGGGCGAACCGGTGCGGCCCTCGTCGTGTCCGCCGGTCAGCGGGAGCGGCGCCGCTCCAGGAACTCGGTCATCCGCCGGTGCTTCTCCTCGTCCTCGAACAGCACCGCCTGGCTGAGCAGGTCGAGCTGCGGGTGCGCGGCCGCCGGGGCGTCCACCGCGAGCTTGGTGAGCCGCAGCGCCAGAGCCGAACCCTTGGCCATCTCGTCGAGCAGGCCGTGCGCGGTGGGCAGCAGCTCCACCGGCTCGGCCACGACCCGGTTGACCAGCCCGATCCGCAGCGCCTCGTCGGCGTCCACCCGCCGGCCCGTGAAGAGCAGCTCCTTGGCCCGGGCCTCCCCGACCAACGCGGGCAGCCGGTAGGTCGCGCCGGCGCCGGCCAGGATGCCCAGCCGCACCTCGGGCTGGCCGAACACCGCCCGCGCCGTGCACACCCGCAGATCGCAGGCGTACGCCAGCTCGGCGCCGCCGCCCAGCGCCGGGCCGTCGACGGCGGCCACGGTCGGCATCGGGAGCGCCCGGATCCGGGCGAAGGCGGCCTGGTTGATGGCGGCCAGCGCGTCCAGCCGGCCGCGCTCGCGGAGCTGGGCGATGTCCGCGCCACCGGCGAAGATGCCCTCCGTCCCGCCGGTGAGCAGCAGCAGCCGGGGCCGCGCCTCCAGCTCGGCGCAGACGGCGTGCAGCTCGGCGATCAGGTCCGCGTCGATCGCGTTGCGCTTCTCCGGCCGGTCCAGGGTGACCACCAGCCGGTCCGGCAGCTCCTCGATCCGCAGCCCACTCACTGTGCCCGCCTTTCGTTCGCGACTGCGGGGCTCGCGAGCTCACTCCTCGCGCTCACTGCTTCACCCCGCCTTCCCAGCTGTAGAAGCCCTGGCCGGACTTCTTGCCCAGCCGGCCGGCGGCCACCATCTCCACCAGCAGCGGCGGCGGCGCGAAGCGGTCCCCGTACGCGGCCTGGAGGGTGCGGGCGATGTCGAGCCGGACGTCCAGCCCGACCAGGTCGGTCAGCTCGAGCGGGCCGACCGGGTGCCGGTAGCCGAGCACCATGGCCTTGTCGATGTCGGCGGGGCTGGCCACCCCGTCGGCGACCATCCGGATCGCCTCCAGGCCGAGGGTCACGCCGAGCCGCGAGGTGGCGAAGCCGGGCATGTCGCGTACCACGACGGGGTCCTTGCCCAGCCGGCCGGCGAGCGCCACGGCCGCCTCGGTGGTCTCCGACGCGGTGGCCGGGCCGACCACGACCTCGAGCAGGGCCATGACCCAGACGGGGTTGAAGAAGTGCAGGCCGAGGAAGTCGCCCGGCCGCTCCAGCCCGTCGGCCAGCTCGGCGATGGGGATGCTGGACGTGTTGCTGCCGAGCAGGGCGGGCCGGCGGCCCTCGGCGTCCCGCAGCACGGCGCGCTTCAGGTCGAGCCGCTCGGGAACCGCCTCCACGATCACGTCCGGGCCCTCGGCCACCTCGGCGAGTCCGGCCCGCAGGGTGACCCGCTCGCGGTTCGCCGTCGCCGCCTCGGCGGTCAGCTTGCCGCGCTGCACGCCGCGCTCCCACAGCTCGCCGAGCCGCCGCAGGGCGTCGGCGCCGCGCGCCGGGTCCACCTCGACCAGCTCGACCGCGTACCCGGCGCCGGCCGCCACGTACGCGATGCCGAGGCCCATGGTGCCGGCCCCGACGACCACAAAACGACCACTCATCGATGTCCCTTCGGCGCGGACCCGTGAACGGGCGGGGTCTCCGCCGCGCCGGACGAGTCCGCTCGCTCGCTCCTGGGTGCGACCCTATGCAGGGCCGGCCCGCGGGGCATGCGTGGGGGCGCGCCGGATCGGGTACAGACGGCCGTCAACGCCGAGGGAAGGATCGAGATGAGCCAGGCACCGGAGAGCGCGGAGGGCACCGAGACGGTGGAGACCCGCGGCGACGAGCGGGTGGACCTGCTCCGCGCGGACACCAACAACGACGGGAAGACCGACGTCTGGGTGGTGGACACCGACGGCGACGGGAAGGCCGACCTGTTCCAGTTCGACACCGACGGCGACGGCAAGGTGGACATCACCATGGTCGACATCGACGAGGACGGCACCCCGGACGAGGTGGTCGACGGCGACGGCGGCCTCCCGCCCGAGCAGACCACCCCCACCGTCCGGGTCTGACGCGTACGCCGGCGGGCGCCCCGGCCTGTCCGGGCGCCCGCCGGCTCAGGCCAGCCTCAGCGTGGCCAGGTAGTACGGGTGGTCCTGGTCGTCCACGTCGACCAGTCGCCACGGCGAGCCGTGGACCAGTTCGGCGAACTCCTCGACCGAGCACACCAGATAGTCGAACCACTCGGTGCCGAGCAGCCGGTAGCGCAGCCGCAGCCGGAGCTGCCCGCCCAGCCGCCCCCGCCGCCGGTTCAGCTCGTGGTAGCCCGTGTGCACCGGATCCGTGGTGCCGTACGGGTCGGTGCCGTGCGCGATGACCTGCGCGCCGGGACGGGCCAGCGCGGCGAGCGCGGCCAGCAGCGCGGGGGCCCGCTCCCGGCCCTCGAACAGCCCCAGGTTGTTGCCGAGCAGCAGGAAGGTGTCGTAGCGCCGGCCGTCGGCGACGTGCTCGTCGACGGTGCCGAGCACCAGGTCGCGGACGCCCCGGTGCCGGCTGACCCGCAGCGCGCCGACCGAGGTGTCCAGGCCGGTGACCGGCACGCCGCGCTCCTGGAGGTGCAGCGCGATCCGGCCGGCGCCGACCCCGATGTCCAGCACCTGCCCGTGCACCCGGTCCACGGCCCGGTGGTCGTACGGCTGCCACCGCTGCGGCGGGTCCAGGTAGTGCTCGGCGGGGGCGCCGTTGACCAGCCCGTCGTCGCGCTCGATGATCTCGATGACCGGCCGGGGCAGCCGCCCACCGACCAGCGGCCGGGGCCCGATCCCGGTGGTGACGGCGTACGCGTCGCGGATCATCTCACCGAACACGTCGCCGATCGTGGGTTCCCCGGTCACAGTGCTGTCTCTGTTCCCGACTGCGGGGCTCGCAGACCCGGCTCACTCCTCGCGCTCACGGCGATCACGCTATCCGGGCTCAGTCGGCCTGTCGCCGCCGTATCCTGAGCGGCGTGACAGACCTGGACCGCCTGGCGGCGGAGAAGTATGTCCTGCTCACCACGTTCCGCAAGGACGGGCGGGCGGTGCCGACTCCGGTCTGGGCGGTGCGCGACGGCGAGGCGCTGGCGGTGTGGACGGTGTCGGACTCCGGCAAGGTGAAGCGGATCCGGCGCGACGGCCGGGTCACGGTGGCCCCGTGCGACGTGCGCGGGCGGCCGCACGGCGAGGCGGTGCCGGGGCACGCGACGATCAGCGGCCCCGAGTCGACCCGGCGGATCCGGGGGCTGCTCAAGCAGAAGTACCGGCTGATCGGCCGGCTGAGCCTGCTGGGCAGCCGGCTGCGCCGGGGCGAGGGCGGCACGGTGGGTCTGCGCATCGTGCTCGACTGAGCGAACCGGCCCCGGACGCGATTCAGGGCGGCGGATCGTCGCTGTCGCGACGTCCCACCGCCCCTGATCGAACGCCTGAGAAACGTCCGGCGGTCAGTCCCCCTGACGCTGCTGGGGAATCTGCCCCTGCAGCAGGGCGCGAACCTCCGACTCGCGGTAACGGCGGTGGCCGCCCAGGGTCCGGATGGCGCTGAGCTTGCCAGCCTTGGCCCACCGGGTCACCGTCTTCGGGTCGACACGGAACATCGACGCCACCTCGGCCGGTGTGAGTAGCGGCTCTGGTTCGTGCGTTCGCGATGCCATCGGGGTCACTCCTCCACATGTATAGACATCGGCCGGGGTCCCGCCGGCCGACGCGTCTCCCATGGTCCGGCTAGTCCCCGATGTCCGACATGGGCCGAACGGCTGAAGGTCCCTAGACGGACGGATGAACCATGCCCGATTTTTACGACTTTTATACCGCAGAAACTACCTTATTCGGACTCATGATCACGGTTCGTGAAGCGTCGACTACGAGACAGTCTCGCATCGAGAGGGCTCAACTGGGCAAACCGGGCGGCCTAGTTGCAGCGCTCCAGCAGCTGCACGGCACGCCAGCGGGCGACCAGCTTGTCGTACGCCGCCGAGGCCTCCTCCGCCTCGCCCCGGGAGAGCCCGGCCAGCCCGGTCGCCACCAGCTCGGTCGAGTCGTCGGCGGCGAGCGTCTCGTCGGGCAGCAGCTGCACCAGGCCGCCGTAGTCCAGCTCCACCACCGAGCGGGGGTGGAACTCCTCCAGCCAGCGGGCAGCCTCCTCGACCGCCTCGGTGATCGGCGCCTCGCCGACCGACTTGCGCAGCACGGACAGCGCTCGCGACGACCGGCGGCGCGCCTTGGAGATCTCCGTCCGGTAGCGCAGCGCCCGCCGCTCCGGCTCGGTGACCAGGTGCCGCTCCTGCGCGTCGAAGAGCACGAACCAGCGCAGCGGCACGCCCCAGGTGGCGATCTGCTCGTGCACCCGGGGCACCCCGTGCTCCAGCACCCGCGCCCCGCTGCGCCAGTCCTCCACCACCGCCTTGGCCTGGCCGGCCAGGACGGGCGGGACGAACGCGTCGGCCAGCACCGTGGGCACCCCGTCGCGGGCGCTCAGCGCCGCCTCGGCGACCCGGATCCGCAGGTTCCAGGGGCAGACCAGCAGCGTGTCGTCGGCCTCCAGGACGTACGCCTCCTCGGGCAGGTCGGGCAACCGGGTCCAGCCCGCGCCCAGCGCCTCGATCACCGCCGTCCGCTGCCGGACCGGCCCCTCCAGCGGGGCGACCGCCCGGCCCTCGTTGACGTAGCGGCGCCAGTACGACTGGCGATCGCGATCGAAGGCGGTCAGCGGCTCGTACACGCGCAGGTATGAGGCGAAGAGCGACGGCACGGCGACGATCCTCCCACGAGACGGGACTTGTCCGCCGCCGCCGTCACGAGGCGTCGTGACGTGCGCGACAGTACGGCTGCGGCCGATATTAGGCTCAGCAGCACCGGCACCATCCCGCCGGCTTGCCAACAGGTTCCGCGCCCCACAAGGACGCACACCGACACAGGAGTCAGCCATGGGCGTATTCGCCAGCACCGACGACCCGGGATCCACCGGTCACGAACAGGTCGTGTTCTGCCAGGACAAGCAGTCCGGCCTGAAGGCGATCATCGGGATCTACTCCACCGCGCTGGGCCCCGCCCTCGGCGGCACCCGGTTCTACCCGTACGCCAGCGAGTCCGACGCCCTCGCCGACGTGCTCGACCTCTCCCGGGGCATGGCGTACAAGAACGCCCTGGCCGGCCTCGACCTCGGTGGCGGCAAGGCGGTCATCTGGGGTGACCCGGAGCAGATCAAGAGCGAGGCGCTACTGCGCGCCTACGGCCGTTTCGTGGAGTCGCTGGCCGGGCGCTACTACACCGCCTGCGACGTCGGCACCTACGTCGCCGACATGGACGTGATCGCCCGGGAGACGAGCTACGTCACCGGCCGCAGCGTGGAGCACGGCGGCGCCGGCGACTCCTCCGTCCTCACCGCCTGGGGCGTCTTCCAGGGCATGCGGGCCGCCGCCGAGCACGTCTGGGGCACCCCGACCCTGGCCGGCAAGCGGGTCGGCGTGGCCGGCCTGGGCAAGGTCGGCAAGTACCTCACCGGCCACCTGCTGGAGGACGGGGCGGAGGTCGTGGCGACCGACGTCAACCCGAAGGCCCTGGAGTGGGTGCGCACCACCCACCCGCAGGTCACGCTGGTCGACGACACCGCGGCGCTGGTCGCGTCCGACATCGACGTGTACGCCCCGTGCGCGCTGGGCGGCGCCCTGAACGACGACACGGTGCCGGTGCTGCGCGCGAAGGTGGTCGCCGGGGCGGCCAACAACCAGCTCGCCCACGCGGGCATCGAGAAGGTCCTCGCCGACCGGGGCATCCTCTACGCCCCCGACTACGTGGTGAACGCCGGCGGCGTCATCCAGGTGGCCGACGAGATCGAGGGCTTCAACTTCGAGCGCGCCAAGCTGCGGGCCACCCGGATCTTCGACACCACCCGGGAGATCCTGCGACTCGCCGACGACGAGGGCGTCCCGCCGGCGGTGGCCGCGGACCGGCTCGCCGAGCGGCGGATGGCCGAGGTCGGCCGGCTGCGCACCATCCACCTGCGCTGAACGTCACCCCGGGGGCGGGCACCGGCTCGCCCCCGGGCCGCGCCGGCTCGCGCGCCGGCGTTAAGCTGCGATTGGGATGTTTCGTGCCGGTTTGACCGCTGTCATGGCCGGCCCCGGTGCCCACTCCTTACCGGGTACACTTTGTGACGGCCGGATCACTGCGACGCGCAGGCCCGGTTGACGGTAACCCGAGGTGCCGAACGGTGGCATCCCCATGTACCGTAAGAGCCACGAGAGATGCCTGACGTCATCGGGGCCCGCCTTCGGGCTGCCCCGCATTCTGTGCGAGGGGGTCGAGCCATGGGGCGCGGCCGTGCTAAGGCCAAGCAGACGAAGGTGGCGCGGGAGTTGAAGTACCACTCCCCGAACACCGACCTCACCGCCTTGCAGCGCGAGTTGGCGGGTGCTGGTGGGAAGTCTGAGCAGCACTTCGACGACGACTACAAAGAGTATGTCGACGACGATGATGAGGATCACGCGGACGACGACCCGGACACCTGGGTCCGTCCGACCCGCTGACCTCCGGTCGCATCTGAGCACGCGGTGACTCCCCGCGTGCTCACGCATGTGCCCATCCAACGCGGCGCACCGACGATCAGGGACCTCGCCGTCCCGGAGCCACTCCGGCGGACCGGCAGGTCCCTGATCGCGGACGCGTGCCCTCAGCGGGGCCGGTTGTTCCAGTTGTAGAACGTCGGGATGTTCTCGAAGTGGTTCCAGGCGCACACCGCGCTGGCACCGTCGCCGCCCGACACCTCCGCCCGCAGCAGGCGCGCGGCCTCGGCCTCGTGGAGAAGTGCGGTCAATCCAGCGGCGGCTTCCCGCACCCGGTCCACGACGGGATCGGGGGCGGCTCCTCCGACGCGCTCAGGCTGCCGGTGACTCGTGGTCTCGGGCATGCTCCAACACTCCCTCCAGTAAGCGGATCTTGCTGTTGCGGCAGTGCTCGGTCTCCGTACCGTCAAAACGCCCCAGCTCGAAGTAGCGGTTGGCCGCGTGGCCGCCGCCGCAGAAGCCGAAGTAGGGGCAGGAGGAGCGGCACGCCTCCACGCCGGTGAGGAACTCGCCCACCCAGGGCGTCCGCCCGGCGCCGGCCAGGATCTCGGCCAGCGGGGTGGTCAGCACGTTACCGCTGCTGAAGTCGCCGTAGTGCGGGTCGGTGAAGCCGGCCAGCTCCGGGGAGAGCACGACCACCGAACCGTCGTGGCCCACCGTGGGGATCGGGTCGAGCCGGCGGGGCAGCAGGTCGTCCGACGTGCCGGCCAGGACGGCGCCGGCGTACCGCAGGGACCACTCGATCTCGCGCAGGTGGATCCGGGGATCCCGGCGCCAGGCGCCGACCAGCTCGGCCCAGAACCCGGTCACCGCGGCCGCGTCCCGGGCGTTCGTGCGGGTGTTCACGCCCTCGGTCTCCTCGATGTTGATCCCCAGCACGTCGCAGCCGAGGTCGAGGAAGTAGCCGTAGAGCTCGGTGGCCAGCCCCGGCTCCGGCCGGGAGACCACGGCCAGCGCCGAGAAGGGCAGCCCGTGCCGGCGCAGCGCCGCCACCCCGGCCAGGATCCGGTCGTACGCCGGCCGGCCGCCCCGGGTGACCCGCTCGCCGTTGCGGGCCCGGGGGCCGTCCACGCTCACACTGACCCGGATCCCGTGCTCGGCGAAGAACGCGCACCAGGCGTCGTCGATCAGCGTGGCGTTGGTCTGGACGTGGTGCTCCACCGCCGGGCCGAACGGGGCCAGCAGAGCCGCCAGGTGCTCCCGGCCGGCCGCGAGCGGCTCCCCGCCGTGCCAGACCACCGAGAAGCGCCCGGAGGCCGCCCAGGGGTTCACCGAGGCCGCCACCGCCTCGGCGACCGTGAGCGGCATCCGCCGGTCGGCCGCGCGCAGCGGCAGGTAGCAGTAGACGCAGTCGAGGTTGCAGAGCGTGGTCGGCTGCATCACCACGTAGGAGGGGACGGCGGCGATGCCCCGCATGCCGGTGTGCGTACGCGCAGCCATCAACCCTCCCCCGCCTAGCCTGAACCGCCCTTCAGGCTAGGCGGCGGTGACCACTCGGGTGAAGCCCCGATCAGGTGCCCGGATGATCACCGGAGAGTGATCATCCGCGGGTGTGCTGCCCGATCATCTGCACGTTGCCGGTGCCCTCGATGATCTCGCCGGCCTGCCAGGCGTCGACGCCGCGGCCGGTCAGGGTGGCCAGCGCACGGTCCGCGTCCTCGGCCGAGACGATGGCGAACATGCCGACGCCCATGTTGAACGTCGCCTCCATGTCCGGGTCCTCGATCCGGCCCTTGGACTGGATCAGGTCGAAGATCGGCTGCGGCTTCCAGGTGGAGCGGTTGACCACCGCGTCGACGTGCTCGGGCAGGACCCGGACCAGGTTGCCCGGGATGCCGCCGCCGGTGACGTGGGCCAGCACCCGCACCTCCGCCTCGGTGATCAGCTTCAGGCAGTCCTGCGCGTAGATCTTGGTGGGGGTCAGCAACTCCTCGCCGAGGGTGCGCTGCCGGCCGAAGTCCTCGATCACCACGTCCAGCCGCATCCGGGCGGCGCCCAGCAGCACGTGCCGGACCAGCGAGTAGCCGTTGGAGTGCAGGCCGGAGGACCGCATGGCGATCACCACGTCACCCACCTCGACCCGCTCCGGGCTGAGGATGTCGCTCTCCTCCACCACGCCCACGCCGGTCGCCGAGATGTCGTACTCGTCGGGGCGCAGGACGCCCGGGTGCTCGGCGGTCTCGCCACCGAGCAGGGCGCAGCCGGCGTACCGGCAGCCGTCGGCGATGCCGGCGCCGATCTCGGCGACCTTGTCCGGGACGACCTCGCCGGTGGCGATGTAGTCGAGCAGGAAGAGCGGCTCGGCGCCGCACGCCACCAGGTCGTCGACCACCATGGCGACCAGGTCGATGCCGACCGTGTCGTGGATGTCGAGCTGCTGGGCGATCACCAGCTTGGTGCCCACGCCGTCGGTGGAGGAGGCCAGGATCGGGTTCTTGTACTTCTTCGTGTCCAGCCGGAACAGGCCGGCGAAGCCGCCCAGGTCACCCATGACCTCCGGGCGCCGGGTCTGCCGGACCTTGGACTTCAGCAGCTCGACCGCGCGGTCGCCCGCCTCGATCGACACCCCGGCGTCGGCGTACGAGACCGAGCGTTTGCGCTGCGTACGGCCGGTCCCCGCCGACCAGGGCTGGCGGTCGCCGCCGGCGCCCGTCGGGCTGGATCCTGCGCCGCTGCGCTCGGACACGTGCGTCACGGTTCTCCCCTTTGTGGTTCCCGCGGGCCGGTCGGTGCGGCCGGACCCGCGTCGGTGGTGCTACGGGCGGTTGCTCGGCGTGGCGACGAGCGCGGCGGTGGTTGCGACGGCGGCCTCGGACGCCTCGGCGGCGACCCGGCGGCCCACTCCTTCGAGCACGTGCTTGCCGATCAGGTTCCCGGCCGGCAGCTCGATCGGGTATTCCCCGTCGAAGCACGCCCGGCAGAGTCGGGTCTTCGGCTGCTCCGTCGCGGCGATCAGGCCGGGGAGCGAAACGTAGCCCAGCGTGTCGGCCCCGATCGACCGGCGGATGCCCTCGTTGTCCAGCCCGTTGGCCAGCAGCTCGGCGCGGGTGGCGAAGTCGATCCCGTAGAAGCAGGGCCAGCGGACCGGCGGCGAGGAGATCCGGACGTGAACCTCCAGCGCCCCCGCCTCGCGCAGCATCCGCACGATGGCCCGCTGGGTGTTGCCCCGGACGATCGAGTCGTCCACCACCACCAGGCGCTTGCCGCGGACGTTCTCCCGCAGCGGGTTGAGCTTGAGCCGGATGCCGAGCTGGCGCAGGGTCTGCGAGGGCTGGATGAAGGTGCGCCCCACGTAGGGGTTCTTCATGAGGCCCTGGCCGTAGGTGATGCCGGACTCCTCGGCGTAGCCGATCGCGGCCGGGGTGCCGGACTCCGGCACCGGGATGACCAGGTCGGCCTCGACCGGGTGCTCCCGGGCGAGCTGGCGGCCGATCTGCACCCGCGCGGAGTGCACGTTCCGCCCGGCGATGGTGGCGTCCGGGCGGGCGATGTACACGTACTCGAAGAGGCAGCCCTTGGGCTCCGGGGCGGCGAACCGGCTGGAGCGCAGCCCGTCCTCGTCGATGGCGATCAGCTCACCCGGCTCCACCTCGCGGACCACGCTCGCGCCGACGATGTCCAGCGCGGCGGTCTCGCTCGCCACCACCCAGCCGCGCTCCAGCCGGCCGAGCACCAGCGGGCGGACGCCGTGCGGGTCGCGGGCCGCGTAGAGGGTCGACTCGTCCATGAAGACGAAGCTGAACGCGCCGCGCAGCTGGGGCAGCACCTCCAGGGCGGCCGCCTCGACGGAGAGGTCGGGGCGGCTGGCCAGCAGCATGGTGACCAGCGACGTGTCGTTGGTCGAGCCGTCGGAGTCCACGCCCCGCTCGGCCACCTCACGCTGGAGCTCGGCGGTGTTGACCAGGTTGCCGTTGTGGGCCAGCGCGATCGTGGTGCCGGCGCTGGTGGCCCGGATGGTCGGCTGGGCGTTCTCCCAGGTCGAACCGCCCGTGGTCGAGTACCGTGCGTGCCCGATCGCCACGTGCCCGCGCAAGCTGGCCAGCGTCGGCTCGTCGAAGACCTGGGCGACCAGGCCGAGGTCCTTGTAGACCACCACACCCGAACCGTCGCTCACCGCGATGCCCGCGGCCTCCTGGCCGCGGTGCTGGAGGGCGTAGAGCCCGAAGTAGGTCAGGTTGGCGACCTCCTCCCCGGGCGCCCAGACGCCGAAGACGCCACACGCGTCCTGGGGGCCGGGTCGCTGGGGGTCAAGGTCGTGGCTCAGCCGGCCATCGCCTCGGGGCACCTGCCGCTCCCTCAATGCTGGGGTCTGGACTGGCCTGGCGGAGGTCGGGGGGGCAAGCTCCGCACGGTGGGCCGGGGACCGTGGTCGCCTCACAGTGTACGCGAACAGCCGACGACACCGACAGTCACGATCCGGCCGCACAGCGTGATCGGCCCGAGCGCGTCGCCGCAGCTATAGCGGCAGGTGCTCGGAGAGATCCGCCCGGGTGCCGGACACGCGTACGCGACCGTCGGTGACGGCCTCCGCCCAGCCGAGGCGGCCCGTGGCCAGCGCCAGCCAGGTCTCCGGGTTCATTTCCACCACGTTCGGGGGCGTTCCGCGGGTGTGTCGCGGCCCCGCCACGCACTGCACGGCACCGTAGGGTGGAACCCGCACCTCCACCGATCGGCCGGGGGCGCGCTCCGCGAGGACGGCCAAGAGGGTACGGACCGCCTCCCGGTACACCGGCCGTTCGGGCGTACGCCCCTCATCCAGCGCCGTCAACGTTGCCGCGACCGCGGCCGAATAAGTGTGCGGAGAGGACACGACGGGACGATACGACCCGGCAGCATCCCGCTCGACGCTGGCCCTGGGTAGAGATGATCCGGTCAGACAAGGCATAGTTGCCGACGGCGTATTCGTACCGTGAGTGATCACCCTGGCCGGACCGGCCGGCGGGGAGATCAGACCCGGAAGGCGGTGGACGTGTCAACACACCGACGTGCCTGGAAGCAGCGGGCCGGTGTGGTCGTGGCGCTGGTCTTCGGCGCGCTGCTCGCCGTCCCCGCCACACCCGCCCTGGCAACAAATCCCGACGTGCGGATCACCAGTCTGTCGACAGGAACGTTGCAGAGCGGTCAGCAGACGCCCATGACCTTCACGGTCACGAACAAGAACGACTCGCCGACCGCCTTCAGCATCAACGTTGACACCTTCAACGGCCTGACCTGCCAAGGCGAATGCAACGTGCCTGCCCGCCTGATCCCTGGGGGCAAGGAAGAGTCGATCACGGTAAACCTCGTCGCCGGCACCCTGAACCCGGGCGACACGAAATCGGGGCAGGTCCGCGTCTCCGCCAAGTCAGGCGGCGATCAGGCCAGCGATGCGCGGGACATGACCGTGCGTGGTCCGGCCGCGCCGCAGCCCACTCAGGCGCAGACCGTGAAGTCGATCTCCGGCAAGGTGGTCGCCGAGGCCAACGGCGATCCGGTGGCGGGTGCCGTGGTGATGCTCCGGGACAGCGTGGGCAAGCAGCGCCAGACCAGCACGGACGGCAGCGGCAACTTCCGGTTCAGCGGCTCGACCTCCGAACCGATCGCACCGGGTCGGATCGACCTCGGCGCCAACAAGGACGGCAAGATCGGCACCAAGTCGTTCGACGCCGCGGCCGGCCAGTCGGTGACCGGGCAGCGGATCACCGTGCCGGTCAAGGTCGAGGCCAGCCCCAGCGCCACCCCGTCCGCCACCGAGGAGCCCCTGCCGACCGACGAGGCGACCGACGAGGCGACCGACGAGCCGGCCAGCGAGCAGCCGGCCGCCCAGCAGCCTGCCGCCAACGAGGACTCCGGCGGCTCCTGGCTGCTGATCCTGCTCGGCGGGCTCTTCGTCGCCGTCGGTGTGGGCACCATCGTGCTGCTCTACATGCGGCGCAAGAACGAGGACGGCGACGGCGACGGGGACGGCCCGCACGGGCCGACCGGCCCCGGTGGCCCGGCCGGAGCGGCCGCCGCGGTGCCGGGCGCCCGGGGCGCCTACCGGGGCGCGGACGACCAGACCCGGGTGGTCAACGGCATGGGCGCCGGTGCGGCGCCGACGATGGCCGGTGGCACCTCGCTGAGCGACGCGCCGACCATGATGCACCGCCCGGTCGTCGACGACGTGCCGCCGGACCCGTACGGCGCGCCGCCCGGCCCGGCCTACGGCGCCGGGGCCGGTGCCGGTCAGGCCGGCTGGGCCGGCAACGGCTACGGCGACGGGGCGCCCGGCCAGGGCGGCTACGGCGGCGGCGACAACGGCTACGGCGCGGCGCCGTCCTCGGGCGGCGGCTACGGCACCGCCCCGTCCTCCGGTGGCGGCTACGGCAGCCGGGACTACGGCGCCGGCGCCGCCGGTTACCCGCCCGCACAGGGCGGCGGCTACGGCGGCGAGCGCTACGACGAGCCCACCGGCCGCTACACCGGCGACAGCACCCAGTACGCGCCGCCGGCCGACCCGTACCCGACCAGCACCTACCAGCCCGACCAGGGCCGGGGCTACGACCAGCCCGGTCAGGGCCAGTACGGCCGCGGCCCGGAGCAGGGCGGCAACGGCTACGGCTCCGGTGGCGGCTACGGCGGCGGCCAGCAGGGCGGCTACGACAACGGTCCGGCGGGCGGCTACGGCGGCCAGCAGGGCGGCTACGAGAGCGCACCGGCCGGTGGCTACGACAGCGGCCAGACCGGCGGCTATGACGGTCGCCAGGCCGGTGGCTACGACGGCGGCCAGCAGGGCGGCTACGACGGTTACGACCAGCGCGGCGGCTACGGCGGCGGCGACGGTTACGGCCAGCCCCAGCAGGGTGGCTACGGCCCGCAGGGCGGCTACGGCCAGGAGCAGCCGCCGCAGCAGCGCGGCGGTGGCTACGACAACCAGGGCTACGACCAGGGTGGCTACCCGGCCGAGGCCGGCCGGGGCCGACCGGACGCCCCGCAGGACCGCGGCGGCCGCCGCCTGGACTGGCTGGACGACTGACCGCGGGGGCGCGAGCGACCTCGACCGAGCACGACGAGAGTGGCCGTCCGGCTGAGCCGGGCGGCCACTTCGCGTCGCGGGTTGGTGGAGTGCGAGGGGGCCGGCGTCAGGCGGGGGCGAAGTAGCCCTGGCGCAGCACCGGCACCACGTCGGAGACGCCGACCTCGACGGCGACGTCCACGTCCCGGGCGAAGCCACCCTCGATGAGTTCGCGGCCGGAGACGCAGCCACGGACCGCCGCCGGCACGTCGGGCGTGCTGGCCAGCGCGGCCAGGGCCATGGCCGCCTCCACGGAGAGTCCGCCGGGAACCCCGGACAGGGTGTCCAGCACGCTGGCCGCACCGAGCTGATCCTCCACGCCGGGGCGCAGCGACCCGTCCGGCCAGCGTTCACCGGCGGCCACCACACCGACCGGGGCGTCGGTCGAGCCGTACCCCTGGGCGCGGAGCCAGCGCCCGACGGCGGGCGCGTTGCGCAGGCAGGCCGCGACCACCGGCACGCCCGTGGCGCTCGCGGCGGCGCTGATGGCCGAGCCGTTCGGCGACGGCAGCACCAGGTCGGCGACGACCGGCGCGGTCCGCAGCGCCGCCGGGGAGAGCGACCACGGGTGTTCCGGGGTCGTCTTCCGGCGGCCGACCGCGGCGACGGCGCCGACCCGGCGGGCGTAGTCCGCGGCCTGCTCGCCCCACGGGAACGGGTGCACCCGCATGCCGCGGCTGACCGCCACCTCCACGGCGGTGGTGAACGAGAGCACGTCCACCACCACCAGGGCGGCGCAGACCCGGCCGAGCTCTGCCGCCCCGCTCAGCCCCCAGTCGAACCGGGCGCCGGCGCCGGGTTGGGCGAAGACGGCCAAGGCCAGGGCCTCAGCGCTGATCCGGCGCGGGGCGCTGGTCGTCGTCACCGTTAGCCGTAGCGGAGCCCTCCGGGCCGGACGCCGCCTCGGGAGCGTCGTCGGCGCCGTCGGTCGTGGCGTCGGCGACCTCCGCCGGAGCCTCGTCGGCCGCAGTCTCGTCTGTCGGAGTCTCGTCCGTCGTGGTGCCCTCGGCCGTCGGAGCGTCCGCCACCGCCACGGGAGCGGCCTCGGCCTCGACCTCGGTCTCGGCGGGAGCGGAGCCGGCCCGCGCGATCGGCTCGGCGTTGACCTCGGCCGGGTCGACACCGACCGGCTGCTCGGCGGTGGCCGGCAGGACGGTGGTGGTCCCGGTGCGGGTGGCCTCCACCTCCACCTGCGCCGCCCCCGCGCCGCCGAAGAGGCGCGGCAGGGTGGCGGTGTGCGCCTCGCGCAGCTCGTCGAGGCCGATCCGGAACTGGCCGTGCACCTCCAGGGCGCCGCCGGCCGGGTCGGTGACCCCGATGAGCTCCCACGGCACCCCGCGCTCGGCGCAGAGGGCGGTGAACGCCTTCTCGTGGCCGCGCGGCACCGACACCAGCACGCGGCCGGCGGACTCGCTGAACAGGAAGACGAACGGCATCGAGCCGTCGGCGAAGTGCTCCGGCAGCACGATCCGGGCGCCGACCCCGCGTCGCAGGCTGGACTCGACCAGGCTCTGGGCGAGACCACCGTCGGAGAGGTCGTGCGCGGAGCTGAGGTGCCCGACCCGTGCCGCCTCGGCGAGCAGCTCGGCGAGCTGTCGCTCGCGGGCCAGGTCGACCTGCGGCGGGATGCCGCCCAGGTGCTCATGGGTCACCCAGGCCCACTCCGAGCCGGAGAGCTCGACGTGCGTCTCGCCGAGCAGGAAGAGCTGGTCGTGGTCGCCGGCCGGCCGCGGCACGAAGCCCATCGGCACCCGGTCCGCCACGTTGTCCAGCACGCCCAGCACGCCGACCACCGGGGTCGGGTGGATGGCCGCCGCGCCGGTCTGGTTGTAGAAGCTGACGTTGCCGCCGGTCACCGGGATGCCCAGCTCCAGGCAGCCGTCCGCCAGGCCGCGCACGGCCTCGGCGAACTGCCACATCACGCCCGGGTCCTCCGGCGAGCCGAAGTTGAGGCAGTCGGTCACGGCGATCGGCTTCGCGCCGGTCACCGCCACGTTCCGGTACGCCTCGGCCAGCGCGAGCTTCGCCCCGTGGTACGGGTCGAGGCGGGCGTACCGGCCGTTGCCGTCGACGGAGAGGGCCACACCGAGGCCGGTCCGCTCGTCGATCCGGATCACGCCGGAGTCCTCCGGCTGGGCGAGCACGGTGTTGCCCAGCACGTACCGGTCGTACTGCTCGGTGACCCAGGTCTTGTCGGCCAGGTTCGGCGACGCGATCATGCGGAGCACGGTCTCCCGGAGCGCGTCCGGGTTGCTCGGCCGGGGCAGAGTCTCGGCACGGTCGGCCTGGAGCAGGATCAGGTCGGCCGGCTCGCGCATCGGGCGGGCGTAGACCGGCCCGTCGTCGACCAGCGAGCCCGGCGGCACGTCCACCACGAGCTGGTCGCGCCAGGTGATGACCAGCCGGCCCGGCTGGCCGTCCGGCGACGGTGCGGTGACCTCGCCGATGGCGGTGGCCCAGACGCCCCACTTCTCGGCGGTCTTGAGCACCGCGTCCAGCTTGTCGGGGGAGACGACCAGCAGCATCCGCTCCTGGGACTCGCTGGCCAGGATCTCGTGCGGCTCCATCGAGGGCTCGCGCAGCGGCACCCGCTCCAGCCAGACCCGCATGCCGGTGCCGGCGGAGGCGGCGGTCTCGGTGAGCGCGCAGGTGAGGCCGGCGCCGCCGAGGTCCTGGATGCCGACGACCAGCTCGGCGTCGTACAGCTCCAGGCACGCCTCGATGAGCAGCTTCTCCATGAACGGGTCGCCCACCTGCACGGACGGGCGGCGCTGCTCGCTGCCCTCGTCGAAGGTGGCGCTGGCCAGCACCGACACGCCGCCGATGCCGTCCCGGCCGGTCTTGGCGCCCATCAGCACCACGACATTGCCGGGGCCGGTGGCGTCCTTCTTCTGCAGCCGGTCGACCGGCAGCACGCCGAGGCAGAGCGCGTTGACCAGCGGGTTGCCCTGGTAGCAGGGGTCGAAGACCACCTCGCCGCCGATGTTGGGCAGGCCGAGGCAGTTGCCGTAGCCGCCGACGCCGGCCACCACGCCGGGCAGCACCCGGGCGGTGTCCGGGTGGTCGGCCGCGCCGAAGCGCAGCGGGTCCATGACGGCGACCGGGCGGGCGCCCATGGCGAGGATGTCCCGGACGATGCCGCCGACACCGGTCGCCGCGCCCTGGTACGGCTCGACGAAGCTCGGGTGGTTGTGCGACTCGACCTTGAAGGTCACCGCCAGCTCGTCGGAGACCCGGACCACACCCGCGTTCTCCCCCATGCCGGCGAGCATCCGGTCGCTCGGCGGGGCCTTCTCGGTGAACTGGCGCAGGTGCACCTTGCTCGACTTGTAGGAGCAGTGCTCGCTCCACATGATCGAGTACATGGCCAACTCGGACTGGGTGGGTCGGCGGCCGAGGATGTGCCGGATCCGGTCGTACTCGTCGTCGCGGAGGCCCAGCTCGGCGTACGGCTGGAGCTCCTCGGGGGTGCCGGCGGCCCGGGGCACGGTGTCCACGCCGAGGGCCCAGTCCTCGGACGGGCCGGCCTGCGGCACCACGCCCGGCGTCTCCCGCAGGGCCGGGTCCGGATGGGTGGTCATGACCTCTCCTCGCTGCGCTCGCCGCCGTGGCGGCGGGTGGACCGACCGATGATCCCGCCGGTCACGCCGGGGCCCCCACCAGGTGCTTCAGCACCGAGGTGAAGAAGCCGAGGCCGTCCAGGGAGGGGCCCGTGAGCGCCTCCACCGCGTGCTCGGGGTGCGGCATGATGCCGACCACGTTGCCGGCCTCGTTGGTGATCGCGGCGATGTCGCGCTGCGATCCGTTGGGGTTGCCGCCGACGTAGCGGGCGACGACGCGGCCCTCGGCCTCCAGCCGGTCCAGCGTCGCCGGGTCGGCGACGTAGCAGCCCTCGCCGTTCTTGACCGGGATGAGCACCTCCTGGCCGGGCTGGAACGCGTTGGTCCAGGCGGTGCCGACGGCCTCGATCCGGAGGACCTGGTCGCGGTTGCGGAAGTGCAGGTGCTGGTTGCGGGTGAGCGCGCCGGGCAGCAGGTGGGCCTCGCAGAGGATCTGGAAGCCGTTGCAGATGCCGAGGACCGGCAGGCCGCCGCGGGCGGCGTCGACGATCGTCCCCATCACCGGGGCGAACCGGGCGATCGCGCCGCAGCGCAGGTAGTCGCCGTAGGAGAAGCCACCGGGCAGGACGACGGCGTCGACACCGTGCAGGTCCGGGTCGCCGTGCCAGAGCCGGACCGGTTCGGCGCCGGCGATCCGGACGGCCCGGGCCGCGTCGCCGTCGTCGAGCGAGCCGGGGAACGTCACCACACCGACCCGGGCGGTCACGAGCGCGCGTCCGCGGTCTCGTCGGCCTCGACCAGGTGGACGGTGAAGTCCTCGATGACCGGGTTGGCGAGCAGCTTGTCGGCGATCTCCCGGGCCCGGTCCAGGTCCGGTTCACCGGTGAACTCGATCTCGATCCGCCTGCCGATCCGGACCGAGGCGACGTCGCTGACGCCGAGCCGGGGCAGCGCGTTTGCGACGGCCTGGCCCTGAGGATCGAGGATCTCGGGCTTGAGCATGACGTCGACGACGACGCGAGGCACGGGGCACTCCTGACTGTGTACGCAGTTGGGTGCCGGCCCACAACGGGCGAGCGCAGCCAGCCTACCTGGCAGATACGGCCCCGCCCGCACCGCCCGGGGCCGGGTCAGGCAGTGATCGGCGTGACCGGCCGCCGTGACGGAAGGCCGATGCGAGTTCGTTGCGGCGTCGATACGAATTTGTTGCCCGGCGGGGCCGCCCGCTCGCGGCGACAGGCCCCTCACCAGGCATTTCGCCGTACGGCCCCGGCGGCGGGACCGGTTTCCGACAGACGGCGGACCGACCCCCGCACCGCCGGCCACCAGATCCACGGATTTCGATCGGAGTCTTGTGACGAACATCGGCCGGCCCTTAGCATTCATCGCCAGACGTCGATGAATTCATCGACCGGCCCACCGGGTTCACCCCGCCCCGGTCAGGTCACCCCTGCCCGGCGACCCCGGGCGCCCCCTCCGCAGAAGGAGTCCCGAACATGCGCCTCCGTCCCCTGCTCGCCGTGGTGACGACCGCCCTCGCCGGCGTGCTCGCCACCGCCTCCGGCGCCGCCGCCGCACCGGCCGGCCCGCAGCCGATCATCGGTGGCAGCACCGTCTCGTCCGCCCCGTGGGCCGCCGCCGTGTTCAGCAACGGCTCGTTCACCTGCTCCGGCAGCGTCATCGCCTCCCAGTGGGTGCTCACCGCCCGGCACTGCGTCAGCGGCTCGATGTCGGTCCGGGTCGGCAGCGTCTACTACGCCTCCGGCGGGGTCACCCGCACCGTGAGCGCCTCCTACACCCGCTACGACCTGGCCCTGCTCCGCCTGTCCAGCGCGGTCAGCACCTCCACCGTGACGCTGGCCAGCAGCAACCCGCCGGTCGGCTCGACCAACTCGATCTACGGCTGGGGCATGACCTGCTACAGCGGCTGCGGCGCGTCTCCCCAGCTCAAGACCGCCAGCGTGCAGGTGACCAGCACCAACGCCACCGACGCGTACGGCGGCCAGGCGATCCGCAGCACCCGGATCAACGGCAACGCCTGGCGGGGCGACTCGGGCGGCCCGCAGTTCTACAACGGCCGCCAGGTCGGCGTGGCCTCCACGGCCGACGGCTCCAGCATCCAGAACTACGGCAGTGTCGCGTACAACCGGTCCTGGATCACCTCGGTGGCCGGTGTCTGACGGTTAGCGCCCGGTGCGGCGCGGATGGGCCGGTGGCACCCCGCCCGTCCGCGCCGCGCCGTTTTGCAGCATCCGATCAGGTGAACACGGCTCACGAACGGGCCGCTCCACGGCTGACAGCATCGGAAGCGTGCTGGTCGTGACGACGGATCAACTGCCCGGCTACGAGATCCGCCAGATCCTCGGCGAAGTGGTCTCCTCGATGGCGAGGACGCGCAACCCCTACCGCGAGGGGGTGAAGAACCTGCGCGGTGGCGCCTACGACCCGATGGCGCCGGACAACCTCACCCGCTGGCGCACCGACTCCGTGGCCCGGCTCGGCGAGGAGGCCATGCGGCTCGGCGCGAACGCCGTGATCGGCATGCGCTTCGACAGCCGGGACTGCGGCGAGATGTGGATGGAGATCTGCGCGTACGGGACGGCGGTGATCGTCGTACCCAAGACGCCCGACATCATGCCGCCGGACCAGCCGATGATCGCGGCCGAGACCGCCCACGACCCGGAGATCGCCTCCGCGCCCGGCGGCATCGCCGAACCGGCCAGCGCCCCGAACCTCCGAACCGCCGCCGAGACCCCCACCCGCGACTCCTGACCCACCCGGGTCAGAGGATCGGGGGCGGGGAGTAGGCGGCGGCCTCGGGGTGGGCTTCGACGATCCTGGCGATGCGGGCCGTCACCCGGTCGACCTGGGCACCGGCGGCGCCCACGAAGGCGTTGCGGTCGGCGACCAGGGCGTCGATCTCCGCCCGGGTCAGGCCGAGCCGGCCGTCCGCGGCGAGGCGGTCGAAGAGGTCGTTCTCGGCGGCGCCCTTCTCCCGCATGGCCAGCGCCACGGCGACCGCGTGCTCCTTGATCACCTCGTGGGCGACCTCCCGGCCGACGCCCCGGCGGACCGCCGCGACCAGGATCTTGGTGGTGGCCAGGAAGGGAAGGAAGCGCTCCAGCTCCCGGTTGATCACCGCCGGGTACGGGCCGAACTCGTCGAGCACGGTGAGGAACGTCTGGAACAGCCCGTCGGCGGCGAAGAAGGCGTCCGGCAGGGCCACCCGGCGGACCACCGAGCAGGAGACGTCCCCCTCGTTCCACTGGTCGCCGGCCAGCTCGCCCACCATCGACAGGTAGCCCCGGATGATCACCGCGAAGCCGTTCACCCGCTCCGACGAGCGGGTGTTCATCTTGTGCGGCATCGCGCTGGAGCCCACCTGGCCCGGCTTGAAGCCCTCGGTGACCAGCTCCTGCCCCACCATCAGCCGGATCGTGGTGGCCAGCGACGACGGCGCGGCGGCGACCTGGGCCAGCGCGGAGAGCACGTCGAAGTCCAGCGACCGCGGGTAGACCTGGCCGACGCTGTCCAGCACCCGGGCGAAGCCCAGGTGCCCGGCGACCCGGCGCTCCAGCTCGGCCACCTTGTCGGCGTCGCCGTCGAAGAGGTCGAGCTGGTCGGCGGCGGTGCCCACCGGCCCCTTGACGCCGCGCAGCGGGTAGCGCTCGATCAGGTCCTCCAGCCGCTCGTACGCGATCAGCAGTTCCTCGGCCGCCGAGGCGAAGCGCTTGCCCAGCGTCGTGGCCTGCGCGGCGACGTTGTGCGACCGGCCGGTCATCACGAGGCCGGAGTATTCGTGGGCGTGCCAGGCCAGCCGGGCCAGGGTGGCGACCACCCGGTCCCGGATCAGCTCCAGCGAGGCCCGGACCTGGAGCTGCTCGACGTTCTCGGTGAGGTCCCGGGAGGTCATCCCCTTGTGCACGTGCTCGTGCCCGGCGAGCGCGCTGAACTCCTCGATCCGGGCCTTCACGTCGTGCCGGGTGACCCGCTCGCGCTCGGCGATCGAGGCCAGGTCCACGTCGTCGACCACCCGCTCGTACGCCTCGACCACCCCGTCCGGCACCGGCACGCCGAGGTCCCGCTGGGCCTTCAGCACGGCGAGCCAGAGCCGCCGCTCCATGCGTACCTTCTCCTCCGGCGACCAGAGGGCGACCAGCTCGGGCGAGGCGTAGCGGTTGGCGAGCACGTTCGGGATCGTCACGGGCCCATTCTCCCGTACGCGCCGACCAGCGCTCCGGTCGGCCCAGGGGCCGGATCAGGTGGGAGCGGGGCGGCCGGTGAGGGCGTGGTAGAGCCCGGCGCAGGCGTCCTCCTCGGTGTCGAAGTGTTGGCGGACGTCGTGCACCCCGCGCTCGTAGAGGCCGATCTCCCAGCCACCGCCGGTGGCGTGGCGGAGGAACCAGAAGTCGGGCGGGACCGGCACGTGCTCGTGCAAGCCTTCCAGCTCGAAGGCGTCCGGCGACAGTCCCGCCGCCAGCAGGGCCCCGCGTACCTGGTGCCGATCCACGCCGGACCTCCTGTCCGTCGAACCGCCGGGCTGACCGCGACCCTGCGTACCCCTGCCGGGCCAGGCAAACCACGCGACGTTCGTCGCAGGACGACCGACGCCCGCCCGGGTGCGACCCGGGCGGGCGTCGGTCAATGTCGGGGTCAGCGCTCCAGGATCGCCGTCACGCCCTGCCCGCCGGCCGCGCAGATGGAGATCAGGCCACGCCCGCTCCCCTTCTGGTCGAGCAGCTTGGCCAGGGTCGCCACGATCCGGCCGCCGGTGGCCGCGAACGGGTGCCCGGCGGCCAGCGAGGAGCCGTTGACGTTGAGCTTGTCCCGGTCGATCGACCCGAGCGGCGCGTCCAGGCCGAGGCGCTCCTTGCAGAACTCCGGCGACTCCCAGGCGGCCAGGGTGGCCAGCACCTGCGAGGCGAACGCCTCGTGGATCTCGTAGTAGTCGAAGTCCTGAAGGGTCAGCCCGGCCCGGGCCAGCATCCGGGGCACCGCGTACGCGGGGGCCATGAGCAGCCCTTCGTCGCCGTGCACGAAGTCGACCGCCGCCGTCTCCGACCAGGAGAACCAGGCCAGCACCGGGAGGTGGTGCTCGCGCGCCCACTCCTCGGAGGCCAGCAGCACGGTCGACGCGCCGTCGGTGAGCGGGGAGGAGTTGCCGGCTGTCATGGTGGCCTGCTCGGCGTCCGGCCCCTTGGTGCCGAAGACCGGCTTGAGCGAGCCGAGCTTCTCCAGGCTGGTGTCCGGGCGGAGGTTCTGGTCGCGGGTGAGCCCCAGGTAGGGGGTCATGAGGTCGTCGAAGAACCCCTTCTCGTACGCGGCGGCGAGCCGCTGGTGCGAGCGGAGCGCCAACTGGTCCTGGGCCTGCCGGTCGACGTTCCAGCGCAGCGCGGTCTTCGCGGCGTGGTCGCCCATCGACAGCCCGGTCCGCGGTTCGGCGTTGCGCGGGATCTCCGGCTTGAACGGCTGGAGCGGGCGGAGCTTCGCGGCGATCTTCAGCCGCTCGCCGAGCGTGCGGGCGGAGTTGAGCTGGATCAGGGTGCGGCGCAGGTCCTCGTTGACGGCCAGCGGCGCGTCGGAGGTGGTGTCGACGCCGCCCGCGATGCCGACGTCGATCTGCCCGAGCGCGATCTTGTTGGCGACCAGGATGGCGGCCTCCAGCCCGGTGCCGCAGGCCTGCTGGATGTCGTACGCCGGGGTGTGCGGGTCGAGGCGGGAGCCGAGGACCACCTCGCGGGTGAGGTTGAAGTCCCGGGAGTGCTTCAGCACGGCGCCGGCCACCACCTCGCCGACCCGCTGCCCGGCCAGCCCGAACCGGGCGACGAGCCCGTCCAGCGCCGCGCCGAGCATGTCCGCGTTGGACGCGTGCGCGTAGCGCGAGTTGGACCGGGCGAAGGGGATGCGGTTGCCGCCGATCACCGCGACCCGCCGGACACTCTGCACGATCGGCCTCCTCGAAGCTGTTGCCCGAACCCTACTCGCCAGTAGGCTACGCCTATGACCGACAGGTACGCGAGCTTCGTCCAAACGGGGGCCGGCCGCACGCTGGTCAAGCGCCTCGGGCTGCCCGATCCGCCCCGCCTGCGCCGGCACACGCCGGGCGACCCGCTGGTTCCCGGGCCGGTCCTGCTCGGGTCGTCGACCGGTGGCCGGCTCGCCGAGCCGGTGGGCAAGGTCCTGACCGCCGCCGGGGTCGAGCTGGTCGATCCGGCCGCCGCCACCGACGCCGCCGCCCGCTTCGCGGCCCTGGTGTACGACGCCAGCGGCATCACCGACTCCACGGAGCTGCGCCAGCTCTACGACTTCTTCCACCCGCAGGCCCGGGCGCTGCTGCCCAGCGGCCGGGTGATCGTGCTGGGCACCCCGCCGGCCGAGTGCGGCTCACCCCGCGAGGCGACCGCCCAGCGCGCGCTGGAGGGGCTGACCCGCAGCATCGGCAAGGAGTTCGGCCGGGGCGTGACCGCCCAGCTCGGGTACGTCACAAAGGACGGCGACGCCGGCACCCAGGTCAGCCTGGAGTCCACCCTGCGCTTCCTGCTCAGCGGCCGGTCCGCGTACGTCTCGGGTCAGGTGATCCGGGTCGGCGCGGGGACCGCCACCGCGCCGGCCGACTGGGACCGGCCGCTGGACGGTCAGGTCGTCCTGGTCACCGGGGCGGCCCGGGGCATCGGCGCGGCGCTGGCCCGGGTGCTCGCCCGGGACGGCGCCACGGTCGTCGCGCTGGACATCCCGGCCGCCGGGGACGAGCTGGCCGCGGTCGCCAACGAGGTGGGCGGCAGCGCCGTGCAGCTCGACCTGACCGCGCCGGACGCCCCGACCCGCCTGGCCCAGCATCTGGCGAGCCGGCACGGGCGGGTCGACGTGGTGGTGCACAACGCCGGCATCACCCGGGACAAGACGCTGGGCCGGATGGACGCCGACCGCTGGGACTCGGTGATCGACGTGAACCTCTCCAGCCAGGAGCGGATCAACGACGTGCTGCTGGAGCGCGACCTGATCCCGGCCGGCGGCCGGATCGTCTCGGTCTCCTCGATCGCCGGCATCGCCGGCAACCGGGGCCAGACCAACTACGCGACCAGCAAGGCGGGGGTGATCGGCCTGGTCGACTCCCTCTCGCCGGTGCTGCGGGAGCGGGGCATCAGCCTCAACGCCGTCGCGCCCGGCTTCATCGAGACCCGGCTGACCGCCCGGATCCCGCTGATGATCCGCGAGGCGGGCCGGCGGATGAACAGCATGGCGCAGGGCGGCCTGCCGGTGGACGTGGCCGAGACGATCGGCTGGCTGTCCTGGCCGGCGAGCGGCGCGGTCAGCGGCAACGTGGTCCGCGTCTGCGGCCAGAGCCTGCTGGGGGCGTGATGGCGCGACGGAAGCAGCGGCCGGAGGAGCCGGCCGAGGAGCTGTCGGTGCACGAGCTGATCGAGGGGCCGACCCAGGACCTCACCTCGGCCCGGGCGGCACTCGCGGCGCGCGGCGCCCCGGAGCCGCCGGGCGATGCGACCCGGGACCTGTCCGCGCTGGCCGAGGACCGCACGCAGGACCTGTCCGCACTGGCCGCGGACCGCACCCGGGACCTGTCAGCCCTGGCCGAGGACCGCACGCAGGACCTGTCCGCGCTCGCCGACGACCGCACCCGGGACCTGTCCGGCGCCGCCGCGGCCGTCATGGCGGGCGGGGCGGCCACACTGGCCGCCCCGGAGCGCACCGGGCCGGAAGGGCGCCTGCGCATCGACCTGCCCAGGCTGCCCGCGCCGGGGGCGCTCTACCGGCGGGCCCTGCTGGGGGCGCTGCCCGGCATGGGCGGCCGGCGGCGGCCGGACGTGCCGGCCGTGGAACTGGGTGTCACCGGGGTGCCGGTCGACCCGGCGCACCTGGCGGACTACGACCGGGTCTGCGGGTTCCGGCTGGCCGACCGGCTGCCGGCGACGTACCTGCACGTGCTGGGTTTTCCGCTCTCGCTGCGGCTGATGACCGCGCCGGAGTTTCCCATCCCGCTGACCGGCGTGGTGCACGTGGCGAACCGGATCACCGTGCACCGGCCGGTCGAGGTGGGCGAGACGGTGGACTTCCACACGTACGCCGAGAACCTGCGCCCGCACGAGCGGGGCCGGCAGCTCGACGTGGTGCTGGTCGGCTCGGTGGCCGGCGAGGAGGTCTGGCGGGGCGTCTCGACGTACCTCGGGAAGGAGCGCAGGGCGGGCGGCGGCCCGCGGGCCGACCGAGGTGACCGCCCGACCCCGCCGGCCGCCTCGGCGCGCTGGCGGGTGACCCCGCGGGTGGGGACGGACTACGCCCGCGTGTCCGGCGACCACAACCCGATCCACACCTCGAAGCTGGGCGCGCGGCTGTTCGGCTTCCCGCGCCCGATCGCCCATGGCATGTGGAGCAAGGCCCGCTGCCTGGCGGCGCTGGAGAGCCGGCTGCCGGAGGCGTACACGGTGGAGGTGGCGTTCAAGCTGCCGGTGCCGCTGCCGTCCACCGTGGCCTTCAGCGCCTCCGGCACCGGCGGGAGCTGGGACTTCGCGCTGCACGACGCGCGGCAGGGTCGGCCGCACCTGGTGGGCACCGTCCGCTGAGGAAAGAGGGGCTTGAGGTCCCCTCTTTCATGCGCTAAGTTGTTCTCGGATTGAGTTGTTCTCAAGGTGAGAGAGACGAGACGACGTGAACGAGCAGGACTTCCTCGCCGCGTACGACCCCCGGGACTACCCGGCGGTCGCGGTCACCGTCGACGTGGTCGCGCTGACCATCCGCGACGGCGCGCTGCACCTGCTGCTGATCCGCCGGGCCGCCCTGCCCTACGCGGGGCACTGGGCGCTGCCGGGCGGGTTCGTCCGTCCCGACGAGGACCTGGCCGCCGGCGCCCGGCGCGAGCTGGCCGAGGAGACCGGCCTCGGCGGCGAGCGGCTGCGCCGGGTCCACCTGGAGCAGCTCGCCACCTACGGCGGGCCCGACCGCGACCCGCGGATGCGCGTCGTCTCGGTCGCCCACCTGGCCTTCGCCCCCGACCTGCCCGACCCGGTGGCCGACACCGACGCCGACGACGCGATCTGGCTGCCGGTCACCGCGCTGACCAGCCGGCAGCTCGCCTTCGACCACGGCCGGATCATCGACGACGGGCTGGAGCGGGCCCGGTCCAAACTGGAATACACGCCGCTGGCCACCCGCTTCCTGGAGCCCGAGTTCACCATCACCGAGCTGCGGGCCGTCTACGAGACGGTGTGGGGGCACCCGCTGCACGCCGGCAACTTCCACCGCAAGGTGCTCTCGGTGCCCGGCTTCGTGGAGAGCACCGGCGCCAGCACCGAACGTGGCGGCGCGCGCGGCGGTCCCCGGGCCAAGCTCTACCGGGCCGGCGACGCCCGGCTGCTCCACCCGGCGCTGCTGCGCCCCGCCCGGGAGGAGACGGTGCGGTGAGGACCGAGGACGCGATCCGGCTGGTCGCCACGGCGCGCGGCGACGCCGACCTGTTCGGCACGGACGCGCCCGCCCGCCGCTACCGGGAGCTGGTCACGGCGCTGCACCCGGACCGGCTCGGCGCGGTGGACCCGGGGGTACGCGCCGCCGCCACCGACGCGCTCATGGCCGTGACCGCCCGCTGGCGTGGCGGCCGCGGCGCCGAACTCGGCGACTACGTGTTGCGCCGGATCGCGTACGCCGGGGACCTGGCCGACCTCTATGCCGTCGGGCGGGACCGGCTGCTCAAGCTGCCCCGCGACCCGGCCGACAACGACCTCATGGCCCGCGAGGCCCGCGCCCTGCGGCGGATCGCCGAGCGGGGCGACCCGCGCCACCTGCCCTACGTGCCCCGGCTCGTCGACCACCTGCCCGCCCGCGACCCGGCGACCGGCGCGGAACGGCTGGTCAACGTGGTGGCCGCCGCACCGGGGCTGCACAGCCTCGACGAGGTACGCCGGGCGTACCCGGACGGGCTGGACCCGCGCGACGCGGCCTGGATGTGGCGGCGGCTGCTGGTCGCCCTCGGCCTGGCCCACCGGGCCGGGGTGGTGCACGGCGCGGTGCTCCCCCGGCACGTGCTCATCGAGCCGGACGCGCACGGCGTGGTCCTGGTCGACTGGTGCTTCGCGGTGGTGGGCGAGGGCGCCGTCCCGGCGCTGGTCCCCGGCCACGAGGAGTGGTACCCGGCCGAGGTAACCGCGCGGCGGCCCGCCGGCCCGGGCACCGATCTGGCCATGGCCGCGCGCTGCATGACCTGGCTCATGGCCGACCGGGCGCCGCGCGAGCTGCGCGCCTTCGCGGCCGGCTGCACGCGCCCGAAGCTGGCCGCCCGCCCCGACGACGCCTGGCGGCTGCTCGGCGAACTCGACGAGGTGCTGGACCGCCTCTTCGGCCCCCGCACCTTCCGCCCCTTCACCCTCAATCCCTAGGGAGGCTGCCATGGGCAGCGGAATCTGGTCCACCGACGTGTACGACGCCGCCGACCGCTACCGGCGGGCCACCGGCGCGAGCGCGTTCTCGTACAGCGACAGCGGGGCGCGGACCGTGCACCCCGCGCTCGACCCTCGCGGCGCCGTCCGGGAGAGCCGCGACTCGGCCGAGCACCCGCGGTCGACGCCCATCGCGGTGCTCTTCGACGTGACCGGCTCCATGGGCCACGTGCCCCGGGTGCTCCAGAGCAAGCTGCCGCAGCTGCTCGGCCTGCTGCTCCGCCAGGGGTACGCCCCCGACCCGCAGATCATGTTCGGCGCGATCGGTGACGCCACCTGCGACCGGGTGCCGTTGCAGGTGGGCCAGTTCGAGTCCGACAACCGGATGGACGACGACCTCGGCCGGATCGTGCTGGAGGGCGGCGGTGGCGGTCAGATGTCCGAGTCGTACGAGCTGGCCCTGTACTTCATGGCCCGGCACACGGTCACCGACAGCTGGGAGAAGCGGGGGCGGCGCGGCTACCTGTTCATCATCGGCGACGAGCTGGCGTACCCCCGGGTGGACCGGCGGCAGGTGGCCCGGCTGATCGGCGACGACCTGCGCGAGGACGTGCCGCTGCGGCAGGTCGTCGATGAGGTGACCCGGCGCTGGGACACCTACTACCTGCTCCCGGCCGGCAGCGCCTACGCGGGCAGCCGCAAGGTGCTCGACTTCTGGCGCGGTCTGCTCGGCCAGCACGCCGTCGAACTGGACGACCTGGACGCGGTCTGCGAGACCATCGCGCTCACCGTCGGCCTCGGCGAGCAGGCCATCGACCTGGACACCGGGCTGCGCGACCTGGACCGGGCCGGGTCGACGGCCGGCCGGACCGTCTCCCGGGCGCTCGCCCGGCTCGGCGGCGACCGGCGCGCGGTGGCCACGCTGCCGTTCACCCCGAGCGACGGAAGCGGGGTCACCCGGCTGTGAGACACGTGATGGTGGTCGACCTCGGCTACGGCGACGCCGGCAAGGGCACCGTCGTCGACTGGCTCTGCGCGAGCCGGCCGGTGCACACCGTCGTCCGGTTCAACGGGGGCGCGCAGGCGGCGCACAACGTCGTGCTGCGCGACGGGCGACACCACACGTTCGCGCAGTTCGGCGCCGGGACGTTCCGCCCCGGTGTCCGCACGCACCTGTCGCGGCACGTGGTGGTGGACCCGCTGGCGCTGGCCGCCGAGGCCGACCACCTCACGGCGGTCGGGGTGCCCGACGCGCTCGACCGGCTGACCGTGGACGGGGAGGCGCTGCTGGCCACCCCGTACCACCGGGCCGCCAACCGGGCGCGGGAGATCGCCCGGGGAGCCGACCGGCACGGCTCCTGCGGGCTGGGGGTGGGCGAGGCGGTCGCGTACGGCCTCGCCCACCCCGACGAGGCGCCCCGGGTGGCGGACTGCGCCCGCCCGGCGATGCTGCGCCGCCGGCTCACCGCGCTGCGGGACCGGCTCACCGCCGAACTCGGCCCGCTGGACGCCCCGCCGGTCGAGGACTGCCTGCCCGCGTACGCGGCCTTCGCCGACCGGGTGGCGATCGTCGACCGGGCGCACCTGGCGGGCGTGCTGCGGGCGGGCACCTGCGTCTTCGAGGGGGCGCAGGGGGTGCTGCTGGACGAGTGGCACGGCTTCCACCCGTACACCACGTGGAGCACCACCACCTTCGCCAACGCCGAGGCGTTGCTGGCCGAGGCCGGGTTGGCCGGCACCGCGCAGCGGCTCGGCGTGCTGCGGGTGACCACCACCCGGCACGGTCCCGGGCCGCTGGTCACCGAGGACCCGGCGCTGCCCTTCGCCGACCCGCGCAACCCGACCAACCCCTGGCAGGGCCGGTTCCGGTTCGGCCACTTCGACGCGGTCGCCCACCGCTACGCCCTGGCCGCCGCGGGCGGGGTGGACGGGCTGGCCCTCACCCACCTCGACCTGGCCGGCCCGGCCCTGCGCATCTGCCGCCGCTACGACACCGTCGACCGGCTCACCCCCGGCCCGGCCGGCGACCTGGACCGCCAGGCCGCGCTCACCGCCCGGCTGCTCCGGGCCCGCCCGGTCCTCGACGAGGCGCCCACCGACTGGCCGGCGGCGGTCGCGGCCGAGCTGGGCGCGCCCGTGCTGCTCACCTCGCACGGCCCGACCGCCGACGACAAGGTCCCCGCCCTCGCCGCCGCCGTTTCCGCTCCCCGCTGACACCGCACGACCGAGCATGGGGGCATGGGGGACGCGCTCGACCTGCTGCACCAGACGGTGACCTCGCCGTGGGTGTACCTGGTGATCATCGTGGTCACCGCGGTCGACGCGTTCTTCCCCGCGGTGCCGGGCGAGACCGTCGCGATCACCGCCGGGGTCTTCGCGGCCGACGGGGAGCCGCACGTGGTCGGGGTGATCGTGGCGGCCGCGTTCGGCGCGCTCGTCGGCGACCACGTCTCGTACGCCATCGGGCGCGGCGGCGGCGCGCACCGCGTGGCCCGACTGCCCGCCGACAGCCGGCGCCGGGCGGGTTCCGAGTGGGCCCGCCGGGCGGTCGACCGGCGCGGCGGCATCATCCTGACCACCGCCCGCTACGTTCCCGGCGGGCGGACCGCCGTCACCCTGACCATGGGCGCGGTCCGCTACCCGGTCCGCTCCTTTTTCATGTACGACGCGCTGGCCTGCGCCACCTGGGGCATCTACTGCGGCCTGCTCGGCTACTTCGGCGGGCTGGCCTTCGCGCACAACCCGATCCAGGGCCTGCTCGCCGGCGTCGGCCTCTCGGTGGCGGTCACCGGCCTGTTCGAGGCCGCCCGCTGGGCCCGCCGCCGCGCCCGCGCCCGCGCCGCCGCACGCCGCTGAGCACGCCGGTCAGCCGGCCGGCGGATGCCAGGTGATCCCGCGCAGCAGTTGGTCGGCGCCGAGCCAGGCCACGTTCATCATCCGGGTGGCGGTCTTCTCCGGGTCGGCCTCCGGGTGGTCGGCCAGCCAGTCGGCCAGCGACTCGGTCGCGCCGACCAGGGCGTACGCGACGACCTCCAGATCGGTGGCGCGGACCTCGCGCCCCTTGGCGCGCAGCGCGTGGTCGAGCATCCCGGCGACCACCTCGACCAGCCGTCCGCGCATGGTGGCCAGCTCGGCGGCGAACGGCTGCTCGCCGCGGGCCTGCCGGTAGAGCACGGCCCAGCCGTCCCGGTGCGCGCCCACGAAGCCGAAGAAGGCCCGCAGCCCGCGCCAGAGCCGCTCGTCGGCGGGCAGGTCGGAGGCGGCCGCCCCGGCGATGGCCTCCATCATCCGGGTGCCCTCGCGGCGCAGGCAGGCGACGAAGAGCTCCTCCTTGGTGCCGAGGTACGCGTAGACCATGGGCTTGGAGATGCCGGCGTCGTCGGCGATCTCGTCCATGCTGGCCGCGTGGAACCCCCGGCGGGAGAAGACCTTGACCGCCGCGTCGAGCATCTGCTGCTCGCGCACGGCACGGGGGAGGCGCTTGAAGGACGGTGTGCTGGACACCCTTGCGAGCATACCTACTCGTGCGTAAGGTTACGCCTGAGTAACCAAAGTCGGCTCGCCCGAGAGGTGCATCCCCCATGAGTGACTTCGACCCGGCCAACTTCGCGAACGTCGGCCCGAAGGAGTTCGCGCAGCTGGTCAAGTCCACCCCCGACGACAAGCTCGCTGAGATCATGTCCGGCGACCTGCGCGGCAAGATCCTGAGCGAGGTCTTCAACCGGATGCCGAGCCTGTTCCGGGCCGACCGGGCGGGTTCCACCAACGCGGTCATCCACTGGAACATCACCGGCCGTCCCGACGGTGGCACCGACACCTACGAGATCGTCATCGAGAACGGCACCTGCACCGTCTCGGAGACCCCCACCCGGGACCCGAAGCTCAGCCTCACCATGGGCCCGGTCGAGTTCCTGAAGATCGTCTCCGGTGGTGGCAACCCGGTCATGATGTTCATGACGGGCAAGCTGAAGGCCAAGGGCGACCTGGGCCTCGCCGCCAACATCGCCAACCTGTTCGACATCCCCAAGGCCTGAGATGGCCGAGTTCTCGCTCGACCTGAACGAGGAACAGCGGGACCTTCGCGACTGGGTGCACGGCTTCGCCGCCGAGGTCGTGCGCCCGGCCGCGGCCGAGTGGGACGCCCGCGAGGAGACGCCCTGGCCGCTCATCCAGGAGGCGGCGAAGGTCGGCCTGTACGGCTTCGAGTTCCTCGCCACCTGCTGGGCCGACCCGAGCGGCCTCTCCCTGCCGATCGCCAGCGAAGAGCTGTTCTGGGGTGACGCCGGCATCGGCCTGAGCATCTTCGGCACCTCGCTGGCCGTCGCCGCCATCTACGGCGCCGGCACCCCCGACCAGCTCGTCGAGTGGGTGCCGCAGTGCTTCGGCGACGTCGACCAGCCCGCCGTCGCGGCGTTCTGCACCACCGAGCCGGAGGCCGGCTCCGACGTCGGGTCCATGCGGACCCGGGCGGTCTACGACGAGGCCACCGACGAGTGGGTGCTCAACGGGCAGAAGGCGTACGCCACCAACGGCGGCATCGCCGGCGTGCACGTGGTCACCGCCTCGATCGAACCCGAACTGGGCTCGCGGGGACAGGCCGCGTTCGTCGTGCCGCCGGGCACGCCGGGGCTCAACGCCACCCGCAAGCTGCGCAAGCTCGGGCTCCGCGCCTCGCACACCGCCGACGTCTTCCTCGACGACGTACGGGTGCCCGGGCGCTGCCTGCTCGGCGGCAAGGAGGCGCTCGACGAGCGGCTCGCCCGCGCCCGCACCGGCCAGCGCGCCTCCAGCCAGGCCGCGATGCGCACGTTCGAACTGTCCCGGCCGACCGTCGGCGCGCAGGCGCTCGGCGTGGCCCGCGCCGCGTACGAGTACGCCCTCGACTACGCCAAGGAGCGGGTCCAGTTCGGTCGGCCCATCATCGAGAACCAGGCGGTCGCGTTCGCGCTGGCCGACATGAAGATGGAGATCGACGCGGCCCGGCTGCTGGTCTGGCGGGCCTCCTGGATGGGTCGCAACAACCGGCCGTTCACCGCGGGCGAGGGCTCGATGTCCAAGCTCAAGGCCGGCGAGGTGGCCGTGTCGGTCACCGACCGGGCCGTCCAGCTCCTCGGCGGAGCCGGCTTCCTGCGCGACCACCCGGTCGAGCGGTGGTACCGGGACGCCAAGATCTACACCATCTTCGAGGGCACTTCCGAGATCCAGCGGCTGGTCATCTCCCGGGCCATCTCCGGTATGCAGATCCGCTGATCGCCGGCGGACCCCGACCCGACCCGCGGTGGCACCGCCTGCCGCGGGTCGGGTCGCCGGTCCACCCGGCACGTTCAGAGTGTCCGCAGGCTGGGCACCTGATCACACGGGCTGGGCCCCGCGCCGCCCCGGGTGCATGATCGGGAGAACACGAACGCGAAGGAGGGTCGCGACTTGGACCTGCCGTTCATCGTCGCCACGCTGACCCGACGCGGACTGCTCAACCCGGGCCGCCCGATCCGGGTGGCCTCCCAACTCAACGCGCTGCGCCGGTGGGGCTGGAGCCTCGCCGGGGAGCTGCGCCAGGCCGCCGCCCGCGACCCGGGGCGGACCGCCGTCGTCGACGAGCACGGCGCCGCGCTCACGTACCAGGAGCTGCTGGACCGCTCGCAACGGCTGGCCCGGTCCCTGCGGGCCGGGCTCGGCGTCCAGGCCGGCGACCGGGTGGGCGTGCTCTGCCGCAACCACCACGGCCTCATCGAGGCGATCGTCGCCGCCACGCTGCTCGGCGCGGACGCCGTCCTCGTCAACACCGGTCTCTCCGCGGCCCAGCTGGCCACCGTCGCCGAGGAGCAGGGCCTGCGCGTGCTCGTGCACGACGCCGAGTTCGCCGAGCTGGTCCTCGGCCTCCCCGCCGAGCTGCACCGGGTCGACGAGCGCCGCCAGGAGGAGCTGATCGCCGGCGCGCTGCCCGGTGACGAGCTCCAGCCGCCGGAGCGGGACGGCCGGACCATCGTGCTCACCTCCGGCACCACCGGCGCGCCCAAGGGCGCCCGCCGGCCCACACCGCACGGCTTCGGCCCGCTGGTGTCCATCATCGACCGCATCCCGCTGCACGTGCACGACACCGTGCTGATCGCCGCGCCCATCTTCCACACCTGGGGGTACGCCGCCCTCCAGGTGTCGTTCGCGCTGCGCGCGACGATCGTGCTGCACCGCCGGTTCGACCCGGCCGCCACGCTGGCCGCCCTGGCCGCGCATCCCTGCGACGCGCTCTTCGCCGTACCGGTGATGCTGCAACGGCTCATGGAGGTGCCACCGCCCGCGTCCCGGCCGCCGCTCAAGGTGGTCGCGGTCAGCGGCTCGGCGCTCCCCGGCGGCCTGGCCACCGCCTTCATGGACCGCTACGGCGACGTCCTCCACAACCTCTACGGCTCGACCGAGGTCTCCTGGGCCTCCATCGCCGGCCCGGCCGAGCTGCGCACGGCCCCCACCACGGCGGGTCGACCCCCGCACGGCACCCGGCTGGAGATCCTGGACGACGCCGGCGAACCGGTCCGGGACGGCCGGGTCGGCCGGATCTTCGTGGGCAACGAGATGCTCTTCGAGGGCTACACCTCGGGTGCCGGCCGGGAGAGCCACGACGGCCTGCTCGACACCGGCGACCTGGGCCGCGTGAACCCCGAGGGCCTGCTCTTCATCGACGGGCGCGCCGACGACATGATCGTCTCCGGCGGCGAGAACGTCTTCCCGTCCGAGGTGGAGGACCTCATCGCCCGCCTCCCGCAGGTCCGCGAGGTCGCGGTGATCGGCGTGCCCGACACCGAGTACGGCCAGCGGCTGGCCGCGTTCCTCGCCCTGCACCCCGGCGAGACGCTCGACCCGGAGGCCGTCCGCGAGTACGTCCGGCACTACCTGGCCCGCTTCTCCGTACCCCGGGACGTGGTGTTCGTGAAATACCTGCCGCGCAACGCCACCGGCAAGGTGCTCAGCCGGGAACTCCGCCGCTACTACGGTTGAGCCACAGGGGACGGACGGGCCGCCGTCGCCGGTGATACCTTCCCTGCGCCGGCTGTCCCGGCAGTGCCTTCCATCCCCTCGGGAGCTGCTCGCATGGTCCGGATCCGTCGGCGTTGGGCCCTCGGTCTCCTCCTCGGTGGCGTGTCGGCCACGGCGCTCGGCACCTCCGAGCCCGTGCTCAGCCGGCGCCGCGCCGTCACACCGGTCCGCCGCGAGTCCCCGCCCGTCGAGGTGGAGAACCGCGCGGCCGGCGAACCCTGGTGGCCGCCGGACGGCGCCCGGGCCACCGACGACCGGCGGCGGCAGATCCAGGGGTACGCCTCGACGACCAGCCTCGCCCCCGGCGAGTCCGTCGACTTCCACGTCGCGGTCAATCCGGCCGGCCGGTTCCGGATCACCGTGCACCGGCTCGGCTGGTACGACGGCGCCGGCGCCCGGACCATGCTGACCAGCCCGGACCTCGACGGCACCCCGCAGCCGGTGCCGCCGGCCGACCCGGCGACCGGCGCCATCGCCTGCCGCTGGCCGGTGTCCTGGACCCTCCGCATCCCCGAGGACTGGACCTCCGGCCTCTACCAGGCGGTCTTCACCTCCACCGACGGCTGGCGCGCGTGCACCCCCTTCGTGGTGCGGGACGACCGGCGGGCCGCCGCGCTCTGCGTGGTGCTGCCCGTGACGACCTGGCAGGCGTACAACCAGTGGCCGCGGGACCGGCGGGCCGGCAAGAGCCTCTACAACGGCTACGCGGCCAGCGGGCGGCGGGATCCGGCGCTGCGGGCGCGCGAGGTTTCCTTCGACCGCCCCTACGCCAACGCGGGCCAGCCCACCCAGTTCAGCCGGGACCACGACGCCGTCCAGTGGCTGGAACGCAACAGCTACGACATCAGCTATGCCACCAGCTTCGACCTGCACTCCGGACGACTCGACCCGGCCCGCCACCGGGGGCTGGTGTTCTGCGGGCACGACGAGTACTGGTCGGCGGAGATGCGCCGGGCCGCCGAAGCCGGGCTGGCCGACGGCACCAGCCTCGCCTTCCTCGGCGCCAACAGCGTCTACTGGCACATCCGGGTGCGCCCTTCCGCCGACGGCCGCCCGGAACGGGTCGTCGCCTGCGCCAAGACCACCCCGGACCCGGACGAGGACGCCGCCGGGCCGACGGTCACCTGGCGCGGCCTCGACAAGCCCGAGCAGGCGCTGCTCGGCGTCCAGTACAACGGCATCGTCGTCACCCCGCAGCCGCTCGTGGTCCGGTCGGCCGACCACTGGGTGTGGGCCGGCACCGGGGTGGCCGACGGCGACCGCATTCCCGGCGTCGTCCAGGGCGAGGCGGACGGCGTCCACGCCGGCGCCGCCCGGCCCCTCGGGCTCCGCGAGACCCTGCTCAGCGGGTCGCTCTACCCCGCACAGCAGGGCGGGCGGCGGATGCAGAGCAGCCACGTGTACGAACGGCCCGGGGGCGCGGTGGTCTTCGCCACCGGCACGCTCGGCTGGACGATGGCGCTCAACCGGCGCGGATACCGCGACGAGCGGATCGAGCGGGCCACCGCCAACGTGCTCGACCGGATCGTCGGCCGCATACCCCGCGGCGCGGTGCCGGACGAGACCGGCCTCGGGACGGCGGATCAGCCGGAGGTCACGCCCGGCCCGACCAACCGCTGACGACGGGCGTCGGCCCGAACGGGCCCTTGGTCTTCTCCGAACGGCCGGTGGTCGCCTCGTCGCCGCCATCGTTCAGGACGGGGACGAGACGGGCCGGGTCCGGTCAGGCGGGAAGACCGATCTGGCCGTCCACGGCGGCGGCGGCGATGTCGGAGCGGTGGTGCGAGCCGGCCAACCCGACGCCGCGTACCACCTCGTAGGCGGCATCCCGTGCGGCGGCCAGGTCCGGGCCGGTGGCCGTACCGCAGAGGACCCGGCCCCCGGCGGACCGCAGGGTGCCGTCGGCGTCCCGGCGGGTGCCGGCGTGGATGACCCCGGCGCGGTCCGCGCCGGTGATCACGTCACCGGTACGCGGCGCCGCCGGGTAGCCCTCGGCCGCCACCACGACGGTGACCGCCGCGCCGTCGCGCCAACGCAGCGGCGGGTGCGCGGCCAGCGTGCCGGTGGCGGCGGCGTGCAGCAGCCCGCCCAGCGGCGTCTCCAGCAGGGCGAGCACCACCTGCGTCTCCGGGTCGCCGAAGCGGGCGTTGAACTCGATCACGCGCGGACCGGCGGCGGTGATCGCCAGGCCCACGTAGAGCAGGCCGGTGAACGGGGTGCCCCGGCGGCGCAACTCGGCCAGCGTCGGGTGCACCACGTCGCGCATCACCTCGTCGACCAGGCCGGGCGGGGCCCAGGGCAGCGGCGTGTACGCGCCCATGCCGCCGGTGTTCGGCCCGGTGTCGCCGTCGCCGACCCGCTTGAAGTCCTGGGCGGGCAGCAGCGGCACGGCCGCCTCCCCGTCGGTAACCACGAAGAGCGAGACCTCGGGACCGGCCAGGTACTCCTCGATCACCACCCGGCCGCACTCCTCGGCGTGCCGCGCGGCGGCGGCGCGGTCATCGGTCACCACGACGCCCTTGCCCGCGGCCAGCCCGTCGTTCTTCACGACGTACGGCGCACCGAACTCGTCCAGCGCCTTCCCGACGCTCGCCGCGTCCGTGCAGGTGTACGCCCGGGCGGTCGGCACGCCGGCCGCGGTCATCACGTCCTTGGCGAACGCCTTCGAGCCCTCCAGCCGGGCCGCCTCGGCCGACGGCCCGAACGCCGCGATGCCCTTGGCGCGGACCGCGTCGGCGACCCCGGCCACCAGCGGCGCCTCCGGACCGATCACCACGAGATCCGCGGCCACCTCGACGGCGAGCGCCGCCACCGCCGCCGGATCGGTGGCGTTGACGTCCCGCACCTCGGCCACCGCGGCGATCCCCGGATTCCCCGGAGCCGCCACCAGCGCCTCAACGGAAGGATCAGCGACCAGCCCGAGCGCGAGCGCATGCTCCCGCCCTCCACCACCCACAAGAAGAACCCGCACGACGGCATCCTACTGACCACCCCACCCAGCCTTGTTGATCAAGAAGTTTGCGTCTCAATTCCGGCCCTCGGTGACGCAAACCTCTTGATCAACGAGGCCGTCGGAGGGCGCGTGCCACCGTGTGGGGGATGTAGTCGGGGCGGAGGGTGTCGGGCCAGGTGAAGCGGAGGACGGTCCAGCCGGCGTTGGTCAGGCGGTTCTGGCGTCGGCGGTCCTCGTAGATGGCCTGGGGTGTCTGGTGGGGGGTCTGGCCGTCGGCCTCGGCGATGACTCGGGCGCCGCGCCAGCCCAGGTCGCCGATGCCGAGCAGGTAGCCGTCCTCGTCGCGGACCTCCAACTGGAGGGCGTCGGGCGGCACGCCGCCGTCCACGCATCGCAGCCGGACCCGGGTCTCCAGGGGTGACTGGGCCCGGCCGTCGGACTGCGCCAGGCAGAGTCGGGCCCCCACGGCACCCCGCCGCCGGGCGATGAGCGCCGCCACCAGGGACAGGTCCGACTCGTCGATCAGCTGCCGGTTGAGCGCCGAGTCGAGGACGCACACCGCGGGGTAGCGGTCGGCCCGGAGAATGACGTCGGCCACCGTGCGGACCGGGGTCGTGACGGGAAGCCCGGCGACGGTGCCGACATCACCCGGACCGAGTTTGAGCTGATGCACCACCAGATCCGGGTCAGCCGGCCGCTGCGGCCGTGGCCGACCTGGAGGCACCGAGACGTGAACCGCTGACACGGCGCGCAGGCCACCGATGCGGTGCAGTTCGGCGGCGGTGTCGAGCACGGCGACGGCACCGGGACCGAGACTCTCGACGGCCGCCCGGATGCGGGCCCGTCGGAGTGCCGCCACGTCCACCTGCGGCGCCGGCACGAAACAGCCGCGCGCCACCCTGATCCACCGCCCCGATCGTGCGAGATGACGGATCTGGTCCCGACTGAATCCCAGGGCAACGGCCTGGGAGGCGGTCACCACCCCACCCTGCCGGCCAGCAAGCCGACTCAACCCGACACGATCAGCCACCCACCCAGGCTGCCCAGACCCCCCACACCCCCGAAAGCCCCTGTGGACAACCCTGTGGACAACGCACACCCTAGCCGTTGTTGATCAAGAAGTTTGCGTCAGAACTCGCGCCGAACCAGACGCAAACTTCTTGATCAACTCGCGGAGTCGGGGTGGCTACGGGAGGAGGGGGTGGCGGGTTACGTTTTCCTCGCGGCCTGGGCCTACGCCTACGATGCTGACCTTCGTGCCGCAGAGTTCTTCGATGCGGGCGATGTAGCGTCGTGCGTTTTCCGGCAGGTCAGCCTCGGTTCTGGCCTTGGTGATGTCTTCCCACCAGCCGTCGAGCTCTTCGTAGATCGGGGTGGCGTGGTGGAAGTCGGTCTGCGTCATCGGCATGTCGTCGAAGCGCTCGCCGTTGATCTCGTAGCCCACGCAGATCGGCACCTTGGGCATGCCGGTCAGCACGTCCAGCTTGGTGATGACCAGGTCGGTGACGCCGTTGAGGCGGCAGGCGTACCGGGCCACGACCGCGTCGAACCAGCCGGTGCGGCGCTCGCGGCCGGTGGTGGTGCCGTACTCGTGGCCGATCTTGCGCAGGTGCTGGCCGTTGTCGTCGAACAGCTCGGTCGGGAACGGGCCCGAGCCCACCCGCGTCGTGTACGCCTTGCTCACCGCGATGACCTTGGTGATCGCGGTCGGCGGGATGCCCGCGCCCACGCACGCCCCGCCCGCCGTCGGGTTCGACGAGGTGACGAAGGGGTAGGTGCCGTGGTCCATGTCGAGCATGGTGGCCTGGGCACCCTCCAGCAGGACGGTCTCGCCGCGGTCCAGCGCGTCCCAGAGCATCACCCGGGTCTCCGCGATGTACGGCCGCAGCCGCTCCGCGTAGCGCAGGTACTCCTCGACGGTCTCGTCGACGTCGATCGCCTTGCGGTTGTAGACCTTGAACAGCACCTGGTTCTTCTCGCGGAGCGCCAGCTCCAGCTTCTTGCGCAGGATGCCAGGGTCGAGCAGGTCCTGGAGCCGGATGCCCATCCGGGCGACCTTGTCGCCGTACGCGGGGCCGATGCCCCGGCCGGTGGTGCCGATCCGCGAGCTGCCCAGGTAGCGCTCGACCACCCGGTCCAGCGCCCGGTGGTGCGGCATGATGAGGTGCGCGTCACCCGAGATCCGCAGCCGGGAGACGTCCACGCCCCGCTCGGCGAGACCGTCGATCTCCTCCAGCAGCACCTTCGGGTCGACCACCACGCCGTTGCCGATGACGATCATCGCGTCCGGCGAGAGCGCGCCGGACGGCATGAGGTGCAGCGCGTACTTCTGGCCGTCCGGGGTGATCACCGTGTGGCCGGCGTTGTTGCCGCCGGAGTAGCGCACGACGTAGTCGACCCGCTCACCCAGCAGGTCGGTAACCTTGCCCTTGCCCTCGTCGCCCCACTGAGCGCCGATGAGCACGATCGCTGGCATCTTCTCCGCCTCCAGAAGGCTCGGGTGCCAGGTGGCGACCGGTCGGCGAGCCCGGGGTGTCAGGCTAACAAGTAGTGACGGCGGGACCGGCAGGGGTTCGTCGAGAAGCAGGAGGCTCCTTCGTGTACGACGTGGTGCTGCTCACCCTCGGCTCGGAGCGCGACGCTTCCGGTGGGGGCTGCGGCAGCGGTGGGGCCTGCTGCGGTGGCGCGTCCGAGGCGGCCGGCGAGCGGCCCGAGGAGCGCTGCGAGACGCCGCGCGTACCGGTGCTGGCCTGTGCGGACGCGCTGACCGCCCGGGGCGCCCGGGTGGAGACGGTGACCGCCCGTTCGGACGCGGAGATCGACGAGGTGCTGGCCCGCCTCGACGGCCCGCCCCGCGCCGACGGCCTCACCTGGCCGGACCCGGACTCCAAGACCCGGCTGGTCGTCGCCGCAGCCAGCGACGGTCAGTTGCGCGCCGTGCTACGCCGGCTGGTCCGGCGGTACGCTCCGCCGCCCAGCCGCCGCCCCGCCGACCTGCCCGAGAACCGGACCGTGCCGGACCTGCCGCCGGTCGGCGTACTCCCGCTCGACCCGGCCCGGTCCGGGACGGGGCGGGACCTGGCCGCGCAGCTCGGCCTGCCCCGCGACCCGGCCGCGGTGGCCGCCGCGGTGCTGGACGGCACCCCACGGCGGCTCGACCTGCTGCGCAACGACGGCGGCTCGGTGACGCTGGACGGCGCGCTGCTCGGCGCGGCCGACGACGCGGGGCGGCCACTGCACTGGCGCGCCCGGGTCGAGGTCGACGGCAAGCTGCTGAGCACCGGCGAGGAGCCGATCATGGCCTGCGCGATCGGCAACGCCGGCGGTTACGCGAGCCTGGGCGACGTGGCGCTGCTGGCCGACCCGGACCCGTCCGACGGCCGGGTCCAGGTGGCCGTGGCCGTGCCCGTGGTCACCCGGTCCGCGTTGGGCAGGAAGAGGGTACGGCTGGAGGTGCGCCGGGCCCGGGGCCGGGCGGCGGCGGTCGTACCGCGCGACGAGAAGGTGCCCTTCCTCGACGACGGCGTCGAGGGCGAGCTGAGCCGGAAGCGGTCCTGGTGGACCGAGCCGGGTGCCTGGGCGGTCTGGACGGCCTGACCTCCGTCGATCCCCGCTCGGGCCACCCGGCAGACCGGACGGCCTATCCTCGGCGGGAGGAATGGGGAGGAACCGTGGTGCACGAACACGCCGACCGGGCCCACGTGCCGGGTCAACCGCAGGTGCCGGAGCGGGACATCGAACCGCTCTGGCCGCCCGAGCAGGCCGACCCGGCCGTCACCGCCCCGCCGTGGGCGGCCCCGGCCCAGCCGAGCGCGGCGCCCTGGCCCGTCCCGCCCAGCGACGCCGCACCGTCGACCCCGTGGCCGCAGCCACCCGCTCCCGACGAGGCCCAGGCGGGTGAGACCGTGCCCGCACCCCGCGCGGCGCAGCCCCCGGTCGACCTGGACCTGCCGTTCACCCTCGACCAACCGCCATCTACCCCCAGCACCCCCGATGCGACCGCCCCCCGACCGGCCACCGACGGCGGCCCGGAGGACACGGCTCGCGGTTCCGGGGCCACGCCCGCACCTGGCACGCCGCGAGGGACCGCCCCTCGACCGACGACGGCCGGCCCGGACGACACGGCTCACGGTTCCGGGGCCACGCCCGCACCTGGCACGCCCGGAGGGACCGCTCCCCGGCCGGCCACCGCAGCAGCGGACGGAACCGGGGCCGACGCCTCTGCGGACGACGGCGACACGCCTGCCGGAGAGGCGGAGAGCCCCGGTGGCCGTGTGGCTGGCACGCCGTCGAACGGCCGGCCTGACTCCCCCTGGGCTCAGCCTCCGCAGCGCGCGACCGCCGACCCCGCCACGCCGACGCCGCACGCCGATCCGGTTCCGCCAGCGACCCAGCCCATCACCAACTCGGCCGCTTCCGGGCCGGTGGCACCTGCGGCCGGAGCCACCCCACCGGCGCAGGATGAGGATGGTCCCCACGAAGGCCCTGAGAGCGAAGCCCTGACCGCCGACGGACCGCCCGAGGGCGAGACGCCGCGGCTCGGCCCATTCCCGCCCTCGCCCGGCGTGCCGCTCCCGCAGTCCTACGGCGACGGGACGGCCTACCCGCCCGGACCGGTCGGCTACGGGCAGCCGGCGCCCGGGCCAGGTGGCTACGGGCAGCCGACGACGGGACCAGTCGGCTACGGGCCTCCCGGGCCAGCGCCGCAGGCTGGCCCAGCCGCGCCACCGCCGCACGCCGGGCCACCTGCGCCGGGGCCACAGGCCGACCCCGCCGCGCCGGCACCGCAGGCCGGGGCGCCGGGGTGGTATCCGCCGGCCTGGCCCCAGCAGGCGACCCCGCCCCCGCAGCCAGGCGCGCCGCAGCAACAGTCCGCACAGGCGCAGCCGGCGCCACCACAGCAGCCCGGGATGCAGCAGCCCGGGCCGGCCGCGTACCCGGAGCAGGTCTGGACGCCGGCGAGCGGTACCCCGCCGACGGCGGAGGACTTCGCGCGGCGGCGGCAGGTCCGGCCGGTCGACCCGGTCGCCACCATGGGCGTCCGGGCGGTGGTCAACAAGATCGGGCTGGTCCGGCTCGCGCCGGGGCGGCAGGAGCAGGAGATGCGGCGGGACATCGAGATGGTGCGCCGCAACTTCGGCGGGCTGCGCCAGGTGACGGTGGTCAACCCGAAGGGTGGCGCCGGCAAGACCGTCGCCATCCTGCTGCTCGCCATGACCTTCGGCCAGAAGCGCGGCGGGTACGTGCTGGCCTGGGACAACAACGAGACCCAGGGCACCCTCGGGATGCGCGCCCAGCAGGACTTCCACTCCCGCACCGTGCGGGACATGCTGCGCGACCTGGCCCAGTTCCAGGGCCCGCACGGCCGGGTCGGCGACCTGTCGCAGTACGTCCGCTCGCAGGGCGAGGGCATGTTCGACGTGCTCGCCTCGGACGAGTCGGCGACCGGCGGCGAGATGCTGACCGCCGCGGCGTTCGCCGAGATCCGCGAGGTGGTCAGCCGCTTCTACAAGTTGATCTTCGTGGACACCGGGAACAACGTCCGGGCGCAGAACTGGCAGGCCGCCATGGACGCCACCGACCAGTTGGTGGTCACCATGTCGGCGCGGAACGACTCGGCCGAGACCGCCGCCCGGATGCTCGACCACCTGGAGCAGAGCGGCCGGCAGCGGCTGGTCCGGCAGGCGGTGACGGTGGTGTCGATGCCGCCGTCCCGGAAGGAGATCGACCTGCCGGCCATCCAGGAGCACTTCGCCGCCCGGACCCGGGCGGTGCTGCTGGCGCCGTACGAGCGGCTCATCGACACCGGGGAGCCGATCCGGTACGGCCAGCTCTCCTCGGCCACCCGGGACGCCTGGTTGAAGATCGCCGCCTCGGTGGCGGAGGGGCTGTAGGAAGGCGCGACGGCCGGCTCCTCGCGGGGAACCGGCCGTCGCGTCGTCAGTGGCTGGCCAGGGCGTCCCCGGCGGCCGGGTCGCAGTCGCGGAGGAACTGGGCGCAGCGCGCCGCCTCGTCCGCCTCGCCGATCTCGCCGGCCGCACGGGACAGCACGTAGAGGCAGCGGAGGAAGCCCCGGTTGGGCTTGTGCGACCAGGGCACCGGGCCGTGGCCCTTCCAGCCGCTGCGGCGCAGCTGGTCGAGGCCCCGGTGGTAGCCGGTGCGGGCGTACGCGTACGCCGGGATGACCTGGCCCGCGGCGAGCGCCCGGGTGGCCAGCGCCGCCCAGGCCGCGCTGTAGGTCGGGAAGCGGGCCGCGACCTCGGCGTACGCCTCGTCGGTGTCCTGCTCGGCGGCGGCCGCCAGCGCGGCGTCGGCCTCCTCGTGTGCGGGGAGCAGGGTGGCCGGTGGCTCAGGCAACAGGTTCTGCATCGCCCCATTCAACCCGCTTCGCCCGGGGGTATGCGAGGGGGTCCGGCCAGCCGGTCGGCTGAACGGCTGAGGGTTTCGTCACGCCTGCGGCGTCGCGCCCACGTACCCGCGGCCCATGCCGCGGCGCGACTTTTTCCACTACAACTACAGATCCGGAGCCTCCCCAGGACCCGGTACGCAGGAGCCCGGTGGCCTGGCCGCCGGGCTCCTGTCCGTGCCGCCCGCGTTTGCCGGCTTGCCGCCGCGGGGCAGGATGATCTGGTGCCGACCCCACCACCCGCGGACGTCATCGAGCCGCACGCCAATCCCGACGAGATCGAGACCCGGACCGCGTTCGACCGGCGGCTGGCCGAGGGCAGCCTCGCCGGCCTGACCGTGCAGGGCCTCCGCCTCGACCTGGACCCGGTCCCCGACCTGCGCGGCGTGGAGGTCGCCGGCACCCTCTTCGTGGGCTGCCGGTTCGCCGACCGCGAGGTCGGCGCGGACCTGGTCCGGCGGGGCGCGAACGTCGTCCCGCCCTTCTCCGGGCTGCCCTACCCGACCCAGCCGTCCCACCTCTACACGGCCGACGACCTGGCCGCCGGCTTCGCCGAGGGCGGCTTCGAAGGGATGTACGACACCCGGGTGTACGCGCACTTCCGGGCGCACGGCGGCGCCCTGCCCGACGTGCGGGAGGCGCTCGGTCAGCGGCTGCACGACCACGGGGTGGACAACGCCCTGGCCGACGCCACCCGGGCCTGGCTGGCCGTGCACGGGCCGCAGTCCGTGGTGGGCGTGATGGGCGGGCACGCGGTGCCGCGCGGCAGCGCCGCGTACCGGATGGCGGCGGTGCTGGGCTGGGAGCTGGCGCGGGCCGACCGGCTGGTGGTGACCGGCGGTGGGCCCGGCGTGATGGAGGCGGCCAACCTGGGCGCGTTCCTCGCGGCGTGGCCGGCGGAGGAGCTGACCGCGGCGATCGACCTGCTGGCCACCGCGCCCGACTTCACCGACCACGACCGCTACACGGACGCGGCGCTGCGGGTCCGGGAGCGGTACGCGGCCGGGCCGGCCCTGCCCACGCCCCGCCCGGCGGCGGCCGGCACCGAGTGGGCCCGCTCGGGCGGCCTGGCCATCCCCACCTGGCTGTACGGGCACGAGCCGGCGAACCTGTTCGCCGGGCGGATCGCCAAGTACTTCTCCAACGCCATCCGGGAGGACACCATCCTGCGGCTGGCCCGGGGCGGGATCGTCTTCGCGCCGGGCCGGGCCGGCACGGTGCAGGAGGTGTTCCAGGCGGCCACGAAGACCTACTACGGCACCGACGGGGCGAGCGGGGCGTACGTCTTCCTGGACCGGACGTACTGGACCACCGAGCTGCCGGTCGAGTCCCTGCTGCGCCCGCTCTTCGCCGCCTCCCCGTTCGGTGACCTGTCGGCCACGGTGCACCTCACCGACGACGTGCGCGAGGCGGTCCGGGTGTTGACCGCCGGCTGAGACGCGCGGAGGCCGGCCCCCCGGGCGGGGAGCCGGCCTCCGGTCGAGCGGTTCGTTACTTGTTCATCGTGGTGCCGGTGGAACGCAGGGCCTCGCAGGCCTCCACGACGCGGGCGGCCATGCCGGCCTCGGCGGCCTTGCCCCAGACGCGCGGGTCGTACATCTTCTTGTTGCCGACCTCGCCGTCGACCTTCAGCACGCCGTCGTAGTTGCGGAACATGAAGTCCACCACGGGCCGGGTGAAGCAGTACTGGGTGTCGGTGTCGATGTTCATCTTCACCACGCCGTAGTCCAGCGCCTCGCGGATCTCCGACAGCAGCGAGCCGGAGCCGCCGTGGAAGACCAGGCTGAGCGGCTTCTCCTTGCCGTACTTGGCACCGACCGCCACCTGGATGTGGTTGAGCACCTCGGGGCGGAGCTTGACGTTGCCCGGCTTGTAGACGCCGTGCACGTTGCCGAAGGTCAGCGCCGCCATGTAGCGGCCCTTCTCGCCGAGGCCGAGCGCGTCGACCATGGCCAGGCCGTCCTCGACGGTGGTGTAGAGCTTCTCGTTGATGGCGTTCTCGACGCCGTCCTCCTCGCCGCCGACGACGCCGACCTCGATCTCGAGGACGATCTTGCCCTTGGCGGCCTCGTCGAGCAGCTCCGCGGCGATCTGCAGGTTCTCCGGCACCGGCACGGCGGAGCCGTCCCACATGTGCGACTGGAACAGCGGCTCCTCGCCGCGCTGCACCCGCTCCTGGGAAATCTTCATCAGCGGCCGGACGAACTTGTCCAGCTTGTCCTTCGGGCAGTGGTCGGTGTGCAGCGCGATGTTGACCGGGTAGTTCTTCGCCACCTCGTGGGCGTACTTGGCGAACGCGACCGCGCCGCTGACCATGTTCTTCACGGACGGGCCGGACAGGTACTCGGCGCCACCGGTGGAGACCTGGATGATGCCGTCGCTCTCCGCGTCGGCGAAGCCCTTGAGCGCCGCGTTCAGCGTCTGCGACGAGGTCACGTTGATCGCGGGGTACGCGAAGTGGCCGGCCTTGGCCCGGTCCAGCATCTCCGCGTAAGCCTCGGGGGAAGCGATGGGCATGTCGAACGCTCCTTACTTACCGCTATCGGCCGCGCAGGCCGCTGTCTTCCTTGGATGCGCCGGACCGCGCTGTCCACCGCGGGAAGTATCCCGTAGGAGCGCGCGGCGGACACAACCGACCCGGGAACCGCTCACCGCTAATCCAGGCTGTCCGGCACCACGACGCTGATCAGCCAGCTCACCACGGCCATCACGATGGCGCCCCAGAACGCCGCCCAGAAGCCGTTGACGTGGAACGACAGGTCCAGCCCGCGGGCGATCCAGTCGGTGAGCAGGAACAGCAGCGCGTTGACCACGAGCGCGAACAGACCGAGCGTGAGCAGGTAGAACACGCAGCCGATCACCTTGATGACCGGCTTCAGCAGGGCGTTGACCGCGCCGAAGATGAGCGCCACCACGACCAGGGTGAACACGGTGTTGAAACCGTTGTGGCCGGTCACCTCCACCCCGGGCACGATGAGCGTGGTGACCCACAGCGCGACCGCGGTGATCGCCAGCCGGATCAGGAACCCCACGTCACCATCCTGGCACCGGGTGTTCCCCCCGGAGGGGACAATCGCCGACTCCACCGTTCCGCCCGCCACCGAGCGCGGGCCCGGGTGAGCCCGTACGGTGTGGTGGTGACTGTCCGCACCGAGATCCAGGGAGGGACGATGGGTCAGCCCGAGGAGGACTTCGCCCCGAGCCACCACCTCGCTCCGGAGGAGCGGGACCTGGAGGCGGAGCCGGCCGACGCGGTCGAGCAGGCCGCGGTGGTCACCCCGGAGGAGGGTGACGGCGAGCCGCAGCGGGGGCTGGAGGTCGACGACTGGGACGCCATGGAGCAGGCCCGGGTGGTCACCGCCGACGAGGACGACTACCGCTGAGCCAGGCGGGCGGGGCCGCCGGCCCCGCCCGCGTCAGCGCAGGCCGGTGACCTGGTCCGGGTGTGCCGCCGTCCACTCGCCGAGGCGGTCGGCGCGCAGCGCGTCGAGGAAGCCCGGGGCCCGCGCGGGGTCGGGCCGGAACCCGTACGGCTGCTTCTCCTGGTAGCGGACCGGCAGGCCGACCGCGACCGGCTCAGCGGCGGCCGCCTTCCCGGCCGCCGAGACCAGCGCCGACAGGGACAGCTCCCCGGTGTCGGTCACCAGGCTCGGGCCGACCTTCGTGATCAGCCGGCTGAGCAGCACCGGGTTGGTCAGCGCCCCCTGCTCCTGCATCCGCTGGAGCAGCCCGGCCGCGTACCGGCTCGCGTTGCGGTCCCGGTCCAGCACGGCGTCCCGCAGGCCGTAACGCTGTCGGAGCAGGTCCACCGCCTCGGTGCCGTCGAGCCGCTGGCAGCCGGCCGGGAAGCGCCGCCCGGTGTGCACCGAGCGCACCGGCGCGGGTAGACAGACCGGCACCCCACCGACCGCATCGGTGAGTTCGCGGGTCGCCCGGTAGGTGAGCACCGCGCCGGCGTCGATCCGTACGCCGGTGGTGTCGCTGACCACCTGCCTGGTCAGCGCGTAGCCGCGGGCCAGGTCCGGGCGCGGCTCACCGGCACCGGCCAGAAAGGCGGCGTTGAGCTTGTCCCGGCCACGACCGGGGATGGACACCTCCAGGTCACGCGGCAGCGAGACCAGGTAGAGCCGACTCCGGTCCGCCGGGACGTGCACGAGCAGCACGGAGTCGGCGAGTCGGTACTGTCGATCCGCCGACCCGTCCACCCCGACGAGCAGCAGGTTCAGCGCCCCGGTGGGTGTCGGCGAGGGTCCGGCCAGCAGGTGCGCGGTCTCCGGCTGACGCGGCGCCATCGCCGTGAAGCCGGCCAGGGTGGCGGCGGCCACCGCCAGCGCCGTACCCGCGAGCCGCACCCGGAGGCGGCGGCGCCGGCGGCGGACCACGGCCCGGTCGATGGCGGCGCGCAGCGGGCCGGGCGGCGGGGCGAGTTCCTCGTGCCGCGCGAAGGCGGCCCGCAGGTCGTCCTCGATCATCAGTAGACCTCCACGTACTCGGCTCGAAGGGTGGCCAGGGCGCGGGAGATGCACGAGCGCACGGTGCCGACGGCGCAGCCGAGGATCTCCGCGATCTCCGCGTCGGGCAGGTCCTCGTAGTAGCGGAGCACCAGCGTGGCCCGCTGCCGCCGGGGCAGCCGGGACAGCCACGACCAGACCTGGTCGCGGTCCACCGCGGACTGCGCGTGGTCGCTCGGCGCCGGCACCGCCTCGTCCGGTTCGCCGCGCAGCAGCACCCGGCGCGCCCACGAGCCCCGCCGCCAGTCGATGAACTGGTTGGTGAGCATCCGGCGCACGTACCGTTCCGGCGCGTCGCTGCGGGCGACCCGGCGCCAGTTGAGCTGGACCCGGACCATGGTCTCCTGCACCAGGTCCTGGGCCTGGTGCGGATCGCCGGTCAGCATGACCGCGTACCGCAGCAGGGCGCTCAGCCGCGCGTCGGCGAACTCCTCGTACGTCACTGCACCTCCCGGTGTCCCGCCCTGTTGACGGGCACGGGCCGGCGGAACATTGCACCGCGCTGATCAGCCGTTCGGTCAATATCTGCCGGTGATGGCGTCCCGGGATAGCGGAGCGACTTAAGGCTTCTTTAAGCTCCACGGGCTCCACCTGATCATTCACGGGAGGAACCCCCAACCATGCTTTCCCACTCCACCCGGCGCTGGCTCGCCGGGCTGGGCGTCGCAGGCGCGTTCGTCGCCGCCTCCGCCACCCCCGCCGCCGCGGCGGACTCATTCCAGCTCGTCTCGTACGACATGCTGGTCGCGCCGGGCCACACGGCCTCCAACTTCCTCTACGCCTACGACCCGGAGAGCGAGAACGAGCTCCAGAAGCTCACCCTCGACCTGGACCTGTCGAAGGTCGACGACTTCGCCACGCTGGACCTGGCGAGCGGCGGCTGGGACTGCGCCACGACCGACGCCAACCTGCACTGTGAGGCGGTGGCGGGCGAATGGGGCGTGCCGATCTTCGACTACTACCTGACCGCGAAGTCCGACGCCACCCCCGGGCAGAAGGCCGAGATCGCGGTCAAGGCCAACGGCGACGGCAAGGTCGCCACCGGCTCCATCACCGTCACCGTGGCTGAGGGCGTCGACCTCCAGAGCGAGCCCGAGGACAGCGTCGACGGCGCGCCGGGCGCCGAGGTCGGCCTGCCGAGCACGGTCCGCAACGGCGGCGAGAACACCGCCCACGGTGCCGTGTTGCGGCTGCAGAGCGACTGGTTGACGCCGTACGTCGGCAACTTCAGCAACTGCGAGTACGACGACGGCCTGCCCGCCATCTGCCGCTTCGACACGGACCTGGAGCCGGGCAAGAGCTACAAGCTCTCCGCGCCCCTCCCGGTCAAGGTGGACAAGACGGCACGCACCGGCAGCAGCGTGGACAACTTCGTGGACTGGTGGACCAAGGACGACTGGGCGCTGATCGAGAAGGACCCGACCTGGCCGCTGCCGCAGGGCAAGCCGGGCACCGGCGACGAGCTGCGCCTGGTCGAGGTGGGCGCCGCACGGCAGTCCGCCCCGCAGACCGACGTGGACCGGTGGAACAGCTTCACCGACATCAGCGTCGTGGTGACCGGTGACAACGGCGCGGACCTCGCCGCCGTGGGCAGCACCGCCACCGGCAAGGTCGGTGACCAGGTGAAGGTCTCCGCCGGCGCCCACAACCTCGGCCCGGCCGTGGTGGAGACCTGGCGCGAGGAGGGCCCGCTCACCGTGGTCGAGGTGCCGCAGGGCACCACCGCGGTCAAGGTCTCCGAGGACTGCGCTCCGTGGGTCCAGGACGAGCCGTGGAACCCGTGGGACCACGCGGGTGAGCCGGGTGCGGCGAAGTACGGCTGCATCGGTTACGGCGACCTCGCCAAGGGCGACACCACCAGCTGGGAGTTCACCCTCCGCATCGACAAGCTGACCGGCGAGACCTCCGGCAAGGTGGCCACCAAGCTCGCCGGGGACCCGAACGAGTCCAACAACTACGCCTCCATCACCGTCAAGGCGGGCACCGCCGGCAACGGCGGCGATGGTGGCAACGGCGGCAACGGCGGCGGCGAGGGTGACGGCGGCACGCTGCCGATCACCGGTTCCAACACCGCCCTGATCGCCGGCGTCGGCGCGCTCCTGCTGGCCGCCGGCGCGGCCGGCTACGTGGTGTCCCGCCGCCGCAAGACCCGCTTCGTCGCCTGACCGGAGCACAACGGAACACCGGTGCCCCGCCGACCATCCCGGTCGGCGGGGCACCGTCATGTCCGCCCGAAAACCGGACGACGCAAGATCGCCGGAGCTGACACCATCGACGGGTGCTGCTGACCCTGACCACGACTCACCGCCCCGCCACCGACCTCGGCCACCTCCTCGTCAAGCACCCGGACCGCGTGCAGAGCTTCGACCTGCCCGCCGGCACCGCGCACGTGCTCTACCCCGAGGCGGACGAGGCGCGGTGCACGGCGGCGCTGCTGGTCGAGGTCGACCCGCTCAAGCTGGGCGGCGGCCGGGGCCGCCGGCAGGCCACCACCCCGGACAGCTTCACCCTCGGGCAGTACGTCAACGACCGCCCGTACGCGGCGTCCAGCCTGCTCTCCTCGGCGCTGGCCAAGGTGTTCCGCTCGGCCCTGCGTGGCGAGTCCCGGGACCGCCCGGAGCTGGCCGCCGCCGCCATCCCGCTGGAGGTGCGGGTGCCGGTGCTGCGCTGCCGGGGTGGGGTCGAGCTGGCCGTACGGGTGTTCGCCCCGCTCGGCTGGACCGTGACGGCCATCCCGATCCCGCTGGACGAGGCGTACCCGGAGTGGGGCGACAGCCGCTACGTCGACCTGACGCTGACCGGGACGCTGCGGCTCGCCGACGCGCTCAACCATCTCTACGTGCTGCTGCCCGTGCTGGACGACGCCAAGCACTACTGGGTGGCCCCGGACGAGGTGGACAAGCTGCTGCGGGCTGGGGCCGGCTGGCTGGCCGACCACCCGGAACGTGCCCTCATCACCCGCCGCTACCTGGCGCACCGGCGCGCCCTGGCCGGGGAGGCGATGGCCCGCCTGGCCGAGCTGCGCCTCGCCGACGAGCCGCCCGCCGACGACAGCATCGAGGGCGGGCCGTCCACCGGCGACGGCGTCGAGAGCGCGCTGCCCGCCGAGGCGCCCCGGGCCTCCCTGGCCGTACGCCGGCGCGAGGCGGTGCTGGCCGCGCTGCGCGACAGCGGGGCGTCCCGGGTGCTGGACCTCGGCTGTGGGGGCGGCGCGCTGCTCACCGCGCTGGTCGCCGACCGGCGGTTCGCCGAGGTCGTCGGCACCGACGTGTCCAGCCAGGCGCTCGCCCTGGCCGCCCGGCGGCTGCGGCTGGACCGGCTGCCGGAGCGGCAGCGGGACCGGATCCGGCTGTGGCAGTCGGCGCTGACCTACCGGGACGACCGGCTGCGCGGCTACGACGCGGCGGTGCTCATGGAGGTGGTCGAGCACCTCGACCCGCCGCGGCTGCCGGCGCTGGAGGACGCCGTGTTCGGCCACGCCCGGCCCGGCACGGTCGTGGTGACCACGCCGAACGTGGAGTACAACGTCCGTTACGAGGGGCTCGGGGCAGGCCGGTTCCGGCACGCCGACCACCGCTTCGAGTGGACGCGGGCCGAGTTCGCCGCCTGGGTGGACCGGGTGGCGACGGCGCACGGCTACACGGCCACGATCGGCGGCATCGGCGACGAGGACCCCGAGCTGGGCTGTCCGACCCAGCTCGCCGTGCTGAACAGAACGGACACCGACATCCGGAAGGAGGAGACGACGCGATGACCACCCTGGACATTCCCGAACTCGCCCTGGTGGCGCTCGTCGGCGTCTCCGGCTCCGGCAAGTCGACGTTCGCCGCCCGGCACTTCCGGCCCAGCCAGGTGCTCTCCTCGGACACCTTCCGAGGCATGGTGGCCGACGACGAGAACGACCAGTCCGCCTCCGGCGACGCGTTCGACGCGCTGCACCACGTGGCGGGGATCCGGCTGCGCCGGGGCCGGCTCACCGTGGTCGACGCGACCAACCTCCAGCCGCACGCCCGGGCCGGGCTGATCAAGGTGGCCCGGGAGCACGACGTGCTGCCGGTGGCCGTCGTGCTGGACGTGCCCGAGGCGGTGGCCTGGGAGCGCACGCAGTCCCGGGCCGACCGGACGCACGGCCGGCAGGTGCTCAGCCGGATGCAGCGGGACCTGCGGCAGTCGTACGGGCGGCTGGCCCGGGAGGGCTTCCGCAAGGTGCACGTGCTGCGCGGCGTCGAGGAGATCGAGGCCGCCGAGATCCGTTACGAGAAGCTGTTCAACGACCGCCGCGAGCTGACCGGGCCGTTCGACATCGTGGGTGACGTGCACGGCTGCCGCGAGGAGCTGGAGGCGCTGCTGCTCCGGCTGGGCTGGGCACTGCGACGCGACGACGCGGGCCGCCCGGTGGACGCCGTGCACCCGTCGGGGCGTACCGCGGTCTTCGTGGGTGACCTGGTGGACCGCGGCCCGGACTCGCCCGGGGTGCTGCGCCTGGTCATGGGCATGGTGGCGGCCGGCCACGCGATCTGCGTGCCGGGCAACCACGAGCAGAAGCTGCTGCGCAAGCTGCGCGGCCGCGATGTGCGGCTCACCCACGGCCTGGCCGAGACGATGGCGCAGCTGGAGTCGGAGCCGGCGGAGTTCGTCACCGAGACGGCGGCCTTCATCGACGGACTGGTCAGCCACTACGTGCTGGACGACGGCCGGCTCGTGGTGGCGCACGCCGGCCTCAAGGAGGCGTACCACGGTCGGGCGTCCGGGCGGGTGCGGTCGTTCGCGCTGTACGGGGAGACCACGGGCGAGACCGACGAGTACGGCCTGCCGGTGCGCTACCCGTGGGCGCGCGACTACCGGGGCTCGGCCATGGTCGTCTACGGCCACACCCCGACTCCCGAGCCGGAGTGGGTGAACAACACCATCTGCCTGGACACCGGCTGCGTCTTCGGCGGCAGGCTCACCGCGCTGCGCTACCCGGAGAAGGAACTGGTCGCCGTCCCGGCGGTCAAGGAGTGGTACGCCCCGGCCCGCCCGCTGGTCGCGCCCGCCCCGACCCGGCCGGACACCGTGCTGGACCTGGCCGACGTCACGGGACGGCGGCACCTCACGCACGCGTACGGGACGCTGACCGTGCCGGCCGAGAACGCGGCCGCCGCGCTGGAGGTGATGAGCCGGTACGCGCTGGACCCGGACCGGCTGGTCTGGCTGCCGCCGACCATGGCGCCCTGCTCGACCTCGACGGTGGAGGGGTTCCTGGAGCACCCGGCGCAGGCGTTCGCCGACCACCGGGCGGCCGGCGTCGACCGCGTGGTCTGCGAGGAGAAGCACATGGGCTCGCGGGCCGTGGTGCTGGTCGAGCGGGAGCCGGGACGGTTCGCCGGCGGGGCGGTGCACACCCGCACCGGCCGGCCGTTCTTCGGGCCGCCGCTGGTCGGGGAGCTGCTGGCCCGGGTCCGCGCGGCGGTCACCGCGGCCGGCCTCTGGGCCGAGCTGGGCACCGACTGGCTGCTCCTCGACTGCGAGCTGCTGCCCTGGTCGGCGAAGGCGGGCGGGCTGATCCGCGAGCAGTACGCCGGGGTCGGCGCGGCCGGCCGCGCGGCCCTGCCGGCCGTGCTCGGCACGCTGGACGCCGCCGCCGGGCGCGGGCTGCCGGTGGGCGAGCTGCGGGGCCGGATGGCCGACCGGGCGGCCGAGGTCGAGGCGTACTCGGCCGCCTACCGGGCGTACGTCGGGCCCACCGACGGGCTGCGCGGGGTGACGCTGGCGCCGTTCGCCGTGCTGGCGGGGGCCGGGGTGAGCTACGCCGACCGCGACCACGGCTGGCACCTGGCGCTGGCCGACCGGCTCTGCGCGGCCGACCCGGAGTTCTTCACCCCGACGCGGCGGCAGGTGGTCGACCTGGCCGACGAGGCGGCGGTGGCCGCGGCGACCGACTGGTGGCTGTCGCTCACGGCGGCCGGCGGGGAGGGCATGGTCGTCAAGCCGTACGCCGGCCTCGCCGCCCGCTCGCCGAAGGGGTCGCTGCTCCAGCCGGGGATCAAGTGCCGGGGCCGGGAGTACCTGCGGATCATCTACGGTCCCGGGTACACCGGTCCGGGGCAGCTCGCCGCGCTGCGCAAGCGGTCGCTGGGGCGCAAGCGCGGGCTGGCCCTGCAGGAGCACGCGCTGGGCCTGGCCGCCCTGGACGCGCTGGCCGAGGACGCCCCGCTCTGGCGCCGCCACGAGCTGGTGTTCGCCATCCTCGCCTGCGAGTCGGAGCCGGTCGACCCGCGGCTCTAGACCCGTACGCCCGGTCCGGCGCGGCGCCGGACCGGGCCCGGGTACCCTTTGTGGCCGTGGACACAGCAGAGAAGACCCGGGTGCTCTCCGAGAGCGTGGCCCTGAACCCGCTCGATCCGAAGGACCTCATCCACACCTTCGGGATGATCGGCGTCTGGGCGATCCTCTTCGCCGAGACCGGCCTGCTGGTCGGCTTCTTCTTCCCGGGCGACTCGCTGCTCTTCCTGGCCGGGGTGGCCGCCTCGCCGGTGGCCGACGCGATCTTCGGATCCGGCACCCGGCTCTCGCTGGCCGGCCTGCTGATCGGCGGCCCGCTCTGCGCGATCGCCGGCGCCCAGCTCGGGCACTGGCTCGGCGCCCGTTACGGCAAGCGGATGTTCGACCGCCCCAACTCCCGCCTGTTCAAGCGCGAGTACGTGGAGAAGGCCGAGTACTACTTCCAGAAGTTCGGCCCGGCGAAGGCCGTGGTGCTGGCCCGGTTCATCCCGATCGTGCGGACCTTCCTCAACCCGGTGGCCGGGGTGCTCGGCATGCCGGCCCGGCAGTTCCTCCTGTGGAACGTGGTCGGTGCGATCCTCTGGGTGGACGGCATCCTGCTGATCGGCTACCTGCTGGCCGACCAGATCTACAACGCGATCGGCGACAAGATCGACCGGTACATCCTGCCGGTGGTCGCGCTGATCATCCTGATCTCGGTGCTGCCGATCTTCTTCGAGTTCCTCCGCGACCGGCGGGCGCGCAAGCGCGGCGAGGCGGTCGCGGTGATCGCCGCGGCCAGCGCGGCGGGCGCCCTGGACGCGGTCCGGGACGCGGTCGACGGCGACGACGACCAGCACCACGGGCGCGGCGGGCAGCACCGCCGCTGACCCCGGCCGGACACACCGAAGGCCGGCTCCCTCTCGGGGAGCCGGCCTTCGACTACGACCTGTCGACCTGCGGGTGGTACGGATGACGGCAGCCGTCACCTGTGGCCATCCGGGCTCGGCGCGTCTGACGCCGCGCCACGACCCCGGACAGCCATCCGGTGGGTGGCGCCACCCCTGGCACGCCACCCATCGCCGCCGCATTCAGCGAGGCGGCCACCCGGACCCGGACACGTCCGGATTCAGCGGGCCTTCTTGGTGGCCCGCTTCCGCGGCGGGGTGAGCAGATCCGCGATCGTGGCGATCGCGGTCGGCACCAGCCGGTAGTACGCCCAGACACCGCGCTTCTCCCGCTCCAGCAAGCCGGCCTCGGTGAGGATGCGCAGGTGGTGGCTGACCGTCGGCTGCGAGAGGCCGAGGGGCGCGGTGAGGTCACACACGCACGCCTCCCCCTCGGGAGCCGACTGGATCAGGCTGAGCAGCCGCAGCCGGGCGGGGTCCGCGAGGGCCTTGAGGACCCCCGCGAGCCGCTCGGCGTCGGCACGTTCGATCGGCTCGCCGGCAAGCGGCGAGATCTGAGGCATGGTCATTTCAGCCAACGCAGTTCCCACGTATTCCATCCTTCCACCAGCAGCATCGATCCGCCTGCATATCAGCAGATCCGAATCGGTAAACTTTTACGCCACAAGGCCGAGGTCAGCCAACGTATAGGCCGCCCGATAAGGCAGTCCGGCGGCTCGCACCGCGTCGCCGGCGCCTCGATCAACAATAACCGCCACGCCCACCACCTCGGCCCCGGCCTCGCGCAATGCCTCGACAGCGGTCAACACGCTGCCGCCGGTGGTCGAGGTGTCCTCGACCGCCAGGACCCGCCGCCCGGCGACCTCCGGGCCCTCGATCCGTCGCTGGAGACCGTGCGCCTTGCCCGCCTTGCGCACCACGAAGGCGTCCAGCGGGCGGTCGGTGCCGGCCGACGCGTGCAGCATCGCCGTGGCGACCGGGTCGGCCCCGAGGGTCAGCCCGCCCACCGCGTCGTACGCCCAGTCGGCGGTGAGGTCGCACATGACCCGACCGATCAACGGCGCCGCCCGGTGATGGAGCGTGACGCGACGCAGATCGACGTACCAGTCGGCCTCCCGACCCGACGAGAGCACCACCCGGCCGTGGACGACAGCCAGGTCAGTGATGAATTTACGCAGGTCGTCGTGGTGCCCCATGGCGATAGAGGGTACTTCGCAAGTCTGGGAGGCGGGCGCGGGGTCCACCCACGTCAACCCTGCGGGCGACCGATGGGTGGCGATGTCCGACTACGTTGTGCGACCGTCCATCCCGGTCAGCGGGCGGGCATCCCCGCGACGGGACACCCGCCGGGCCGGCCCGCGGTCAGTCGCCGGCCCGGCCGACCCGGCCGCGGGTGTCCCGGGAGACCCCGCGCAGCAGCCGCCGCGGCGCGTGCCGCAGCCCCGCCACGGCCAGCTTGTACTTCCAGCTCGGCACGCTGACCGCCTTGCCTTTTCGCAGGTCACGCAGCCCTTCGGCGACCACGTCGTCGGTCCGCAGCCACATCCACGCCGGAGTCCGCGACATGTCGATGCCGGCCCGCTCGTGGTAGCCGGTGCGGGTGTAGCCAGGGCAGAGGGCCATCACGCGAACGCCCAGCGGGGCCACCGACTGGCCGATCGATTCACTGAAATTCGTCACCCAGGCCTTGCTGGCCGAGTAGGTCGATCCCGGCATGGGGACACCGAAACCCGCAACCGAAGAGACATTTATCACTGCCCCGTGGCCCCGCTCGACCATCGGACCGAGCGCCGCGTGGGTCAGCCGCAGCACGGCCAGCACGTTCAGCCGGACCAGGCGGGCCTCGTCCGCGACGGCCGACCGGACGAACGGGGTGTTGAGGCTGATCCCTGCGTTGTTCACGAGCAACTCCACCGGCGGGTCGGCGGTCAGCCGCCCTTCGACCGCGGCGCAGCCGTCGTCGGTGGACAGATCGGCGGCGATGGTCTCGACCCGGTGGCCGTGCCGGCCGGTCAGCTCGGCCGCCAGGGCGTCCAACCGGTCGGCGTCCCGGGCCACCAGGACGAGGTCCCAGCCGTCGGCGGCGAGCCGGCGGGCGAACGCCTCGCCGATGCCCAGGCTGGCCCCGGTGATCAGGGCCCGGCGCGGGGAGGGGGGTGCGTCGGTCACGGGCGGTCCTCGGGGGGTGGGGTCGGCCCGGGCGGGGCCGACGGCGGCGGGGTGGGGGGCGCGCCGGGCGGGGCAGACACCGGCCCGGTCGGCGGCGCCCAGGGCGAGGGGTGTCCGTAGGCCGGGGCAGAGGGACCGTGGTACCCGGGTGCCGGCGGACCGGCCGTCGGTGTGGAGGCGGGCGGGGGCCCGTAGGCCGGTGGCGGGACCGGGCCGGCCGGGCGCGGCGGGCGGCGGTGGAAGAAGGCGCCGGCCGTGGGCAGCGTGAGCAGGGCCGCCACCACCAGATAGCCGAGGATCTGCGCCACCGACACCGCCGCGTTCACCGGGATCCACCAGCCCGGGTAGGCGTCGCCGACCCGGGCCAGCAGGTCGGCGGTGACCCGGTCGTCGGCGCCCAGCCGGAGCGGGGCGGCCCGCTGCCCGACCAGCACAGCCAGGCCGCAGCAGCCGCAGAACAGGCCCAGCCCGGCGACCACCCAGGTGGTCACCCGGGCGCCGGCCCGGCCGGAGAGCAGGCCGAGGGCGAGCCCGACGAGCAGCAGCGCGACCAGCACGCCGAGCACCGCCGAGAGCACGGTGGAGCCGCGCAGCAGGGACGCCACCCCGTCGATCTCGCCGTTGCCCGCGCCGGTCGCCCGCGCCGCCTCCCGGAACCGGTCCACCGTGCCCGCCGTGACCAGCAGGTTGGCGACCGCGTACGCCACGGCGCCCACCGCCATCAGCAGCAGCAGCGCCGCCGCCGAGACCACCGCGCCGGGCCGGCGGGGCGGTGCCTGATGGGGGTACGACACGACAGATCCCTCCGGTAGGCGTCGGCTTGCAACCTACTCGGAGGGATCGTCGGCGTCGCTCTTATCCGGGCGTCAACTTCCGGATGGCGGCTCGCCCTCGCGGCGCTCGCCCGGCCCCGGCGCGGGCGGCTGGCCGGGGGCCGGCGGGTAGGCCGGGTCGGCGGGCTGGCCCGGGGTGGCCGGGTAGCCGGGGGTGGCCGGGTAGCCCGGGTAGGCGGCGCCCGGGACGGGCGGCTCCCAGGTCGCCTGGGGCTTGCGGAAGAACTCGTTGGCCTTCGGCAGCGCCAGCAGGATCAGCGCGGCCAGCAGCGCCAGCAGCGAGACCAGGCCGAGCAGCAGGCTGACCGGGCCGTACCAGGACGGCAGCGCGTCCTGCAGCCGGCGCTGGATCTCCTCGCCGCTCGGCAGGTCGCCGTTGGTGGACCCGCCGCCGGTGAGCCCGCCGGAGACGCCGTTGAGCAGACTGCCGCCGGTGCAGCAGAGGAGGACGCCACCCAGCACCCAGGTGGTGATCCGGGAGGCGTTCTTCCCCCGGTTGTTCAGCAGCGCGAGCACGACCAGCCCGACCGCGAGCAGCAGCGAGAGCACGGCGCCGCCGAGGCTGGCCGCGTAGGCGAAGTCGCCCAACTGCTCGGCCGACGTGCCGGCGTACGCGTCCTTGAGCACGTCCCGGATGGTGCCGAGGGTGGACAGCGTGACGATCAGGCTCACCACCTGGATGACGGCGACGAGGATGAGCAGCCAACTGGAAACCGTCACCACGCCCGGACGCGCGCGGGGCGGGGTGCCCGGAGCATCGACCATGATTCTCCCTCCCTTGATCAGAGGACCACCGTAACGAAGCCGGGCCAGGTGGGCACGACGCGACAGCGGGGAGCGGTGCGGGATTCAGCGGCCGGACGGCTGCCGGCGGCAGAGCCGGCGGTACTCGGCGGTCACCACCGCGAGCAGGAAGAGGTCCACGCCGAGCGCGAAGACCGCGCCGAACTGGTTGACCGTGAAGCTGAAGATCTGCCCGAACAGCAGGTCCACGAGGAGCGCGAGCTTGAAGAGCCGGAAGGCCCGCACCTGGTCGCTGGGGAGCAGCAGGGCCCCACGGATGCTCAGCACCGCGGTGATCAGCGCGGAGACCGAGACTCCGACCACCGCACCCCACTCCTGCTGGTCGGGCAGTTCGCCGGTGATCGCATCCAGCAGGACCCGCAGCACGATCACGAACGGTTCGCCGACCAGGTAGAGCACCACCACGGCCACGACCCAGCGGTGCGTGGTCACCCAGACCGCCGCCCGGCGGGCCCGGAGCAGCCAGGGCTGCCAGAACCGGGGCGCGGGTGGCTCCCGCCGGGGCACCGCGTCCAGCAGCCGGGCCACCGCCTCCTCGACGTCCGGGCCGCAGCCCCGGACCAGCCGCAGCACCGCCGCCCGACGCCGGGCGGTGAGGCCGGTGGTGAGCCCGCCGACCACGGTGTAGAGGGCGTTCGCCGTGCGCTCGGGCGGGGAGAGCCGGGTCCGGCCGCGCAGCGCCTGCGTGATGACGACCAGCAGCGCGAAGGCGACGTAGATGATGCTCGCGGCCGGGGCGTAGAAGTAGTCGGTGCCGGCGGTGACGAACTTGCCGACCTCGTCGATGAAGAGCCCGAAGCCCATCCCACCCAGGATCGCGCCCAGGATGCGCGCCGCGCTGCCCAGGAAGACCAGCCCGACCCCGAGGCCCGCGGTCATCAGCAGGCCACCCCAGAGCACGTGCGCGATGTGCAGGCCGCCCCCGCCGAGCTGCGGGAAGCCGGTCGCCTGGAGGTACGCCCGGGTGACCAGCACGGTCACCACCCCGGACAGCACGAACGCCTGAAGGTACGACGGCGCCTCCAGTGCCCGAGGCGGTCGCGACCAGCGGGGCGGACGGGCGGCCACCCGCCCGACGTTAGTAGCCGCGCCACTCCACGCGGGCGTACTCCAGGACTCTGGGCTGCAACAACGTGGAGGCGGGCACGTCCAGCCGGGCCCGGTCGGCGGGAAAGGTGGCCGCCGCGGCGAGCACCGACGGGGTGAGGAACCGCAGCGCCGGCGCGTCCTCCGGCAGCCCCAGCGCGGGCGGCGTCCCACCCGGCGCGGCGAGCACGAAGCCCCAGTCGCCGAAGCTCGGCACGTCCACGTGGTACGGCACCGTGGCGAAGCCCGCCTCCCGAATCGACCGCTCGATCGACCAGTACGACCGGGGCGCGAAGTACGGCGAGCCGGACTGCACGACGAGCCGCCCGCCGGGGGCGAGGACCGGGCGGATCAGCGCGTAGAACTCGATCGTGTAGAGCTTGGCGGTGGCCGTCTCGTCGGGGTCGGGCAGGTCGGCGATGACGACGTCGAAGCGTTCCGTGGCGGTCCGCAGCCAGCCGAACGCGTCGACGTTGAGCACCCGTACCCGGGGGTCGGCGAGCGAGTGGTGGTTGAGGTCCCGCAGCTGCGGCTCGGAGCGGGCCAGCCGCACGACCGCCGGGTCGAGGTCGACCAGGGTCACCTGGCGCACGTCCGGGTACTTGAGGATCTCCCGCAGCGCCAGCCCGTCACCCGCGCCGAGCACCAGCACGTTCCCGTGCGGCCCGCGCATGGCCGGGTGGACCAGCGACTCGTGATAGCGGTACTCGTCGATCGAGCTGAACTGGAGGTCGCCGTTGAGGAACAGCCGCAGGTCGGTGTCGGCGTGGCCGACCTCCCGCACCGACCGGGTCAGCACGATCTCCTGGTAGCGGCTGCGCTCGGCGTGCACCACCGGGTCTCGGTAGAGCTGCTGCCGCGCGGTCACCTCGAAGTCGTGCGCGGTGACCCAGGCGTACCCCAGGCAGAGGGCGACCACGACGCTGCCGGCGCCGAGCGCGACCCGCGCCCGGCGGCCCAGGTCGCCGCGGAAGACCGTGCAGACCAGGGCGAGGCCCGCGACGGCGTTCACCGCGCCCACCACGAGGGCGCCCTTGAGCTGGCCGAAGACGGGCATCAGCAGGAACGGGAAGGCCAGCCCACCGAGCAGCGCGCCGACGTAGTCGGCGGCGAACAGGTCGGCCACGGCGCTGCCCGCGGACTGCTCGCGGATGCGTTGCAGCAGCACCATGAGCAGCGGGATCTCCGCGCCGATCAGCAGGCCGAGCACGAACGCCGTGCCGACCAGCGCCGGCCCGTAGAGGTCGAGCCAGGCGAACGCGGCGTAGAGGCCGAGCACGGAGAGCCCGCCGAGCAGGGCCAGGGTCAGCTCGATCGCGGCGAACGCGGCCGCCGCCCGGGACTGGAACGGCTTCGCTACCAGCGCGCCCACGCCCATCGCGAAGACCATCACGCCGAGCACGATCGACGCCTGCCCGACCGTGTCGCCGATGAGGTAACTGCCGAGCGCGACCAGCGCCAGCTCGTACACCAGGCCGCAGGCCGCGCACACGAAGACCGCGAGCAGGACCGCCGCGCGGGCCGGGCGCCACCGCGGCCGCGCGGGCGCGTCGGCGGTCACGCCTTCTCCCGGGTACGCCCGGCGGCGCCCGCCCCGGCGCGCTGCGCGGGCACGACCACCCGGCGCTGGCGGCGGCGCTGCACCACGCCCACGGTGACGAAGAGCGCGGCGAGCAGGAGCAGCCCGACCGTGGCGAGCAGCCAGCCCCACCGGTCCCGCAGGTAGTCGCTGCCGGCGTCGGGCAGCGGCGACGGGCTGGCCGCCGCCGGGACCGGGGTGTCGGCCGGCTCGGCCAGCCCGGCCTCGACGGCGAGCAGCGGCAGCATGACCGCGGCCCGGGTGACCGCCCAGCCGGGGTCGTCGACGAAGACGTCCTCGGTGAGGCCGAGCCGCTCCAGCCCCCGCTCGACCTGCCAGAGGTCCGCGGAGTCGATGTCCGGCGAGCCGGTCACCTGGATCCGGGCGAAGTCGTTGCTCTCGCTGCTCTCCGAGACGTAGCCGATGTTGGCCGTCACCTGCACCCAGCGCGGGCAGGCCGGGTTCTCCTCGACCGCGACGCCGTCGCCCAGGTTGGAGCCGACGTTCAGCGGGTCGCCGTAGTCGTAGTAGTCCACCAGCTCCCAGCCGTAGCAGAGGCCCTGCTCGGCGCTGGTGCGCTGGAGGATCGCCACGCTGTCGGCCCGCTCGTCGGCGGCCGGGGCCGCCACCGTGGTGTCCCCGTCGTTGTTGAGCACCCCCGCCGCCACGCAGCCGGCGACGACCAGGCCGATGGTCAGCCAGACGGCCCAGGCGGCGGCCCTGTTCTTCGCCGCCGGCTTGCCCGGCGCCATCAGCTGATCGCGGCGGCGATGATCGCGCCGGTGGCGAGGTGCACGACGGCGGAGACCCAGACCGCGGGGTGCGGCTCCGGGTCGACCAGGATCTCCCCGAGCTTGCCCGGGGTGGCCATGTCGAGCAGCAGGAACGCCGCGGCCATGATGACCAGCCCGAGGATGCCGTACGCGGCCGCGCCGACCAGGCCGAGGGCGAAGTCGTCGGCGCTGGCGGCGATCGCGGCGACCACGATGATGCCGACACCGGCCAGGTTCGAGGCGAGCAGCAGCGCGGCGTTGCGGTTGCGCTCCGCCCAGATCAGCTCGTGCAGCTTGCCGGGGGTGGCGACGTCGACCAGCACGTAGCCGACGGCCATCAGGGCGACGCCGACCACGCCGTAGGCGAGCGTGACGAGCAGGTCGGTGACCAGGGTCTGCACAGGGACTCCAGGATTCGTCGGGGTGGGGGGAGGTCAGCTCACTTGCCGGAGCCGGGGCCGCCGCCGCGGACCGTGCTGCCCCGCCCCCAGCCCCAGTGGCTGCCCACCCGGGAGTGGTAGCGGGGGTAGGCGGTGGTCATCCGCTCCAGCAGGATCACCGAGCCGACGGCGGCGAGCGGCAGGATCACCACCGAGTCGTCGTCGTAGCGCAGGTAGACCCCGCTGCCGTCGACGTACTGGTCGGCCGGCTGCCAGGCGTCGGTGATCTCCTTCGACACCTGGCTGGGCGTGCGGTTCGACGTGTACGCGATCGCGTCGGAGCCGAGGTCCCGGCTGGTGGCCCGGGTGTAGCGGTCCTCCACGTAGCCCCGCGGCGAGAAGTTGCCGTAGAAGATCGCGAAGGCGGCGACCACGGCGCCGATGACGGCGAACGCCACCCCCACCACGAACCACCGTCGGTACGTCACAGCTCCACCACCGTGTCGGTCAGGACCAGCTCGTTGGTCTGCGGGTACGCGTGCCAGGTGCGCCAGGCCACCGAGCCGTCCGGCGGCGCGGGGCGGACGGCGAGCGCGGTGACCGCGTCCTCGTCGCCGGGAAAGACCCCGACCAGCGCGTACGGGTCGTCGGCCAGTTCGGCGCGGAGCGCGGCGACCCGGGTGCGCAGGCCGTCGCCCGCCGGCCGGAGCACCGTGGCGGTGAACCGGTAGCCGGCGGTCTCGTCGTGCAGCGCGTCCGGCAGGTGCGGGGGGCGGCCGGGCAGGCAGGCGACCGTCTCGGTGAGGTCACCGCAGATCACCTGGTGGGAGGCGCCGAGCAGGCGCAGCCGCAGCCGCAGCCCGCCGGGCAGGGTCAGCTCACGCACGTGCAGGGCGGGGCGCTCGGGGCCGCCGAGGGCCAGGCTCAGGTCGGCGGCGCGGGTGTCGACGTACGGGGCGTCCAGGGCGACGAGCACGCTCAGCCGACCTTCTCCGGACCGCCCTGCGGGTAGATCATCACCTCGGCGCGGTGCAACTGCTCGCCGAGGTTCACCTCCCAGCCGGCCTCCCCGTACGCCTCGAAGGAGAGCCGCGCGCCGCCGGGCGCCTGGTAGTCGTGGTAGCGCATGGTGCCGCGCGGGTCGAGGCCGGTGCCCTCGGTGGCCGTGTACTTCGCCTGGCCGGACTCGTCCCAGTTGTAGCGGCGGCCGGCGATCTCCAGCGTCGGCGCGCCCGGGGTGACGGTGGCCGACGGCTCACTGGTCCAGAGCACCATCTCCAGGTCGGGCTCCGACTCCACGGAGAGCCAGCGCTTCACTCCGCCGGCGTCGTCGAGCAGGTGCTCCGCCCAGCTCCAGCCGCCCTCGACCAGGTGCACCGAGCCGCGCACGGTGTAGGGCACCTGGCGGATCTCCACGATGTCGCCGGGCTTGAGCCCGCGGGGGTCACCGCGCAGCGCGTCGGCGTCCCGGTCCCGGAACGGGTCGCCGGGGGCGGCCGCCGGGCGCGGCGCGGACCGGGCCTTGCGCAGCGCGATCACGGCGATCACCACGCCGGCCACCCCGACCAGGCACCCCAACGTGGTCACGACGTACGCCAGCGAACCGTTCACGGTCGTCTCCCCCCAAGGTGTTTCGGCGGCGACGGTAACAACCGGACGCACATGCGCCGAAGTGCCGTTCGCTGAGTGATCGACCAGCTACGGTCAGGCTCCGGTGAGGCGTTCGGTGGCGTACTCGCGGAGGGTGGCGCGGCCCATGATGCAGCCGCTGAACGTGGTGAACTCGCCGTCGTCGTCGCGCAGCCGCTCCCAGGCGGCCCGGCCCACCGCCGGGTCGACCGTGTCCAGCAGCGCGGCCGCGTACGCCTTCCCGGCCGGCGACCCGTGCTTCAACAGCCGGTCGACCTTCTTCCGGGCCGCCTCGGGATGCTCCCGCAGGGCCCGCTCCACGTGCCGGTACGCCTCGGTTTCCGGCAGGATCTGCCCGGCGATCCCCACCCCGCCGAAGGCGAGCGTGTCCGCCCGGCCGAGTTCCTCGACGGCCGCGTCCAACTCCCGGTCCTTCTTCCCGATCCCCAACATGCCCTCACTATTGCCCGGGCCGGCCGCCTTCGACGCTGTTGATCAAGAAGGAGATCGGCCCGGCCGGACCCGTGCGGGTCCGGCCGGGCCGGAAGGGTGGTCAGGCCGCGGCGACGGTCAGGCCGTCCTTGCTGTCGGCCAGGTCGACCCGCACCGTGTCGCCGTCGCGGATCTGGCCGGCGAGCAGCGCCTTGGCGAGCTGGTCGCCGATGGCCGACTGCACGAGCCGGCGCAGCGGCCGGGCTCCGTAGATCGGGTCGTAGCCGTGCTCGGCGAGCCACGTCCGGGCGGCGTCGCTGATGTCCAGCGTCAGCCGGCGGTCCGCGAGCCGCTTCCGCATCCGGTCGAGCTGGATGTCGACGATCGCCCGCAGCTCCTCGCCCTGGAGGGCGGCGAACACCACGATGTCGTCGAGGCGGTTGAGGAACTCCGGCTTGAAGTGCGACCGGACCACCGCGAGGACGCCCTCCCGGCGCTGCTCCTCGGCCATCGTCAGGTCGCTGATCACCGACGACCCCAGGTTCGAGGTGAGGATCAGGATCGCGTTGCGGAAGTCCACGGTGCGACCCTGCCCGTCGGTGAGCCGGCCGTCGTCGAGCACCTGGAGCAGCACGTCGAACACGTCCGGGTGGGCCTTCTCCACCTCGTCCAGCAGGATCACCGAGTACGGCCGGCGGCGCACCGCCTCGGTGAGCTGGCCGCCCTCCTCGTAGCCGACGTAGCCGGGCGGGGCGCCGACCAGGCGGGCCACCGAGTGCTTCTCGCCGTACTCGCTCATGTCGATGCGGACCATGGCCCGCTCGTCGTCGAAGAGGAACTCGGCGAGCGCCTTGGCCAGCTCGGTCTTGCCGACACCGGTCGGGCCGAGGAAGAGGAAGCTGCCGGTCGGGCGGTCCGGGTCGGCGACGCCGGCCCGGGCGCGGCGGACCGCGTCGGACACGGCGCCCACGGCCTCGGCCTGGCCGACCACGCGGGCCCGCAGCGACTCCTCCATCCGGAGCAGCTTGGCGGTCTCGCCCTCCAGCAGCCGACCGGCCGGGATGCCGGTCCAGGAGGCGACGACCGCGGCGATGTCGTCCGCGCCGACCTCCTCCTTGAGCATCGCGCCGTCGGCCTGGAGCCGGGCCAGTTCCTCCTCGGCCCGCTTCAGCTCGGCCTGGAGGGCGGGGATCCGGCCGTAGCGCAGCTCTGCGGCGCGCTCCAGCTCGCCGTCGCGCTCGGCCCGCTCGGCCTCGCCGCCGAGCCGCTCCAGCTCCTCCTTGGCGGTGGAGAGCTTCGTGATGTGGCTCTTCTCCAGCTGCCAGCGCTCGGATAGCGCGGTGAGCTGCTCACGCTTGTCGGCCAGCTCCTTGCGCAGCCGGGCCAGCCGCTCGGCGGAGGCGGCGTCCGGCTCCTTGGCCAGCGCCATCTCCTCGATCTCCAGCCGGCGGACCGCCCGCTCGATCTCGTCCACCTCGACCGGGCGGGAGTCGATCTCCATCCGGAGCCGGGAGGCGGACTCGTCGACCAGGTCGATGGCCTTGTCCGGCAGGAACCGGTCGGTGATGTAGCGGTCGGAGAGGGCGGCCGCGGCGACCAGCGCGGCGTCGGTGATCCGGACGCCGTGGTGCACCTCGTAGCGCTCCTTGAGGCCGCGCAGGATGCCGATGGTGTCCTCGATGGTCGGCTCGCCGACCAGCACCGGCTGGAAGCGGCGCTCCAGCGCCGGGTCCTTCTCGATGTGCTCGCGGTACTCGTCCAGCGTGGTGGCGCCGACCATCCGCAGCTCACCGCGGGCGAGCATCGGCTTGAGCATGTTGCCGGCGTCCATCGAGCCCTCGCCCTTGCCCGCGCCGACCACGGTGTGCAGCTCGTCGAGGAAGGTGATGACCTGGCCGTCGGAGTTCTTGATCTCCTCCAGCACCGACTTGAGCCGCTCCTCGAACTGGCCGCGGTACTGCGCGCCGGCCACCATGGCGCCGAGGTCGAGCGAGACGAGCTTCTTGTCCCGCAGCGACTCCGGCACGTCACCGGCGACGATCCGCTGGGCCAGGCCCTCGACGATCGCCGTCTTGCCGACGCCGGGCTCGCCGATCAGCACCGGGTTGTTCTTGGTACGCCGGGACAGCACCTGGATCACCCGGCGGATCTCCGAGTCGCGGCCGATGACCGGGTCGATCCTGCCCTCGCGGGCGCTCGCGGTCAGGTCGACGCCGTACTTCGCGAGGGCCTGGTAGGTCTGCTCCGGGTCGGCCGTGGTGACCCGCCGGTCCCCGCCGCGCACGGTCGGGAAGGCGGCAACCAGGTTCTCCTCGGTGGCGCCGGAGTTCTTCAGTGCGACGGAGACCGCGCCACCCACCCGGGCCAGCCCGGCCAGCAGGTGCTCGGTGGAGGTGTACTCGTCGCCCAGCGGCCGGGCGATCTGCTCGGCGGCGCCGATGGCGTTGACGAACTCCCGGGCCAGGGTCGGCTCGGCGATGCTGGAGCCGCGCGCCGCGGGCAGGGCGTCGACCGAGCGCTGGGCGACCCGGCGCAGCTCGGCGGGGTCGGCCCCGACGGCGCGCAGCAGGCCGGCGGCGGTCGAGCCCTCGGTGTCCAGCAGCGACAGCAGCAGGTGCCAGGGCTCCACGGTGGCGTGCCCGCGCTGGTTCGCCAGCGCGACGGCGCCGGTGATGGTCTCGCGGCTCTTGGTGGTGAGTCGTTCCGTGTTCATGGGCTCCCCCGGATCGGCGTGTCCACTGGGAGAGACACAACCAGAGTTGAGTCTATTCCGCTCAACTCCGCCGGTGTGACCCGGCTCACTCCCGGCGTTTCCACCGCCAGTCGAACTCCCCCGCGGCCGGCGGCGGCCCGGGCAGCGGGGGCTCGGCCTGCGCGAGACCAGCCAGCAGCAGCGCCAGGTGGCGGCGGCGCAACTGCCGGGTCCGCTCCGGATCGGGTACGCGAATCGCGGCGCACCCCTCCAGCAGCAGCCCGACGTCCTGCGCCACCACGTCCGGCCGGAGCCGCCCGGCCTCCCGCGCCCGCTCCACCAGCCCCTCGACCAACTCGTTCGCGCGTATCGCGGCCCGACCCATCTCCTCGGTCGGGGTGAAGGTGCCGGCCAGGTGCACGGTGAGGGAGTGCACGTCCGCGTCGACGACGCGCGCCAGGAAGCCGGCGAAGGCCGCCCAGTCGTCCGGCTCGGCGGCGGCCTCCTCGCCCGCCGCGATGAACCGCCGCAACCCGTCGTCGCAGAGCTTGCGCAGCAGGTCCTCCTTGCCGGCGTACCGACGGTAGAGGGCGCTGATGCCGACGCCGGCCCGCTCGGCGACGGCGGCGATGGGCGCCTTCGGGTCGTCGAGGAAGACGGCGCGGGCGGCCTCCAGGATCACCGCGTCGTTGCGGGCCGCCTGGGCACGTCGGCCGGCGAGCGGCGGAGCGTCGGTCGGATTCGGCATGCACCGAGATTAGCACCGGAACGGATCGTTCCGCTCTGCTACCTTTGAAACGGAACCCTGCCGGGCCGAGGCGGCCCGGCGACGAACCGTCAGCCCTCGTCCAGCACCACCCGGACCCAGCGCCGGTTGGCGGTCCAGCCCGTGCCCACCACCACGTCGTCCGGGCCCCTTGCGAGGATCGTGCCGTCGCCGAGCACGGTGAGGTGGTGCTCCCCGGTGAGCGGCCAGTCGACCCGGTAGTAGCGGCCCCCGGCCACCACACCCACCCCGTCCGGGCTGGTCACCGCCACCAACTCGGCCCCGAGCGGCGCCACCGAGCGGGCCTGCGCCGGATGTCCGACGGCGCGGACCAGCGCCCACTCCCGGCCGCCCACCAGCCGCCAGAGCGCCGGGAAGCCCGTCCGGTCCGGGCGCTCCCCGACCAGCCACGCGCCGCCGTCCGGGGCGATCACCGCGCGGAGCACCCCCGCCTCGTCGCCCAGCCAGGGCAGCGGCGTCGACAACCAGTGCCGGCCCGCGTCCCGGGACACCGCGGCCGCGGGCCGGCCGTCCCGCGCGCCGGCCGCCACCACGAGCTCCCCGGAGTGGCCCACGGTGGTCAACCCCGGTACGGCCGGCTGGGCGGGCAACGGCCGCAGGGCGGCGCCGTCCCACTCGGCCACCGCACCGAGCCCCTCGACCATCTGGAAGCGACCCCGGGCCGCCACCAGCGCCGCCGGCTCCCCGCCGGTGCTGTGGACGAAGCTGGCCCCACCGTCGGTCGAGGTGTACCAGCCGTACGGCTCGGCGAGCAGCACCAGCGCCCCCGGCACCGCGTAGAGCTGCTGGTCCTCCGCCACCGGACGGGGATGCCGCAGTGCCTGCCAGCTACGGCCGCCGTCCACGGTGGCGTACAGCAGGGCGGTGCAGCCGCGGCCGGGTGGCACGCCGTCGCAGGCGGCGAAGAGCGCGTACCCGTGGTCGGCGTCGACGAACTCCACGAACGGGCGGTCGTACCGGCGGTCGACGGCGACCCGGACGTGGCGTACCTCGTCGAAGCCGACGGCCCGCGACGGCGCCGGCGCGGTCGGCGCCGGCCGCGGGGACGCGGACGACCGGTCGGGTGGGGGCCGGCGGACATCGCCGATCGAGCAGCCGACCAGGACGGGCAGGAGCAACAGGAAGATCGCCTTGTGGCTCCGCAGCCGGTCCATCGGGCCTCCCGTCGCGCTTCACCAGTATGAGCTGCTCACTCGTCGGTGCGGGGTCGCCGGCTCTCCAGCACTATCCGCACCCACCCGGGCTCACCGCTCGCGCGGATCAGCAGGTCGTCCGGCCCGCGCGCCAGCAGCGCCCCGTCGGCGAGGACGGTGAGACGGTGGTCGCCGTGCAGCGGCCACGACTCCTCCCGGAGGTCGCCGTTTCCGTCGGCCAGCACCACCGCTCCGCCCTCCCGGCCGCTGACCGCCAGCCGGTTCTCCCCGAAGGGCACCGCCGACGTGTACGGCCCGGGATCGCGCGGCGGCACGATGGGCCGCCAGTCGCCGTCGTAGTGCCAGAGCGCGGGGAACCGGCCCGGCTCTGCCCGCTCGCCGATCAGCCACACGTCGCCCGCCACCGAGGCGGCCACCCGCAGCGTCGCGATGTCACCCTCCAGGGTGACCAGCCGCGGGCGTCGCCAGGTCACGCCCCCGTCGAACGAGACGGCGAGCAGTGGGCGACCACCGGCCACCGTGGTCACCACGACCAGTCCGTCCGCGCCGTACACGCTGGTGGGCCGGGCCAGCGGTGACCGGCTCGGCAGTGGTTGCCAGCCGCCGCCCTGCCATCGGACCAGCTCACCGGTGCGCGGGTCGACCTGCACCTGACCCCGCAGGGCGCGCAGCACCGAGGGCGTGACCGCTCCGGGCTCGCGCCGGAAGCTGGTCCCGTCGTCGAGGGAGTAGTACCAGCCCTCCCCGGCCACCAGGAGGGCCGGCACGTCGCTGGTCACCTCGAGCCGCTGCCCGGGCGCGAGTGGGCGGGGATGCGAGATCCGGCGCCAGGTCCGCCCACCGTCGTCGGTGGCGTAGAGGCGGGCCGGGCAGTCCGACGACGGCGGTCGCCCGGCGCAGGAGGCGAAGAGGGCGTACCCGTGGTCCGCGTCGCCGAACTCGACGTACGGCCGGTCGTACCAGCGCGGGACGCCGACCTCGACGCGGCGCACCTGGAGGTCGGCCGGGCGGGCCGCCAGCGGTGCCCGCACGCGGGCGGCCCTGCCGTCATTCCCGGTCGACGCCGTGCACCCGGCCAGCAGGAACACCGCGACCATCAGGAATGATCTTCGGTTCATCGGACCTCCTGCGCAGGGTAGCCTCACCTGGGTGCGAGTACGTGTCGAACAGACTGCCCTACCGGGGATCGGCGTCCGTCACGATCTGATGACGGAATCCGGCCGCCGGCTCGGCGTGGTCTCCCACCGCAATGGCCGCCGCGACCTGGTCCTCTACGACCCGGACGATCCCGACTCCTGCCAGCACGACATACCGCTGACCGACGACGAGGCGGAGGCGCTGGCCGACATCCTCGGCGCGTCGCTGATGCTCGGCCAGCTCGCCGGGCTGCGCGACCAGGCCGCCGGGCTGCTCACCGAACAGATCGCCATTCCGGCCGGCTCCCGCTACGTCAACAGGCGGCTCGGCGACACCAAGGCACGGACCCGCACCAGCGCCTCCATCGTGGCGGTGCTGCGACAGGGCGAGGTGATCGTCTCGCCCGACCCCACCTTCCGGTTCGAGGCCGGTGACGTGGTCGTCGTGGTCGGCACCCGGCAAGGGCTCGACGGGGTCACCGCGATCCTCGCCGAAGCCGACCCGGACGGCTGAGGCGCGGATGCACGAAACCACAACGCTGCTCGTCGAGGTCGGCGCGCTGCTGCTCCTGCTCGGCCTGCTCGGCCGCCTCAGCCGCCGCTTCGGTGTCTCACCCATCCCCCTCTACCTGCTCGCCGGCCTCGCCTTCGGCCACGGCGGCCTGCTGCCGCTCAACGCCAGCGAGGAGTTCTTCGCCGTCGGCGCGGAGATCGGCGTGATCCTGCTGCTGGTCATGCTCGGCCTGGAATACAGCGCCAACGAACTGGTGGGCAACCTCCGGTCGGCGGCGCCCGCCGGCCTCATCGACGCGGTGCTCAACGCGCTGCCCGGCTTCGCCTTCGCCCTCCTGCTCGGCTGGGGCTGGGTGGCCGCCGTGGTGCTCGCCGGCGTCACCTGGGTGTCCTCGTCCGGCGTGATCGCGAAGGTGCTCGGCGACCTCGGCCGGGTCGGTAACCGGGAGACCCCGGTGATCCTCTCCGTCCTGGTGATCGAGGACCTGGCGATGGCCCTCTACCTGCCGCTGGTCACCGCGCTGCTCGCCGGGGTCGGCCTCGTCAAGGGCGGCATCGCGCTCGCCGTCGCGGTGCTCACCGTGGTCGTCGTGCTGGCCGTCGCCATCCGGTACGGCCACCTGATCTCCAGCGCGCTCTCGGCGAAGGACCCGGAGGCGCTCCTGCTCGGGGTCCTCGGCCTCACCCTGCTCGTCGCCGGGGCCGCGGCCAAGCTCCAGGTCTCCGCCGCGGTCGGCGCGTTCCTCGTCGGCATCGCCCTGTCCGGGCCGGTGGCACACCACGCCACCGAACTGCTCTCGCCGCTGCGGGACCTCTTCGCCGCGGTCTTCTTCGTCTTCTTCGGCCTGGTCACCGACCCGCTGGACATGCCGCCGGTGCTCCTGCCGGCGCTGCTGCTGGCCGTGGTCACCATGGGGACGAAGCTGGCCACCGGCTGGCTGGCCGCCCGCCGGGCCGGGATCGCCGAGCCCGGTCGTTGGCGGGCCGGCTTCGCGCTCACCCCGCGCGGCGAGTTCTCCATCGTCATCGCCGGGCTGGCCGTCGCCGCCGCGTACCCGGTCGAGCCGCGGCTGGCCGCGCTCGCCACGGCGTACGTGCTGATCACCGTGGTGACCGGGCCGATGTTGGCCCGTCTGCCCGACCTGCCCTGGTTCAAGCTCTGGCTCCGGCGGCGCGCCGCGGCCCGCCGGCCGGTGCCGGCGACAGTGGCGGACTGACCTCGGCCGGGCCGGATCGACCATACGGTGGACCCGGCCCGGCCAACGGTTGTGGAATTGATTCCGGGAAGGTCTACCGCCGCCCCGCGAAACCGCGTTAACGTGTCGCCCCAGCAGCCAGGGACCGCGGGTGGCCGGTGCCCCCGCCTGCGTTAGCGGAAGGTTGGCCGGTGAGCGTGCAGGAAGAGACGTTCCACGGCTTCGCCAACCCCGTCGACCCCTCGCCGGCCGAGCTGCGGGCGTGGGCCTACCAACCGGACTCGGTCCCGCTCACCTCGATGCCCCCGGACTGGGACCTGCTGGTCGCCGGTGACCACCTGGTGCAGACGCTCTTCGAGCTGGCCATGGACCCGGCCTGCCCGGCCCGCCGGTTCGCCCTGCACTGCCTCTACATCTACGCCGCCGACGGCATCCGGACGAACTTCCGGGCCCACCCGAAGCGCCGCTTCCGCAAGCTCGTCGAGCAGGCCGAGCGGGCCGGCGACGAACTGATGCGCAACTGGGCGCACAACAGCCGGGTGCTCCTCGCCCGACCGGACCTGTTCGCCTACCGCGACTGGTGCGAGGGTGGGCTGGTGCGGGAGAACCGGCGGCTCTAGCTTTGCTCTTCCGGGTGGGGGTGTGGCCCCGCCCGCACGGTCTCTTGACGGCGAACGGGCCGGGACCCCCTGC
>NZ_VSEZ01000007.1:0-338277 GCF_008085935.1 Micromonospora sp. AP08
CACCACGCATACGAAGGCCGGCACCCCGAACGGGTGCCGGCCTTCGGCGTCTCCGGGTCAGGCCGGAGGCAGGACGAGCGTCCAGGTCGTGGTGGTCGTGCTGGCCGCCGCGCCCACCGCCGCCAGGCCGCCGTACGTGCCCGTCGGCACGCTGCTGCCCGAGTCGGCGAGGAGCGCGGTCACCCGGCCGCCGCCGGTCTGGGAGCTGTTGCTGCGCGCCTCGACGCCGGCCGGCGGGGTGAGCGCCGTGGACAGGCCGTCCCCGTGCATCCAGTACGACACGGCCCAGCTCTGGCCGGCGGTCACCGGCGCGTTCGGGGTGATCCGGGTGGCGGTGCTGGCCGGGTCGGTGGCCCTGGCGAAGGCCGGTGCGCTCGGCGCGACCCCCCGGTACGCGGCCACGATCAGGTTGCCCTTGGACTGGGCGTCGAGGGTGACGCGTACCGCCGATCCGGCGTCTCCGGCGGCGGCGACCTTCCACCAGGCGGTGGTGGTGGCGAAGCCACCGTCGAGCCGGTCGAGGCGGGTCCAGCCGGTGACCCCGGTCGGCTCGCCGGTGCCCGTGTGGGTGTTCTGGCTGAGCAGGAGCAGCAGCGTGTCACCCGGTTGGACGGTCGACGGCACGGTCACCGTGTGGCTCGTCCAGTTGGCGTTGGCGGTGGCCTGCCCGACGAAGGAGATCCGCTCAGGCACCGGCGCGACGGTGACGTCGACGGTCGCGGTGCCCGTGGCGCCCCGGTCGTCGGTGACCGTGAGGGTGACCGGGTAGGTGCCGGCGGCCGCGTACGTGTGCGAGGTGGTCGGCACGGAGACGGTGTCGTCGGTGGACCCGTCGCCGAAGTCCCAGCGGTGGTCCTGGATCGCGCCATCGGCGTCGGTGGAGCCGGCGCCGGTGAAGGTGCAGACCAGCCCGGAGCAGGTGGGGACGACCTGGGCAACCGGCGGCTGGTTCGCGGGGCCGCCGGAACCCTTGAGGATCTTCACGTAGTCGATGTCGCCGGCGAAGTAGTCGCAGGTGACCTGCACGCCGTCGCACTGGCTCTTGCCGCCGATGGAGAGCTGCTTGGTGTTCGCGATGGTGCCCGTCGACCCGGTCAGCCGGCTCATCCGTACCCCGTCGACGTACATCTCGACGTAGGTGGAGGTGCGGTTGCAGGTGACGGTGTGCCACTGGCCGTCGTTGATGGGCACATCGGTGTAGCCGGTCCGGGAGGCGCCGTCGCCGCCGCGGAACAGGCACTTCGGCTTGCCGTTCGGGGCCTCCAACTTCCAGTAGCCGCCGACGGTCCCGCCCTGTCCCTTCTGGAGGATGTTCCCGAAGGAGTACGTGGTCCGGTAGCGGATGGTGATCGAGAAGTCCCCGGCGTCCGGGTTGAACTCGGTGCTGTGCGGCACCAGGTTCACGTGTCCCGGGACGTACTCCTGGTCGGTGGGCAGGTGGGTGGCGAACCGGTGCCCGGTGGCGCCGGCGTAGCGGGCGCCCGTCACCACCTCCGCGCCGACCGCGCCGTTGCGGCCGTTGCCGCTGCTGTCCGTCAGCACTGTCGCCCCGGCCGGCTCGTCCATGCTCCAGAACGCGACGGTGCGGGTGGCGGTGGCCTGCGCGGGCGCGGCGCCGAGCGCCACCCCCGTGGCCACGAACAGGGCGGCCACGCCCAGCCGGGCGGTTGTGCGCCGCCACCGTCCCTGCCTGACTGACCGCATACGATCGCCTCCCAGCTCCACGGGCCCCCACCCTGTCACGCTGCCGGCCAGCGGTTCCATAACCCGTTAAGCGGATCCGTACCAGGTCCTCCGTGCGGCCGGGCGACCGATGTGGTCAGTGGCCGGCGACCCGGTGGACCGCCGGCGGCGAGAGGCCGGGTCAGCGCTGCCCACCGATCGGCCGGTGCGGGCACGAAAAGGGAGAAGGCCCGCCACCGCCTGCGGTGACGAGCCTTCGTTCGCTCGGAAAGCTGGTGGGCGATACTGGGTTTGAACCAGTGACCTCTTCCGTGTCAAGGAAGCGCGCTCCCACTGCGCCAATCGCCCGGGCGCTCGCCGGATCGAAGCACCGGCGACGGTCGGCCCGCGAGGGGCGGATCGCGAGCGGACGACGGGATTCGAACCCGCGACCCTCACCTTGGCAAGGTGATGCGCTACCAGCTGCGCTACGTCCGCGTTGTCGCCGGCTCGCGTCGGCGACGGGTGCAACTGTACCCGATGACAAGATCGCCGCGCGGCGGGGCCCCGGCGCGGCCGCGACCGCCGGGGTGACGGCCGCCACAGACAGGTGATTGCGCTGCTCGCCATGGGGGTACTGACTGCTGCGACAGCACAACCGTCCCCCCGAAGGAGGCTGTCGTGGGTATCGGAACGAGTATTTTCCTGATCGCGGTGGGCGCGATCCTCACCTTCGCGCTGGACGCCAGCATCGGCGGGGTCAACCTGGACGTCGTCGGCTGGATCCTGATGGCGGCCGGCGTCCTGGGCCTGATCATGACGACGCTGGTCTGGGGCCGCCGCCGCGCGGTGGTCACCACCGCCGAGCCGGTCGAGTACCGGCGCGTCGAGGAGCGCCGGGACGTGGCCCCGCCGCTCTGATCCCGGCCCGACCGGCCGACGGAGCTGATCGGTCCCCAGTCGCGTGCGAAACGGGGGCGCCGCCGGGCGCCCCCGTTTCGCGTACCCGGGTCAGCGCATCAGGTCGTTCAGCGTGCCGTAGTCGAGCGCGCCGTACGTCCCGGCGGTGAACGCCTCCTCGGCGGCCCGCCCGGCCACCGCGTACGCGGCCTCTGACGACCGAGGAACCGAGGCTCACCCGGGCCACCCCGAGCTTCGCCAGCGCCGCCACGCGCCGCGGTCGACCACCGAGCCGGCCCGGCGTACCGGACTGTCGCCGGCCGGGGTGTCGCAGCACCTCACGGCGCTGCGGGCGGCCGGGCTGGTGGTGACGCACCGGCAGGGCCGGTCGCTGCTGAGCAGCCGGACGGCCGTGGCGGAGGCGCTGCTGGGCGCGTCGGCGTGACCGGCCGGGAAATGCGAGAGGCCGTGTCGACTGATCGACACGGCCTCTGCGCTGGTGGGCGATACTGGGTTTGAACCAGTGACCTCTTCCGTGTCAAGGAAGCGCGCTCCCACTGCGCCAATCGCCCTCGCTCAACTGCCGAGGTGGAGACGGGATTTGAACCCGTGTACACGGCTTTGCAGGCCGTTGCCTCGCCTCTCGGCCACTCCACCGAGGTTGCCCCCGACATGCGTGGCGGCAGCTCCGAGCGGACGACGGGATTCGAACCCGCGACCCTCACCTTGGCAAGGTGATGCGCTACCAGCTGCGCTACGTCCGCGTGCCCCCGGAGTTATCCGGTGACGGATGAGAACTTTAGCCGAGGCCGGGAAGGGTTGCCAAATCGGGTCCCCTTTCGGGCGCGTCCGGGTGACGGACCCTCCCGTGGCCGGAGCTTCCTAGGAGCCTGGGTGGCAGGGGGAGGAGGGTCGACCGGCCCTCCGACCTGCGGATACGTCCACCCGACCCGCTGTCGGAGCACTGTCCGGCATCCGACTGTCGTACGACAGACCGGCCGCTTCGGTAACTCCTCGTGGTCAATCGGATGGGCTACGGTAACCAACGTGACGAGACGTGCCGCCGAGATCCGTCTGGACGCGCTGCTGCGCACGGCCTGTGAGGTGATCGCGGAACGGGGACTCGCCAACACCCGCACGGCCGACGTGGCCGAGGCCGCCGGGGTCAGCCAGGCCCTGGTCTTCTACCACTTCGCCACCAAGGACCGGCTGCTCGCGCAGGCGTTCGCCTACGCCGTCGAGCAGGACCTGAACCGGCTCGACACGGTGGTCCGCTCCAGCGCCGCGCCGCTGACCAAGCTCCGCCGGATGCTCCGCCTCTACGCCCCGACCGGCCGGTCGACCTCCTGGTCGATGTGGATCGACGGCTGGGCGGAGTCGCTGCGCACCCCGGAGCTGGAGAAGCTCTCCCGCCGGCTGGACCTGCGGTGGCGACGCGACCTGGCCACGGTGATCACCGACGGGGTGGCCGACGGCACCTTCGACTGCCCCGACCCGGCCGGCGCGGCCTGGCGGATCAGCGCCGTGATGGACGGCCTCGCGGTGCAGCTCGCGGTGCACGAACGGGTGATCACCCGCCGGCAGATCGCCGAGTGGGTCCGCCTCGTCGCGGCCCGCGAGCTGGGCCTGGAACCGGCCCAGCTGGACTGAGCGCGCCCGGTCCGGCGGCGGCGCGACGCTCCCGCAGCCGGTCCCCGGCCGGCGGGTGGACGTTGGCCAGCTCCAGGTCGCCGCCGTAGTGGGCGAGCACCCGGTGGTCCATCACCCGCCGCCAGACCGGCGGCAGCAGCGCGGCGACCACCATGGTGGCGTAGCCGGTGGGCAGCTGCGGGGAGGCGTCGAAGCTGCGCAGCGCCTGGTAGCGGCGCAACGGGTTGGCGTGGTGGTCGCTGTGCCGCTGGAGCTGGAAGAGGAAGACGTTGGTGACGGTCCGGTCGCTGTTCCAGCTGTGCCGGGGATCGACCTTCTCGTAGCGGCCGGCGGCGGTGCGCTGCCGGGCCAGCCCGTAGTGCTCCAGGTAGTTGACCACCTCCAGCAGGGAGAAGCCGACCACCGCCTGGAGCGCGAGGAAGACCAGCACCCCGGGGCCGAAGGCGACCGCCAGCACGGCGTAGAGCAGCACGGTCATGGCCCAGGCGTTGAGCACGTCGTTGCGCCAGGTCCACGGGGAACGGCCCCGCAGGCGCAACCGGCCGCTCTCCAGCCGCCACGCCGAGCGCAGGCTGCCCCAGACCGTACGCGGCCAGAACGCCCAGAACGTCTCGCCCAGCCGGGAGCTGGTTGGGTCCTCCGGGGTGGCGACCCGGGTGTGGTGACCCCGGTTGTGCTCGACGTGGAAGTGCCCGTAGCCGGTCGGCGCGAGGGCGATCCGGGAGAGCCACCGTTCCGCCGTCTCCCGCTTGTGGCCCAGCTCGTGGGCGGTGTTGATGGCGATGCCGTCGACCACCCCGACGGTCGCGACCAGGCCGGCGGCGGCCGGCCAGGACAGCCCGCCGTACGTCCACACGGCACAGCAGAGCACCAGGGCCGCGTACTGGGCGGGCAGGTAGAGGTAGGTGAGCCAGCGGTAGTAGCCGTCGGCCTGGAGCGCCGGGACCGCCTCCTCCGGCGGGTTTTCCCGGTCGTCCCCGATGAGCAGGTCGATCACGGGGATGACGCCGAAGACCACCGCCGGGGTGAGCCACCAGGCCCAGCCGGCGCCGGTCGCGTGCCAGAGCGACCAGGCGACGAAGGGCAGCGCGGGAACGAGCAGGGCGAGCGGCCAGAGCGGCTTGCGGGTGTCCCGCCAGGGGACGGTGTCGGTGCCCATCGTCAGCCTCCGATCCGTGAACTCCTGCCCAGACTGTGGCAGCCGTCACGCTGTTTTACAAGAGGCCAACTTTTGTAAACCAGTCTACCGCCGGCGCCCGCGGGCCGGCGGCCGCTCGTACGCCCACCCCGGGTCCTCCGGCGCCTCGGGGGCCGGGCGCAGCAGGCGCCGCATCCGCAGCAGCAGCCCCGCACCGAGGAAGACCAGCAGCCCGCCGAGGAGGAAGGCGCCCTGGACCACGCCGAAACCGCCTGAGGTGGACACCGGCCGGCCCGCCGCGCCGGGCGGCGGCTCGACCACCGCCGCCTCGCTCGACGGCTCGTCGGTCACCGGCTCCTCGGTGGCCGGGTCGGTCGGCTCGGCGCTGGTCGGGGTGGGCTCCTGCGTCGCCTCGGTCGGCTCGGTCGTCGCCTCCCGCCCCACCACCCCGCGGTCGGCGGTCTGCCGGGCCAGCAGGCGCAACCCCGGGTCGTACGCCTCGGCGGCGAAGCTCACCCGCCCGCGGCCCACGTCCTCGGCGAAGGCCACCCGGTAGCGGGCCGTGACGGTGCGGCCCGGGCAGAGCAGGCCCGGGTCCAGGTCGCGGTCGGTGAGCCGGGCGGTGTCCCCCTCGGTGCGGATCTCCAGCGGGAAGGAGCCGCTGTCCTCCACCCGGTCCACCTTGACCTGGTCCAGCCGCAGGCCCTGCACCCGCAGCAGCATCGACCAGCGCACCTTGACGCAGCCGCCCCCGTCGGAGCGGGACACCACGGCGGAGAGCGTCTCCACCCGGTCCCCGGCGGTGAACTCGTCCGGCAGGCCGCTCAGCTCGGTCGAGAAGGCGGCCGCCGCCCCGGCCGGCACGGCCGCGCCCAGCCCGGCCCCCGCCAGACAGGTCAGCACCATCCCGATCCGCAGCGCGTACCGCCACCCGCTCACCACCGTCTCCTCCCGTCGGCCGCGTCCACTCCGAAACGCTAGGAGCGCCACCGGAGCCCCGGTAGACGGGCGTGTTCGCACGAACCGCCAACATCGGGCCCCGTTCTCACCCAGGGTGGTGAACCGGTCACGGCCGCACCGCGACACGCCCGGGATCGCCCGCCGGCCCGCTTCCGGGGTACGACAGAATCACCCGGTGTCCGACCTGTCCGCGGCCTTCGTCCGGCTGCACGCCCGGCTCACCCCGGTCGCCTTCGTCCCCGAGGTGCGGCTGCACCAGGCCGACGAGCCGATCGGCCTCTGGGAGCTGACCGAGGGCGAGTTCCACAGCGCCCAACCGCCGCCGTTCTGGGCGTTCGCCTGGGCGGGTGGTCAGGCCCTCGCCCGCTATGTCACCGACCACCCCGAGCTGGTCGCCGGCCGCCGGGTGCTCGACCTCGCCTCCGGCTCCGGCCTGGTCGCCATCGCCGCCGCCCGGGGCGGCGCGGCAGGCGTCCGGGCCGTCGAGGTGGACGAGCGGGCCGTCGCGGCCGTCGCGCTCAACGCCGAGGCCAACGGGGTACGCGTCGACGCCGAACTCGGCGACATCCTGGACGGCGACGCCGGAGGCGCCGAGGTGGTGCTGGCCGGGGACGTCTTCTACAGCGAGGCGATGGCCCGCCGGATGCTGCGTTTCCTGCTCCGGGCCGCCCGGTCCGGGGCCCGGGTGCTGGTCGGCGACCCCGGCCGGGCGTTCCTGCCCCGCGAGCGCTTCCACGAGCTGGCCGCGTACGAGGTGCCGGTGCCGGAGGCGCTGGAGAGCGTACGGGTGAAGCACACCACCGTCTGGGAGCTGGACCCGGCTCCGCCCGGAGCCGCCCGCTAGCGTGACCGCCGTGCTGTTCCGGGGCTGGGGGGAGTCCGTCGACGGTCCGTGGCCCGACGCGGCCACCGTGGTCGACCACGTCGGCGTGCCGCACCTCGTGGTGACCCGGCACGCGCTGGTCCGGCGGCTGCTCACCGACCCGGAGACGTTCCGGCCGGACAACGCCCTCGACGCGGTGACCCCGATCCCGGTGGCCGCGCTGCGGGTGCTCGCCGGGCACCGGTTCCGGCTGCCCCCGACGCTCGCGAACAACGCGTCGGCCAGCCACCCGGAGATCCGCGCGATCGTCGCCGACGCCCTGCACCCCGACCGGGTGGCCGCCCAGCAGCCGTGGCTCACCGACCTGGTCCGGGAGCGGGTGACCCGGCTCGCCGCCGCCCTCGCCGCGGGCGAGCCGGTCGACCTGTACGCGGAGCTCGCCGCCGACCTGCCGCTGCTGGTGCTGGCTCGGCTGGTGGAGCTGCCGGACGCCCCGGTCGGCGCGGTCAAGGACTTCGCCCGGGCCGCCCTGGAGCTGTTCTGGGCGCCGCTCGACCCCGACCGGCAGCTCGCCCTCGCCGCCGAGGTGGGCCGGTTCCACACCGTGCTCCGCGCGTTCGCCGCCACCGGGGGCGGGCTGGCGGCCCGGCTGCGCGCCGCCCGGCACTCCCCCGACGTGGTGGTCGGCGCGCTGTTCTTCCTGCTGGTCGCCGGCCAGGAGACCACCTCCCAGTTCCTCACCCTGCTGCTGCACCGGCTGGCCGGTGAGCCGGCGGTGCGGGCCGGCCTGCGCGCGGGCGACTTCCCGGTCGCCGACGTGGTCGAGGAGGGGCTGCGGCTGGAGCCGCCGATCGTCACCTGGCGGCGGGTGGCCGCCGTGGACACCCGCCTCGGCGAGGTCGTGGTGCCGGCCGGCACCAGCATCGTCGCCTGGCTGGCCCGGGCCGGCCGGGACCCGGCCGTGGTGGCCGCGCCCGGCGAGTTCCGGCCCGGGCAGCGCGGCTCCCGCCGGCACCTGGCCTTCGGGGCCGGCCCGCACCGGTGCGTCGGGGCGCAGCTGGCCCGGATGGAGGCGGCCGTCGTGGTGGCCGAGGCCGCGCCGCTGCTCGACGGGGTGACCGTGGTCCGCCCGCCGTGGTGCCCGGACAATCTCACCTTCCGGATGCCCGACGCCTTCGTGGTCCGCCGCACCTGACGAAAGTCAGGGCCGACCGGTGCCCATCGGTGGCGGTGCGCCACCCCCGCCGCTCCCTACCGTCGGCGCATGATCACACTTCGTGGGTTGACGAAACGGTTCGGCGCGGCCATCGCGGTCGACGACCTGACCGTCGAGATCCGACCGGGGCAGGTGACCGGCTTCCTCGGCCCGAACGGCGCGGGCAAGTCCACCACCATGCGGATGGTGCTCGGGCTGGACCGGCCGACCGCCGGCCGGGCCCTGGTCAACGGCCGGCCGTACCGGGAGCTGCGGTACCCGCTGCACGAGGTCGGCGCGCTGCTCGACGCCACCGGCGTGCACCCGGCCCGCTCCGGGCGGGCGCACCTGCGGGCCATGGCCCGCAGCAACGGGATCCCGGGGCGGCGGGTGGACGAGGTGCTCGACCTGGTCGGGCTGGACGGGCGGGCCGCCGGCAAGCCGGGACGCGCGCTGTCGCTGGGCATGGGCCAGCGACTCGGCATCGCCGGGGCACTGCTCGGCGATCCGCCCGTGCTGCTGCTCGACGAGCCGGTCAACGGGCTCGACCCCGACGGGGTGCGGTGGATCCGCCGGTTCACCCGGGGCCTCGCCGACGAGGGACGCACCGTGCTGATCTCCAGCCACCTCATGAGCGAGATGCAGCAGACCGCCGACCGGGTGGTGGTGCTCGGCCGGGGCCGGCTGGTCGCCGACGCGCCGCTCGCCGAGCTGATCGCCGCCCGCCCGGCCAGCTCGGTCCGGGTACGCGGGCCCGAGCCGGCCGGCCTCGCGGTGCTGGAGGCGCGGCTGGCCGCCGAGGGGGCGACGGTCGACGCCGACGAGGACGGGCTGACCGTCACCGGCGCCACGGCCGGCCGGGTCGGCGACCTCGCGTACGAGCTGGGGGTGCGGTTGCACGAGCTGACCCCGGTGGCGGCCTCCCTGGAGGAGGCGTTCCTGGAGCTGACCGCCGGCAGCGTGGAGTACGCGGCCGGCCCGACCGGAGGCGAGACCCGATGACCGCGCTGCCCACCCGCACCCCGACCCGGCCGGCGTCCCGGCCCGCCCCGGTCGGCGGCCCGTTCACCGGGGCCGTGGCCGCCGAGTGGACCAAGCTCTGGTCGGTCCGGTCCACCTGGTGGACCCTGCTGGCCGCGACGCTGACCATGGCGGCCACCGCCGGCCAGCTCGCCATCTACGCGGTCAACGCCAACACCGACGACGACCCGAGCGTGAACCCCGGCATCCTGCCGGTCGGCGAGGTGGTCGCCGGCGCGCTGGACCTCACCCAGTACGTGGTGCTCGCCCTCGGCCTCTTCGCGATCACCAGCGAGTTCGCCACCGGCACGATCCGCACCACGCTGCGCTGCACCCCGTCCCGGGGCCGGGTGCTGGCGGCCAAGGCCGTCGTGGTCGGCGTGGTGACGTTCCTGGCCGGGCTGCCCCTCGGCGCGGTCGGCGCGGCGGTCGCCCGGCCGGTGCTCGGCGAGTGGGGTCGCGCCCCGCTGGGCGGCACCGTGGGTGACGTGGTCGCCTCGGCCGCGTACCTCGCGCTCGTGGGCGTGCTGGCGCTGGGGCTGGCGGCGGCGCTGCGCGGCGCGGTGCTCACCCTGACCGTGCTGTTCGCGCTGCTCATGATCGTGCCGCTGTCGCTCCAGGAGCCGGGGATCACCGTGCTCACCCGGATCGCCGACGCGTTCCCCGGGGTGGCCGGCACCCACTTCCTCGCCGGGGACACCGAGCCCTACCCGGCGGCGGTCGGGCTGCTGGTGCTCGCCGGCTGGGCCGGGGCCGCGCTGGCGCTGGGCCGCTGGGCGCTGCGCCGCCGGGACGCGTGAACGGGGCGGGGCTGGTCAGCCGGTCGGCGGAACCAGCCCCGCCTCGTACGCGAGGATCGCCGCCTGCACCCGGTTGCGCACGTCCAGCCGGGTGAAGATGCTGGTCAGGTAGCTCTTCACGGTGCCCTCGACGAGGTGCAGCCGGCGGGCGATCTCGGCGTTGGACAGCCCCGCCCCGACCAGGGCGAGCACCTCCCGCTCCCGGTCGGTCAGTCCGGCCAGCCGATCCCGCGCGTACGGGCCGCGGGCCAGCCGGCCGCCGCTGAGCTCGATGACCCGGCGCGCCACCCGCGGCGACAGGTACGCCCCGCCGTCGGCCACCGCCCGCAGGCCGGCCAGCAGCTCGCGCGGGTCGCCGGACTTGAGCAGGAACCCGCTCGCCCCGTGACCGAGCGCCCGGGAGATCAGGTCGTCGTCGCCGAACGTGGTGAGCATGACGCTGGCGGTCTCCGGCACCAGCCGCCGGATCTCCGCGGCCGCGGCCAGCCCGTCCTGCCGGGGCATCCGGATGTCCAGCAGCGCCACCCGGGGCCGGTGCGCCCGCACCAGCTCCACGGCCGCGTGGCCGTCGCCCGCCTCGCCCACCACCTCGATGCCCGGGTCGGCGGCCAGGATGGCCCGCACCCCGGCGCGCACCATCGCCTCGTCGTCGGCGAGCACCACCCGCAGGGGGCGCCCGTGGTCGTCGGTCACCGCGCGATCTTCTCCTTGCTGACCAGCCGGCCGTCGGCGAAGCAGAGCCGCCAGGTCGGCTCGGCGAACGGGAAGTTCCCGTCGGTGTAGTACTCGCAGCCCGCCGGGGCGCCCCCGGGCGGCGGGTCGGCCTGCCGGCGGGGCAGCCCGAGCGCGTCCCGCTCCTCGCCGACGCGCAGCCGCTCGTAGCCGGACCGGTCGAGGACCGCGCCCGCCGTGGCGAGCGGGTAGTAGACCAGCGCGAGCACCAGGGCGAGGCCGGCCGGCGCGCCGAACGCCACCAGCAGACTCCGCCGGGCCCTCCGCCGCGCCTCCCGCAATCCGCGCGCCGCCTCGCCGGTCCGGCCGTCCGCGGACATCGGGGCCGGCACGGTGCTGGCGTCGCCCGCGAGGGATACCGGGCCGGTGGTGAGGGGCAGGCGTGCCGTGACGGCGAACCCGGGGCCCCGGGGGCCTGCGTCGAGCACGCCCCCGGCGAGGCGGACCCGCTCGCGCAGGGCCAGCAGGCCAGAGCCGTGCGAGGACGGGCCTGGCAGCGGACCGGCCGGCGGCCGCCCGTTGACGATCGACACGGCCACGTCCCCGCCCGCCCGGCCCACGGTGACCGTGACCGGGGCGCCGGGGGCGTAGCGGGCGGCGTTGGTCAGCGCCTCGCGGACCAGCCGGTGCACCGCGTGCGCGACCAGTGGCGGCAGGTCCGCGCCATCCGGGTCGGACCGCAGCTCCACCGCCATCCCGGCGTCCCGCGCGCCGTCGACCAGTTCCGCCACACTCTCGCCGGCCGGCCGCAGCGAACCGGACCGCTCCTCGCGGAGCACGCCGATGATGTCGTGCAGCCGCTCGGTGGCCGTGGCCACGCTGGCCCGCAACTCCCCGGCCGCCGCACGGTGCGCGGGTGGCAGGTCGGCCGCGAGTTCCAGCGCGGCGGCGCGCAGCGCGATGAGGCTCAGGTCGTGCCCGAGCGAGTCGTGCATGTCCTGGGCGATACGGGCGCGTTCGCGCAGCCGTACCCGCTCCACCGCGGCCCGCCGCTCCCGCTCCTCGGCCTCGGCGTGCCGCGCCCCGGCGTCGGCGAGCGCCCGCTGCTGCCGGCGCAACCGGCCGAGCAGCCAGGGGAACACCCCGGCGAAGAGCAGCACGGAGGCGAGTAGGAACCAGGTGGCCGGGTTGGTGCCGAGCAGCCCGAGGTTGACCGCGGTGCCGGCGACCGCGACGGCCGCGAAGCCGGCGGCCACCCGGCCGGCGCCGGCGCTGCGCCGCCCAGCCAGGTAGCTGAACACCGGGATGGCGAACACGAAGTTGCCGTCGACAAGCGAGCCCAGCACCACCGCGAGCAGGGCCGCGAGGGGCCACCGGCGGCCGAACACCACCGCGAGGCCGAGCAGCGCCAGCGAGCCGGCCAGCAGCGGCACGGCGTGGCGCGGCCAGGGCGGGGAGAGCCCGGCGTACGCCACCGGGGCGGCGACCACGGCCCAGAGCAGCAGGTCACCGGCCCGGCGCCGGACGGCCGGCGGCGTTGGCTGCGGTTCCACGGCGGCCAGGCTACCCACGGCCGGATGGGCCGGACACCGACGAAAGTCAGGTGCTCAGCTGATCTCCTCGGCCCAGGCGCGCCAGTCGTCGAGGACGCCGTAGAGGGCCGGGGTGAGCCAGCCCGGGGCGGACCGGCGGAACACGCCCGGGTCCATCCCGCCGGCGCCCATCGGCACCGCGCCCAGCAGGTTCGGCACCAGGTCGGACAGGTTGAGCCAGTGCACCAGCTCCGGCTCGGCCGGCCAGGCGCCGATCACCACGCCGGCCGGGATGGCCCGGCGTTCCAGGGCCTCCAGGGTCAGCGCCGTGTGGTTGAGCGTGCCCAGCCCGGCACGGGCCACCACCACGGCCGGCGCGCCCAGCGACACCGCCAGGTCGGCCACCGTCCAGGGCTCGCCCGACGGGCGCAGACCCATGGGTACGAGCAGCCCGCCGGCCCCCTCGACGAGCACCAGGTCGTGCTTGTCGGCCTCCTCGCGGACGGCGTCGACCGCGGTGTAGAGCTCCAGCGGCTCCAGCTCGGCGACCCGGGCCGCGGCGAGCGGGGCGAGCGGATCCGGGTAGCTGGCCAGGGTCCGGCCGGTGAGCGGGGCGGCCAGCCGGGTCACCGAGTCGACGTCGCCGGGGTCGCCGGTGGCCGTACCCGTCTGGCCGGGCTTGACCACCGCGACCCGCAGCCCGGCGGCCTGCGCGGCGGCCGCGATCGCCGCGGTCACCACGGTCTTGCCCACCTCGGTGTCCGTGCCGGTCACCAGCACCGGTCCGGTCCAGCCGTTCGTCATGGCGCACACTCCACGATCACGTTCAGGGCCCGTTCGAAGTCGGCCCGGTCGACCCCGGCGCTGATGGTCAGCCGGAGCCGGGACCGGCTGTCCGGGGTGGACGGCGGCCGGAAGCAGCCCACCGCGACGCCCCGGTCCCGGCAGTCGGCCGCCCAGGCGGTCGCGGCCTCCGGGCCGGGGGCGGTCACCGAGACCACCGCCCCGTCCGGGGCGGAGACCTCCAGCCCGGCCGCGCTCAACCGGCGCACCGCGAGGGCGGCCCGCTCGGCCAGCTCGGCGCGCAGCCCGTCGCCGGCCCGGGCCAGCCCGACGGCGGCGCGTACCCCGGCCACCACGGCCGGCGGCGGCGCGGTGTCGAAGATGAAGGTGCGGCCGGTCTCCACGAGGTGCCGGACGAACTCCGCCGGCCCGGCCACCACACCGCCGGCCCCGCCGAGCGCCTTGGACAGGGTCGCGGTCACCACCACGTCGGGCTCGCCGGCCAGCCCGGCCGCGGCCACCCCGCCGGCTCCGGCCGGGCCGGTGACGCCGAGCGCGTGCGCGTCGTCGACCAGCAGCAGCGCGCCGTGCCGGCGGGCCACGGCGTGCAGCGCCGCGAGGGGGGCGAGGTCGCCGTCGACGGAGAAGACCGACTCGGTCACCACCACCGCCGGGCGGCCCGGGGCGGCGGCCAGCGCGGCGGCCACCGCATCGACGTCGGCGTGCGGAGTGACGATCGTCTCGGTGCCGGAGATCCGACAGCCGTCGATCAGCGAGGCGTGGTTGTGGGCGTCGGAGACGAGCAGCGTACGCGGCTGCACCAGGCCCCGGACGGCGGCGAGGTTGGCCAGGTAGCCGGAGGAGAAGACCAGCGCCCGGTCGGTGCCGAGCCATTCGGCCAGGTCGTCCTCGAGGGCGTGGTGCGGGTCGGTGGAGCCGCGCACCAGCCGCGACCCGGTGGCGCCCAGCCCGTACGCCGACAGCGCCCGACCGGCCGCGGCGGTGACCTCCGGGTGGGTGGCCAGGCCGAGGTAGTCGTTGCCGGCCAGGTCGACGACGGCGTCGCCGGCGGCGCGCGGGCGCAGCGTGCGGGTGAGCCCCGCCTTCGCGCGCAGCTGGGCGCGGCGGTCCAGGGCCGCCAGCCAGTCCGCCACCGTCACGTCCCTTTCCCCGACCCGTCGCCCCGCCGGGCGCTTCCGCGGGGCGAAGTTACCACCCGGCCGGACGGCCCCGGCGTGGCGCGGTCCGGCTCGCCGCGCCTGCTCCCGGGGGCCGGACGCGGCCGTTTCCCGGCCCCCGAGGGGCCTTGTAGGGTACGAGCCATGCCAGAGATCCTCGACCAGGCCCGGACCCAGGTGCTGGAGAACGGCGTCGGCCTCGACGAGGCCGGCGTCCTCGCCGTGCTGAACCTGCCCGACGAGCACCTGCCCGCCGCCCTCCAGCTCGCCCACGAGGTGCGGATGCGCTGGTGCGGCCCGGAGGTCGAGGTCGAGGGCATCGTCTCGCTGAAGACCGGCGGCTGCCCGGAGGACTGCCACTTCTGCTCGCAGTCCGGCCTGTTCACCTCGCCGGTCCGCTCGGTCTGGCTGGACATCCCGGCGCTGGTCGAGGCGGCGAAGCAGACCGCGGCGACCGGGGCCACCGAGTTCTGCATCGTGGCCGCCGTGCGCGGCCCCGACGCGCGGCTCATGAAGCAGATGCGCGAGGGCGTGGCCGCCATCAAGGCGGAGGTGGACATCCAGGTCGCCGCCTCCCTGGGCATGCTCACCCAGGAGCAGGTCGACGAGCTGGTCGAGATGGGCGTGCACCGCTACAACCACAACCTGGAGACCTGCCGCTCCTACTTCCCGAACGTGGTCACCACGCACTCGTGGGAGGAGCGCTGGGAGACCCTCAAGATGGTCCGCGAGTCCGGCATGGAGGTCTGCTGCGGCGGCATCCTCGGCCTGGGCGAGACGGTGGAACAGCGCGCCGAGTTCGCCGCGCAGCTCGCCGAGCTGGACCCGCACGAGGTGCCGCTGAACTTCCTCAACCCGCGCCCGGGCACCCCGCTCGCCGACCGCCAGGTGGTCGAAGGCAAGGACGCGCTGCGCGCGATCGCCGCGTTCCGGCTGGCCATGCCGCGCACCATCCTCCGGTACGCGGGCGGCCGGGAACTCACCCTCGGCGACCTGGGCACCCGGGACGGCCTGCTCGGCGGCATCAACGCGGTCATCGTCGGCAACTACCTGACCACGCTGGGCCGGCCGGCGACCGACGACCTGAAGCTGCTGGACGACCTGAAGATGCCGGTGAAGGCGCTCTCCGCCACCCTGTGAGGACGACGTGACCGAGCTTGTCGAGCCCCCGGCGCCGGCCGACCCCGCCGCCGGCCCGCGCTGGTGCGACCGCTGTGGTGAGTCCGTCGCGGCGGGCCCGCACGGGGCGTGTGCGGCGGCCCGGGCGCTGGAGCCGCCACGCTGGTGCGCGCATTGCCGGCGGCGGATGAGGGTGCAGGTCGTGCCGACCGGCTGGTCGGCGGTCTGCGTCGAGCACGGCGAGATCCGGGGCTGACGTGCTGCGGGGGCGGGCGGTGACGTTGCGGCCGGCGACCGACGCCGACGTGCCGGCGCTCGCGGCCATCCGGGCCACGCCGGAGGTACGCCGCTGGTGGCGCGGCGACGACGACCTCGCCGAGGCGGTCCGCGCCGACCTGGCCGACGACGACCTGACCGTCTACGCGATCGAGCACGACGGCAAGCTGGTCGGCGCGATCCAGTGGTACGCCGAGACCGACCCCGACTACCGCCACGCCAGCCTGGACATCTTCCTGGACCCGCAGGCCCGCGGCGCCGGCCTCGGCGGGGACGCCATCCGCACCCTGGTCCGGCACCTGGCCGACGAGTACGGCCATCACCGCTTCACGATCGACCCGGCGGCGGCGAACACCGCGGCCATCCGGGCGTACGCGAAGGTCGGGTTCCGGCCGGTGGGCATCATGCGCCGCTACGAGCGGGGCGCGGACGGCCGCTGGCACGACGCCCTGCTCATGGACCTGCTCGCCGACGAACTCCCCGGCTGAGGGCCCCGCTCAGCGGGTCCGGATCCAGTAACGACGGAGACGGCCCAACTCGGTGTCCCGCACGTCTTCCAGCACGCCGCCGTGCCGCTCGATGGTCCGCGCCGACGCGGTGTTGTCGACGTCGCAGGTGACCAGGACGGGGTCGATGCCCCGCCGGGCCGCCTCGGCGAGCGCCTCGCCGAGCGCGAAGGTCGCCAGCCCGCGCCGGCGGGCCGCGGGCCGCATCCCGTAGCCGATGTGGCCGCCGGCCCGCATCAGGAAGTCGTTGAGGCGCAGCCGCAGGCTGACGGCGCCGAGCACCTCGTCGCCCTCGACGATCCACCAGTAGAGCGCCGGGACCAGCCCCGCCGGCAGCCGGGACTCGTCCGTGGCGTCCCGGAGCTGGCGTACCCAGGTCGCGAAGCCCTCCGGCGAGTCGACGTCGTCGCTCGGCTTCAGCCCGCTGCCGTCCTGGTGGACGCCCCGCCCCCAGTCGTCCCGGGCGGCCAGCCAGGACCGGTGCAGGCGGGCGGTCGGGGTGATCAGCTCCGGCATGCGGGCAGGTTAGCGGCGTGATCGGTGGCTCGACCACCGAGTTCCGGGCGGTCAGCCGTCCCAGCGCTTCGCGCCGGACGTCCGGGTTGGTCCGGCTGGCCGGATACCGCCGCACGTCCACGACGAGCGCCACCCCGGCACCGGCCAGCAACTCCCCCAGCCGCTCCCGATCCGCGGCCCCGTGCCCCACCGTCACCAACACGCCTCCGAGGTTCCCCGAATCTCGGCGACCTACCGCGAACGGTAAGCCGCCAAGATCTCGATGGCTCAGGAGACGGTGCAGGGGGAGCCGTTGAGGGTGAAGGTGGTGGGTCTCGGGTTGGTGCCGCTGTGGGTGCCGTTGAAGCCGAAGCTGGTCGACGCGCCCGGCGCCAGCGTGCCGTTGTAGGAGACGTTCGTCGCGGTGACCGCGGTGCCGGTCTGGGTGAAGTTGGCCGACCAGCCCTGGCCCACCTTCTGTCCGCTGCTGGGGAAGGTGAAGGCGAGCGTCCAGCCGTTGATGCCGCTGGTCCCGGTGTTGGTGATGGTGATGTTCGCGGTGAACCCGGTGTCCCAGCTGCTCGTCGTCCAGGTCACCGCGCAGCCGCCGCCGGCCGGCGGGTCCGCGGTGGTGACGGTGAGCGGCGGCGAGGCCGTCGAGACGTTGCCGGCCGCGTCCACCGCGACCACGGTGAAGGTGTACGCCGTGGCGGCGGTCAGCCCGGTGACCGCGAGGGTGGTGCCGGTGGCCGACCCGACGAGGACGTTCCAGGACCGGTAGACCCGGTAGCCGGTGACGCCCACGTTGTCGGTGGCCGGACCCCAGGTGAGAGTGAGCCCGGTCGGGCCGACGGCCGAGGCGGTGGCGGTGCCGGGCACGGTCGGCGCGGTGGTGTCGGGGGTGGCCGGCCCGGGCTCCTCGCCCCAGACCCGCGTCCCGTCGGCGTAGAGCGGCACCTTCCGGTTGGGGCCGGCGGTGGCCTGGTACGACGGGTCGTTGGTGGGATCCCAGGTGCCGCCCTCGGGCACGCCGACCTTGAACTGCACCTCCATCCGGTGCTGGGACTGCCCGGCGGGCGCGATGGTGTACCCGGTGCAGTCGACCTCGACGTACCAGATGTCGCCGGAGAACTGCCGGGCCGTGGTGGGTGACGGGCAGCCCTGCGTGTAGCCGGGGGTGACCTGCACCGGGCCGGTGCCGTCGGGGCGGAAGTAGTAGCGGAACTTCGCGGTGGTCAGCGCCCGGGCCGGGAAGGCGGACTTGTTGTAGACGATCGCCTTGAGTCCGGTGGCCCGGGTCTCGGCCTGCATGACCGTGGTCTCGACGGTCAGCTCGTCCAGGTCGGGCGTCTCGGCGGTCGGGAAGCCGGCGAGCGGGCTGCCGCCGTACTCGGAGGTCAGCCGGGCCAGGGCGGAGGTGAAGCCGGCGTTGTAGTCGGTGGCGACCTCGTTCATGACGTAGTCGGAGCGGCTGTCGGTGTACGCGTCGTTGGCCGAGGACGGGCCGCCGACCAGCGCGCCGTAGAGCACGTGGCGGGTCTCGGTGGGCACGGTCTGGCTGTCCCACCAGGAGCCGTGCGCGGTGCGGTGGTGCGGGTTGCGCGGGGAGTTGGCCCCGAAGCCGATCAGGTAGCTGGAGTTGCGCGGGTTGTCGCCGAGCGCGTAGTTGATCTGCCGGACGGCGAAGTCGTGGTAGCGCGCCTTGCGGGTGGCGTCGCTCGTCCGGTCGCTGTAGACGAGTGCGGCGAAGGCGGTGTTGGCGGCGTAGCGCAGGGAGCCCCAGGAGTCGAGGACGGCCTCGCCGCCGGGCGAGTAGTTGACCCGGGAGCCGTTGACGCCGACGGTCCACCAGTCGAGCCAGCGGTTGGCGTCGTCGACGTACTTCTGCTTGCCGGTCAGGTTGGCCAGCAGCACGTACGTCCCGAACTGCTTGTTGTCCCAGGCGATCGTCCACTTGTAGGAGCGGGTGGTGGACTGCGGCTCGGTGCCGAGCTTGTCGTACTCGCTCTCCGCCTTGGTCAGGTAGGCGGCGTCGCCGGTGGCCCGGTAGAGCCAGATTGCGCCCCAGACCAGCTCGTCCTGCCACCCGCTCCACGACCGGTAGAAGCTCGTCGCGTCGGTGATGCACTCGTGGTAGCTCTTCCGCACCGTGTCGGCGAACGTGTAGAGCTGCTTCGCGTGGCCGAGCAGCTTGTCGGCGTAGGCGGCGTCGGTGGGCCGGAACACCATCGAGGAGGCGGCCATGGCGGCCGCCGTCTCCCCCGCCAGGTCCGCGCCGCCACAGCTCGCATCGATCTTGTATGCGGGCCGCGCCATCGGCAGCACCTCGGCCGGCCCCCACCACTTGTGGTCGTCGTCGCCCTTGCCGACCTGGCCGTAGAGCACGTTGGGGGCGGGGTGCGCCGTCACGAACCAGTCGTTCACCCAGCGGAGGTTGTTGAGCAGGTGCGGCAGTTGGCCGGAGGCGGTGTAGCCGGCGCGGTACTCGACCGCGCCCCAGGCCAGCATGGTGGTGCTGAACGCCATGGGGAACCCGAACTTCACGTGGTCGCCGGCGTCGTACCAGCCGCCGGTGAGGTCGAGGCCGACGTCCGCCCCGTCGGTGAGGGCCGAGTCGCCGCGCCAGGAGACCCGGTTCCAGGCCGGCTTCTTCCCGGACTGCTGCGCCTCGTAGAAGAACAGCGACTTCTGCAACGCCTCCGCGTAGTTGAAAGCGGGCGCGGCCAAGCCACGTCCGGTCCGCACGCTGGCGGCGGCAGGGACCGCGCCGTAGTTGAAGGCGGGCGCGGCGGCGGCCGGTGCGGGCGGCGGGACGGTGACGGTCGCGGCCAGGCCGGCGGCCAGCGCGACGCCGGTGGCGAGCAGCCGGCGGAGCCGGGACCGGCCACCACGGGGTGACGGGGTCGGAAGGGGCATGGCGAGCTCCTGTGGGTGGCGCCGCGCGGCAGCCGGACCGGACGGGACGGCGTCGGTGGTCCGGGCTGCCGGCGGCAGTGGTGGTGGGGTGGGCCCACAGAGGCGCGGGAGCGCTCCCATGGATAATCGACAATGTAATCTCGCCGTCGCGGGTTTGGGAAGACGGACCGGTCGCCGGACCCGGCGGGGCCGCAGCGCCAAAGACCCCTTCCGCGTTACGCCGACACGCCACGGAAGTGGCTCGATCTGGCCCGAATTTCGATCTTCCCGGGCGACATCGTCGCAGCTCAGACCGTTCGTCCGATGTCGCCCGTCGGGTCCCCTCATGCGATCATGTGCCGTCCCCTCTCTCGATCTCGGAGGATTCCTCATGCCACAGCGTCGGCACGTGGCGCGCGCGGCCTTCACCGCAGCCGCCGCCACGGCCCTCCTCTCCCTCGCCGTCCCGGCGTGGGCGTCGAGCACCGTCCCGCTCAACCCGGCGCACCACGACCAGACCGCCGCCGGCTTCCAGCAGGAGTGCGACGACGAGCGGTTCGACAACCTCGCCGACAACCAGGACGGCTGGCACTTCGTCCTGCCGGGCGGCAAGGAGTCGGGCAACTTCGAGAGCCTGACGCTGACCTACAGCGACGGCACCAACCAGGTCGAGATCAAGGTGCCGGACGGTTCCGACGCCTACCCCGACTACCTGTACTCGACCGGCGGCAAGGAGCCGCGGACCATCCACGCCTACGTCTTCACGCCGGCGGGTTGGACCCTGGTCGACGGCAGCGCCGTCATCAGCGGCACGGCCACCAAGTTCAACCTGAGCCACACCTGCGCCGGTACCCCGGCGCCGTCGGAGTCGCCGTCCCCGTCCGGGTCGCCGACCGGCAGCCCGACGCCGACCCCGACCACTCCGGGCGAGGAGACCCCGACCCCGACGCCGGGCGGCTCCGAGAACCCGTCCGAGAACCCGTCGGGCACCCCGACGCCGGGCACCTCGGTCGGCGGCGGCGCGGGCGGCGGCAGCGGCACCGAGGGCGGCCTGCCGCTCACCGGCGTGGCGGCCACCAGCATCTCGCTCACCGGCCTGGCCCTGATCGGCGGCGGTGTCCTCCTGATGGCGCTGCGTCGCCGCCGGGACAAGATCACCTTCACCAGCTGAGCCGGACTCCGGCACGGAACCGGCCGTCGGACCTCGGTCCGGCGGCCGGTTCCGCCTTTCCGGGGCCACTCCGGCGGTCCAGCCTGGATATGATCTTGAGGTGGACGCTCTCGACCCGACCCGCACCGCCGTCGTCCTGATCGACCTCCAGCGTCGCATCGTGGACCAGCCGACCGCCCCACACACCGGCCCCCAGGTGGTCGAGCGCTGCCTCGCGCTCGCCGAGGCCGCCCGCGCCACCGGGGCGACCGTGGTGGTGGTCCGCGCCGACCGGCCCGGCCCCGATCCGCAGCCAGCGGGGAGCGAACTGCTGCCCGAGGTGGCGCCCCGCGAGGGCGACCTGGCGATCGTCAAGCACACCTGGGGCGCCTTCCACGAGACCGGGCTCGACGCCGCGCTGCGGGAGCGCGGGGTGGACACGCTGGTGATCGGCGGGCTGGCCACCAACTTCGGCGTCGAGCAGACCGCCCGGATCGGCGAGGAGATCGGCTACCGGGTGGTGCTGCCGCACGACGCGATGTCCGGGTTGGACGCGTACGCCCACGAGTTCGCGGTCGACTACGTCTTCCGCCGGCTCGGCACGGTCTGCACGACCGCCGAGGCGATCGCGGCGCTGGGCGGTTGAACCGGCCGGCGGGTTGATCCGTACTGACGGGTAACCCGGTCGACGCCGCCCGGAGCTGGATCACATAATCGACAGCCTTCGATACCATTCCCGCGTACCTCCAGGTCAACGCCGTGGTGGTCGGGCCGCGACGTGTCGCGGCGGCGGGACGGGCGTCCTGGCATACGAGCGTACGGTTGCCCGCGCGCTCGACCACGCGGGACAGTACGCGACACCAGCGGTGCCATCGACGCCGCCGCTCCCCCGGACAACCCTGAGGAGATCGCGATGGCTCTCAGACTCGCCGACGGCACCTCCTGGTCCGACACCCTCGCCCGCGCGGTGGCCGCCGCGCCGGAAGCCTTCGGCACCACGCCCGACGGCGCCGCCACGCTGCACAACCTCATCGAGGGCGGGTGGCGGGCGGTGGGCACGCCAAGCCCGGTACGCACCCCCGTCGACAACACCGTGCTGGTCAACCTGGCCCGCCTCGACGCCGAGGCCGCGCGCGGCGCGGTCGCGCACGCCGCCGCCGCGCACCGGGAGTGGGCGCGGACCCCGCTCGCCGAGCGCAAGGCCCGGGTCGACGACGCCCTGGACGCCCTCACCGCCCACCGCGACCTGCTCGCCATGCTGCTGGTCTGGGAGATCGGCAAGCCGTGGCGGCTGGCCTGCGCCGACGTCGACCGGGCGCTGGACGGCGTGCGGTGGTACGTGCAGGAGATCGACCGGATGCTCGCCGACGGCCGCGAGCCGCTGCCCGGCCCGGTCAGCAACATCGCGTCCTGGAACTACCCCATGAGCGTGCTCGTGCACGCCGAGCTGGTGCAGCTGCTCGCCGGCAACGCGGTGATCGCCAAGACCCCGTCGCAGGGTGGGGCCGTCTGCCTCACCGTGGCGCACGCGCTGATGCGCCGCGCCGGGCTGCCCGCCACCCTGCTCTCCGGCGGCGGCGAGGAGCTCTCCGAGGTCCTGGTCCGCGCCCCGGAGATCGGCGCGGTGGCGTTCGTGGGCGGCCGCTCCAACGGCGGCAAGGTGGCGGCGGCGCTGCTCGACTCCGACAAGCGGCACTTCATCGAGCAGGAGGGCCTCAACGCCTGGGGCATCTGGAACTTCTCCCAGTGGGACCTGCTCGCCGCGCACCTGAAGAAGGGCTTCGAGTACGGCAAGCAGCGCTGCACCGCGTACCCGCGGTTCGTGGTCCAGCGCGACCTGGTCGACGAGTTCCTCGACGTCTACCTGCCCGTGGTGCGCTCGGTCCGGTTCGGACACCCGCTCGCCGTGGGCGACGACTGGTCGGCCGGTGACCCGCTGCCCGAGCTGGACTTCGGCCCGCTGATCAGCGCGGCCAAGGCCGAGGAGCTGCGCCGCAAGGTCGACGAGGCGGTCCGCGGCGGCGCGGTGCCGCTGCACCGGGGCAAGCTCGACGGCGCGCCCTTCCTCGACGGGCAGGACACGTCCGCGTACGTGGCGCCGGCGGTGCTGCTCGCCCCGCCCGGGCGGTCCCGGCTCATGCACGCCGAGCCGTTCGGCCCGGTGGACACCATCGTCGTGGTGGACACCACCGACGAGCTGCTGGCCCAGATGAACGCCTCCAACGGCGCGCTGGTCGCCTCCCTGGCCTGCGACGACGAGGAGCTGGCCGGCAAGCTCGCCGTCGACCTCCAGGCGTTCAAGGTGGGCATCAACAAGCCGCGCTCCCGCGGCGACCGGGAGGAGCCGTTCGGCGGCCGGGGCGCGTCGTGGAAGGGCGCCTTCGTGGGCGGCGACCTGCTGGTGCAGGCGGTCACCGTGGGCGGCGACGGCCGGCTCTACGGCAACTTCCCGGACTACAGCAGCTACCCCGCGACCTGACCACGCCGACCGGGCCCGGACACGGACAGGGCCCCCGCACCGGGGGCCCTGCCGTGTCACCGTCCCCCGCACCGGAGGTCGGCCCAGGTGGCGCCGGAGAACCCGGCGCCGGTGCGCGGTCGCCCGCCGGCCGCCGTCCCGTGCCGCGCCGTTGCGGCCCGGGACGCGGCGCGACACGCCACCGTGGCGTCAGTACGACCGCCGCGACCGCGCCGTCGCGTCGGCCTGCCGGGGCAGCACGGCCCGGCGGGGAGCCAGCGGCACCGTGACGGTCAGCACGCTGCCGTCCCGTTCCACCGACGTGGGCCGGTTCAGGGTGCGTACGGTGCGCAGCATCGGGGTGTTCTCGGCCTGCACGTGCAGCAGCACGGCGGCGTAGCCGGCCCGGTCGGCGTGCCCGAGCAGGCGGCGCAGCAGGGCCGAGCCGAGGCCCCGGCGCTGCCAGTCGTCCCGCACCAGCAGCGCCGCCTCCGCCTCGTCCCCCTCGCCGAGCAGGTTGGCCATCGCCACGACCGGCGCGGCCGCACCGCCGGAGCCGCCCGTGGCGACCAGGGTCAGCCCCCGGGCCGGTTCGAGCAGCCGGCGCAGCCGGGCCGGCGCCGGGTGCCCCGCCCCGCTCAGGTAGCGCCGCTGGCGGCTGCGGTCCGAGCACCCCTCGTGCAGCTCCAGCACGCCCGGGAGGTCGTCGGCGGAGGCCGGCCGGACCGTCACCTCGGCCGTGTCGGGCAGCACCAGGGTGACCCGGTGGGCGTCCCGGCGGGCCACCGTGGCGGCCAGCTCGACCAGGGCCTGCGCCCGGGCGTACTCGGCCGGGGTGAAGCTCGGCTCCCGGCGGCGCAGCTCGTACGAGCCGCCGGCCGGGTCGGCCAGCAGCATCGTGGTCTGGTCCACCCCGCCCGGCGGGGTGGCCGACGTCGGCCGCCAGGTCACCGCGTCCGCGCCGAGCAGCACGCGCAGTGTCTCGCCGGCGGCGTCCGGGTCCCGGACCAACCGGCCGGCCAGGCCGAGCACCCGGGTGGGCTGGTCGGCCAGCCCGCGCGCCTCGCTGCGCGCCACCCAGCAGTTCCGGCCGCGCCCCCGCTCGACGGCGGCGCGCAGGTCGGCCTCGGTGAGCCGGTCGGGCGCGTCGACCAGGAAGTCGTCGACCGCCCCCACCTCGGTGGTGTGCACCTGAACGGTGAGGATGTTGACCCCGCGCAACGCGAGGCTCGCCGTGAGCACCGACAGGTAGCCCGGCCGGTCGTCCACGGTGGCACGGATCCGCCACAGCGCCATGGTTCGCTCCCTTCCTCACCCTCGACCCTGCCGGCCGCCTGTTGCGCCCCCGTTGCCCACGGGTGAAACGGCGGGACCGGTCAGGTGATGGTGGTCACGGGCGGGGCGCCGACGAGGTCCAGCCGGTCGCCGAGGATCACCGCGCCGGCCCGGACCAGCTGGGCGAGCCGGTCCACCTCGGTGGAGTGGAACGCGGCAGCGGCGAGCGGCTCGGTGTGGTCGCGCGCCACCACCAGCACGAGGCCGGCCCGGCCGAACGGCGCGACCGCGTAGTGGTGTCCGTCCGGGGTGGTGATCGCCCGGGCCCGCAGTGGGGTGACCTCCGGCAGCCGCGGCGGGACCGGGGCGCGCCAGCTCGCGTGTCCGACCGTCGGCTCGCCGCCGTCGCCGCTGCGCGCGGCCCAGTCCAGCGGCACCACGGCGGCCACCGCCCAGTCGGCGGCGAGCAGCCCGGGCACCGCGTCCACCAGGGTGGCCACCCCGTCGTTCGGGTTCGCGGCGACCTGGGCGAGCAGTTCGGCGTCCTGGCCCGTGGTGGTCGGCGCGCCGATCGCCCGCCACACCCCGTCCACCCGGACGCCGGGGATCGCGGCCAGGCCGGCGAGCAGCCGCTCCACCCGGGCCGCGCCCGGCCAGACCACGGTGAAGTCGTCGACCGCCCGCCCGCCGAGCCGCTCCAGCACCACCACCTGCACGATGTCGGCGCCGGAGACGCCGAGCGTCCGGGCCACCTGGCCGAGCGTGCCCGGTCGGTCCGGCAGGGTCACCCGAACTCTCAGCAGCATGTCTGGTCCCTCCGCTCGGCGGGCCGGCCGTGGCGGCCGGCAGGCTGGGCCCCAGCCTGCCGGTTGACCATTTCGCCCCCGTTGCAGCGGCATGTCCCGCCGGGAACATCCCGCCTTGACAACAAAGCTGAGCTGCCATCAACTAACCGGATGACCGATCCGGCCGTCCACGCACCCCAGACCCCGACCGGTTCGGCCCCGCGCGGGCTCGACCTCGACCGGCTGGCCGCGTACCTGGCCGCGCACCGGCCGGAGCTGGCCGGGCCGCTGTCGGCCGAGCTGATCGCCGGGGGGAAGTCGAACCTGACCTACCGGCTGCGCGCCGGCGACCGTGCGGTGGTGCTGCGCCGGCCGCCGCTCGGGCACGTGCTGGCCACCGCGCACGACATGGCCCGGGAGTACCGGGTGATCTCCGCGCTCGCCCCCACCGCCGTGCCGGTGCCCGAGGCGCTGCTGCTGTGCACCGACCCCGACGTGACCGGCGCGCCGTTCTACCTCATGGAGAAGGTCGGCGGCGAGGTCTACCGGCGCCGGGAGCAGACCGACGCGCTCACCGCCGGCCAGCGGCGCGACCTCGCCATGGCGATGATGGACACCCTCGCCGAGCTGCACATGGTCGAGCCGGCCGCGGTCGGGCTGGCCGACTTCGGCCGCCCCGAGGGCTACCTGGCCCGCCAGGTCCGCCGCTGGTCCGGCCAGCTGGACCGCTCCCGCAGCCGCCCGCTGCCCGGCATCGACGAGCTGCGCGACGCGCTCGCCGGCAGCGTGCCCGAGGGCGCGAACGCCGGCCGGATCGTGCACGGCGACTACCGGCTGGACAACCTGCTCGCCACGGTCGAGCCGGTGGCGGTGCGGGCGGTCCTCGACTGGGAGATGGCCACCCTCGGCGACCCGCTCGCCGACCTGGGGCTGCTGCTGACCTACTGGGACGTGCTCGGCGACAGCGACAGCGCCGAGGGCAACCCGGTCGCCGACGGCATCGGCCCGCGGGCCGGCTTCCCCACCGGCGCCGAACTGATCGACCGGTACGCCGGCCGCAGCGACGTGGACGTCGGGCCACTGCACTGGCACGTGGCGCTCGGCTGCTTCAAGCTCGCGGTGATCTGCGAGGGCATCCACTACCGGCACACGCTCGGGCAGACGCTCGGCGGGGGCTTCGACCGGATCGGCGAGATGGTGGCGCCGCTGGTCGAGCACGGCCTGCGCGCCGTCCGGGAGAAGTAGCGGGGTCAGGCCGAGGCGCGGTGGATGAGCTTGGTGTCCAGCAGCACGTGCGGGCTGGGCAGCTCCTCGCCGCGGATCCGCGAGACGAGCAGCCGGGCCATCTGCCGACCCATCTCCTCCACCGGCTGGAAGACCGTGGTCAGCGGCGGCTCGGCCTGCCGGGCGATGGGGGCGTCGTCGAAGCCGATCACCGCCACGTCCTCGGGCACCCGGCGGCCGGCCTCGCGCAGCGCGCGCAGGGCGCCGAAGGCCATCAGGTCGGAGGCGACGAAGACCGCGTCCAGGTCCGGGCAGACCTCCAGCAGCCGGCGCATGCAGGCCGTGCCGCTGCCCTCGCTGAAGTCGCCGTACGCGATGAGGTCCGGGTTGAGGTCGGCGCCCGCGGCCCGGACGGCCTCCTTGTAGCCGGACAGCCGGGCCAGGCCGGCGCCCATGTCCTGGGTGCCGGCGATGGTGGCGACCCGCCGCCGGCCGCGGGCGAACAGGTGCTCCACGGCCTGCCGGGCGCCCCCGACGTTGTCCACGTCGACGAACCAGGCCGGCTGGGCCTCGGGATGCAGCATCCGGGCCGGCCGGCCGCCGAGCACGGTGGGCAGGCCGCGCTCCTCCAGCAGGGTGGGCAGCGGGTCCGCGTCGTGCAGCGAGAGCAGCAGGACGCCGTCCACGTGCTGGTTGGTCAGGTGGTGCTCGACCCGTTCCCGCTCGATCTGGGACTGCGCCATGGCCAGCCAGAGCTGCATGGGGGTCTCCAGCAGCGCGGAGCTGACGCCCCGGACGATGCCGGCGAAGAACGGCTCGGTGAAGACCCGCTCCCCCGACTCGGACACCACCAGCGCCACCGAGTCCGTCCGCTGGGTGACCAGCGCCCGCGCGGCCCGGTTGGGCACGTACCCCAGCTCGGCGATGGCCGCCTGGACGGCGGCCCGGGCCTCCGGGCTCACCTGGGGCGAGCCGTTGACCACGCGGGAGACCGTGCCGCGGCCCACGCCGGCGCGGGCCGCGACCGCGTCGAGGGTCGGGCGCCCGAGCGACCGCGTGCGCTGCGTTGTCATCGTCTGTGCTCCTCCGACGTCGGGCGGACCCGGCACCTGTTGAGGCGTCGGCGCCGGGCCGCCCGTTACTGGCTGGCCCAGCCTATTGTGCGGCCAGGCCGTTGCGTCGGATCACATCGGCGTACCACCTGGCGCTGGACTTCGGGATCCGGACCTGGCTGTCGTAGTCGACGTAGACCATGCCGAAGCGCTTCGTGTAGCCCCATGCCCACTCGAAGTTGTCCATGAGCGACCAGGCGAAGTACCCCTTCAGCGGCACCCCGGCGCTGATCGCGGCGTGCGCCGCGCGCAGGTGCGCGTCGAAGTACGCCAGCCGGTCCGGGTCGTCGACCCGGCCGTCGACCACCGCGTCGACGAACGCGGAGCCGTTCTCGGTGACGTAGAGCGGCAGGTCGGTGTAGTCCCGGTGCACCCGCTCCAGCGTCTCCACCAGGCCCGGGGCGTCGATCTCCCAGTCCATGTCGGTCACCGGGACACCCCGGGTGACGAACCGGACGTCCTCGCTGCCCGGCCAGCACGACGGGGCCCGCCAGTAGGCCTCCGCCTCGACCCCGTCGACCGGCGCGGCGACCACGTGCCGGCTGTAGTAGTTGACGCCCACCATGTCCAGCGGGGTCGAGATGACGGCCAGGTCGCCGTCCCGGACGTGCCCGAAGTCGGTGACCTTGCGCAGGTCGGCGGTCAGGTCCGCCGGGTACGCCCCGCGCAGCACCGGGTCGAGGAAGAACCGGTTGGCCAGACCGTCGATGCGGCGGGCGGCGTCGGCGTCCTCGGGCGAGTCGGTGGCCGGGGTGACCGGGTAGAGGTTGACCGTGATGCCGAGCTGCGCCTCCGGCCGGGCGGCCCGCAGCGCCTGCACGGCCAGCCCGTGCCCGAGCATGAGGTGGTGCCCGGCCCGGACCGCGTCCGCCCCGTCGGAGCGGCCCGGCGCGTGCACGCCGGAGCCGTAGCCGAGGAAGGCCGAGCACCACGGCTCGTTGAAGGTGGTGAAGTACTTCACCCGGTCGCCGAGGGCGTCGGCGACCAGCTGGGCGTAGTCGGCGAACCGGCCGGCGGTGTCCCGGGCCGGCCACCCGCCCGCGTCCTCCAGCGGCTGGGGCAGGTCCCAGTGGTAGAGGGTGAGCCACGGCTCGATGCCGTGGCCCAGCATCTCGTCCACGAGGCGCCGGTAGAAGTCCATCCCCTCGGAGTTGACCGCCCCGGCGCCGCCGGGCTGCACGCGGGGCCAGGAGACGGAGAAGCGGTACGACTTCAGCCCCAGGTCGGCCATGAGCCGCACGTCGTCGGGCATCCGGTGGTAGTGGTCGCAGGCCACGTCACCGGTGTGCCCGGCCACCGTCCGCCCCTCGGTGTGACTGAAGGTGTCCCAGATCGACGGGGTGCGGCCGCCCTCGGTCGCCGCGCCCTCGATCTGGTACGCGGCGGTCGCCGCGCCCCAGAGGAAGCCGGGCGGGAAGGTCAGTGCCGCGCCCTGGTCGAGGACGCCGACGGCGGGCGGGCTGGCTGGGTTGCTCACGACTTGACGGCGCCTTCCATGATGCCGCCGATGATCTGGCGGCCGAACAGGATGAACACGATGAACAGGGGCAGGGTCGCGATCAACGTACCGGCGAAGATCTGCGAGTTGTCGGCGAAGTAGGCGGTGTTGAGGCTACGGAGGGAGATCTGGACGGTCGGGTTGGCCGGGTCGGCCAGCACCACGAACGGCCAGAAGAACTGGTTCCACTGCTCCATGAAGGTGAGCAGGCCGAGCACGGCGGCGGCGGGACGCAGCGCGGGCGCCACCACGTGCCAGTACACCTTCCAGGTGGAGCAGCCGTCCACCCTGGCCGCCTCGATCAGCTCGTTCGGCACGGCCTGTTCGGCGTACTGGCGCATCATGAAGATCCCGAAGCCGCCGATGAGGAACGGCACGGTCACCGAGGGCATGGTGTTCAGCCACTCGAGTTTCGCCATCAGGATGTAGAGCGGAAGAACGCCGAGCTGGATGGGCACCATCATCGAGGCCAGGATGATCAGCAGCAGCGCGTTCTTGCCCCGGAAGCGGAGCTTGGCGAAGGCGAAGCCCGCCAGGGAGCCGAAGAACACCGTGGCCACGGTGATCGTCCCGGAGACCAGGAACGAGTTCAGCAGGCCCTTGACGATGTTGGCGTCGCCGTTGTCGAGCACCCGTTGGATGTTGTCGCCGAGCTTGCCGCCGGGCAGGAACGGCGGCGGCCAGGAGTTGGCCGCGTCGTTGGTCCGCGAGGCGATCACGATCATCCAGTAGAACGGGAAGAGCGACAGGATCACCCCGAGGACCAGCCCGAACCAGGTGAGCGGGCTGGCCTTCCAGAGCCGCTCGGCCTGGTGGGCGGCCCGGACCGGGGCACCCGGCCGGGCGGGTGGGCGGAGCGTGGTGGTCGTCATCTCGTCACCTCACTTGTCGGAGCTGATGCGGCGGGCCAGCAGGTAGTTGACCGTCGACATCACCGCGATGAGCACGAAGAGCACGAGCGCGACCGCGCCGGCGTAGCCCCACCGGAAGCGCTGGTTCATGACGTCGAGCAGGTACATCGTGATGGTCTGGAACTGCCCCTCCGAGCCGCCGGAGAGGCCGCCCGAGCCGCTGGTGAACAGCAGGGGCTCGGTGAACAGCTGAAGGCCGCCGATGGTCGAGATGATCAGCGTGAAGATGATCGTCGGGCGCAGCTGCGGCACCGTGATCGACCAGAACTGCCGGCGCCTGGAGGCGCCGTCCAGCGCCGCGGCCTCGTACATGTCCTTGCTGATGGACTGCATGGCGGCCAGGTAGATCAGGGCGTTGTAGCCGACCCAGCGCCAGTCGACCATGGTGGAGATGGCGAACCAAGAGGCGAAGCGGTTCGCGCGCCAGTCGATCGGGTCCAGGCCGACGGTGTCGAGCACCCAGTTGACCAGGCCGAAGTCCTTCGCGTAGATCATCGAGAAGATCAGCGCGACCACGGCGGTCGAGGTGATGATCGGCATGGCGATGGCCATCCGGAAGAAGGTCTGCGCGCGCAGCTTCCGGTTCAGCGCGTTGGCCAGCACCAGCGCCAGCATCAGCTGGGGCACGGTGGAGAGCACGAACATGCCGAACGTGTTCACCACCGCGTTCCAGAACTGCGGGTCGTCGGTGATGAGTTCGACGAAGTTGTCCAGCCCGACGAAGGAGATCGTCGGGTTCAGCGGGGACCGGTCGGTCAGCGCGATCCACACCGTGTACGCGATGGGGTACGCGCTGAACACGGCGAAGATCACGAAGAAGGGCAGGACGTAGAGGTAGGGCGAGTACCTCAGGTCCAGCCGGGTCAGCGAGGTGGCGCGGCGGTGCGCGGAACGGCCGGCGCGGGACCGTCCGGGGTCGGGCGGCGCCGCGGCGTGCAGGTCGAGGCTCATGGGGAGTCCTTCTCCTCGGCCGGCGTCACCCGCCCACACGGGCGACGCCGGGGCTCTCCGGGCACCGCGGGTGGCGCCGACAGCGGGGCTGTCGGCGCCACCCGCGGGCGGGTCGGCCGGATCACTTACCGGCGGCCGCACCGTTCTTCAGCGCCGCCTGCCACTGCTCCTCGGCGGTCTTGCCCTGCTCCACGGCGCGGAGGCTGTTCTCCACCGCGGTGCGGACGGCGTTGTTCTTCGGGCCGAGGTAGACGGGCTTCAGCTCGGTCGCGCCGGCGGCGAAGATCTTGCCGACCGGGGCCTTGCTGAAGTAGTCGTTGGTCGAGTCGGCCACGGCCGGGTCGGTCAGCGCCTGCGGCGAGGAGGGCAGGTTGCCGACCTTCTTGAACGCCTCGGTCTGGCCCTTCGCGCTGGTCAGGAACTTGGCGAGCTCGGCGGCCTCCTTGGCGTGCTTGCTCGACTTCGGCACGGCCAGGAACGAGCCGCCCCAGTTGCCGCCGTTGCCGGGCGCCTTGGCGATGTCCCACTTGCCGGCCGCCGCGTCACCGGCCTGACCCTTGATGACACCGGTCATCCAGGCCGGGCAGGCGATGGTGGCGAAGGTGCCGTTCTTGAAACCGGCGTTCCACTCGTTGGAGAAGGACTGCAGGTTGTTCGACAGGCCGGCGGCGATCATCTTGGTGGTGAGGTCGTACGCCGACTTGACGTCCGGGTTCTCGCCGATGACCAGCTTGTTGCTCTTGTCGTAGTAGGTGTAGCCGGTGCCCGCCCCCGCGGTCTGCATGAGCACCACGTTGTAGAAGTTGGTCGCCGAGTCGACGAACTTGTGCTTCTTGTCGGCGGCGGCGAAGCGCTGGCCGGCGGCGATGAACTGGTCCCAGGTGGGCCAGAGCGCGCCGACCTGCTCGCGGTCGGTGGGCAGGCCGGCGGCCTTGAACAGGTCGCTGCGGTAGCACAGCGCCATCGAGCCCACGTCGGTGCCGAGGCCGAGCACCTTCCCGTCCGGGGTGGTGCCCTGCTCCCACTTCCACGGCAGGAAGTTGCCCTTGAGGTCGTTCGCGCCGTGGTCGGCGAGGTTCACGAACTTGTCGGCCTGGGCGTAGAACTGGACGATCGTGCCCTCCTCCAGGGCCACCACGTCGCCGGCGCCCGACCCGGCGGTGATCTGCTGGGTCAGCCGGGTGTTGTAGTCACCGAGGCCGAGACCCTTGCCCCGCTCCTGGATCTTGACGTTCGGGTGCTCCGCTTCGTACTGCTTGTAGAGCTCGTCGTAGCCGAAGCCCTGGTCGCCGAAGACGTCGACGACCAGGGTCACCGGGCCGCCGCTGCTGCTGCCGTCGTCCGACGAGTCGTCGCCGCAGGCGGTGGCGGTGGCGAGCACCGCGACGGACGCGAGCGCGATGGCCGCGAACCGCCGACGGCGGATTGGGACGCTCATCCGAGACCCCTCTTTCGGTGGTGAGGCGATATCTGTGTGGTGGGGGGTGCTGTGGCGCGTCTCGCCGCCACCGGCCGAGGCGGCCGCCGGAGGCGACCCGGGAGCGGGGCAGGGATGAGACCCACGCCACTCGCGGGAGCGCTCCCATGAGATTGCCGGCGCGTATCAGGGGTGTCAATAGACCGATGGGAGCGTTCCCAGATCGTTACCGCGTCGACCGGGGCGGCCCCGGAGAGCGACCCCGGTGCGCGGTCAGCAGAAGCGACGCAGCAGAGTCGTGGCGCGATCGGCGGCGAAGTTGTCCGGCTCGAAGCCGGCGCCGGCCCACTCCCGCATCATCCGGTGCTCGGCGTGCCCGGGGTCGGCCAACGCGGCCAGCAGGACGGCGTACCCGGCCGGGCCTCCGACGTCCTCCGGCGGGCAGGCGCGCTCCCCCTCGACACAGGCCGGGTAGCGCTCGTCCGGGTCCGCCGCGCACACGTCCTCGACCACCAGGTCGTGCTCCCACCAGTCCCCGAAGTCGTAGGTGTAGCGGAACCGGTCGCCCTTGCCCACCACCGCGTCCAGCCGGACGTCCAGCTCGTCGCGGAGCGCCAGCTCGCCGTCCGGGTCGGGCTCGCCGTACTGGCGACCGTCGATGTCGAACGAGTGCAGGTGGCAGTCCCGCCAGCCCATCGCGTGCTGGACCACCCGGTGCAGCCGGTCCAAGGTGTAGCCGCCGGGGACCAGTACCCGCCGCCACACCGGCGGCCGGACCCCGGCGAGGGAGACCTTCAGCTGGAAGATCTGACGCGACATGCTGTCCCATCCTTCCTCGGCATAGGCTGCCTACATGATCTGCCGAGCGTGCCGGGAGCGACGGCACGACGACTGTCCAGGCCGGAAGTGGTGCGACTGCCAGCACCGTACCCCCGAACCGACCCCTCCGGTCACCGGTCCGGCCGGCGAATGAGCGTCGGAACCCCGATCGAACGGATCTGGCCGGCGCCCGTCACCGGGCCGCTGACCGACCCGGAACTGGCCGCGCTCTACGGCCGCGCCCCGCACCCCCACCTGCGGGTCAACTTCGTGGCCAGCGCGGACGGCGCGGTCACCCTGGACGGCTACTCCGCCGGGCTCTCCGGCGCGGCCGACAAGCGGGTCTTCGGGCTGCTGCGGATGCTCTGTGACGGCCTCGTGGTGGCCGCCGGCACGCTGCGCCACGAGGGCTACCGGGCGGTCCGGCTCGGCGAGGCGCGCCGGGCGTGGCGCCGCGAGCAGGGCCTGGCCGAATACCCGACCCTCGTGGTCGTCTCCGGCTCGCTGGATCTCGACCCGGCCCAGGCGTGCTTCGCCGACGCGCCGGTCCGGCCGCTGGTGCTCACCGGCGCGACCGCCGAACCGCCGCCCGGCCTCACCGAGGTGGCCGACCTCGTCCGCTGCGGCGGGGAGCGGGTCGACCTGGCCGCCGGGCTGGCCGAGCTGCGCCGCCGCGGGCTGGGCCAGCTCCTCTGCGAGGGCGGGCCGCACCTGTTCGGCGCGCTCACCGCGGCCGACCTGGTGGACGAGCTCTGCCTGACGGTCGCGCCGCTGCTCGCCGGGGCCGGCCCCGGCCGGATCACCGCCGGGGACGGCAGCCCGCCCCGGCACCTGCCGCTGCGCCACGTGCTGGCCGCCGCCGACGGGGTGCTGATGCTGCGCTACGCCCGCGACCCGGGCGGGCCGCCGCCCGCCGGCGCCGCCCCGGCCGCCTGACCGCACCGTCCGTCAAGGGCGGAAGGGATACGCGGACAGTCTCGCCCGGCCGGGGCCGAGCGGGTGGCCGGCGGCCGGGCGCACGGGTCACCGGGTCGGAACGGCCCCCGGCGGCAGCGCGTCCGGCAGCCCGAACGCCACGGCGTGTTCCGCGCCCAGGAACGAGGTGATGCCGGCGATCCGGTCCCCCCGCAGCGTCAGCACGTCGACCGACCACGGCAGGTAGGGGCCGGTCGCGCCGCGGCGCAGGTAGCCGGCGACCGCCGGCTGGCCGTTCGCGCCGGTCGTCAGGTGCCGCCAGCTGCCGCAGGGGCCGAGCGGCGCCGACCGGGCGAAGTCCAGCACCGCCGCGAGGCCCCGGTACCAGTGCGGCAGCGGCGGCATGGACCAGGTGACGTCCTCGGTGAGCAGGGCGACCAGCGCGTCGGCGTCGCCGTTCTCCAGGGCGTTGGCGTAGCCGGTGACCACCTCCCGCAGCCGGGCGTCGTCCAGCATCCGCAGGGTGCGCTGCTGGGTGGCCGCGGGTGCCCGCTCGGCGAGCGAGCGGCGGGCCCGCGCGAGCGCCGAGTTCACCGACGTGGCCGAGGTGCCCAGCATGGTCGCGATCTCCGCGGCGGAGTAACCGAGGACGTCGAAGAGCAGCAGCGCGGCGCGCTGGTTGCCCGGCAGGTGCTGCACGGCTGCCACGAAGGCCAGCTCGACCGCCTCGCGTTGCTCGTACCGCGCGCCGGGGGCGACGGGACCGGCCGCCAGGCCGGTGTCCGGGTAGGGGCCGAGCCAGGCGACGTCGTGGTCCGGGCGGCTGTCCGGCACGGCGTGGTCGCTGGCCGGGCCGAGGTCGACCGGCAGGGCCCGCCGGGCGCGGCCGGCGATGGCGTCGAGGCACACCCGGGTCGCCACGGTGTAGAGCCACGAGCGCAGCGAGCCGCGTCCCGCGAAGGCCGGCAGCCCGCGCCACGCCCGCAGCAGCGCGTCCTGGAGGGCGTCGTCGGCGTCGTGGACCGAGCCGAGCATCCGGTAGCAGTGGGCGTGCAGCTCCCGGCGCAGCGGCGCGACGAGCGCCGTGAAGGCGGCCTCGTCGACCGGGGCCCGGTCCGGAGATCCGGCGGCGGTCGGGGAACTGACGCTCACGACCGACGATTCTGCCGCAGCGCCGGAGTCAGGAAGGTGAACGGCTCGCCCGTCACGACTCTGGAGGACCCGATGAGCAGCATGTCCACCGCGCCCGTCACCACCGGCACCCTGGCGGTGCCCGACGGGCGGCTGTACTACGAGGTACGCGGGCAGGGGCCGCTCGTGGCCCTGGTCGCCGCCCCGATGGACGCGGACGCCTTCGCCCCGCTGGCCGACCTGCTGGCCGCCGACCACACCGTGCTGACCACCGACCCGCGCGGGATCCGCCGCAGCGTCCTGCACGACCCGCACCAGGACTCGACACCCGAGCTGCGCGCCGACGACGTCGTCCGGCTCCTCGCGCACCTCGACGCGGGTCCGGCCGCCGTGCTCGGGTCCAGCGGCGGCGCCGTGACCGTCCTCGCCCTGGCCCAGGCCCCTACCTCGCGGGTGCACACGGTCGTCGCGCACGAACCGCCGCTGCTCGGCCTGCTGCCGGACCGGGAGGAACTGTTCGCCCGCGAGGCCGACATGATCGCCACCTACCGCGCCGGGGACCGGCTCGGCGCCGGGCGCAAGTTCCTGGCCAACGCGAACATCCACCTGCCCGAGGAGGTGGTCCTGGGCATGTTCGGCGGCGAGCCCGACCCGCAGGCGGCGGCCGACGAGCATTTCCAGTACCTGCACATGATCCGGGGGACGACCGGGTTCCGGCCCGACGTGGCCGCCCTGCGCGACGGCCCGACCCGGGTCGTCGTCGGCCTCGGGGAGCGGTCGACCGGTGAGGTCTGCGACCGCACCTCGCGGGCGCTCGCCGCCGAGCTGGGCACCGCGCCGGCGATGTTCCCGGGCGGGCACGTCGGCTTCGCCGAGGACCCGCCGGCCTTCGCCGCCCGGCTGCGCGAGGTGCTCGCCGGCTGACCCCTCCGGCACGGCGACGGCGGGCGCGGGACGCCGGGTGGCGTGCCCGCGCCCGCCGTGGCAGAACGCGGCCGGCCGGCGTCGACGGGGAGGAGTCCGCCGACGCCGGGCCGGGTGGATCAGTTGACGCTGACGGCCGACCAGGCGGCGGCCACCGTGGTGTACTCGGCGCTGCCGCTGCCGTACAGGTCGGCGGCGGCCGACAGGGTCGCGGCACGGGCGCCGGCGTAGTCGGTCCGCGACGTCATGTAGGTGGTGAGCGCGCGGTACCAGATGGCGCCGGCCTTGGCGTTGCCGATGCCGGTCACGGTGCTGCCGTTGCAGGTCGGGCTGTTGCCGTACGCCGACGAGCCGCTGCCCACGGCGAGCAGGTAGAAGAAGTGGTTCGCCACGCCGGAGGAGTAGTGGACGTCCAGGCTCTTCACCCTGGTGCTGTAGCAGTCGGCGGAGGCGCCGTCCTTCGAGGGCTTGTCCATGTAGCGCAGCGGGGCGCCGCTGGTGCGCAGCTTCTCGCCGATCAGGTAGTCGCCCGCGTCCTTGCTGTTCGCCGCGTAGAACTCGACGAGGGTGCCGAAGATGTCGCTGGTGGCCTCGTTGAGACCGCCCGACTCACCGCTGTAGCGCAGGCCGGCCGTGTTGCTCGTGACGCCGTGGGTCATCTCGTGACCGGCCACGTCGAGCGAGGTCAGCGGGTACCAGCCGGAGCCGCCGTCGCCGTAGGTCATGCAGAAGCAGGAGTCGCTCCAGAACGCGTTGGCGTAGTTGGTGCTGTAGTGCACCCGGCTGTACGCGCCGACCCCGTCGTTGCGGATGCCGTTGCGGCCGAACGTGTTCTTGTAGAAGTCCCAGGTCTCCTGCGCGCCGTACGCGGCGTCGGCCGCGGCGGTCTGCCGGTTGGCCAGCGTGCCGTCGCCGAACACGTTCGAGGCGCTGGTGACCAGGGTGCCCGTGCCGCTGGTGCCGCCGTTGAGGTCGTAGGTCTTGTGACCGCCCCGGGTGGCGTCGGCGAGCTGGTACGTGCTGCCGGAGAGGGTGCTGCCCACGGTGACCGTGCCGGAGTGGAAGGTGTTGCCGGTGCCGTCGCGCTGCACACCCTCCCAGGAGTCGCGCACCTTGCCGGTGGTGGCGTCCACCAGGACGTGCAGCTCGCTGGGGGTGCCGTCGGCGTACGCGCCGCCCACGACGACCTCGTAGGCCAGCGTGGTGCCGGCGGCGTCCGCGTCGTGGACGAGCTGGGTGCCGTCGACCCGGCGGGTGGCGGCGGTGGAGGCGGCGAGCGCGACCCGGCCGGCGGTCGCGGTGCTGACCCGGGCCTTGGCGCCCCGGGTCGGCGCGGCCGCGAGGCTCTGGCTGGCGCCCTTCCAGGTGTTGCCCTTGCCCAGGTGGACGACGGTGTCGCCGCCGAGCACCGGCAGGCCGTCGAGGTAACGGTTGAGCCGGACGTGCTCGGTGCCGTCGGCGTCGGTCTGCACGTTCTTGAGCGTGAAGCTCTGGCCGTCGGCGACCAGCGCGCTGCCCGAGTGGGCCTTGAGCTGGGCGACCGCCCGGGTGAACGCGTCGGTGGAGACGGGGGCCGCGGAGGCCGTCGCGGACAGCGTGCCGGCGGCGGCGAGCAGCGCCGCCGTGGCCAGCCCGCCGAGGAGAGTGGTACGACGCATGAAGTTCCTACCTTCACTAGGACTGCCGGTCGGGGGGGTACCGACCGACGGGTGACCCGCCGTGGGAGGGCACGCCGGATCAGCCGCGTTCGTGCAGGTCACACGGCGCGGCGACGCACGACGGATCGATGGAGGAAAGATCCTCGATGCGTTGTTGCACATTCTTGCCGGAGGCGGCCCATGTCTGTCACGACTTTCGGCCAAGATTTTTTCCACGACTTTTCGCATCCCGTTCACCACCCGGGGCTCCGGGGCGGTCGCCGCGCCGGGACCCGCACCCGCCGGGTCGGGCTGCGCCGTCTCGCGAACCCGTCCGCGACCAGCGCCGTAACCTCGGGGCATGCGTTCACCGCAGGCGACCGGGACGGCGCCGGACCAGGCCGACCGTCCGCTGCTCGCCGGTGGGCTGCTGGTCGCCACCGGCCTGGCCGACGTGCTGACCGCGTACGGCACGCTGCGGTCCGGGCCGTTCCTGGTGCTGAGCGGGGGCGGCCTCTACCCGGTCGACGTCACCGGCTGGGCCTGGCTGCACCTGGCAGTCGGCGGCGCGCTGGCGCTCGCCGGGCTGGCGGCGGTCACCGGGCGGCGGGGCGCGGCCACCGTGGCGATCGGCTGCGCCGCGCTGGCGATCGCCGTCAATCTGCTCATGCTGCCGTACGCGCCGATCCGGGTGGTCCTGGTCACCGCCCTCGACGCGGCGGCGATCCGGCTGCTGCTCCGCCGCCGCCGGGCCACCGGCCGGTCGGAGTGAGGCGACCGGTCAGCGGGGCTCGCAGATCCGGCCGCTGAAGGCGGGGTCGCCCTCCCGGTCGGCCGCCCACACCGGGTTCAGGGCCAGCGGGAGCGGCGGGGCCTGCCAGGCGGCGCCCAGCCGCTGGAGCAGCCGGTACTCCCGGCGCGGCTTGTCGACCCGGCCGCCCGCGAGGAAGTCGACCACGCGCTCCTGGGCGAGCCGCTGGCCGATCAGCCCGCCGTGCAGGGCGGGCATCTGGAACGTCGGGATCCGGCTGTACTCGCCGGGCGGCGCCTCCGCCGCGCTGACCGTGGGCAGGAAGGCGATCATGCGGACCCCGGCCACCGGGCAGAGCGTGCGGTTGCGGTAGAACGGCGCGTTGACCAGCACCGAGCGGACGAAGGGTTCGTCCGGTGCGCTCTTCACCTTGCGACCCAGGTTGGCCAGCCAGAAGATCCCGCGCAGTTCCCAGCCGGCGGCCACGCCCCACCCGGAGTAGCCCGCCGGCGGGTAGTAGGCCCGGCCGGGCTGGATGAGCGGGCTGAACAGCAGCACCGCCTCCACGGGCAGGGGCTGCGCCCACTTGTCCAGGTAGGTCCGCGCCACCATGGCGCCCTCGCTGAACCCGAGCAGGGCGATCGGCCGGCCGGTCCGTTTGTGCAACTCGTCGACCTGCGCGGCGAGCAGCACCGCGCTGGAGTCCAGGGCCTGGTGGGTGGCCTCCGGCCCGTACGGCAGCGGCCGGCCCTGCCCGTCGAGGCCCACGTAGGAGAAGCGCTCGACCCGGGGGTCCTCCGGTGCGCGACCGTTCCACTGCGAGTCGTGCCCGGCGATGGCGATCACCGCGTGCGGCACCCGGTCGGGCAGCCGCTCGGCGATCACCGGGGGTCGCCACTCCGCCGGCGGACCCAGCGCCAGGCCGACGAGCGTCTGCGACGCGACGGCGGCGGCCATGGTGAGGACGATCGCCACCGGCGCGACCGGGGTGCGGGCCAGGCGGATGCGGGCCGGCAGCACGGCCGCCGCCACGGTGCGCTGCCAGAGCAGGCCGTTGGCCAGGCCGGCCAGCGCCGCCACCGGGACGCCCCACCAGCCGGACGTGCTGGAGATGACCGCGCCGGCGACGGTGAGCACGACGAAGTTGAGCACCGACCAGCCGAGCAGCTCGATCGTGGGCAGGCCCCGCCACCAGTGCCGGACCACCCCGGCGCGCTGGAGGAACGGGGCGAGCACCAGCATCGGGGCGAGCGAGGCGAACAGGTAGAGGGAGAGCGCGACCGCCGAGAAGGCGACCGAGATCGCGGCCCACGGCGAGATGATCACCAGGGCGAGGGCGGCCACCTCCAGGTTCCGCCGCACCAGCCAGCCGAATGACGGACGGGCCGCCCGCGCGGGCCAGGCCAGTGCGGTCAGCCCGGCGGTGAGCACCCCGCGGAACACGGTGAGCGCCACCAGCCCGAGCAGGAAGTTCCCCCAGGAGTCGTGGAAGACGAGCAGCCACCGCAGGTCGTGGAACGAGTCGTACGGCCAGACCGCGGTCACCTGCGGCGCCAGCCCGCGGGCGCCGTGGAGGCCGATGCCCACCAGGACCGACTCCTGCACCACGGGCGGCAGCACGGCGAGCAGCAGCAGCATCGCCGTCCGGTTGCGGACTGCCTCCACCGCCGCTCCTCGCGCCTCGCGTCCTCGGGCCCCTTGCAGGATCTCCCGCGAGCCGCCCCGGCGGTGCCGGAATGGCCGACCAGGCGTACGCAGAGTCAGCGGGCGGTCCCGCTGCGCAGGGTCGGCGGACCGGCGGGGTGGCGTCCGCCGCGTCGCGTGGCAACCTGTCGCATCCCTCGGGCAGGATGCACGACGTGCGCCGCGAACGGGACGACCAGCCGACCGGAGACAGCCGATGACCGACGACCTGCTCGACGGCCCCGGCGACGGGGTCGGCCGGGTGCTCGGCACCGCCGACGCCACCCCGCTCACCTTCTGGACCGCCGTGGCGCCCGGCAGCTACCTCCAACTCGACGACGTGGTGGTGACCCGCCGCGAGCTGCCCGACCGGGAGCCGGTCACCATCGCCGGCGTGGTCACCCAGGTGCGCGCCCGGCACGAGGGGGCGCAGTTCGACTCCGACGTGTTCGCCATCGCCGACGGCACCCTGCCGGCCCAGGTGCAGGAGGCCGCCGAGGTCACCACCACCCGGGTCGACCCGGAGTTCTACGTGCCGCCCACCCCCGGCGCCGTGGTGCACCGCGCCGAGGGCGACGCCCGGGCCCGGGCGCTGCACTTCGACCGGATGGAGCGGCGCATCCCCATGGGCATGGGCCGCGACGGCGTGCCGGTCTACCTCAACGCCGACTTCCTCGACGGCACCCGGGGCGCGCACGTCTCCATCTCCGGCATCTCCGGCGTGGCCACCAAGACCAGCTTCGCCACCTTCCTGCTCTACTCGGTCTTCCGCTCCGGGGTGCTCGGCGGCGACGCGGTCAACGCCAAGGCGCTGATCTTCAACGTCAAGGGCGAGGACCTGCTCTTCCTCGACCACCCCAACACCCGGCTCGACGACGCCACCCGGGCCGGCTACGCGAAGCTCGGGCTCGACGCGGGCGCCTTCCCCGACGTCCGGGTCCACGCCCCGCCCCGGGTCGGCGACTCCTCCGGCACGCCCGACGTGAGCAGCCGGCTCACCGGGGTGGACAGCTTCTACTGGACGCTCAGCGAGTTCTGCGCCGACCGCCTGCTGCCCTACGTCTTCGCCGACGCCGACGACGAGCGGCAGCAGTACACGATGGTGGTCCACTCGGTCGCCGCCCACCTGGCCCGACACGCCCAGCCCGCCGACGGCGGGGTGAGCATCGACGGGGTCCGCCTGGGGTCCTACGCCGACCTGGTCGACCACGTCGTCGAGCAGCTCAACGACGACGAGACCCGGGGCGACTGGGCGGGCAGCGCGGTCGGCCTGGGCACGGTCAACGCGTTCGCCCGCCGGCTGATCGGCAGCAAGAAGGACCTGGGCCGGCTGATCCGGGGCGACCTGGCCACCCGCCGCCCGCACTCGATCAACACCGCCGAGTCCGCCCAGGTCACGGTGGTCGACCTGCACAACCTGCCGGACCGGGCGCAGCGTTTCGTGGTCGGCGTGACGCTCAAGAGCGAGTTCGAGCGCAAGGAGAAGGCCGGCACCGCCAAGCCGCTGCTCTTCGTCGTCCTCGACGAGCTGAACAAGTACGCCCCCCGGGAGGGCTCCTCCCCCATCAAGGAGGTGCTGCTCGACATCGCCGAGCGGGGCCGCTCGCTCGGGGTGATCCTGGTCGGCGCCCAGCAGACCGCCAGCGAGGTGGAGCGGCGGATCGTCACCAACTCGGCGATCCGGGTGGTCGGCCGGCTCGACCCGGCCGAGGCGTCCCGCCCGGAATACGGCTTCCTCCCGCCCGCCCAGCGCCAGCGCGCCCTGCTGGCCAAGCCGGGCACCATGTTCGTCAACCAGCCCGACATCCCGGTCCCGCTCTGCCTGGAGTTCCCCTTCCCGGCCTGGGCCACCCGGGTCTCCGAGGCCGGCCGGGCGCCCTCGGAGACGCTGCGCTCGATCACCCAGGCGGTCGACCCCTTCGCGGTGGTCGGCTCGGGCGCCGCCGACGACGACATCCCGTTCTAGAGGGCTGACCATGAAGATCCTGCACACCTCCGACTGGCACGTCGGCAAGGTCCTCAAGGGGCAGTCCCGGGCCGAGGAGCACAAGCAGGTGCTCGCCCAGGTGATCGACATCGCCCGGGTCGAGCGCCCCGACCTGGTCATCGTGGCCGGCGACCTCTACGACACCGCGGCGCCCACCCCGGAGGCGACCCGGCTGGTCACCCGGGCGCTCACCGCGCTGCGCCGCACCGGCGCCGACGTGGTGGCGATCGGCGGCAACCACGACAACGGCGCCGCGCTCGACGCGTTGCGCCCCTGGGCCGAGGCCGCCGGCATCACGCTGCGCGGCAGCGTCCGGGACAACCCGGCCGAGCACGTCATCGACGGCGTCACCCGCGACGGCGAGCGCTGGCAGGTCGCCGCGCTGCCGTTCCTCTCCCAGCGCTACGCCGTACGCGCCGTGGAGATGTACGAGCTGACCCCGGCCGAGGCCAACCAGACCTACGCCGACCACCTGGGGCGGGTGCTGGCCCGGCTGGCCGAGGGGTTCACCGAGCCGGACCGGGTGCACCTGGTCACCGCGCACGTCACCGTGGTCGGGGCGAGCACCGGCGGCGGCGAGCGCGACGCGCACACCGTGCTCGGCTACGCGGTGCCGGCCACCGTCTTCCCGGGCAACGCGCACTACGTGGCCCTGGGCCACCTGCACCGCTCGCAGCGGGTGATCGGCCCCTGCCCGGTCCGCTACAGCGGCAGCCCGCTCGCCGTCGACTTCGGCGAGCAGGAGAACGTCGGGTCGGTGACGATCGTCGAGGTGACCGCGACGACCGCCGCGCAGATCCGGGAGGTGCCGGTGCCCGGGGCCGTCCCGCTGCGCACGGTCCGCGGCACCCTGGCCCAGCTCGCCGAGATCGACGTGCCCGACGGCTGGCTGCGGGTCTACGTCCGCGAGCAGCCCCGTGCCGGGCTACGCGAGGAGGTGCAGGAGCTGCTCCCCCGGGCGCTGGAGATCCGGATCGACCCGGAGCTGGTGCCGGCGCCCGGCAGCGGCACCCGCACCGCCCAGCGGGCCGGCCGCTCGCCGCGCGAGCTGTTCGCCGACTACCTGGACAGCCGGGGCCACGCCGACGAGGACGTCCGGGAGCTCTTCGACGAGCTGCTCGAGGAGGTCGAGCACTGATGCGGCCGATGCGGCTGGACATGGCGGGCTTCACCGTCTTCCGCGAGGAGACCACCGTCGACTTCACCGACGCGGACTTCTTCGCGCTGGTCGGGCCGACCGGCTCGGGCAAGTCGACGGTCCTCGACGCGATCTGCTTCGCCCTCTACGGCACGGTCCCCCGCTGGGGCGGCGCCCGGGGGCTGGCCAACGCCCTCGCCCCGTCGGCCACCGAGGCGCGGGTGCGGCTGGTCTTCGAGTCCGCCGGCGACCGGTACGTGGCCACCCGGGTGGTCCGCCGGGACGGCCGGGGCGCGGTGAAGACCGCCAACGCGGGCCTCCAGCTCATGCCGCCCGGGTTCGACGTGACGAAGCTCGACACCGGGCTCAGCCCGGAGGACCTGGGCGAGGTGGTGGCCGGCACCCCCGCCGAGATGGAGCAGGCGGTGCTCGACGCGGTCGGGCTGCCGTACGAGCAGTTCACCAGTTGCGTGGTGCTGCCGCAGGGGCAGTTCGCCGACTTCCTGCACGCCAAGCCGGCCACCCGGCAGCAGATCCTGGTGAACCTCCTCGGGCTGGGCGTCTACGAGGAGGTGCAGAAGAAGGCCACCGAGCGCGCCGGGCAGGCCGAGGCGAAGCTGGAGGCGGTCGACAAGATGCTCGGCGGCCTCGCCGACGTCGACGAGGAGAGCCTGGCCGGCGCCCGTGACCGCGTCGACCGGATGCGCGAGCTGGCCGCTGCCGTCGCGGCGGCCGTACCCGAGCTGGAGCGGGCGCGCGCGACGACGCGCGAGCAGGCCGCGGCGCTCGCGGCGCTCGACGCCGAGCTGACCGTGCTGGCCGGGGTCCGGCCGCCGGACGGGACCGCCGAGCTGGCCCGGGCGGTGGCCGCCGCGCGGACGGCCGCCGACGAGGCGGCCACCGCGGTGGGCCTCGCCGAGGAGCGCGAGGAGAAGCTGCGCGGCGAGCTGGCCGCCGCCGGCGACGAGAGCGCGCTGCGCGTGCAGCTCAAGGCGTACGCCGACCGGGAGCGGCTGGCCGGCGACGCGGTGGCGGTCCGCGCGGCGGTGGACGCGGCGCAGGCCGAGCACGACGCGGCGGCCGGTGCGCTCGCCGCGGCCCGGGCCGAGGCCGAGCGGGCCGAGGCGGAGCTGGAGGCGGCGTTCCGGGCGCACGAGGAGGCGAAGGCCACCGACCAGGCGGTGGCGCTGCGGGCGCACCTGGTCGACGGCGGCCCCTGCCCGGTCTGCGAGCAGCCGGTGCCCAAGGTGCCGGCCGTGCCGAAGGGCTCGGCGGTGGCCCGGGCGCTCGCGGCCGGCAAGGCGGCCCGGGCGGCCAGCGAGGCCGCCAAGCGGGTGGTGCAGGAGCGCGACACGGCCGCCCGGGAGCTGGACCGGGTGCTGCTGCGCGCCCGCGCCGAGCACGACCAGCTCGGGGCCCGGCTGGCCGAGCTGGACGGGCAGCTCGCCGGCGCGGCCACGCCGGAGGCGCTGCGCGAGTCGCTGGCCGAGCACGCCCGCCTGCGCCGGGCGCTGGAGGAGGCGGCGGGGGCGGTGCGCGCGGGCCGCGACGCCGCGCGCCGGGCCCGCGGCAACCTGGACGGCGCGCAGGAGCGGCTGCGCCGGGCCTGGCGGGACTTCGACACCGTCCGGGACGGGCTGGCCCGGTTCGGCCCGCCGGCCGCCGACCGCGACGACGTGGCCACCGCCTGGACGGCCCTCGCCGGCTGGGCCGGCGAGCAGGCCGGGCGGCGGCGCGCCGACCGGGCCGGCCTGGCCGCCGCCGTCGACGCCGCGGAGGCCGCGGCGGGCGAGGTGGCGGAGCGGATCGGCGGGCTCTTCGACGCGGCCGGGCTGGCCGCGCCGGAGGACCCGAAGCGCGACGCCGCGGTGGCGGTGGAGCGGGCCGAGGCGGAGCTGCGCCGCCTGGAGGAGCGCCGCGAGCAGGCCGCGGAGCTGCGCGAGCAGCGGGCCGGCCACGAGCGGCAGGCCCGGGTGGCCCGCGCGCTCGCCGGGCACCTGCGGGCCAACAACTTCGAGCGCTGGCTGCTGGCCGAGGCGCTGGACCTGCTGGTCGACGGCGCCTCGCGGATCCTGCGCGAGCTGTCCGGCGGCCAGTACGACCTGGTGCACGACAAGGGCGAGTTCTTCGTGGTCGACCACCACGACGCCGGGCTGCGGCGCGGGGTGCGCACCCTGTCCGGCGGGGAGACGTTCCAGGCGTCGCTGGCCCTGGCGCTCGCGCTCTCCGAGCAGCTCGCCGGGATGTCCACGAGCGCGGCCAGCCTGGAGTCGATCGTCCTCGACGAGGGCTTCGGCACGCTGGACGCGGCCACCCTCGACACGGTGGCGGCCACCCTGGAGAACCTGGCCGCCCGGGGCGACCGGATGGTCGGCGTGGTCACCCATGTGCCGGCGCTCGCCGAGCGGATCCCGGTCCGCTTCGTGGTCCGCAAGGACGCCCGCACCGCGCGCGTGGAACGGACCGGCCTGTGAGCGCGGGCGCCCGGTTCTTCGTCGACGCGTGGGACCCGGCGTACGGGGCGTCGTTCGAGGCGGCCGGCGGGGGCGGGCCGGCGGCCCCGAGCAGCGCCCAGGTCGACGCCGACGTCGAGTTGCCCGCCACCGACTGGCGGGCCGTCGACGTCCGGCGCGACGTCGCGGCCCCGGACGTGGTGCTGCTGGTCGACGGCGTACGCCGGATCGACGCCAGCGTCTGGACGGCCGAGGACGACGGCGGCTCCTTCCCCGGCATCGCGGCCTCGTACGCCGCCGGCGTGGTCCGTTGCGACCTGGAGCGGGGCGCGGCGGAGCTGGCCGGCACCCGGGTGGGCCGGGGGCTGTTCACCGCCAGCCCCTCGGCACAGGACGTGGTGGCCGGCGCGATCCGCTACCCGGTGCACCGGGTGAGCGGCACCGGCGAGCTGAGCAAGCTGCCGGCCGCCGTGCAGGGCCCGCTGACCGCGCTGGAGGTGGCGGTCTCCGACGCGGTGCGCACCGACGGCGACCTGCTGGTGGTGGACGGGCCGCTGCGCAGCCGGCGGAACCTGCCCCGCACCCTGGGCTACATCAAGACGCAGCACAGCCAGTACCTGGACGGCCGGCTCACCGCGGTGGTCACGGGGCTGGCTCCGGGGCAGCGCTGCCCGGTGTTCCGCCTGGGCACGGCGTGGGGCGGCTATTCGTGGTACCTGCGGCTGCCGGTGGCCGGCGGCGCGCCCTGGGCGGGCGTCGTGCGGGTGGAGTGCTCCGCCGACCTGACCGAGGCCGAGGCGATCGAGCTGGCCGACCTGTCCCTGGTCACGCTGCCCCGGTTCGCCTCCACCCCGTACAAGGATCCGCGCGCCCCGCAGAACCTCGTTCCGATCGCCGGCCTGGAGCGCCGGCTGCGCGGGATGCTCGGCGACGCCCGCCTGCTGCACCGGGTGCTCACCGCGGCGGCCCGGGTCCGGCGCTGATGGGCCGGCGACGCGGCGCGGACCGGGCGATCGCGCAGGTCGACACCGGGCAGGCCGAGCTGGTGCCGGACCCGGACCGGCCGGGCTCCTGGACGCTGCTGCTCGACGGCGCGCCGCAGTCGCACGTGGACCTCACCGACCCCACCCACCTGGAGTTCGAGTACGTCCGGCGGCTCGCCGCCGCGATCGACCTGGTGGCGCCGGCCGGCGCGCCGCTGCGGGTGCTGCACCTGGGCGGCGGCGCGCTCACCCTGCCCCGCTACGTGCAGGCCACCCGCCCCGGCTCCACGCAGCGGGTGTCCGAGGTGGACGGCGCCCTGGTGGACCTGGTCCGGCGGGAGCTGCCCTGGCCGGCCGACCCCCGGCTGCGCGTCCGGGTGGCCGACGCCCGGGCCACCCTGACGTCGAGCCGGGACGGCAGCTACGACGTGGTGGTCGCGGACGTCTTCGCCGGCGCTCGCACCCCCGCCCACCTGACCTCGGTGGAATACGCCGCCGAGGTGGCCCGGGTGCTCCGGCCGGAGGGCTGCTACCTGGCGAACGTCGCCGACGGCCCGCCGTTGCGGCACGCCCGCGCGCAGGTCGCCACGGTACGCACCGTGCTGCCCCGGGCCTGCCTGGTCGGCGACGCGGCGGTGCTCCGCGGCCGGCGCTACGGCAACCTCGTGCTGGTCGCGTCCCGTGTGGAGCCGCCGGTGCCGGAGCTGACCCGGCGGGCCGCCGGCGACTGGTTCCCGGGTCGGGTGCTGGCCGGCGCCGACCTGGACCGGTTCGCCGGGGGCGCCCCGGTGGTCCACGACGCCGACGCCACCGAGTCCACCCCGCCTCCGCCCGGAATTTTTTCCGTCCGGCGTTGATCCGCTCGGCGGGCCGCTCCGTATCACCGGGCGGCCATGCCCGTGGGGGGTCGGCTGATGTCATTTGGACACCGGAGGTCTTGCATGCACGCGGTGGCGGCCGGCTGGCACGGCGAGGTGGCGAGGCCCGAGTGGATGTTCGCGCGGGCACAGCCCCGGTCGCGCGAGTCGCGGTCGGGTCGGGGGGTCGACGCCCGTCCCTCGGATCGCCAGAATGACCCCGTGACGCCGCGACCGGCGCCCGGACGCCATCAGGCGACGTCCACCGAGGCGAGCCACTCCGACCAGCTGATCCGGCTGCTCTACGCCGAGCACGCCGGGCCGCTGCTGATGTTCGTGATGCGGCTGACCGGCGGGGACCGGCAGCGCGCCGAGGACATCGTGCAGGAGACGCTGCTGCGGGCCTGGCGCAACGCGCACCGGCTGGGCGTCCAGGGCCAGGGCTCGCTGCGCCCCTGGCTGGTCACGGTGGCCCGGCGGATCGCCATCGACGAGCACCGCAGCGAGCAGGCCCGCCCGGCGGAGACGTACGACCGGGACCTGACCGCGTTCGCCGAGGCGGACAGCACCGACCGGGTGCTGCGCACGATGACCGTGGCCGACGCGCTGCGTACGCTGAGCCAGTCGCACCGGGAGATCCTGGTGGCGACGTACTTCCGGGGGCGTACCGTGCCCGAGGCGGCCGAGGAGCTGGGCCTTCCGCTCGGCACCGCGAAGTCGCGGGTCTACTACGCGCTGCGCGCGCTGCGCACGGCTCTGCAGGAGAGGGGGGTGACGGAATGAGCCGGGCCGACCACATGGACGTGGCCGCGTACGCGCTCGGCGTGCTGGACCCGCAGGACGTGGAACGGTTCGAGGAGCACCTCGCCACCTGCTGGGCGTGCGCGGCCGAGCTGGAGACGATGGTCCCGGTGGTGGGGCTGCTCTCCGGCATCGACGGCGAGGCGATGGCCGCGCTGGAGCAGACGCACACCGATCCCGCGCTGCTGGACCGTACCCTCATGGCGGTCCGCCGGGACCGGCGGCGGACCCGGATGCGGCAGGTCTTCGCCGCGGCGGCGGCCGTGGTCGTGTTCGGCGGCCTGAGCGGCGCCGGGATCGCCGGGGTGTTCGGGGGCGACGACGAAAAGCGGATCCCGCAGGCCGAGCCGACGCTGACCGCGCCCGTCACCGCCCCGCCCTCCCCCGGACCGACGGCGTCGGGGCCGGGCATCGGAGGCAACGAGCAGGAGGGCGACCAGCACGACGCCACCGACCCGGGCACCGGCGTGAAGACCACCATGTGGCTGGCGCCCAAGGAGTACGGCACCCAGATCGACCTTCAGCTCACCCGCCTGCCCGGGCCGCGCACCTGCCGGCTCGTGGTGGTGCGGACGAACGCCACCAGCGAGGTGGTCTCCACCTGGTCGGTGCCGGGCGGCGGCTACGGCACGAACACCAACCAGCTTCCGCTGGAGCTGAGCGCGTCGACCTCGGCGCCGCTCAAGGACATCGAGAAGATCCAGGTGCAGTCGGTCGACGTCAACGGGGTCGCCAGCCCGCTGGTGACGGTGGCCGACCTCTGATCCCGCCGGGACGCCGGCGCCGGGCAGCGACACCGCCCGGCGCCGTTCCGTCGTGCCCGGGGGTCGTCACCCCGACGTGCTCCCCCACGCGCCGCCGGCCGGATCGGTTCAACGGATCCACTGTGAAATGGAGCACCCTTTTCTCTTCAACCTTGACAGCGCACCGCCCGTACTACTCGGCGAACTGCCAAGAACGAGGAGGGCACGTGGCACACCTGAAGCGGACGACCGTCATCGTCGCGAGCGCGATGGTCGCACTAACGGCCTGCGCCCCCGCGGGCTACGACGGGGCGAACTCGAGCGCGGCCGAGCCGGTCGCCGTCGCCGCGGCCGAACCCACCGCGTCGGCCGAACCGGAAGCCTCCGCGTCCCCGGACGCCCCCGCCGACGACAAGGCGCCCCCGTCCGACGTGAAGCTCACCGACGAACTGGTCAGTAAGAAGCTGCCCCGGATGGGCCAGGTCGTCACCGACCAGGACGGCTGGGTGCTGTACCGGTTCGACAAGGACTCGGCCGACCCGCCGCAGTCCAACTGCGTGGACAAGTGCGCCCAGGTCTGGCCGCCCGCGCTGACCGACGGCAACCCGCAGCTCCAGGGCGTCTCCGACGACAAGGTCGGCACGGTCACCCGCCAGGACGGCACCCGGCAGATCACCATCGGGGGCTGGCCGGTCTACCGCTACATCGGGGACAAGAAGCCGGGCCAGTGGAAGGGCCAGGGCGTCGGCGGCACCTGGTTCGTCGTCGACCCGAACGGCAAGAAGAACCTCACCTGCCTGCCCACCGGCACCCCGAAGGCGGTCGCCCCGCCGGCGTCGGGCGGCGACTCGGGCGGCGACTCGGGCTACTCGTACTGACCCGAACCCCGGACACGGTGGCCGGTCGCAGCCGGGGAGGGCGCGGCCGGCCACCGTCGTGAACCCGGGACAGCGGCGATCCGGCAGCCCCGCGTCCCGGTGCGGCGCCGGCCCGTACCGGGCCGGCGCCGCCCCCTGCGCGCCGGACGTCAAACACGGGTACGGGCCGGCGCCGCCCCCTGCCGCGCCGGACGTCAAACACCGGCACGGGCCGGCGCCGTCGCGGTGGGGGCACGTGGCAGAGTTGCGGGGTGACCTCCCCCGCCGCCCGCCGGACGCTGCGCCCACCGGCCGGCTACCGGCTGGCCGCCTCGGTCCGGGCCCTCACCTTCAGCCCGTACGACCCGTGCGCCCGGATCGCCGCCGGCAGCTTCTGGTGGGCCACCCGCACGCCGGCCGGTCCGGCGACCCTCGCGCTGCGCCCAGAGGCGGGTGAACTGGTCGCCGAGGGCTACGGCCCCGGTGCGGACTGGGTGGTGGAGCGGGCCGACGCGGTCGCGGGGCTCCGCGACGACCTGACCGGGTTCGCCGCGCTGGCCGGCGCGCACCCGCTGGTGGCCCGGCTGGCCCGCGAGCACCAGGGGCTGCGGATGCCCGCCACCGGCCAGGTCTTCCCCCGGCTGCTGCGCGCCGTCTTCGAGCAGAAGGTCACCGGCAAGGAGGCGTACCGGGCGTACGCGGCGACCGTGCGGCACTTCCGGGAGCCGGCGCCGGGGCCGCTGCAACCGCTGCTGCTGCCGCCCGAGGCGGCCGCGGTGGCGGCCACGCCCTACTGGGTCTTCCACCCGTTCGGGGTGGAGCAGCGGCGGGCCGACACACTGCGCCGGGCGGCCGCCGTCGCCGACCGGCTGGAACGCTGCGCCGACGCCGCCGAGGCCACCCGCCGGCTCACCGCGATCGCCGGCATCGGGCCGTGGACCGCCGCCGAGGTGGTCCGGATCGCATACGGGGACCCGGACGCGGTCAGCGTCGGCGACTACCACATCCCCAACACGGTGGCCTGGGCGCTGGCCGGGGAGCGGCGCGGCGACGACGCCCGCATGCTGGCCCTCCTTGAGCCGTTCCGGGGCCACCGCGGACGGGTCTGCGTGCTGCTGGAGGCCGCCGGCATCCAGGCGCCCAAGTACGGGCCACGCGCCCCCATCCGCTCCTTCGCCGGCTACTGACCCGGTGCCGCGGAGGAACAGAGCCGGCGCAGCGTCCGCCCCAGCCACCAGGCGTACGCCCGCTGGACGGCCCGGGCGGCCGGCCCGGCGGCGCGCACGTACCAGTGGCCCGGCCGGCTGAACGCGGTCACCTCGAACCACACCCCGTCGGCGGTCCGGGTGACCAGGAACGCCTCCTCGCCGATCTCCGGGTGCCCGGGCAGCGTGCCGTAGCCGAACCCGGCCCGGTCCGGCTCGTCCGCCGTCCAGACCACCTCGGTCGGGCCCCAGATCCGCAGCGGGCCGACGCCGAGCCCCGGGGTGACCCGCACGCCGGCGGCGGCGCGGGGCGCGTCGGTGCGCATGACGACGCCCGCGGCCCGGTGCAGCCGCCAGCCGAGCACCGCGTCCGCGGCGGTCGGGAAGCCGCCGTCCGGCAACCGGAGCCGGTGGCGCAGGTGGTGGTAGTCGGCCGGCAGGCGTCCGTCGCGGGTCGCCCCCACCTCGGGGTACGTCAGCTCGGGCACGTCGGCCTCCTCCTCGCGGGACACCGCCAGGGTACGGCCGGGCCGGGTGGCCCGCCCGGCGCCGGTCGGCGGGGCTGTGGTGGGCTTGCCGGGTGACCGACCAGCTGACCCTGGCCCCGGCCGGTGTCGCGGACGCCGGTGAGATCCTCACCGTGCAGCGCGCCGCGTACCTGGTGGAGGCGCAGCGCTACCGGGACGTGTTCCTGCCCCCGCTGACCGAGACGCTGGACGAGGTCCGCGCCGCCCTGGCCGGCCCGACCGTGGTGCTGGCCGCCCGGCTCGGGCCCCGCCTCGTCGGCTCGGTGCGCGCCCGGATCGACGGCGACACGGCCCACGTCGGCCGGCTCGCGGTCGCGCCCGACCAGCAGGGGCGCGGCATCGGCGGCCGGCTGCTGGCCGCGGTGGAGGCCGCCTGCGCCGGGCGGGTGACCCGGTTCGCCCTGTTCACCGGCGCGGAGAGCGCCGAGAACCTGGGCCTGTACGCGCGGCGCGGTTACCGGGTCGTGGCGCACCGGCCGGACGAGAACGGCAACCGGCTGGCGGTGCTGGAGAAGACGGTCGAGCCGGCGCGCGGGGACGGCTGAGCGGCGCACGGGGAGCCGGTGGTCAGCCCCGCTCGCAGCGGCGGCGGAGCCCGTCGGCCTCCTGCCGCAGGTAGCGGCGGATGGTCCGGCCGAGGAGCAGCCCGACCGGCCCGGCCAGCGGCCCGGTCTGCGCCATGACCAGCTCGGCGCGGACCCGCCCGTCGTCCAACGGGTCCAGCCGGTGTTCGCCCCGGCTGTGCACGCCGGGGCTGTCGGACTCCCAGACGAAGCCGTACGGCGGGTCGATCTCGGTGACCCGCCAGACCGCCGGGCGCAGCCCGGGCTGCTCCAGCCGGGCCGACGAGCCGAGGGTGACCGGCCCGGGATCCAGCCAGCGGGCGGAGGTGACCGAGGGCGTCCACTCAGGCCAGCGCTCGACGTCGGTCTGCACGGCCCAGACCCGGTCGATGTCGGCGGCGATCTCGACGGACTCCACGAACCGCATGGCGTTCCCCTCCCCCGGCATGATCAGGGACAGGCTACGCCCGGGATCGACGGCGGGTGATCCCGGTCAGGCCGCCTCGCGCAGGTCGGCCAGGCCGACCGGGGCGTACCGGCGGAGCAGCAGCTCCAGCTCGGCCACCGAGGCCACCTCGCCGACGACGTTGGCGCCGCCGCCGTGCTCGGCCGGGTAGCGGTGCACCAGCCGGTAGCGGTAGCGCCCGCGGATCAGTTCCACGCTGACCCGCCAGCGCCCGCAGCATCCGCAACTCCACTCCGGCACGCCGCGAACCGTAGCGCTGACCTGCGGTTTCACCATCCGGTCGCGGGTGACGAACGGGCCCGGGACGGGACACGCCGCCCCGCACGGCCGGTGATCTGCCTCACGACCGTCGGTGGGGTCTGATTGACTGGTCGCCGTGGACCTGCCGATCAATCCGCCGGTCGAGCCGATGCTGGCGAAGAGCGTGCCCCAACTACCCACCGACCCCGGCCTGACCTACGAGCCCAAGTGGGACGGCTTCCGCTGCATCATCTTCCGCGACGGCGACGAGGTCGAGCTGGCCAGTCGCGGCGGCAAGACGATGACCCGCTACTTCCCCGAGGTGGTGGAGCAGGCGCGCCGCCAGCTCCCGGAGCGGTGCGCGGTCGACGGCGAGCTGATCGTGATCCGCCGGGACGGCCCCGACGGCCAGCCGCGGCTCGACTTCGAGCTGCTGGCCCAGCGGATCCACCCGGCCGCGTCCCGGGTGAAGCTGCTCGCCGAGACCACCCCGGCCGACTTCGTCGCCTTCGACCTGCTCGCCATCGACGACGAGCTGCTCACCGACCGGCCCTACCCGGAGCGCCGGGGCCGGCTGGAGAAGGCGCTGGCCAAGGTCCGGCCGCCGGTGCACGTCACCCAGGTGACCACCGACCCGGAGATGGCCCGGCGCTGGTTCGACGTGTTCGAGGGGGCCGGGCTGGACGGGCTCATCGTCAAGCCGGCCGACCTGCCCTACGAGCCGGGCAAGCGGCTCATGTTCAAGGTCAAGCACGCGCGCACCGCCGACGCCGTGGTGGCCGGGTTCCGCTGGCACAAGTCCGGCCCGGTGGTCGGCTCGCTGCTGCTCGGCCTCTACGACGACGCCGGGGTGCTGCACCACATCGGGGTCAGCTCCTCGTTCACGGCGGCCCGGCGCAAGGAGCTGCTCGACGAGCTGGAGCCCTACCGGGAGGTCGGCGGCGACCACCCGTGGGTGCACGGCGACCACGAGCGGGGGCAGCGCATCCCGGGCGGGGTGAGCCGGTGGACCGGCGGCAAGAACCTGGAGTGGGAGCCGCTGCGCCCGGAGCTGGTGGCCGAGGTGGGCTACGACGCGATGGAGGGCGACCGGCTGCGGCACACCGCCCAGTTCGTCCGCTGGCGCCCCGACCGCGATCCCCGCTCCTGCACGTACGACCAGTTGGAGCGCCCGATCCGCTACGACGTCGACCAGGTGCTGCGCGGGGATCCGGCGGCGACCGTCGGCGACGGGCGTGGCCGGGCGTAGCCTGGCGGTCCACACGATCATGGAGGGCTCCCACGTGACCCGCTTCTCCGACCGGATCCGCCGCCGGCCCACCCTGGCCGGGTTCGTCGCGGCGCTGGTGCTCACCGCCGGCTGCACGCTGCCGGCGTTCGCCCCGCGGGCCGAGAGCGAGGGCGAGGCGGCCGCCCCGGGCACGGCGCCGACCTGGCGGGCCTGCCCCGAGGTGCCGGACGAGCTGGTCGGGCGGGGCGCGGCGGGCATGCGCTACGACTGCGCGCGGATCGCCGTACCCCGGAACTGGGGCACCGGGGCGGCGACCGGCGCGACCGCCGGGCCGGGCGCCGGGGAGACCTTCGAGATCGCGCTGATCCGGATCCGGTCGAACAAGCAGCACGACCGGATCGGGTCGCTCGTGGTGAACCCGGGCGGTCCCGGCGCGTCCGGCGTGGACACCGCGGTCTACCTCTCCTTCGGCCCGGGGTTCGGCGGGCTGCCGGCCGACGTGACCGACCGGTTCGACATCGTGGGCTTCGACCCGCGCGGGGTGGCCCGGTCCAGCCCGGTGAAGTGCATCCCCGACGCCGACCTGGACGCCAGCTTCGGCTACGACCCCGACCCGGAGAGCCAGGCGTCCTTCGACGGCTTCGTGGCCCTCAACCGCCGGGTCGGCCAGCGGTGCGGCGGGAAGTACGGCGACCAGCTCCCGCTCTACGGCACCGAGCAGGCCGCGCGGGACATGGACGCCGTGCGGGCGGCCGTCGGCGACGACAAGCTGACCTACCTCGGCTACTCCTACGGCACCCTGCTGGGCGCCACCTACGCCCAGCTCTACCCGCAGCGGGTGCGGGCGCTGGTGCTCGACGGCGCGGTGGACCCGCAGCAGAAGCTCGTCGCCGGCTCGGAGAGCCAGGCGAAGGGCTTCGAGCGGGCATTCGACAACTTCTCCCGCTGGTGCGCGGCGAACGCGGGCCGCTGCCCGATCGCGCCGGACGCCCGGGCCGCGGTGACCACCGCCATCGACAAGGCCCGGGTCTCCCCGGTGCGCGGCAGGGACGGCCGGGAGGCCACCGCCGGCTGGGTGTTCTACGCGGTGATCTCCTCCCTCTACACCGAGCAGGGCTGGCAGGAACTGGCCCGGGCGGTCGACGCGTTGCAGGGCGGCGACCCGACCGGCGTGTTCAAGCTCGCCGACGCGTACGCGGGCCGCGAGGACGACGGGCACTACTCCAACCTGTTCGACGCGAACATGGCGGTGAACTGCGCCGACGAGACCGAGAAGCCGACCCGGGAACAGATCCGGTCGCTCCAGTCGCAGTGGCGGCAGAAGTACCCGCTGTTCGGCCCGGCGCTGGCGGTCGGGATGCTCGGCTGCGTGGAGTGGCCGGGCGGGCGGGACCCGTACCCGACCGGGAAGGCGGCCGGCGCGCCGCCGATCCTGGTGGTCGGCACCACCGGCGACCCGGCCACGCCCTACGAGCAGACCGCCGCACTGGCCTCGATGCTGGGCGTGGGCCGGGTGCTCACCTGGGAGGGCGAGGGGCACACGGCCTACCCGCAGACCCCCTGCGTCACGGCCGCCGTCGACGCCTACCTCGTCTCGCTCACCGTCCCCCGGGAGGGGCTGCGCTGCCCCGCCCGGTGACGGGCGTGGTCACCGGCTCCGGCGACGCCGGCGCCGCCGTTCCCAGGGCGGGGCGGTGCTGACCGGCTCGGGGCGGTCCAGCTCGGGCAGCACGATGCCCTGCCGGGCGGCCATCTCCTCCACCAGCGCCCGCAGCCGCCGTACGTCGGCCTTCAGCTCCTCCTGCTCGGCGTGCTCGAAGGCGTCGTCGTCCACGATCAGCCGGCTGGCGAAGTGCGCGGTGATGAGCGGGATGACCAGCAGCACCATGGTGGAGATGAGCAGCGCGGCGAGGAACCGCCCGGCGAAGGAGGTCGGGGAGATGTCGCCGTAACCGACCGTGGAGGCGGTCACCACGGCCCACCAGACCGAGTCCGCGGCGCTCTTGTGCTCGGCGTGGCTGTACAGCACGCCGGCCACCACGATCATCAGCAGGTACGAGATGATCAACGTGCGCGGCGAGTTGGCGAACCAGACCAGACCGCGGTAGATCCAGCGGAACGGCAACAGCAGGACGTCCATGGCGCACATGCTGCCCGGTGCCGGCAACCGGCGCGACGGCATCGCCGGGCGTGACTGTGGGAGGCTGCCCGGCGTGACCGACGTGATCTTCCGGGAGGCGGTCCGGGCCGACCTGCCCGCCGTCATCGCCCTGCTCGCCGACGACGTGCTGGGCAAGGCCCGCGACTTCACCGAGGTCGACGAGGCGTACGAGCGGGCGTTCGCCGCCATCGACGCCGACCCGCGCAACCACCTGGTGGTCGCGGAGTCCGCCGGCGAGGTGGTCGGCTGCTTCCAGATCACGTACATCCCGGGGCTGGGCCGGCACGGTGCCGAGCGGTCGCTGATCGAGTCGGTCCGGGTCCGCTCCGACCTGCGCGGCCGGGGGCTGGGCCGGCAGATGATGACCTGGGCGATCGACCAGGCCCGGGAGCGGGGCTGCGCGCTGGTGCAGCTCACCACCGACAAGAGCCGCGCCGACGCCCACCGCTTCTACCGGGACCTCGGCTTCGTGGCCAGCCATGAGGGCATGAAGCTGGCGCTCTGACGGTTGGCTCGGCGGCGATGGCCGCACCGGATGCACCCGTGTCGACCGGCCCCGGCCCGGGGACGTGGCTGGCGCTGCTCGGCTGCCTGACACCGTCCACCTTCGCGCCGGCCGTCCCGCGCCGGCCTGGGCCCCGCCCGCACCGCCCGCCCCCGGCACGGTTGATCATGAAGTTGGCGCCACCCCGGCACGGCGTGTCGCGACGCCAACTTCATGATCGACGAGGCGGGGCGAGGCGGGCCGAGCCGGCGGGGGGCCGGGCGGGGCGGGACCGAACGGGGGTCAGTCGGTTGCCAGGCGGCCGTCGCGGAGGGTCAGGGTGCGGTCGGCCATGTCGATCAGGGCCGGGTCGTGGGTGGCGACCAGGGCGGTCATGCCGCGGGCGTGCACCACGGCGCGGAGCAGGTCCATGATGGAGCGGCCGGTCTCCGAGTCGAGCTGGCCGGTCGGCTCGTCGGCGATGAGCAGGTCCGGCTCGTTGGCCAACGCCCGGGCCACCGCCACCCGCTGCTGCTGGCCGCCGGAGAGCTCGTACGGGCGCTGCGCGGCGTGCCCGCCCAGGCCGACCAGCTCCAGCAGCACGGCCACCCGCTGCTCCCGCTCGGCCGCCGGCACCTTGGCCAGCCGCAGCGGCACCCCGACGTTCTCCGCCGCCGACAGGATCGGCACGAGGCCGAAGGTCTGGAAGACGAACCCGACCGTGCCGCGGCGCAGCGCCAGCAGCTCCCGCTCGCTCGCGGCGGTCACCTCGTGCCCGGCCACCCGGACCCGCCCGCGGTCCGGCCGGTCCAGCCCGCCGATCAGGTTCAGCAGGGTGGTCTTGCCCGCGCCGGAGCGGCCCCGGACCGCGACCAGCTCGCCCCGGCCGGCCACGAACGAGACGTCCCGCACAGCGTGCACGGCGTGCTCGCCCCTGCCGAAGGTGCGGCTCACCCCCTCGACCCGGACCACCTCGTCCAAGGCGACCCGGGGCGGCACGGTCAGCTGATCGGTCATCACTCACTCTCCTCGGCGTGCGCGCGGTCGCCCGGCCGCACCTCGACGTGGTCGGGTTCCAGGTTGAGCCGGACCCGGTCGCGCAGGGACAGGGCGTCCACGAAGGACGCGGGCAGCTGCATCCGGCCGGTCCGGTCGAGCACCGCGTACTCCTCGCTGACCAGCTCGGTGCCGCCGTCAGCGGTGACCCGGGCCGTGCGGCGTACCTCGGAGGAGGTCCGGCCGTCGCGGATGGCGACGGTCCGGCGGACCTGGCCGGCCACGGCCTGGTCGTGGGTGACCACCACGATGGTGACGCCCAGCTCGGCGTTGATGGTGCGCAGCGCGGCGAAGACCTCGGCGCCGGTGGCCTCGTCCAGCTCGCCGGTCGGCTCGTCGGCGAAGAGCACCTCCGGGTCGTTGGCCACCGCCACGGCCACCGCGCAGCGCTGCTGCTCGCCGCCGCTCAGCTGGCCCGGCCGGCGGTCGGCGCAGTACCCGACCCCGACCATGTCGAGCAGCTGGCGGGCCCGCTCCCGGCGGGCGCGCCGGGAGCGGCCCCCGGCCAGCTTCATGGGCAGCTCGACGTTCTCCAGCGCGGTCAGGTACGGCAGCAGGTTCCGGCCGGTCTGCTGCCAGACGAAGCCGACCACCTGGCGGCGGTAGGCGAGCCGGCGCCGGTTCGACAGGGCGAGCAGGTCGTACTCGGCGACCCGGGCGATGCCCGCGGTCGGGGTGTCCAGCCCGGAGAGGATGTTCAGCAGGGTGGACTTGCCGGACCCGGAGGCCCCGACGATCGCCACCAGCTCACCCCGGTCGATGACCAGGTCGAGGCCCTGGAGGGCGACCACCTCCACCCCCTCGGTCTTGAAGATGCGGACCAGCCCGTCGCAGACGATGTGGCCGCGCAGGCGGTCCCGGCCGCCGGCCCGTTCGGCGGCGCGCTCCGCAGCGCGCTGCTGAAGGGCGGCCAGGTCCGGTACGGCGGCTGCTGGCTGTCCGGGGTCGCTGCGCGGCGTCAGACGCGACGAGCCCGGATGGCCATAGTCGATCGCGGTCATCTCAGCTCTCCTCTCCGAGCCGGAGCACCTCGCCGAGGCGCATCCGACGGTTGTTCACAGCCTCGACGGTGACGGCGAAGCCGAGGGCCAGCACGGCGAGACCCAGCACCCCGGCCACCAGGCCGGGCTCGAAACGTGCCCGCACGGCCATCCCGCCGGTGAAGGCGGGCAGGCCGAGCACCGGGGTGAGCAGCACCGGCAGCAGCGCGCCGACCACCGCTCCGGTGAGCACGGAGACCAGCACGAGCGGGGTCAGCTCCACCAGGAGCAGCCCGCGCCACTGCCGGCGGGACAGGCCCATGGTGCGTAGCCGGGAGAGCACCTGCCCACGGCCGCGGGCCCCGGCCAGCACCGCGAAGGCCAGCGCGAGCAAACCCAGCACCGCGCCCCCGGCCGCGCCGATGGTGAAGCCGAAGACCAGCAGACCGTTCACCCCGCTGCCGCCCAGCTCGGCGCGGACCGCCGACCGGGTGGTCACCATGGGCTGGCGGGGTCGCTCCCCGCCGGTGACGGTCCCGGCGCGCTGGTAGCGCTGCTGCCCCTCGCCCACCACCCGGGCCACCGCGGCCGGGTCGACCCGGTCCCCGGCGAGCAGGAAGCCGGTGGGAACGAGCGGTTGCAGGGCGTCCGCCGGGAGAGCCGGCCAGGGCAGCACCACGAACCGCGTCACGTCGTCGTTGACCAGCGGGAACTCGTCGACGGTGGCGGCGGTGCGCAGCGGCAGCCGGTTGCCCTGCACGTCCAGCCAGGCGGGGCGCCGGCCGGCCGCGTCGGCCAGGCCGGCGTCCGCGAACTCGTCGGCGAGCGCCGGGGAGACCAGCGCCGGCAGCGGCGCGGTCCCGTCGGTGGTGGCGCGCAGCGGGTCGGGGACGGTCACCTGGACGCCGGCGCGGCGCGCCACCTCGGCGAACCGGGGGAGGTCGACCAGCACCACGCGTGTCTCGCCGATGCCGCCGAACCGGCCGGCCCGGTCGACGTACGGGCGTTTGCCGGGCTCCACCAGCAGCGGGGCGACGGCACGGACGCCGGGCAGCGCGGCCAGCGCGTCCGTGGTGTCCGGGGCGAACCGCTCCCCGTCGACCCGGATGTCCCCCGGCACGGCGCGGGCGGCGGCCCGGTCCCGGCCGTTCTCGATGCCGGAGGCGACCACCCCGCAGAACGCCGCGGTCGCCACGGACAGCACCACCACGATCAGCGGGCCGGTCGTGGCGGCCCGGCCGGCGCGGGCGGTGCCGAGGAACGCGACGCTGCCCCGGGCCCGGGCGGCGGTCCGGCTGAGCAGCCGCAGCGGCCACGGGTAGGCACGCAGCGCGACCAGCGCCGCGGCGACGGCCAGCAGCACCGGCACCGAGACGAGCAGCGGGTCCACCGTCCCGTCGAGGGTGAGGCCCCGCCGGCGCACCAGGAACGCGGCGAGCGCGGCGACCGCCAGCACGGTCACCTCGACGGTGAGCCGCACGGCCGGGGACCGGGCGGCGACCAGGTCGGCCCGGCCGCCACCGCCGCCCCGGACCGCGGTGACGAGCGCGGTGAGCGGCGGGACCAGGGTGGCCAGCAGCGCGGCGAGCAGCACCCAGCGCAGCTGGTCCCCGGCGCCGGCGCCGGGGACCAGCCCGCCGAGCAGCCAGCCCACGCCGGCCGCCAGGGGCAGCACCAGGAGGGACTCGGCGAGGCCGCGGCCCAGCACCGCGGTCGTCGCCCCGCCCCGGGCGCGCAGCAGCGCGTACTCGGTCTGGCGGCGGCGCGCGGCCAGTCGGGCGGCCAGCACGATGAGGCCGGCCAGGGTCGCGAGCAGTCCGGCCGCGATGACGGCGAGCAGCGTACGCGCGGCGGCGAGCGACTCGGCGAAGCGGCGCAGCGGGATGTCGACGCCCTGGGTCAGCGTGAGCCCCGCAGGGCGGGTCCGCTCCAGGTCGGCGAGCCCGTCGATCAGGGCGGGGAGCTGCCGGGGGTCGAACCGGTCCGGGGCCACCCGGTAGCGCCAGGAGAAGCTGACCGGCCAGCCGGAGGTGGCGGCCGCGTCGAAGCCGGCCTCGGAGGTGTACGCGACGGACAGGAACGGTCGCCCGTCGCCCGTGGGCGGGGCGAGCCGCAGCATCGACGGCAGGGCGTCCCAGATCCCGCCGTGCGGGTCATTGGGCCGGAACACCCCGACCAGGGCCACCTTGATCCTCCGCACCGGCTTGCCCTCCTCGTCCAGGATGGACAGGGCGAAGGTGCCGCCGGCGCGGATCCCGAGGGGCCCGGCCACGGTGTCGGCGAGGGCCACCTCGATGACGTCACCGCCGCCGGCCGGCCAGCGCCCGTCAACCAGGGTGGCCGCCTCGGGCAGCCCGGCCACGCTGCGCAGGCTGAGGTCGATCAGCCCCTTGTCGGAGCTCAGGGTGGGCCCGGTGAATCGGGTCAACGCGGTCTCCGCCGCGTACCACCGCTCGCCGATGGTCTCCCGGACGACCGCAGGCATCCGTGCCTCGACGGTGGCCAGTTCGGCGGCGCGGGTGGCGGCGACCCGGGAGGCGGTCGGCGCCAGCGTCATCTCATCGGTGGTGTACGTCAGGTCGCGTCGGGCCACCGGCTGGGCGGCCATGTGCTGCCGCAGCCCCTGCCCGGTGAGCCGGTCGACGACCCGGGGCACGGCGGTGATCAGTAGCGCGGTGACCAGGGTCAGGACGGCGAGCAGCAGGAAGTGCCCCCCGTACGCCCGGACCCGCCGAGGCGCACCTGACGGACTCATCGTTCTCCCCCGATCCGGAGCTGTGCGGCGGCCACCCGGCGGCGGATGCCCGTGGTGATGAGGGCGGCGAAGGCCAGCGCGGCCAACAGCAGCCCGGCAGCGGTCAGCCCGACGGGCGACCACGGCAGTGTGAAGACCGCCTCGGGCACCGGCCGGCCGGCGGCGGGGGTGAGGATCACCAACGGCACCATGGTGGCCGCGACACCGGCCCCGACCAGCAGCCCCACGCCGACGCCGATGCCGGCCAGGAACGCCTGCTCGGCGAGGAGGGCCCGGGCCAGCAGCCGGGCGTTGGCGCCGAGCGTGTGCAGCACCGCGAACTCGGTGAGCCGGTGCCGGGTGGTGGCCCAGACGTCCACGGCCAGGCCGACCAGGGCGAGCAGCACGGAGCCGAGCGCGGCGGCGAGCAGGCCGGTGCGGGCGCCCCGCCAGTACGGGTCGTGGGCCGCCTCCGCGGCGACCTGCCGCCGGTCGAGCAGTGTGGCGCCGGGGAAGTCAGCCAGTTGCTCCGCCGCGGCGGCGTGCCCGCCGTCGTCGGTGCGCAACCACCACTCGGCCACCGGCCGGATGGTGCCCTGCTGGCCGAGCAGCAGGTTGGTGGCGGCGGGCAGGTCGAGCAGCACGCCGTCGGCTGTGGTGCCCGGCACGGCGGTCACCTGGCCCACCACGTGCACCGGCACTGACACCCCGGACAGCTGCAGGGGCACCGTGTCACCGGTGAGGATGCCCAGTGCCGCGGCGACGCCGGGGGTGACCAGGGCGGGCACCGGCGGGTTGTCCATGGTGGGCACCACGGCGAACCGGGAGGTGGGCTGGCGGGCGAACTCCAGGGCCCCGCGCGGCAGGGCGATGGTGTGGGTGCCGTCCACGGTCGTCGGGGTGACCTCCGCCGCGGCGCGCGGTCCCTGCGCGGTGTCGGCGACCCGCCAGGCCCCGTCGAGCGGCAGCGGCAGCGCCGCCCCGGCCGCGTCGGTGAGCCGGAGCCCGTCGAGCTTCATCCGGTACGCGTGACCGACCGCCTCGCCGCCGTCGGCCTCGAAGCCGGCCAGCCGCAGCGGAGCGCCGCCGGTCTCCGGCAGTGACACTGCGAAGCGCAGCGGCCGACCGTCGCCGCCGGCGACCCCCAACGGCACCCGCCAGGCGGCGCCGGCGTCGGTGGTGAGCAGCGCGGACACTGTCATCCGCGGGGGCGCGAACTCGGTGTCGACCGGGGCGCGGACGGTGCCGGCGAGGGTGCGGGCACCGGCCGGCAGGACCGGCCCGGCGGCCGCGGCCCGCCCCTTGACCAGCCGGTCGAGCAGCGCGGCGCTGGACGCGTCGCCGGCCGCGTCGTCCAGTCTGAGCATCCCGGTCGCGGCGGCCGCGTCGAGGCTCACCACGCTGGCCGGAAGGTCGTCGCGGCCGAGCCGGACCTCGTCCCGCCAGGCCGGCAGCACCCGGTCCAGACCGGCCGTGGTGGCCAGGCGGCCGGCCCGATCGGCGGGCGCGGCGCCGTTGCGCTCGACCAGCCGCAGGTCGGCGCCGATGGTGTGCCGTGCCTGGTCGTCCTGCGACCGTTCCCAGGAGGCGACCAGCGACCAGGCCAGGGTGCTGCCGCCGACGGCGAGGGCGAGCAGCAGCACCGGGCCGGCGTGCGGCCGGCGGCCGGCCTGCCACATGCCGAACATGGTGGCCGTCCACGGCCGCCGGTCGACGAAGCGTTCGGCGAACCGGGTGGCGGGGGGCAGCAGCCGCAGCGCGATCACCGCGCCGGCCAGCACGCCGATGATGGGCGCGGTGGCGAGCAGCGGGTCGATGCCGAGCCGGCCGCCGGCTCCGGCCAGCGGCGACGAGTACTGCCGCAGCTGGGTCCAGGCGAGCACGGCCAGCGCCACGAGGGCCAGGTCGACGCTGGCCCGCTGCACGGCCGCGCCGCGGGTGGGGCGGGACCGGGCCGCCATGTCGGCGACGTAGGTGCCGGCCCGGCGCAGCGCCGGCAGCACCATGGCGAGCAGGCAGCCGATCGCGGCGGCGACGGCGACCGTCCAGATCCGGGCCACCGCACCGTCGGCCAGCCGCAGGTCCCCGCCGAGCCGGTGCACGGCCTGTTCGGTCAGCACGGGGGCTAGCAGCACGGCCGGGGCCACCACCAGGGTCGCCTCGCGGGCGGCGAGTCCGGCGAGCTGACCGCGGGCGGCCCCTCGGGCGCGCAGCAGCGCGGTCTGCCCCCGGCGGTCCTCGTTGAGCAGCGCGGCGACCAGCACCAGCGCGTACCCGCCGAGCACCACGATCAGCAGCAGCGGCGTGAGCAGGGCGGACCGGCCCACCAGGTCGGCACGGCCGAGCCGGTCGACCAGCCGGTCCAGGTGGCTCACGGTCTGCGCGGACGAGCCGAGCCCGGTGGCGTCGGGGACGTCCTCGGCGACGGCGGCGAGGGCGGTGGTGACCCCGGTCAGCCGGGTCGGCTCGACCGCGGCCAGGTCGGGGGCGACCACCCAGGCGCCCGAGGTCGTGCCGGTGAAGGTGCGCGCGAAGTCGGCGGGGTCCAGCGCGAACGGCCCGTACGAGTCGCTCGTCGCGTCGCCCTGGGTCGCCCCGACGCCCGGCGCGAGCCGCCAGTACGTGTCGCGCGGATCGCGGGGCCGCCACGTGCCGGCCAGCACCACGGCACCGGCCCGCTCCGCGCTGCGGTCGAAGAGCGGCACCCGCTCCCCGACCCGCACGCCGAGCTGGCCGGCGACCTTCTCGGGGAGGGTGACCTGCAGCGGCGTCGCGCCGGGCGTCGGCCACGACCCGGCGGTCAGCTCGGCGCGCGCCGGCAGGTCGGGCAGCGTGGCGAGGCTGGCGAACATCGGGTCGTTGTCGGTGCGGGCCGGCCCGAGGTCCCCGGTCAGTTCCCGCCCGGTGCCGTAGCGGGCGACGGCCACGGAGACCGGCACGCCGCCGAGGCCGTTGGCGAACTGGGCGCGGACCGCCCGGTCCCGGTCGGCGTACTGGGCGGCGTCCCGCCCGCCCGAGCCGCTGACCAGCAGGCTGCGCTCCTCGGCCGGGGCGGCGTCCACCACCGCGCGGGCGCCCGCCTCGACCGCCCGGCGGTTGTAGTCGGAGAGCGCGGTGACCAACCCGACCGCGACCAGGGCCGCGACCGCGGCGGCGAGCAGCAGACCACGAGCCTCGACCGCCCGCCTCCACACCAGCTTCATCCGACGTCCTCTCCTGGCCCCGGCGGGCCGACGACCAGGAAGACCAGTCGGGGAGCGGGAAAGGTTCGCGCGCGTTACGTGATCGTTATCCGGCGCGGGGCCGGTCGCGGTCCTTGGAGGGCTGCACCCGCTTCGGCTCGCCGGGCATCTTCGGGTATTCCGGCGGGTAGGGCATGTCGCCCTGACCGGCGGCGGCGTCCCGCTCGGCCCACTCCAGCAGCGGGGTGATGTCCCACGGGGCGTCGTCGATGCCGGCGTGCGGGTCGCCCCGCTCGGCGAAGCGGGCCGGCACGCTGCCCAGGTGGAAGTCGTCCGGGTCGACCTCGGTCAGCTCGTCCCAGTCGACCGGGGTGGACACGGTGGCCCGCCCGTTGGCCCGCAGCGAGTACGCGCAGGCGATGGTGCGGTCGCGGGCCATCTGGTTGAAGTCCACGAAGACCCGGCTGCCCCGCTCCTCCTTCCACCAGGCGGTGGTGACCAGCTCGGGGCGGCGCCGCTCCAATTCCCGGGCCAGCGCGATGGTGGCCCGGCGCACCTCGACGAACGTCCAGCGCGGCTGGATGCGCAGGTAGACGTGCACGCCCCGGCCGCCGGAGGTCTTCGGCCAGCCGGTCACGCCCAGCTCGTCCAGCAGCCCGCGCAGCTCACCGGCGGCGGTGACCGCGTGGGTGAAGTCGGTGCCCGGCTGCGGGTCGAGGTCGATGCGCAGCTCGTCGGGGCGGTCGACGTCGGCGGCGCGCACCGGCCACGGGTGGAAGACCACCGTGCCCATCTGCGCGGCCCAGGCCACGTGCGCGAGGTCGGCCGGGCAGAGCTCGGCCGCCTTGCGTCCGCTCGGGAAGGCGATCTCCGCGGTCCGGATCCACGGCGGTACGCCGCGGGCCGGCACCCGCTTCTGGAAGAACGCCTCCCCCTCGATGCCCTCGGGGAAGCGCTGGAGGGTGGTGGGCCGGTCGCGCAGGGCCCGCATGATCCCCTCGCCCACCGACAGGTAGTAGTGGAAGACGTCCGCCTTGGTGAAACCGCGCTGCGGGAAGATCACCCGGTCGGGGCTGCTCAGCCGGACGGTATGCCCGGCGACCTCGATCTCCTCGACTGCGGCCTTGCTGCCAGCCATTGGGCGACACTATGCGATGCCACCGACGGCCGACGTACCGTTGACCGGTGAGTCTTACCGACAATGAACTGCCCCGCACCGAGGACGAGTGGCGGGTCCGGCTGAGCCCGGAGGAGTTCCGGGTGCTCCGCGAGGCCGGCACCGAACGCCCCTGGACCGGCGAGTACGTCGACACCAAGACCCCCGGCGTCTACCACTGCCGGGCCTGCGGGGCGGAACTGTTCCGCAGCGAGGACAAGTTCGACTCGCACTGCGGGTGGCCGAGCTTCGACGACGCCATCCCGGGCGCGGTCAAGGAGATCCCCGACAACACGCTCGGGATGCGGCGGGTGGAGATCCGCTGCGCCCGCTGCGACAGCCACCTGGGGCATGTCTTCGAGGGCGAGGGCTTCACCCCGAAGGACACCCGGCACTGCGTGAACTCGATCTCGGTCCGGCTGGAGCCGCGACAGGGTTGACGGCGCGCGGCCGCCGGCCGGTCACAGCAGCAGGCGGCTGCCCTGCTCGTCCACCGCGTCGGCGGCCTCGTCGTCCAGCCAGACGCCGCCGGTGGCGAGGTAGCGGAAGCGGTACTCCCCCGGGCCGAGCCGAACCGTCACCGTGCGGGTGCCGTCGCGGCGGGCCACCAGTTCGTGCCGGCCGGGCTGCCAGTCGTTGAAGCAGCCGACCACGCTGACCGTGCCGGGCGGGGTGTCCCGGGGCAGGCAGAAGGTGACCCGGGTCTGGTTGCCGAAGAGCTTGTTGCGCTTGATCAAGGGGTTCCTCCGAGGTTCGAGGCGGTCACCGGGTCTAACGCGCGACACGCCGGGGGCGACTCGCCGTCGAGCCGGATCAGGTTCGCCGGTTTCGGTTGCCGAGGTGTGTCCGCTGGCCGACCCTGGGATGACGGGTCCGTTTTCGGGGGGTTTCGTATGGCTACCTGTGAGGTCTGCGGCAACGACTACTGGATGGCGTTCGAGGTGCGCACGGTCAACGGGGCCACGCACACCTTCGACTCCTTCGAGTGCGCCATCCAGAAGATGGCGCCGATCTGCGAGCACTGCCAGACGAAGATCGTCGGGCACGGCGTCGAGGTGTCGGGCCGGTTCTTCTGCTGCGCCCACTGCGCCCGCGCGGTCGAGGGCTCCCAGGGCGCCGAGGTCCGCGACGCGGTCGGCGCCCGCCCCGCCTGAGGGCCCGGAGGGACGGGCCTACCATCGCGGGATGCCTGTCGAGTCCCACCTGGCCAGCTTCGCCGAGCTGGACGCGCGCACCTTCCACGACCTGCTCCGGCTGCGCATCGACGTGTTCGTCGTCGAGCAGTCCTGCCCGTACCCGGAGCTGGACGGCCGGGACGTCGAACCCGGCACCCGGCACCTCTGGCTGACCCGGGACGGCGACGTGGTGGCGTACCTGCGGATCCTGGCCGACCCGGACGGCACGGCGCGGATCGGCCGGGTCGTGGTGGCGCCGGAGGCCCGCGGCGCGGGCCTGGCCGGCGCGCTGATGACGGAGGCCCTCGCGGTGGTGGGCGGGCGGCCGTGCGTGCTGGAGGCGCAGACCCACCTGGTCGACTTCTACGCCGGCCACGGCTTCGCGGTCAGCGGCGCCGGCTACGTCGAGGACGGCATCCCGCACACCCCGATGCGCCGGGAAGGCCGCCCCGCCGCCTGAGCAGACATTGACCGATACCGCTTTCCTGTGGCAGCGTGCCAGGCGGAGCCGCCACACGAGCCGCGGGAGGGGGCAACTCCCGCACCGTCCGGGCGTCGTACACCGACATCCCCACCCCGGAGGCTCACATGTCCACTCCGCACCGCCGCCGCGCCCCGCTCGTGGCGGCGATCCTGAGCGTCTGCGCGGTCGTCGCCGCGCTGCTCACCACCGCGCTGTCCGGCCCGGCCTCGGCGCACGGGTCGGTGGTCGACCCGGCGTCGCGCAACTACGGCTGCTGGCAGCGCTGGGGCAGCGACTTCCAGAACCCGGCGATGGCCACCCAGGACCCGATGTGCTGGCAGGCCTGGCAGGCCGACCCGAACGCCATGTGGAACTGGAACGGCCTGTTCCGTGAGGGCGTCGCCGGCAACCACCAGGCGGCCATCCCGGACGGCCAGCTGTGCAGCGCCGGGCACACCGCCAGCGGGCGTTACAACGCCCTCGACACGGTCGGCGCCTGGAAGACCTCGCCGGTCACCAGCAACTTCCGGATCAAGCTGTACGACCAGGCCAGCCACGGCGCCGACTACATCCGGGTGTACGTGTCGAAGCAGGGCTACAACGCGCTGACCACGCCGCTGCGCTGGAGCGACCTGGAGCTGGTCGGCCAGATCGGCAACACCCCGGCCAGCCAGTGGACGCCGGAGTCGCAGGGCGTGTCGATCCAGGTGCCGGCGAACGCGCCGGGCCGGACCGGCCGGCACGTCGTCTACACCATCTGGCAGGCCAGCCACCTGGACCAGTCGTACTACCTGTGCAGCGACGTGGACTTCGGCGGCGGCTCGACCACACCGCCCACCACGCCGCCGCCGACCACCACCACGCCGCCCCCGACCACCACTCCGCCGACCACGCCGCCGCCGACCACGCCGAACCCGGCCGGGGCGTGCACGGCGACGTACCGGATCACCGGGCAGTGGGGCGGCGGCTTCCAGGCCGAGGTGCTGGTGACCAACGGCGGGTCACCTGTCCGCGGCTGGTCGGTGAGCTGGAACTACGCCAACGGCCAGCAGGTCGGCTCGGCGTGGAACGCCACGGTGAGCACCAGCGGAACGTTGGTCACCGCACGCAACGTGGCCTACAACGGCACCCTGGCCGCGGGGGCGAGCACCACGTTCGGTTTCGTCGGCTCGTCGAGCGGGAGCAACCCGGCGCCCGGGATCCTCTCCTGCACGACGGTCGCCTGACCGCCGTCCGGCCGGGGTCGCGGTACGCGGCCCCGGCCGGACGCGGCTCAGACCAGGCAGGTGACGAAGTCGGCGATCGAGCGGCGGCGGCCCGTGTAGAAGGGGATCTCCTCGCGCACGTGCCGGCGGGCCCCGGAGGCCCGCAGGTCCCGCATGAGGTCGACGATCCGGTGCAGCTCGTCGGCCTCGAAGGCGAGCATCCACTCGTAGTCGCCCAGCGCGAACGAGGCCACCGTGTTGGCCCGCACGTCCGGGTAGCCGCGGGCCATCTTGCCGTGCTCGGCCAGCAGCTCGCGCCGCTCGGCGTCGGGCAGCAGGTACCACTCGTAGGACCGGACGAACGGGTAGACGCAGAGGTAGGCGCGCGGCTCCTCGTTGGCCAGGAACGCCGGGATGTGGCTCTTGTTGAACTCGGCCGGCCGGTGCAGCGCCATCTGCGACCAGACCGGGGTCAGCGCCCGGCCCAGAGTGGTGCGCCGGAACCGCAGGTACGCGTCCTGGAGCGCGTCGCTGGAGGACGAGTGCCACCAGATCATCAGGTCCGCGTCGGCGCGCAGGCCGGCCACGTCGTACGTGCCGCGGATGGTGACGTCCTTGCCGGCCAGCTCCTCGAAGAGCGACTCGACCTCGGCGACGACGTTCTCGCGCAGCGACGGGAGGGGGCTGGTGGCCCGGTAGACGGACCACATGGTGTAGCGGATGGTCTCGTTGAGCTCCCGCAGCCGGGCCGCGTTGGTCTGCTCCGTCATGCTGCCGATCCTCCCAGTGCAGTGATGATCTCTTCGGCCGCCGTCTCGCCGGAGCGGACGCAGACCGGGATGCCGACGCCGTCGTAGCCGGCCCCGGCCAGGGCCAGCGTCGGGTGGGCGGCGCGCAGCGCCGTCCGGGCCGCCGCCACCCGGCCGAGGTGCCCCGGCGTGTACTGCGGCAGGGCCCCGCCCCACCGCTGCACGTGCCGGGCCACCGGGGTGGGCAGCGGGGTGCCGAGCACCTTCGACAGCTCCCGGTGCACGGTGGCGACCAGGTCGTCGTCGGTGAGCTGGAGCGAGGTCTCGTCGCCGTACCGGCCGACCGAGGCGCGGACCAGGGCGAGCCCGTCGGGCCGGCGCAGGTGACCCCACTTGGTGGTGAAGAACGTGGACGCCTTGATCAGCAGCCCCTCGGTGGCCGGCACCAGGAAGCCCGACAGCTCCGGCAGCTCCGGTTCGGGCAGGGCCATGGTGACCAGCGCGACGCTGGCGTAGTCCAGCCCGCCGACGGCCGTCGCGACCTCCGGGGCCGGGCCGGCGAGCAGCCGGGCGGCCGGGCGCGCCGGCACGGCGAGCAGCACGGCGTCGACCTCGACGAACTGGGGGTCCCGGGTGGGGCCGACGGCGAGGCGCCAGCCGGTCGGGGTGGGGTGCAGCTCGCGGACGGCGGCGTCCCGGCGGATCGTCGCCCCGCTCTCCCGCGCCGCCGCCTCGACCAGGGTGCTCAGCCCGCCGGCCAGGGTGCCGAAGACCGGTGCGCCCGGGGCGCGGGGCGCGGCGGCCTGCGCGGCGCGGACCGCACCGACCAGGGTGTGCTCGACCCGGGCCGCCCGGGCCAGCGCCGGCATGGTGGTGACCAGCGACAGGTCGTCGGCCCGGCCCGCGTAGACGCCGCCGAGCATCGGGTCGACCAGCCGGTCCACCACCTCGTCGCCGAGCCGGTCGCGCACCAGCGCGCCGACCGACACGTCGGCGTCCGGCGGGAGCAGCGGCCCGCCGCCGTCCCGGTCGGCCGCCGCGGCCGGCCGCGCCACCGCCGCCACCTTGTCCAGATCCCCGGGTACGCCCACCAGAGTGCCGCCCGGGACCGGGCGCAGCCCGCCGTCGACCACCAGCGCGGCCTGCCCGACGGTCGGGTGCACGATCGACCCGGCCAGGCCGAGCCGGCGGATCAGGGTCACCGCGGCCGACTCCCCGCCGGCCGGGTCGCGCATGAGGAACGACTCGGCGCCGAACTCGACCGGGCCCCCGGCCAGCTCACCGGTGCGCAGCTTGCCGCCGAGGCGACCGGACTGCTCGTACACGGTGATCTCGGTGCCGGTGGGGGCGCGGTCGCGCAACCGGACGGCGGCGGCCAGCCCGGTGATCCCGCCACCGACGATCGCCACCCGCCACGGTCGCGCCATGGTCGTCCCTCCCTTACGCGGCCGGCCGCGCGGACAGCTCGTGCACCAGCGCGACCACCCGGGTCAGCACCTCGGGGTCGGTCTCCGGCAGCACGCCGTGACCGAGGTTGAACACGTGACCGGGGGCGGCCCGCCCCTCGTCGAGGATCCGGCGCACCGCGGCCTCCACCACCGGCCAGGGGGCGAGCAGCACGGCCGGGTCGAGGTTGCCCTGCACGGCCCTGTCCGGGCCGATCCGGCGGGTCGCCACGTCCAGCGGCGTACGCCAGTCGACGCCGACCACGTCGGCCCCGGCCTCGCCCATCGCGCCGAGCAGCTCCGCGGTGCCCACCCCGAAGTGGATCCGCGGGACGCCTGGCGACCACTCCGGCTCGGCGCGTCTGTCGCCGCGCCGCGACCCGGAGCGGTCGCCGGCCAGCCCGGCGAGCACGTGGGCCGAGTGCGGCAGCACGTAGCGGCGGTAGTCCGCCTCGGAGAGCGCACCGGCCCAGGAGTCGAAGAGCTGCACCGCGGAGACCCCGGCGTCGACCTGCACCCGCAGGAACGCCAGCGTCACCTCGGCGAGCCGCGCGCAGAGCGCGTGCCACAGCTCCGGGTCGCCGTACATGAGCGCCTTGGTCTTCGCGTGGGTGCGCGACGGGCCGCCCTCGACGAGGTAGCTGGCCAGGGTGAACGGCGCGCCCGCGAAGCCGATGAGCGGGGTGTCGCCGAGCTCGGCGACGAGCAGCCGGACGGCCTCGTCCACGTAGGACACGTCGTCCCGGCCGATCGGGTTGATCCGCTCGACGTCGGCGGCGGTGCGGACCGGCTCGGCCACCACCGGCCCGGTGCCGGGCACGATGTCCAGGTCGATCCCGGCGGCGGCCACCGGCACCACGATGTCGCTGAACAGGATGGCCGCGTCGACCCCGTGCCGGCGGACCGGCTGGAGGGTGATCTCGGTGACCAGTTCGGGGCGGCGGCACGACTCCAGCATCGGCACGTTGGCCCGGATCTCGCGGTACTCCGGCAGCGACCGGCCGGCCTGCCGCATGAACCAGACCGGGGTGTGCGGGCCCGGCTCGCGCCGACAGGCGCGGACGAAGGGCGAGTCGGCCGGCCCGCCGCGGCGGGGTTCTCCGTCTCGGGCGGCAGTGCCCGTGGTGTCGGTGGTCATCGCGGCAATCGTGCCACGCGCCCGGGCGGCCCCCGCCGCCACCGTCACCTTTTGTGACCGGCCACCCTCCGGTGTCCGGCGCGGCTGCGGCGCCCATGATCGTGACCGTCCGCCCGGCGCGCCGTCACACCTCGGGGCGGGCGGCGGCATAGGCTGCCGTCATGGCCCCCCCGATCGCGCTCCCGGAAACGTTCGCCCGCGCGGTCGCGGGGTTGCGATCGGTGACATGCCGCCCGGAGATCGTGCTGGAGGAGGTCGGCGCCCCGCAGCGCCTGGCCCCCTACGCGTTCGCGCTCTCCGCCGGGGTGCTCCGCGACGGCGACGAGGTGGCCACCGGCCGGCTCATCCTGCTGCACGACCCGGCCGGGCACGAGGCGTGGCAGGGCACCCTGCGGCTGGTCACCTACGTGACCGCCGAGCTGGAGGTCGATCTGGCCAGCGACCCGCTGCTGCCGGGGGTGGGCTGGACCTGGCTGACCGACGCGCTCGACGCGCAGGAGGCCCGCTACCGGGCCATCGGCGGCACGGTCACCCAGACGCTCTCCACCCGGTTCGGCGAGCTGGCCGGGCCGCCCGCCGCGGGCGACATCGAGATCCGCGCCTCCTGGACGCCGCTCAGCACCGACCTGGCCCCGCACCTGCTCGGCTGGTGCACGCTGCTGGCCTCGACGGCCGGCCTGCCCCCACCCGGCGTGACCGCGCTGCCCACCCGCCGCTCCGCCGGCGCCGCCTGACCCGTCCCGCACCCGCTCGTCGCCGGCCGACACGGCGGCGGGCCGCCCCGGGGTGTCCCGGAGCGGCCCGTGCGGAGCCGGATCAGAGGTAGTTCTCGGCCTCGTCGCAGACCTTGTCGAGACCCTTGTTGGCCGCGTCGAAGGCCGCCTTGTCGCCCCGGGACGCCGCCGCGATGGCCGTGGTCAGCTTGTCCAGGCAGCTCGCGATGACCTTCTTCTGCCGGGCCTGCTCGTCCCGGTCGTTCTTGGTGCCGGTCAGGTCCTGCTGGGTGTCGGCGAGCTTGTCGCGGACCGTCTGGAGGTCGCCCTTGAGCTTGTCGATCTCCTGCCGGTTCGCGGTGATCGTGCCGTCCCGCTGGCTGACCTGCTGCTCGGCCTTGTGCAGCTTGCCGTTGGTGGTCACGTAGAGGCCGGTCATCACGCCGCCCAGGACCAGCAGCAGCCCGGCGACGATGCCCAGGACGAGGGCGGCCCGCCCCTTGCCGCCGCCCGCCGCGGGCGCGCCGTAGGGCGGCACCGGGGCGGGCGGGGCCGACATCGGGTAGCCCGGCGCGGAGACCGGCGGGGCCGACATCGGGTAGCCCGGCGCGGAGACCGGCGGGACCGACGTCGGCGGGGCCGACATGGGCTGCGGGTAGCCGGGCACCGAGCCGGCGCCGGACACCGGCGGGACGGAGGTCGGCGGGGCCGACATGGGCCGGGGGTAACCCGGGGCGCCCGTGGGCGGGACCGGGGCGGCGCCCGGCGCGTACTGCCCGGGGACCGGCGCGGTCGGCTGGGGCAGGGTGGGGTCGGGCTGGGGCGCCCCGTACCGCGGGGGCTCGGGCTGGGCCGGCCCGTACTGCTGGGGCGCGGGCTGGCCCCCGTACGGGCCGCCGTACACCGTGCCCCCCGGCGGCTGGGGCGGGTAGCCGCCCGCTCCGGTCGGTGGCTGGGACATGTCAGTTCCTCCAGGTTTGCTGGTCCCCCGCGGGGTGGCCCGTCAGGGCCGGGGTCTGCGGTCGGCGTGGCCGGGCCTACGCCTCGACGGCGCCGGGATGAGGTCACCGGCGGGCGCGCCGGTCAGCAGAGCTTGAACCGGTCGCACGCGGTCTTGATCGGCACGGCCAGGCCGATGCCCTCGGCGTCCCGGGCCTTGGCCGTGGCGATCCCGACGACCTCCTTGGCGCCGTTGATCACCGGCCCGCCGGAGTTGCCGGGGTTGATCGGCGCGTCGAACTGGATCACCGGGCCGGAGCCGCCCTCGTCCTTGCGGAAGGCGCTCACCACGCCCGTGGTGACGCTGTCCTGGAGGCCGAGCGGCGCGCCGACCACCACGATCTGCTGACCGGACTTGACCGGCGTACGCGCCGCGACCAGGCCGGTGAACTTCGCGGTGGTGCGCAGGTGGGCGAGGTCCTTGTCCTTGTCGACCTGGACGATGGTCGCCTCGAACCGCTGGTCGGTGCGCTCCAGGAAGACCTTGCGCTCGCCGGCGGCGAAGACCGACTCCACCACGTGGAAGTTGGTGAGCAGCGTGGTGCCCCCACCGGACGGGGCCTTCCCGATGGCGAAGGCCGTGCCGGTGAACTGGCCGGCCCGGACCCGGAACACGCTGGGCAGCACCGCGCTGGCCACGGCCTCCGGGTTGAACGCGGCGCCGGCCTGCTTCTCCAGGACCCCCGCCCGCTCCTCCAGGCCGTCGAGCCGGCCGGCGTCCGCGCCCTGCGCCTCGGCCAGCCGCCGGTCGGTGGCCGCGAGCCGGTCGTCCAGCCGGTGGATCTGGTACGCCTGCACGCCCGCCACCAGGGCCAGGACCCCGGCCAGGACGAGCGCCACCACCGGCAACCCACGCCCCCGCCCGGCCCTCTCGGGCTGACCGACGGGCGGCTGGCCGGGGTAGGCCGGGCCGGACATGGGCTGCCCGGGATAGGCCGGGCCCGAGGTCGGCTGGCCCGGCACCGCCGGGCCGGAGGTCGGCTGACCCGCATAGGACGCGCCGGACCCCGGCGCCGGGTAGGCCGCGCCCGGCTGTCCGGGCGGCCAGCCGCCGGGGGCGCGCGGAGCGGGCGCGGCCGGGCCGCCCCACTGGCCGCTGTTCGGCGCACCCGACCAGGTGGCCGGGGCAGCGGACGGGTCGGCGCTCGGCGCGCCGCCGTGCGCGGCGGGCGCGGAGCCGTAGCCCGCGCCGGACCCGGTCGGCGGGAGGTTGGCGGCGGGGGCGCCCGGGAGGTTCGGAGCGGGATAGCCGCCCGGCTGGCCGGGAACCGCGGGGTGGCCGGTCGGCGGGACGATGCGCGGCGGCAGGGGCCCCGGCCGGTCGGTCCCGGCCCGCGCCTGGTCGGCCGTCTCGTCGCCGCCCTGCCCCGGCACGCCGTCACCGGCTCCGTAAGAGCCCGTCATGATCGCCTTGTCCTCCCCCGTGACCGCCCCACCGACGCGCGCCGACAGCCATCGAGGCCGTCCGCGGCTCGATGGACCGTACCTGCGTGAACGGGGTTTGTCTTCCCCGATGTCCGACCCTGCCATCCCGGTGCAACCCGACCCTGTCACGCCATCTCCCGGACATCCGGCCGACACGCACCCGACCGGCTGCGCACACCGGATCGCCCGGCGCACTAGGGTTGTCAGGTGACCGACGAACCACCCCTGCGCCGTCGGGCCGCCGAAAGCCGCACGGAAGAGGCCTCACCGCATCCGTCGTCGGCCGCGCCGGAGCCGGCGGACGCGGGGACCGAACCCACCGTGGGCGGCCCTGTCCCGCTGACCGCGCCGCGCGAGGGCACGCCCGCGCCGGTGGCCGCTCCGAGCGCGCTCGACGAGGTCGTGGCGCGCTTCTCGGCCGGCACCGGCCCGGTGGCCCTGGACGCCGAGCGCGCCTCGGGCTACCGCTACAGCCAGCGCGCCTACCTCGTCCAGCTGCGCCGGGAGGGCTCCGGCACGGCGCTGATCGACCCGCTGCCGCTGCCCGACCTCTCGGCTCTCGACGAGGCGATCGCCGAGGCCGAGTGGGTGCTGCACGCCGCCAGCCAGGATCTCGCCTGCCTGGCCGAGTTGGGTCTGCGCCCGCGCCGGCTGTTCGACACCGAGCTGGCCGCCCGGCTGGCCGGCTTCGAGCGGGTGGGCCTGGCCGCGCTGACCGAGCAACTGCTCGGCTACAGCCTGGAGAAGCACCACTCGGCGGCGGACTGGTCGAGCCGGCCGCTGCCGGAGTCCTGGCTGACGTACGCGGCGCTGGACGTGGAGCTGCTGGTGGACCTGCGCGACGCCCTCGACGAGGAGCTGGACAAGCAGGGCAAGTCGGCGTGGGCCGCGGAGGAGTTCGCCGCGCTGGTGCGCAACGGCGCCCGCCCGCCCCGGGTGCGCGCCGAGCCGTGGCGCCGCACCTCGGGCATCCACCGGGTCCGCGGCGCGCGGGCGCAGGCCCGGGTCCGTTCGCTGTGGTACGCGCGGGACCAGATCGCCGCGCGGCGGGACGCCGCCCCGGGGCGGGTGCTGCCGGACTCGGCCATCGTGGCCGCCGCCGAGCTGGACCCGAAGGACGAGAAGACCCTGCTCACCCTTCCCGGTTTCGGTGGCCGTTCGGTGCGCCGGCTGGCGCGTACCTGGTTGGCGGCCCTGGACGAGGCGCGCGAACTGCCGGACGACGCACTGCCGGTGACGCCGGTGGTGGAGGGGCCGCCCCCGCCGCACCGGTGGGCGGAGCGGGACCCGGTGGCCGCCGGCCGGCTGGCCCGCTGCCGGGAGGTGGTCGTCGGCACCGCCGCCGCCCACAACCTCCCCGCCGAGAACCTGATCGCGCCGGACTACATCCGCCGTCTGGCCTGGCAGCCCCCCGAGGAGATCACCGACGACACGGTCGCGGAGACCCTGCGCACCTTCGGCGCGCGGGAGTGGCAACTGGGCCTCCTCCTGCCCGCGCTGACCCGGGCGCTCCACCTCCCCGCGTCCTGACCCCGCCCTCCGGTGTGGGGTTGGCCACACGGGGGGTGGTGTCGGCGTTGGTTACTGACGAGTAGCATCCGGGGAAACGCCAGTGCCGGCTAGGGAGGCTCTCAGTGCCCCGTGAAGTTCGGGATGTCGTCTTTGTTGACGGCGTCCGCACCCCGTTCGGCAAGGCGGGTGGCATGTACGCCAACACCCGCGCCGACGACCTGGTGATCCGCTGCATCCGCGAGCTGATGCGGCGCAACCCGCAGCTCCCGCCGGAGAAGGTGGAGGAGGTCGCCATCGCGGCCACCACCCAGATCGGCGACCAGGGCCTGACCATCGGCCGCACCGCCGCGCTCCTGGCCGGCCTGCCCAAGACGGTGCCCGGCTTCGCCATCGACCGGATGTGCGCCGGCGCGATGACCGCCGTCACGACCGTCGCCAGCGGCATCGCCATGGGCGCCTACGACGTGGCCATCGCCGGCGGCGTCGAGCACATGGGCCGTCACCCGATGGGCGAGGGCGTGGACCCCAACCCGCGGATCATCGCGGAGAAGCTGGTCGACCCGTCCGCGCTGGTCATGGGCGCGACCGCGGAGAACCTGCACGATCGGGTCCCGCACATCACCAAGGAGCGCACCGACGCGTTCGCGCTCGCCTCGCAGCAGAAGACCGCCAAGGCGTACGCCAACGGCAAGCTCCAGGGCGACCTGGTGCCGGTGGCGATCCGCGACCCGGAGGCCGGCTGGGGCCTGGCCACCACCGACGAGGCTCCCCGGGAGACCTCGCTGGAGAAGCTCGCCACCCTGAAGACCCCGTTCCGCCCGCACGGCAAGGTCACCGCGGGCAACGCGGCCGGCCTGAACGACGGCGCCACCGCGGCGCTGGTGGTCGCCGAGGAGACCGCCCGCGAGCTGGGCCTGCCGATCGGCATGCGGCTGGTGTCGTACGGCTTCGTGGGCGTCGAGCCCGAGGTGATGGGTGTCGGCCCGATCCCGTCGACCGAGAAGGCGCTGCGCATCGCCGGCCTGAGCATCGACGACATCGGCCTGTTCGAGCTGAACGAGGCGTTCGCCGTGCAGGTGCTGGCCTTCCTCGACCACTTCGGCATCGCCGACGACGACCCGCGGGTCAACCCGTGGGGTGGCGCGATCGCCATCGGTCACCCGCTCGCCTCCTCCGGCGTCCGGCTGATGACCCAGCTCGCCCGGCAGTTCGCCGAGCACCCCGAGGTCCGCTACGGCCTCACCGCCATGTGCATCGGCATCGGCATGGGCGGCACCGTGATCTGGGAGAACCCGCACTGGGAGGGTGGCAACAAGTGAGCGCGCTCGCCGCACCGAACGAGGTCGTCACCAAGGCGCTGCTGCGCCAGGTGAACGTACCGGGGCTGGACCGTCCCGCCGCCCTCATCACCCTGGACAACGGTTTCGACCACACCAAGCCGAACAGCTTCGGCCCGGGCGGCCTGACCAGCCTGGACGAGGCGATCACCGCCGCCCTGGCGGCGAACCCGGCGTTCGTCGCGGTCACCGGCAAGCCGTACATCTTCTGCGTCGGCGCGGACATCACCAGCCTTCCCCAGCTGGAGAACCGCGAGCAGGCGCTGGAGGTCGGCCGGCTCGGCCACCGGGTCTTCGCCCGGCTCAAGGACAGCGAGGTCCCGACCTTCGCGTTCGTCAACGGCGCGGCCATGGGCGGCGGCCTGGAGCTGGCCCTGCACTGCCACTACCGGACCCTGTCGGCGGGCGCGGCGGCCCTGGCGCTGCCCGAGGTCTCGCTCGGCCTGGTGCCCGGCTGGGGCGGCACCCAGCTGCTGCCGAACCTCATCGGCATCCCGGCGGCGACCCAGGTGATCCTGCAGAACCCGCTCATGCAGAACAAGATGCTCAAGCCGAAGCAGGCGGCCGAGATGGGCATCGCGGACGTGCTGCTGGAGCCGGCCGACTTCCTGGAGCGGTCCCTGGAGTGGGCCGCCGGCGTCGTCAAGGGCGAGGTCACCGTGACCCGGCCCGAGGTCGACAAGGACATGTGGGCGGGCGTGCTCTACTTCGCCCGGCAGACCCTCGACCAGCGGCTGCACGGGGCGGTCCCGGCCGCGTACAAGGCGCTGGACCTGCTGGAGACCGCGAAGGACGCCGACTTCGCGGCCGGCACCGCGGCCGAGGACGAGGCGCTGGCCGACCTGGTCTTCTCCGAGGAGCTGCGCAGCGGCCTGTACGCCTTCGACCTGGTGCAGCGGCGGGCCAAGCGGCCGGCCGGCGCGCCGGACAAGGGCCTGGCCCGCCCGGTCACCAAGGTGGGCATCGTGGGCGCCGGCCTGATGGCCAGCCAGCTCGCCCTGCTCTTCGCCCGCCGCCTCCAGGTGCCGGTCGTCATGACCGACCTGGACCAGTCCCGGGTGGACAAGGGCGTCGGCTACGTGCACGCCCAGATCGAGAAGGCCGTCAGCAAGGGCCGGATGGACAAGGGCACCGCGGCCAAGCTGTACGGCCTGGTCAGCGGCTCGGTCGACAAGTCCGTGTTCGCCGACGCCGACTTCGTCATCGAGGCCGTCTTCGAGGACCTCGGCGTCAAGAAGCAGGTCTGGGCCGAGCTGGAGAAGATCGTCAAGCCGGAGGCGGTGCTCGCCACCAACACCAGCTCGCTGTCGATCACCGAGATGGCCGCCGACCTGGAGCACCCCGAGCGGGTGGTGGGCTTCCACTTCTTCAACCCGGTCGCCGTGCTGCCGCTGCTGGAGATCGTCCGCGGCGAGCGGACCGACGACGCCACCCTGGCGACCGCCTTCGCGGTCGGCAAGCAGCTCAAGAAGTCCAGCGTGCTGGTCAAGGACGCCCCGGCGTTCGTGGTCAACCGGCTGCTGACCCGCTTCCTCGGCACCGTCTTCGCCGCCGTGGACCAGGGCACCCCGCTGGACGTGGCGAACAGCGCGCTGGACCCGCTGGGCCTGCCGATGCGCCCGCTCGCCCTGCTCCAGCTGGTCGGCCCGGCCGTGGCGTACCACGTGGGCGGCACCCTGCACGCCGCCTTCCCGGAGCGGTTCGGCGTCAGCGAGAACCTCAAGCGGATCGCCGACTCGGGCCAGCCGATCGTGGTCGACGACCAGGTCAACGAGGACGTCGCCAAGCTGCTCGTGGTCGGCGACCAGCCGCTCACGGCCGAGCAGGTCCGGCAGAACGCGCTGGACGCGCTGGCCGAGGAGATCCGGCTCATGCTCGACGAGGGCGTCGTCGCCGAGGCGCAGGACATCGACCTGTGCATGATCCTCGGCGCCGGCTGGCCGTTCCACCTGGGCGGCGTCACGCCGTACCTGGACCGGACCGGCACCTCCGAGCGGGTCACCGGCAAGCGGTTCCTGCCCCGCGGGGTCGCCAGCCTGCGGTGACGCCTCCAGCTCGGCGCGTCTGACGCCGCGCCGCGACCTGGAGCCGTCAGGCTGACCCTCTGCCGTTCCACCCTGAGCGCGGTGGCCGGTCGTCCCTCCCGGACGGTCCGGCCACCGCGATCGGCGTTTCCGGCCCGGTCACGACGGGCCGCCGGGTCGTCACCGACCGGACACCCTGCGCTCACCGCCCGATCGGCCCGGTCACGACCCGGTTCCGGTTTCGTCACGTCGGCACTGGTCGGACGATGCCGTGTCGGTGTCGCTCGCTACGATCACGCGTCCGGATTTCTTACAGGAGCTGACACCATGTCCCAGCCGCCGTCCAGTCCCTACCCCGGTTCCTACCCCCCGCCGCACCAGCAGCCCGGCGGCTACCAGCCGCCGCAGCAGCCCTCGTACGGCGGCGGCTACCCGCCGGCTCCCCAGCAGCAGCCGCAGTACGGCGGCGGCTACCCGCAGTCCGGTCAGTCCGGCCAGCAGTACGGCGGGGGCTACCCGGAGAGCGGCCAGCAGTACGGCCAGCAGCCCGGCCAGCAGTACGGCGGCGGTTATGTCGAGACCGGCCAGCCCGGCTACGGCGCCCCGGCCCCGCTGCCGCCGAAGAAGAAGTCAAGCGCCGGCAAGATCCTGCTGATCGTGCTGGCCGTCGTGCTGGTGCTCTGCGTGGGCGGTGGCGCCATCGCCTTCTTCGCCACCAAGGACAAGGTCGGCGAGGTGGTCACGGCCACCAAGACCCGCCTCAACGAGCCCGCCACGCTGGCCGGCCGGCCGAAGGTGACCGAGCCGCAGCTCCAGCAGGCCGCCACGCAGATGAAGTCGGAGATCGCCAAGGACGTCCCGAACGCCACCAGCACGGTCGGCGCCTTCTACGGCGAGCCGGAGAAGAAGGACCTGGTGATGATCGCCGGTGCCTCCGGTGTCATCGCCGACCCGAAGAAGGAGATGGCGGACGCCATCACGGCGATCACCCCCGAGCTGGGCGCCAAGGAGTTCAAGACGGTCAACGCCGGCCCGCTCGGCGGCGACGCCAAGTGCGGCGACGGCAAGACCGAGGACATCCCGGTGGCCGTCTGCATCTGGGCCGACAAGGGCAGCCTGGGCATGGTGGTCGTCTACTTCAAGTCCGCGGCCGAGATCCAGTCGGAGTTCGTCACCATGCGTGGCGAGATCGAGAAGCAGGGCTGAGCCCCCGCAGACCCGGAGGACCGGGCCCCCGCCGTGCGGCGGGGGCCCGGTCCCGTTTCAGCGGTCAGGCCGACGCGGCCCGCTCGGCCGGGCTGCGGCAGACGCAGAACTCGTTGCCCTCGGGGTCGGCGAGCACCACCCAGCCGGTGCCGTCCGGCCGGCGGCGGTCGGCGACGAGGCTGGCTCCGAGGTCGCGCAGGCGCGCCACCTCCTCGTCCCGGGTCCCCTCGGCCGCGTGCAGGTCGAGGTGGAACGCGCCCTTGCCGTGCCGCTCCCCCACCGAGACGAAGAGCAGGTCGGGGCCGTGGCCGCCGGGGGCGGCGAGGACGGCCTCGGGGTCGCCCGGGTGGTCGTCGTCGTTCAGCTTCCGGTCGAGCACCCGGGCCCACCAGCTGGCCAGGGCGTACGGGTCGTCGGTCTCGACGGTGACGCAGTGGATGTGTGCACTCACGGTGCTTTCCTCCTGGATCGGAGTGCGCCCCGCGGGAGTGGAGAAGGTCAGCGGGGGTCGCGGGGCGCGGGACGGTTCACGGTGAACATCGACCACACCCCCTTCCACACGTCGGGCTGACGGACCTGATCATGTCACCACCCCGGGGGCGGGGACAAGCCGGCCCGGCCCCGCGAGGCGGGACCGGGCCGGCAGGAACCCGGGTCACGGGCCGACGAAGACCGCCTTCGCCCGCCAGTCGACGCCGTCGACCGCCGGGCCGCTGCGCACGGTGAACGCCGCGACGGGCGCACCGCCCGCCCAGTCCGTGGCCGACAGCTCGCCGGTGCTGCGGTTGACCTTGTAGAGGGTGCTTCCCGCCAGGAAGACCGACCCGGCGTCGGCGAAGCCGCTCGCCCCGGCGACGGTGAACTTCTCCGCGCCCACCACGCCGCTGTCGGGGGTGAACCAGCGCCAGAACAGGCCGCCCTGCCCGGCGAGCGTGTAGTAGAGCCGGCCGCCGCTGTAGAACATGCCGCTGACGTTGGGGATCTCGGGATAGAAGTTGTTCGTCACGCCGGCGTACGTCTGGCCGGCCGGGCCGGAGTCCGTCTCCACCGCGTCCCAGTAGGCGTCGTGGTACGGGTCGACCGCCGACGCGGGGCCGAAGGTGGACCCGTCGAAGGTGCGCCGCCACAGCGACCCGTTCATCCCGTAGAAGAGCGTGCCGCCGACCCAGAACGCGCCCCGCGCGGTGGACCACGCGGTGCCGTCCGGGACCGCCACCGGGCTGGCCGCGCCGACCGTGGCGACCCCGTCGTACGACCGGACCTGCACCTCGTTCCCGGTGCCCGCGGGCGGGGCGCCGGTCTTGACGATCTCGATGCCGTCGACCAGCGGGTTCTCCACCACGTGCCGGAAGTCCAGGTCGATGGAGCCGTCGCTGACCACGGTGAACGACCGCATGGTGCCCACGTTGTGCCCGACGCCGGCGGAGAGGTCGAGGTCGTCCAGGACGGTCGTGCCCTCCAGGGCCACGTCGAAGATCCGGGAGCCGGCGGCGGCGGTGCCGTCGTACCGGTTGGCCAGGTAGAGCCGGACCTGCACCTCGGTGCCCGCGGGCACCGGGAACTGCCAGCTCATCTCCGGGTCGCCGGCGGGGTCCCAGCGCTCGTCGCTGTAGAGAGCGGCCGGCGTGCCGGCCGGCACGGTGGCGTCCACGGAGCCCACCGGCGCGAAGCCGGCGGTGCTGCTGCCGGCGTTGTGGTACGGGCTGGGGCTGCCGCCGTCGTCGGCCGCCCAGTCCGGCCCGCTGTCCGTCGCGGCGACCAGCGGGCCGCCGGCGTTGACCCGGTACAGCACGTTCGTGGGGGCCGGGACACCGGCCCGGTAGACGTTCCCCGGAAGGGTGGCCGTGGTGGCCGGGTGCGGGGCCGCGCCGCCGGTCAGCGGGAAGAACGCGATCCGCTCCCGCCGGTACTGGAAGTTGCCGATCCACGAGGTGTCCGAGCCGACCCAGAGGCCGGCCGGGGTGACCAGCATCTCGGAGGCGCCGATGCCGCGCGGGTGCCGGCCCGGGTTCCAGGACAGCGGCAGGCCGGTGCGCGGGTCGAGGGCCGCGATGCTGGCCCGGCCGACCGCGCCGGCCTGGGCGGAGTCGCCGCCGAAGCTGTTGTTCAGCCAGCGGAAGTGGCCGCCCACGTAGACCGCCTGCTCGCTGATGCCGACGGACAGGTAGGTGTCGCCGCCGGTGTAGTCGACCCAGGTCGGCTGGAGGTCCGCCCCGGTGGCGCCGGCCTCCCAGCGGGCGGCGGCGTCGCAGAGCGTGCCGCCGTTCGGCGCGCCGGTGGTCACCACCACGAAGTAGCTGCCGTCCGGGGCGAAGGCGATGTCCCGCATGTACGAGTCGAACGCCCACCAGGCGCAGCGCGGGGTGTACCGGTTGGTGTTCCAGTCGGCCACGGTGGCGGCGGTGGCGCCCAGGTCCAGCTTGACGATCTGGTCGTGCAGCACCCCGTCGGCCTTCTTGAAGTTGCCGATCACGACGAGCTTCGTGCCGTCCGGGGAGACGGCCAGCTTGCCGGCCCCGACGCCGGCGTTCGCGCCGCTGACCCCGTCGTAGTTGTGGTGCTCGGTGAGCGCGGTGGTGAGGTAGTTGTCCACCGCCCCGGTGCTCGCGTTCAGCGAGGCGAGGCCGCCGCGCGGGTTGGGGTTGCCGGCCGTGGTGAAGATGCCGCCGACCAGCAGCCGGCCGCCGACCAGGGCGAGGTCGTTGACCAGCCCGTTGAACGCCGGGCCGGCGAAGCTGGTGACCACCGCGCCGGTGGCGACGTTGAGCAGGGCCACCTTGCGCCGGGTGACCCCGTTCACGGTGTTGAACTTGCCGGCCACGAAGACCGTCCCGGCGGTGGGCCCGGCGACCACCGCGTACACCTCGTTGTCGACGGTCGGCGCGAAGGCGGTGTCCACCGTGCCGGTGGCCTTGTCGAAGGCGAGCAGGTAGTTGCGGGTGATGTCGACATCGGACCCACGGTTCTGCACCCGGGTGAACGAGCCGGCCACGATGATCTTCGTGCCGGCGTCGTGGATCGCGTCGACCGTGCCGTCCATGATGTCCGGCGAGGCGGTGGAGGGCGTCGCTCTGACCAGCGTGCTGTGGTCGGGCGCGGCGCCGGCGGGACCGGCCGGGGCCAGCCCGGCGGCGGTGAGCGCGACGGTGGCGAGGGCCACGAGGACACGGCGCTTGAGGGCCGAGGGGTTTGTCACTGGCAGCTCCGGAGGATGGTGCGGACAGGTGTGTCGCCGCACTCACCCTGGGCCACCGGTCACGCGCCGTCCAGCACCGACCACGCTTTCTGCCCGACCACCGCGCCGCTCCCGCCCGACCACCCGGGGCGCGTGGACGGGACAGCCGGGCCGGCCGCACGAACAGGTGGCCGCCCATGGTGGTTCGGCGGCGCGGCGCGTACCGTCGGGCGGCCGCGCGGACGCCGATCGGGCCGTCAGGTGGCCGTGGGGGCGTCGGCCGACGGCAGGGTGACGGTCACCTCCAGGCCGCCGCCCGGCTGGGCGACCGCCTTCACGGTGCCGCCGTGCGCGTCGCACACCGCGCGCACGATGGACAGTCCGAGGCCGGAGCCGCGGGCGCCGGTGCGTTCCTGCCCGCCGCGCCGGAACGGCTCGAACAACCCCGGCACGTCAGCGGGGGCGACCTCGAAGCCGGTGTTGCCGACCACCAGCCAGGACCGCTGCCCGTCGGCGCCGGTCCGCACCCAGAGCCGGCCGTGCAGGTGGTTGTAGCGGACCGCGTTCTCCACCAGGTTGCCGGCGAGCCGGTCGAGCAGCCCCGGGTCACCGACCACCGGGGCGGGCCGCAGCGAGGTGTGCACCTTGAGGCCGATCCGCTCGACCTCGCGGGCCATCGCGGAGAGCGCGTTGGCGGTGCCCACGGCCAGGTCGAACTCGGTGCGGCGGGCCAGCCGGCCGCCCGTCTGCGCCTCGCTGCGGGCCAGCACCAGCAGCGCGTCGACCAGCCCGTTGGCCCGCTCCGAGGCCTCCCGGACCACGCTGGCCATCCGGCGGTACTCGGCGAGGTCCGCCTCGTCGTCGCTGAGCGTCACGTCGATCTCGGTGCGCATCACCGCGAGCGGCGTCCGCAGCTCGTGCGAGGCGTTGGCCACGAACCGCTTCTGCGCCTCGAACGCGGCGCTGATCCGGTCCAGCATGGCGTCGAAGGTCTCGGCCAGCTCGGCCACCTCGTCGTTCGCGCCGGACCAGCCGATCCGCTCGTCCAGGGTGGTCTCGCCGAGCCGGCGGGCGGTGGCGGTGACCTGGTGCAGCGGGCGCAGCGCCCGGCCGGCCACCGCGTACGCGCCGGCGACCCCGACCATGCTGATCGCCACGAGCGCCACGAGGCCCTTGACCAGCAGTTCCCGCTCGTCGGTGGGGCGCAGCGCGTCCCGGACCAGCAGCCAGGCCAGCAGCACCAGGACCGCTCCGGCCCCGACGAGCAGCACCCCGTTGAGCAGGGTGAGCCGCAGCCGCAGGGTGGGCCGCAACCGGCTACGCCCGCTCATGCGGGAACCTCGCCGATCCGGTAGCCCGCGCCGACCACCGTCTCGATGAGCGGCGGGTCGCCGATCTTCTTGCGCAGCGTCATCACGGTGACCCGGACGATGGTGGTGAACGGGTCGGTGTTGGCGTCCCAGACCCGCTCCAGCAGCTCCTCGCTGGAGACCACCGCGCCGCGCGCCTTGATCAGCTCGGCCAGCACACCGAACTCCTTGTTGGTGAGGTCGACGGGCTCGCCGCGGCGGCTGACCACCCGGCGGGCCGGGTCGAGCACCAGGTCGGCCACCGCCAGCACCGGCGGGGCGGCGGGCGTGGCCCGCCGGCCCAGCGCCTGCACCCGGGCGACCAGCTCGTCGAAGGCGAACGGCTTGGGCAGGTAGTCGTCGGCGCCGAGCTGCAACCCCTCCACCCGGTCGGCGACCGTGCCGCTGGCCGTCAGCATCAGCACCCGGGTGAGCGCCCCGGAGGCGACCAGGTCGGCGCAGATCCGGTCGCCGTGCACGCCGGGCAGGTCCCGGTCCAGGATCACCACGTCGTAGCGGGTGACGAAGGCGGCCTGGTGCCCGGCGTCGCCGTCGTAGGCGACGTCGACCGCCATCCCGCGCTTGCGCAGCCCGCGCGCGATCGCGTCGGCGAGGTTGCGCTCGTCCTCGACCACCAGTACCCGCATCCCGGCCTCCCGCCTCGTGACCTCCCACAACCTAGTGCGGCCCGCCAAGCCTCCCGCGCCCGCCGTCGTTGCAAAAAATCTTCGGGTACGCGATGCTCGCCGGCAGTGAGCGACAACCGCCCGGCCACCGGCCCGGGTCCGAGCCGACGGGAGCCCGCATGACCGCTGTCGACCCCGGCCGGGACGTCACCTACCACCGCTTCCGCTTCCCGGCGGACCTGCACCTGGGCAGCGCCGACGGGGTGGCCGCCGGCCCGGACGGGCTGGTGCTGGCGGCGCCGGCCGACCGGGTGGAGCACACCGACCCGCACTCCGGCGACACGTCCGGGTACGACGCGGCGACCTGGACCTCCCCCGTCGTGCCGGTCGGCTTCGCCGCCGCCGAACTGGTCCCCTCGTGGACCGCCGACGCCCCACCCGGCTGCTGGCTGCGGGTGGAGCTGCGCGGCTGGTCCGGGGACGCCGCCACCACCGGCTGGTACGAGCTGGGCCGGTGGGCCGCCGACGACACCACGATCCACCGCTCCTCGGTGCCCGGTCAGGCGGACGGAGCCGCCCGGGTCGCGGCCGACACGCTGCTCGTGACCGGCGCGACGGTCACCGGCTGGCAGGTCCGGGTCACCCTGCTGCGCCGCCCCGACGCCCCGACCGGCCCGGTGCTGCGCACGCTCGGGGTGGTCGCCTCGGCCGGCCACACCCCCGGCACGCCGGCCACCCGGACGGGCGCGACCGGCGGTCCGGCGACCCCGCCGGCCCCGCGTTCCGGGGCGACCGGTGACGCGCGGGGCCGGGTGCTGGACGTGCCCCGCTACGCGCAGCGGCTGCACGCCGGCGGGGAGACCCGCTGGGGCGGCGGCGGTGACTCCTGGTGCAGCCCCACCTGCGTCTCGATGGTGCTCGACTTCTGGGGCGCCGGCCCCACCCCGGACCGGTACGCCTGGGTCGCCCCGCCCGGTCCCCGGCCCGTGGTGGTGCACGCCGCCCGGCACTGCTACGACCACGCGTACGCGGGGGCCGGGAACTGGGCGTTCAACACCGCGTACGCGGGGCTGCACGGGGTGGACGCCTTCGTCACCCGGCTGCGTTCGCTGGCCGAGGCGGAGCGGTTCGTGGCCGCCGGCATCCCGCTGATCGTCTCGGCGGCCTTCAGCCGGGGACAGGTGCCCGGGCTGGACTACGACACCCGCGGGCACCTCATCGTGCTGGTCGGGTTCACGGCCGACGGCGATCCGGTGCTCAACGACCCGTACGCCCCGGACGACGACGGGGTCCGCCGGACCGTGCCCCGGGCGGCGTTCGAGGCGGCCTGGCAGGGCGGCAGCGGCGGGGTCGTCTACGTGGTGCGGCCGGAGTCGGTGCCGCTGCCCCCGGCGCCCGCGCAGCCCAACTGGTGACTCCGCCGCGGGCCACCGGGTAGGTCAGGGGCCCACCGGCCAGATCATCAGCCCGCCGGACGGGCGCAGGCAGACCAGCGCGGTGCCCGAGTCGGCGCAGTCGTCCCACGAGCCGGGCAGCACGGCCCGGATCCGGGCCTCCCCGGCCGCCACGTCCAGCGCGCCGACCAGCGTCCGGTCGCCGGGCAGGCGGCGCAGGCCGAGCAGGCCGTTCGGGTTGCCCTCGAACCCCGTGGTCCGCCAGCGGCCCAGCCGGGCGAGGGCCCGGCCGGTCGCCGGGTCGAGCACCGACAGCTCCAGTTCCAGCCCGACGCCGGGCTCGGCGCCCAGCAGCCGGCCGCCGACGGGCGCCATGCCGACCCAGCGGTCGTCCACCCAGGTCGGGTCGCCGGTGGCCGGGTCGAGGGCGCGTACCCCGCCGGTCTGGTCGCGGATGCAGACCATGCCGGCGCACTCGACGAACCAGGTGCCCGCCCGCGACTCCACCGGCACGGTCCAGCGCCGGTCCAGCCGGTCCAGACCGTACGCCGTGACGGTGTCCGGCGCGCCGTCGACCAGCAGCAGCTCGCCCACGACCTGGGCGAACCGGTAGGACACCCCGTCAACGGCGGGCGGCACCCGGCCGGCGTGCACCAGTGCGCCGGACTCCGCGTCGTGCACCGCCACCCGGCCGTCGGCGGTGATCAGCACGATCTGGGTGACCCCCCGCTCCCCCGTCCGGTACGCCACCCCGTTCGCGGGCAGCGGCAGCGACCAGCGCACCGCGCCCGAGACCGGGTCGGCGGCCAGCACGGTGCCGGTGCCGACGGCGCGCGGCGTCTCGAACAGCACCCCGCCGGACCCGGTCGACACCGGGTAGCCCGACTGCCGCCAGCGCACCGCGCCGGTGTCCGGGTCGAGCAGGGTCGAGACGGTGTCGCCGGCGCCGGCCGGGCTGCTCGTCACCAGCAGCCCACCGGCCAGGGCGCTCACGTGGAGCACGTGGTCGCCGGCCGGGAGGGTGAACCGCCACAGCGGCTCCCCGCCGGGCAGCCGGTGCCCGGTCACCACGCGGCCGCCCCGGCCGACCAGGCCCGGCCCGTCGGCCACCACGAGCCGGGTCCCCACGATCAGGAAGGCGGCACCCTGCGGGGCGGGCACCCGGACTCCCGCCGGCTGCCGGGCCGGCGGGGCCGCGCCGGCCAGGGTCAGCAGCGCGAGGCACCCGGCCGCCACCACCCGGGCCACCCGGCCCGGTGGCCGGACCGGCGCGGGAGCCGGGCCGTCGGCGCCCTCGTCGTGCCGCATCTCCCCCAGCTCGATGACCGGACTCACGGCAGCCGCCACAGCCCGAACCCGCCGTTGGTGTGCCGGCAGACGACCAGCTTCGCGCCCATCCGGCAGTCGCCGACGGCGCCGACCAGCACCTCGCGCACCTCGGGGCGGCCAGCGGCGGGGTCCAGCTCGACGAGGAGCTGGCGGCTGTTCCGGATCCGCCGGACGCCGAACAGCCGGCCGTCGAACTCGTCCTGCTGCACCATCTCCCAGACGCCGAGGTCGGCCACCAGCCAGCCGGTGGCCTCCTCGACCACGGCCAGGGCGGTTCCGGTGCCCCTGGGCGCCCCCGCCACCAGGAGCCGGCCCCCGGCGACCGCCAACGTCCCCGCCCACCGGTCGTCGGTCCACCGCACCGCGCCGGTGGCCGGGTCGAGCGCCCACATCCCGCCGGTCTGTTTGCTCGCGCAGAGCAGGCTGCCGCACCGCTCCGCGTAGCCGACCAGCGGGAGCGAGGCCGTCCACCGCCGCTGAAGGGTGTCCAGGTCGTAGGCGGTCACGGTGTCTCCGGCGTCCCCGATCACCAGCAGCATCCCGGCGGCGAGCAGGGTGCGCTCCCGGGTGGGCAGGTCGCCGGGGCGCAGGTCGCGGGCGACCAGCCGGGCGCCGCTGACCGCGTCGTAGACGGCGGTCTCACCGGCGGCCGGCAGATAGACCAGCCGGTCCACGCCGGACGGGCCGAAGCTGAGTTCGACGTCGTCCGGCGTGCCGGGCGCCGACCAGAGGGTCCGGCCGTCGCTCACCGCCACCCGGCGGATCGGCTGCCGGGCCGTCACCTCGGGCACCTGCATGAGCAGGGCCTCGCCGGCCGGGAAGCCCACCCCGGGCTGGACCCAGTTCATTCGGCCGGTGCGGGCGTCGAGGCCGACCGTCTCGTACACGGAGTCGCTGTCGGTCCGCCCGACGAGCAGGACGCTGCCGCCCTGCTCCCACACCGCGGTGGCCGCGCCCGCCCCCGGCAGCGGGGTCCGCCACAGTGTCCGGGGTGGACCGGAGCCGGCCCGGTACGCGACGAGCTGGCGGTTCACACCGCCCTGCGGGTCGGCCGGCTCGACCACGTACACCCGGTCGCCGGAGACGAACGCGACGGCCCCGGGGCTGCCGGCCAGGGTGCGCCCGGCGGGCCGTGCCGGCGGCGCCCCGGCGGCGAGCGTGACCAACGCCACCAGCAGCACCACGACGCTCCGGAACGGACGGCCGGCGGCCCGCGGACGACGCCGCGGCGGGTCCGGCGGGGCCTCGTCGCGCAGCTCACCCAGATCGATGACGGTCACGACCACCCCCTCCCCACGCCGCGCCCCGGCGGTCTGCGCCGAAACCGGCACGAGACGTGCCGCCTGTACGATGGCGCGTCGTGGCCGTGCCGGTGGTGGACCCCTCGCTGACTTCCTCGCCCGTCGAGGCCGAGCCCGTCGTGGCGGACCCGCCGCGCCGGCCCCGACGCCGGCCGGCCCGGGCCGACGTGCTGGCCATCGGAGCCTATGTGGTGCTCGGCGTTCTCGTCTGCCTCAACTATTGGGGCGACGTGCAACACCGCGTCTCCTCGCACCTGCCGACCGACCACAGCTGGTTCGAGTGGCTCTTCGCGCACGGCGCGTACTCGGTGCGTCACCTGGAGAACCCCCTGTTCACCGCCCGGCAGAACGCGCCGGACGGGGTGAACATGATGGCGAACACCTCGCTGCTCGGGGTCACCCTGCCGCTGGCGCCGCTCACCATGCTGCTCGGCCCGCAGGTGATGTACGCGCTCTACCTCGGCGCGGCCCTCTCGGCGACCGCCGCCACCGCCTACCGGGTGCTGTCCCGGCACCTGGTCCGCTCGCGCGGGGCGGCCTTCGTGGGTGGCGCGTTCCTCGGCTTCGCGCCGGGCATCGTGCACCACGCCAACGGGCAGCCGAACTTCGTCTCCAACTTCCTGCTCCCGCTGATCGTGGCGCGGGTGCTGCGGCTCGGCGAACCGGGCCGGTGGCGGCGCAACGGCATCGTGCTGGGCCTGCTGGTGGCGTACCAGATCTTCATCAACGAGGAGATGCTGCTGCTCACGGCGCTGGCCTGCCTGGTCGTCGTGGTGGCGTGGGCGGTGCAGCGGCCGCGCGCGGCGCGCGAGCGGGCCGGCACGTTCCTCGCCGCCGTCGGCGTGGGCGGCGGGTTGGCCCTGCTGCTGGCCGCCTACCCGATCTGGTTCCAGTTCAACGGGCCGCAGTCCTACCGGGGCCTGCAGGGCGGGGTCTTCCACAACTGGGGCGAGGACCTCATGGCCTTCGTCACCTTCGCCCGGGACACCGTGGCCGGCGACGAGGCGGTGGAGAAGACCATCGGGCTGACCGAGCAGAACACCTGGTTCGGCTGGCCGCTGGTGCTGGTCGCGCTGGTCGCCCTGGTGCTGCTGGTACGCCGCTCGCTGCCGGCCCGGATCGTGGCCGTGCTCGTGGTGGTCTTCTCGGTCGCCGCGATCGGCCCGAAGGTGCGGTTCGACGGGGTGGAGACCGGCGTCGACGGCCCCTGGGCGTACGTGCCGGACGACCTGCCGCTGGTGGAGATGATGATGCCGACCCGGCTGAGCCTGGTGGTGGCCGCCGCGGTCGGCGTGCTGCTCGCGCTGGCCTGGGACGCCCTGTCGGGGCGCGGCCGCCCGCCGGTGCCCGCCCAGCGCACCGGGTCGGCCCCCACCGGGTCACGCCGGCGCTGGCTGCGCCCCGTCGGATACGCCGCCGTCGTGGCCGCCCTGCTCCCGCTGTTCCCCCGCCCGCTGCCGGCGCAGCAGATCGACCCGCCGCCGCACTTCATCGCGGCTGGCGGCTGGCGGCCGTACGTGCCGGACGGCCGGACCCTGGTGCCGGTGCCGATCCCGAGCAACGTGCACGGCCTGCCCACGCTGCGCTGGAGCGCGCTGACCCGGCAGGAGTTCCCGATCCCGGGCGGCTACTTCATCGGGCCGAACGAGGTGGGCGAGGGGGTCTTCGGCGCGCCGAACCGGCCGACCAGCAGCCTGATCTACTCCACCATGGACGCGAACAAGGTCCCGCCGCTCACCGACGAGAACCGCCGCCAGGCCCTCGACGACCTGCGCTTCTGGAAGGCGTCGGTGGTGGTGCTCGGCGCGAACCCCCGCGAGGCGGTCCTCCGGGAGCTGATGACCCAGTTGCTCGGCGAGCCGCGGCGCGTCGACGACGTCTGGCTCTGGGACGTCCGCGACCGCGTCTGACCCGGCCGGGCGTCCTCCGTTGGGTCCGCGGGCGATCGGGGCGGCGGCCCGCCGCGGGGGGTCGGAGATAACGTCGCGCTGCCTACGAACTTGATGTCGCAGACGACTCACCGCCGGGCCCATCGGACGGCAGAGCAGTGCGCGACGACTCGACACACCCAGTCGGGTGAGGCACCAGGCGTGAATCGCCCACGACATCAAGTTCCCAGCGTCCTGCGGACCACGATGACCCCGACCGCCCCGACCGCCCGCGAGCGACCGTGACGGCCGGCCTGCCGCGGAAGGGCAACCGACGCCGGCAGCCGGTCGTCACCACGAAGGCCGTTGGTCAGCGCGACGACCAAGCCCCGCCAGCCCTACCGCCGACGCAGCAGGAGGGCCGGGTCAGCCGACGAGGGGGCGGACGTCCCAGAGGTGCCCGCCGGGGACGTCGCGGCCGGGGCCGACCAGCGCGTCCACCGTGGCGCGGACCGGGTCGCCCGGTGTCGAGTCGGCCTGCACCAGCAGCGCCGCCCGCCAGTGCCGCAGGTCGGCGACGGCCTGGCGGCGTTCCGCGTCGCCGATCGGCGGCACCTGACCGGTCTCGGCGGCCCGGCGCAGCAGCAGTGACGTGGGCAGGTCCGGCGCCCCCCAGTGCGCGGCCGGGTCGGCGGCCGAGCGGGGGCCGATGAAGTAGCCGCCCGGCGCGTCGAAGGCCAGCCCGCTGCGCGCCGACCAGAAGCTGGCCGGGCTGACGCCGGACCCGGTGACCGGCGGCACCGGCACGAGCGTCCGCCCCGGCGGCACGTACGCCCGCCAGCCGCCGTCGGCCACGAACGCCGGCACCGGCATGGCCGGCACGGTGCGGATCGGGGTCGGGGTGAGCGGCAGCAGCGCGGCGGCGACGGCGCCCGCCCAGGGCGCCCAGGTCCGGGCCGCGCGGCGCCGGACCCGGTCGAGGGCGAGGGCCAGCAGCACCCCGAGCACCGGCACGCAGACCAGCGCGAACCGGGCCGGCACCACGAGGTCGAGCAGCGGCACCCCGGCGAGCAGCCGGTACGGCCCGGGCACCCCGGTGTCGTGCCGGTTCACGACGATCGTGGTGCCCAGCGACAGCAGCGCGAACAGCAGCCCGCAGGCGGCGAGGGCCCGGACGATGGGCCGCCGCCACAGCCGGACCACGATCAGCACGGCCAGCAGCGGCAGGAACGGGCCGAAGAACGAGTTCTCCTCGGTGGCGTTCGGGGAGAGCAGCCCGGCGTGGTGGGCGTCCCCGGCGACGGTCTGCCGGGCGGCGGTGGCGTAGGAGGCCAGGTCCAGCCGGTAGCCCCGGGCGTAGAACGGCATCCCGCGGTAGTGGCCGGGGCCGTGGAACTGGACCCAGAGCGGGTACGCCAGCAGCACCCCGGCGACCAGCGCCCCGATCCCGAGTCGACGCGCCACCACGGGCGCCAGCCGGCGTGCGGCGCCCCGGTCCGCGAGGGCGTACGCCCCGGCGAACACCCCGGCCGCGAGGGCCAGGAAGACCAGCACCTCCTCGCCGAGGAAGACCTGGTACGCGACGGCCAGCCCGAGCAGCACCCCGTCCCGGCGGACCCGGTCGGCGGCGGGGCGGAACACCAGCCCGAGGATCACCGGGACCAGGAACTGGGCGGCCATGTGCAGGTGCGCCCCGGCCTGCGACACCAGGCCCGGGGCGAAGCCGCAGAACAGCCCGCCCACCGCCGCGGCGGCCCGGTACCGGACCAGCCGGCGGGCGAGCAGCGCGTACCAGGCGGTGGCCGTGCCGGCGAGGCAGAGCACCACCGCCACGAGGAACGCCACCTGGGAGCCGAACAGCGCGGTGACCGGGGTGAGCGGCACGCCCAGCCCGAGCACCGACGTGTTGGCCATGAGGTTGACCCCGTCCGGCACGTTCAGGGCCGTGCTGTGCAGCGGGTTCTCCCCGCCGGTCACCGCCCGGGCGGCCCGGGCCAGCATCCACTCGAAGAGCATCTGGTCGCCGGCCTGGTGGAACAGCCGGTCCGGCCGGCCCCACTGGCCGGCGGTGAGCAGCACGGCCAGGCCCAGGTAGCCGGCGGCCACGAGCGCGTCGACCGGGCGCGGCCACCACCGGCGCCGGGGCGCGGGCGCGGGGCGGTCCGGGCCGGTCAGGCGGACGGGCTGGTCAGTGTCCGGACGTCCCACAACCACACGTCCAGCTCCTGCCGGGCGGGCCCGACCAGCTGCTCCACGGTGCGGCGCAGCGGCTCGGCGTTCTGCTCGTTCAGCGGCAACACCACGATCGCGGCCCGCCAGTGCCGCAACTCGTCGAGGAAGCGCCGGCGCTGCCGGTCGTCGAGCTTCGGCGTACGCCCGGTGGCCTCGACCTCGGCGAGCAGCTCGCCGATGCCGCTGGGCCGGCCACCGAAGCGGCCCGGGTCGCCGGTGACGCCGTTGCGCGGGGCCAGGAAGTAGCCCCCGGGGATCTTGAAGGCCAGGTCGGTGCTGGCCGCCCAGCGCATCGGGTCGGTGTTGCCCATGGCCGGCACCGGCACGGACACCAGCGTCTGGTCCGGCCCGACGTACTGCCGCCACCGGTCGGCCGTGATGAACTTCGGCACGGCCGGGCGGGTGGTGACCCGCAACGGCATGGGCGCGATGGGCAGCAGCGCGAACACCAGGCCGGCGGCGGTCAGGGTACGCACGGTGCGCCGCTCCACGACCCGCAGCGCCGCCGCCCGCTCGACGGCCAGGGCCAGCAGCACCCCGATGACCACGGTGGTGATGAGGCCGAACCGGGTCGGCACCACGGCGTCCAGCAGCGGCAGCCTCACCAGCAGCTCCCACGGGCCGGTGGTCAGGTCCCGGTCCCACCAGGAGATCCGCTCGCCGAGGGAGAGCACGGCGAAGAACAGCCCGGTCGCCCCGAGCGCCCGGACCACCACCTCCCGGCGCAGCCAGACCACGATGCCGACGGCCAGCAGCGACAGGCTCCAGCCGAAGAAGGCGTTCTCCTCCGAGTAGTTCGGGGCCAGGTTGACGTTGGCCCGCTCGTTGCCGCCCAGCGTGGTCGAGCCCGGGGTGAAGAACGCGGCGATGTCGTTGCCGTAGTCGCGGACCGTGTCGCTGAGCCCGTGGTACGCCATGGGCCCCGCGAACTGCACCCACAGCGGGTACGCCAGCAGCGCCCCGGCGAGCACCGCGCAGACGCCCAGCCCGACGCCCAGCGGCCGCCACGCGGCGGCCCACCGCTCCCGCTGCTGCACCACCACGGCGAACAGGAACGCCCCGCAGGCCAGCGCCGTGAAGAGCAGGATCTCCTCATTGACGAACGCCTGCGCGGTGACCAGCAGGGCGAGCAGCACGCCGTCGCGGACCGGCCGGGTCGAGCGGGTCAGCACCAGCACCCGCCACACGATGAACGGCAGCAGGAACTGGCTGATGATGTTCGGATGCCAGTTGGCGTGCGACAGCATCGCCGGCGAGAACCCGCAGAACCAGGCGCCCACCGCAGCAGCAAGGCGGTGGCGGACCAGGTGCCGGGAGAGCACCCGGTACCAGGCGGCGGCCGTCCCGGCGAGGCCCAGCGTCACCAGGGTGACGAAGGAGACCGCCGGTCCGAACAGGAGGGTCACCGGCACCATGGGGATGCCGAGGGCCAGGATGGCGGTGTTCGCCATCAGGTTCACGCCATCCGGATAGTTGAACTGGTCGGTGTAGAACGGGTACTCGCCGTGCAGCACCACCCGCACCGAGTGGGCCAGGAAGAACTGCACCTGCGCCGGATCGCTGCTGTAGAGCGCCGCCACCCGGCCGGCCGGATCGGCCCAGATCCCGCTGGTCACCCAGAGCGCGGCGAGCAGGAAGACCCCGTACACCGCCAGGTCCTGCCGGCGCGGCGTCCACCGCCACCGCCGCCGCGCGACCGGCGCGGCCGGCTCCGGGTCGCCCGCGGTGACCGGGGGCTCGTCCACCATGACGGAGAGCGGTCCGCCCGGGGCGTCGGCGTCCGGCGTCGAGTCACCACGGGGCTCGGCAGGCGTCACAGTCGGCGGAGTCTACCGGAGCAGGTCATCGGCGGCCGAATCGCCGCTCATCGTCCTTTCTGGCCGGTGCCCGGCCGGGTCGAGGTGGGCGCGGCCGGCCGGCCGGACATCTCGTACCATGTGTGCTTCCGGACACGACCGGTGAAGACGGGATTCAGGGGGCGTACAGGGTGGTTTCAGTCCGTCGACGCGGCACGACGGCCACCGCGCTGCTGGCCCTGCTGCTGACCGGCTGCGGCCCCGTCGCCGGGCGGCAGCCGGCGGCGCTGCCCGTCGGCTACGACAGCCTGGACGGCACCCTGAAGGTCTGGCCGGCGCGGGGCAGCCTGACCCGCGACGCCGCCGCCACCGGCGAGATCAGCCGGGCCGTCCGGGACTGGCGCTCGCCGGACGACGACCGGGCGCATCTGCCCTCCTCCGGCATCCTCTACTCCGGTGAGGTGGGCGGAAGTCCGCTGGCTCTGGTCGCCGCCGACGTGCCCGGTGAGGGCGCGTCCTGGCTGCTACAACTTCACCGCGCCGGGGATCGCTGGCAGGTGTCGCACGCCACCGAGTACACCGACCCCGGCTACCTGATCTACTCCGACGTGCTGCCGGTCCAGACCTGGACCGGCCGTCGCTACCTCACCTCCGCCCGGGTGGAACGGCTGCTCGGCCCCGACGGCAAGGCGCTCCCCGCGGTCGACGGCATCACCGAGCCGGTCGCCGTGCCGGCCTGCCAGGCCGTGGCGGTGACCGCGACGCTGCGGCCCACCCGCTCGCTGCCGCGCGGCCGGGCCGCGGACCGCGTCCTCGACCTGGGTACGGCGACCGCCGCGCCCCGCTATCCGCTCGTGCGGGACGAGACGGGGTCGGGGAAGCGGGCGCTGACCGGGCTGGACACCTGCGTGCTGGCCGGGGAGCGGGGACCGTTCGGGAGCGTGCCGCGGCGCATCGGGGACCGGCATGCGCCCCTGTCGGTGCCGGAGTCGTGGCCGATGGCGAAGATCGCGGTGCGGTCGCTGGGGTCGATTTCGCTTGCTGGCGGGGAGCCGGGTGAGCTGGAGCAGCTGACCTGGGAGAGCGCTACCGGGACGATGACCGCGGTGGTCTACCGGCCTGCGGGTGGCGGCGCTCCGGTTGCCTCTCCCGCCGACCGGTCCACGACCTTGCAGGCGTACTACCTGCCGGTGCCGGGACAGCCGCTTGCGGTGCTGAGTTGGCGAGGGCGGGATGCGTCGTTCGCCGCGCCCCCGGGGACTACTCGTCTTGTGGACCGGCCTGGACTCGTGGTCGTGGCGCAGCCGGACCGGAAGCAGACGTTCAGCCTGGCGGGGACCGAGAAGACCTGGTACCGGTCCGTGGGCGGCCGCTGAATCCGCCGGTGGTTGCGGTGGTGGGGTTCGCCCGTGGGTGGCGGCTTCCGTTCGCCACCCCTGGAGATCTTGGTACGTTGTTCAGCTCTCCGGCGGATTCAGCCAGCTTTCGAGGTCGTAGGCGACTGCGCAGTACTCGTCGTCGCGGTCGGTGATGGGCTCATACAGCTCGCCGTCGTTACCCAGCTTCATCGTCAGCTCAAGCTCGAAGCTCGCGGCCATTCCTGCGATGGAACGGCCACCAGCGCGCTGCAGTGGAACGTCGAGTCCGTACGAGGTGCCGTTGTCGGCCAGGCTGACGTAGATTCGACAGCTTTCATCGGCTCGGAGCATGAAACCGGTGAACCAGAAGACGTCTTTGACCGAGGGGAGGATCGGGCCGCGCTGCATGAGCTGGAAAACCGTCAACAGCTCCTGCTCGGATGAGATTCGGCTCGCGGGGGCGGCGAGTCCTTCGCCCGCAAGCGTAACCACTCGGTTGCCGTGCACGTCCCGCGGTAGGGCCTCGTCTCGCTTCAGCCGGTCGATGTCCTCGATGGAAATAGATCGCAGATGGGCGAGAACCTGGTCGACCTCGAAAGAACTTCCGGCGTCGGGGTGCAGGGCCTCGTGCGACACCTCGAAAGCCACACCGGACGCCATCGCCGAGTCGTCGGTGAGAACGACTCGCGATCGTTTCTCGTCAACTCGGACGACTCCTCTGAGCCGGGGTCGGGGAACAGCGGCGGAACCTAGAGGAGGCAGCAGCAACGGCAGCACAGCACCGAGGAGAAGCCGGTGTGCATGGTCCACGTCCTCCAGGTTCCTCACCACGCCGTCCTCAGCTCAAGCACAATGCCTCCCCTTCATCGGCGGGCCGTGTCACCTGATGATCCACGATAGGTAATGCAGCAGACGTCGAACGGGCGGCCCCGCGCAAGGCAGGACCGCCCGATCGGCGTAGTTGAGATCAGTTCTTCGCGGTGGCCTCGTCGGCGGCCGGGTCAACCGACTGCGCGTCCAGCCCAGAGATCCACCCGGTGACGTCCCGCGCCACGTCCTGCGCCGTCAGCCCGAGATCCGCGAGGATCTGCGCCCGAGTCCCGTGCGGGTGCCAGTCTGCCGGCACCCCCAGGTCCTTGACGGGCACCCGAACGTCCGCGTCCCGCATGGCCTGAGCGAGGGCAGACCCCACGCCACCCACCCGGACCCCGTCCTCGACGGTGACGACGAGCCGGTGTCCAGCCGCCAGCTCGACGAGCTCGGCCGGCACCGGCCGGACCCACCGCGGGTCGACCACGGTCACCCCGTAGCCCTGTTCGGCGACCCGGGTGGCGACCTCCATGCCGAGGCCGGCGAAGGAGCCGACCGCGACGAGCAGCACGTCGGTACGCGCCGACTCGGCCAGTACGTCGACCGGGCCGACCCGGCGCACGGCCGGCAGGTCGGCGGCCACGGTGCCGGTCGGGAAGCGCAGGATGGTCGGGCCGTCGTCGACGGCGATCGCCTCGCGCAGTTCCTCCCGGAGGGTGGCCGAGTCGCGCGGCGCGGCGATCCGCAGGCCGGGCACCGTGCCGAACACCGACATGTCCCAGATGCCGTAGTGGCTGGGCCCGTCGGGGCCGGTGATGCCGGCCCGGTCGAGCACGAAGGTGACCGGCAGCTTGTGCATGGCCACGTCGAGCAGGACCTGGTCGAAGGCACGGTTGAGGAAGGTGGCGTAGACGGCCACGACCGGGTGCAGGCCCCCCATGGCGAGGCCCGCCGCCGAGGTGGCGGCGTGCTGCTCGGCGATGCCCACGTCGTAGACCCGGTTGGGGTACTTGCGGGCCAGGGTGGCGATGCCGGTGGGCTCGGCCATGGCGGCGGTGATGCCGACCACGTCGGGGCGCTCGTCGGCGATGCTGACCAGCTCGTCGGCGAAGACGTGGGTCCACTTCACCGACGGCGCGGCGAGCAGCTTGCCGGTCTCGATGTCGAACGCGCCGCCCGGGCCGTGCAGGCGGTCCGCCTCGTCCTCCTCGGCGGCGCGGTAGCCGTAGCCCTTGCGGGTGACCGCGTGGACTATCACCGGGCCGCCGAAGTTCTTGGCGGCGCGCAGCGCCGACTCGATCGCGGGGACGTCGTGGCCGTCGACCGGGCCGACGTACTTGATGCCCAGGTCCTCGAACATGGCCTGCGGGGCGACCGCGTCCTTGATGCCCTTCTTGACGGCGTGCAGCACCTCGTACATGGGCCGGCCGACCAGCGGGGTCGAGCCGAGGGCGTCCTTGACGGTGTCGAGCACCTTCTCGTAGCTCGGGTTGAGCCGCAGCGACGACAGGTGGTCGGCGAGGCCGCCGATGGTCGGCGAGTAGGACCGGCCGTTGTCGTTGACCACGATCACGAGCGGGTTGCCGGCGGTGGCGATGTTGTTCAGCGCCTCCCAGCACATGCCGCCGGTCAGGGCGCCGTCGCCGACCACGGCGACGACGCTGCGCTTCTCGCCGCGCAGCGCGTACGCCTTGGCGAGGCCGTCGGCGTAGGAGAGGGCCGTGGAGGCGTGCGAGTTCTCGATGAGGTCGTGCTCGCTCTCCGCCTGGCTGGGGTAGCCGGAGAGGCCACCGCGCTGGCGGAGCTTGTCGAAGCCCTCCTGCCGGCCGGTGACGATCTTGTGTACGTAGGCCTGGTGGCCGGTGTCGAACAGGAGCCGGTCGCGCGGCGAGTCGAAGACCCGGTGCATGGCCAGGGTCAGCTCGACCACGCCCAGGTTGGGGCCGACGTGCCCGCCGGTGCGGGAGACCTTGGCGATCAGGAAGTCCCGGATCTCGGCGGCGAGGATGTCCAGTTGCTCGGCCGTCATCCGCTTCACGTCCTGCGGCCCGCGGACGGTGCCCAGCAGCCGACCGTGGTTGGCCGTGCCCTCTTCAACACTCATGACCGAAGAGTCTATCGGCCACCCGACACCCCGCAGCGCGGCCGTGGATCTTCCCAGGTCAGGGCCCCGATCAGGGGACGACGACCAGCCGTCGGGGCGGTTCCGCCGGGGTCGCGGCGAAGGAGGGGCCGGAGGGGGTCCAGGAGCCGAGCACGGCGGCCCGGGACGCCCCGGTGACCGAGGGGACGGCCCCGGGCAGCCCGTGCCAGGAGAGCCACCCCAGCAGGGCGAACGCGTACGCCTCCTTGGCCTGGGCCGGCACCCCCAGCTCGTCGGTGGTCCGCAGCCGCCAGCGCCCCTCGGCGAGTTCGACCAGCCGGAACATCAGTGTGGGATTGCGCACTCCCCCACCGGCCGCGATGACCTCGGTCACCCCGTGTCGGGCGCACTCGGCGGCCACGGTGGCGGCGGTCAGCACGGTCAGCGTGGCGAGCACGTCGTCGGCGCCCACCGGCTCCCCCAGGGCGGCCAGTTTCGCGTCCAGGTAGCCGGCGTGGAACAGCTCCTTGCCGGTCGACTTCGGGGCCGCCGCGGCATAGTACGGCTCGTCGAGCAGCAACCCCAGCAGCCGCGAATGCACCCGGCCGGCCGCCGCCCGTGCCCCGTCCAGGTCGCACGGGCGGTCCAGGAAGCGCCGGGCCGCCGCGTCCAGGAGGGCGTTGGCGGGGCCCACGTCGTACCCGAGGACCGGCGCCCCGGGCGCGACCACGGTGAGGTTCGCGATGCCGCCGAGGTTGAGCGCCGCCCGCGGCCCGGCGGCCGCGTCGAGCAGCAGCGCGTCGAAGGCCGGGACCAGCGGCGCGCCCTGGCCGCCGGCCGCCACGTCCGCCGACCGAAGGTCGTGCAACACGGGTACGCCCACCCGGGCGGCCACCCGCGCCGGCGCGCCGAGCTGGAGGGTGCCCTGCACCCGGCCCGCCTCGACCCAGTGGAAGACCGTCTGCCCGGGCGAGACCACGGCATCGGCCGCCCCACCGGCCAGCTCGACGCCGGCCGCCGCCGCCTCGGCGAAGACCTCCCCGAGGCGGTTGTCCAGCCGGCAGACCGCCTCGATGGTGGTGGCCGCCGGGGGCAGCAGCGCGCCGATCTCGGCCCGCAGGTCGTCGGGGTAGTCGAGGCTGCGGTGCCCGAGCGGCCGCAGCCGCAGCGTCTCCCCGTCCCGGGTGAACTCGGCAGCCACCACGTCCACCCCGTCGTACGAGGTGCCCGACATCAGCCCGACGATCTTCATCGGGCCAGGCTAGTCACCTCGCAGTGGGCAGGAACAGCCCGACCAGCTCGACGTGCTGGGTCATCGGGAACAGGTCGAAGCCGCGCAGCGCGGCGAGCCGCCAGCCGGCCCCCGTGAAGGTGCGCACGTCCCGGGCGAAGGCGGCCGGGTCGCAGGCCACGTACGCGACCGCGCGCGGACCGGCGGCGACGATGTCCCGCACCACCGGGGCGCCCGCGCCGGAGCGCGGCGGGTCGAGCACCACCACGTCGACGGGGCCGGTGACCCGGCGGCGGGCCAGCGCGGTCTCCACCCGGGCGGCGACCACCTCGACCCGGGGCAGGTCGGCCAGGTTGGCCCGGGCCGCGTCCACCCCGTCCTGGCTCGACTCGACGAGCGTGACCCGGGCGTCGCCGACCCGGCCGGCCAGGGCCGCGGCGAACAGGCCGGCGCCGCCGTAGAGGTCCCACGCGGTCTCGCCGGGCCGCGGGTCGAGCAGGTCGAGGACCGCCCCGACCAGGGTGTCCGCGGCGGCCGGGTGCACCTGCCAGAAGCCGGACGCGGGCAGCGTCCAGTCGCGGCCGGCGGCCACCTCGCGGACCTCGGCCGGGCCGCTCACCGGGGTGGGCGCGCCCTCGGCGAAGGCGACCACGCTGACGTCGCCGCCGGTGGAGGCGACCGTCTCGACGGCGTCCGCCTCGGGCCAGCGGGCCCCGCTGGGGGTGAGCACCGGCAGGTCCTGGATGGCCGGGTGGGCGATGAGGCAGCGGTCGATCGGCACGACCTCGTGCGAGCGGTGCTTGAGCAGGCCGGCCCGGCCGGCGGCGTCGACCGCGTAGCGGACCCGGGAGCGCCAGCCCAGCGGCCCGCCGGGCAGCGGCTCGACCCGGACGCCGAGCGCGTCGATCTGGTCGTCGGTGAGCCCGCCCAGCCGGGTGAGCTGCTCGCGCACCACGGCGGCCTTCCAGTCGAGCTGGGCGGCCGGGGTGACGTGCTGGAGGTCGCAGCCGCCGCACCGGCCCGGCTTCGCGTACGGGCAGGGCGGCTCGACCCGGTCCGCCGACGCGGTGAGGATCTCCACGGCGTCGGCGCGGGCGAAGCCCCGGTGCAGCTCGGTCACCTCGGCCACCACCCGCTCGCCGGGCAGCGCGTGCCGGACGAAGACCACCTGGCCGTCGACCCGGGCCACGCAGTGCCCGCCCGGGGCGACCGCGTCCACGGTCAGCTCGACGCGCTGCGCCTCCTCCAGCCCGGTGCGGGCGGAGCCGGTCACGCGCGCTCCCCCGCGCCGCTCTCGCCGGGCGGCGCGGAGACCACCGGCGGGACGGTGGGCGGCAGGGTGCTGCGCGGCGCCACCCGGGGGCCGCGCGCCGGGCCGCGGGTGAGCGTGGCGTCCAGCCGGTCCAGGTTCTTGCTGGCGGTCGAGGCGAGCTGCCAGGGCACGCTGGTGACCATCACGCCCGGCTCGAACAGCAGCCGCCCCTTGAGCCGCAGGGCGCTCTGGTTGTGCAGCAGGTTCTCCCACCAGCGGCCCACGACGTACTCGGGGATGAAGACCGTGACCACGTCGCGGGGCGACTCCCGGCGGGTCGACGCCACGAAGTTGAGGATCGGCCGGGTGATCTCCCGGTACGGCGAGTCGATCACGGTCAGCGGCACCGGCAGCTCCCGGCGCTCCCAGTCGGCCTGGAGGTCCCGGGTGTCCTTGTCGTCGACGTTGACCGTGACGGCGGTGAGCGTGTCCGGCCGGGTCGCCCGGGCGTAGGCGATGGCCCGGAGGGTGGGCTGGTGCAGCTTGCTGACCAGCACGATGGCGTGGTTGCGGGCGGGCAGCACGGCCCGCTGCTCGGTCGGCTCCAGCTCGGCGGCGATCCGGTCGTAGTGCCGGCGGATGGCCAGCATGAGCAGGTAGATCACCGCCATGGCGGCGATCGCGATCCAGGCGCCCAGCAGGAACTTGGTGATCAGCACGATGACGAGCACCACGCCGGTCATCGCCATGCCGAACGCGTTGATCGCCCGGGAGCGGACCATCCGGGCGCGCGCCTCCGGGTCCCGCTCGGTGCGCAGGTGCCGGTTCCAGTGCCGGATCATGCCGGCCTGGGAGAGCGTGAACGAGACGAACACCCCGACGATGTAGAGCTGGATGAGCCGGGTCACCTCGGCCTGGAAGCCGATGATCAGCACCACCGCGAAGACGGCCAGGAAGACGATGCCGTTGGAGAAGGCCAGCCGGTCGCCCCGGGTGTGCAGCTGGCGGGGCAGGTAGCGGTCCTGGGCCAGGATCGAGCCGAGCACCGGGAAGCCGTTGAAGGCGGTGTTCGCGGCCAGGAACAGGATCAGCGCGGTCATGCCGGCCACCACGTAGAGCAGCACCGAGCCGTCGCCGAACACGGTCTGGCCGAGCTGGGTGGTGACGGTCTTCTGCACGTAGCCGTCGGGCCCGGAGATGATCTGCGACGGGTCCTCGACGAACTGGAGGCCGGTCAGCTTGGCCAGCCAGATGATGCCGACCAGCATGGTGACCGCGATGGTGCCGAGCAGCAGCAGCGTGGTCGCCGCGTTCTTCGACTTCGGGGTCTTGAACGCGGGCACGCCGTTGGAGATCGCCTCGACGCCGGTGAGCGCCGCGCAGCCGGAGGAGAAGGTGCGCAGCAGCAGGAAGATCAACGCGAAACCGGTGACGCTGTGCTCGGCCTCGATCTGGAGGCCGGCGCTCGGCGCCCGCAGGTCGTCGCCGAGGATGAAGATCCGGAACAGGCCGGTCAGCAGCATGCCGCCGATGACGATCACGAAGCCGTAGGTGGGGATGGCGAACGCGGTGCCCGACTCGCGCAGGCCGCGCAGGTTCATGGCGGTGAGCAGCACCACCGCGCTCACCGCGATGAGCACCTTGTGGGTGGCCACGAACGGCACCACCGAGCCGAGGTTCGCCACGCCCGAGGAGACCGACACCGCCACGGTGAGCACGTAGTCGACCAGCAGCGCGCTGGCCACCGCGAGCCCGGCCCGCGGCCCGAGGTTGACCGTGGCCACCTCGTAGTCGCCGCCGCCGGAGGGGTAGGCGTGCACGTTCTGCCGGTAGCTGGCCACCACGGTCAGCATCACCACGACGACCGCGAGCGCGATCCACGGGGAGAACAGGAAGGCCGACGCGCCCGCGATGGACAGCGTCAGGAGGATCTCGTCCGGGGCGTAGGCGACGCTGGAGAGCGCGTCGGAGGCGAAGACCGGCAGCGCGATGCGCTTCGGCAGGAGGGTGTGCTGGAGGCGGTCGGACCGGAACGGTCGACCGACGAGGAGTCGCTTCAGCAGCGAGGTGGGTCTGGCCACAACCGCCAAGAGTACGACCACCCCCGCGCGGGTGGTGGGGGTGCCTGATCACCCCGCTCGCGACCGCGCGGTACGGTCGGTCCCCCGCCGGGCGCGGGGACGTGGCAGGCTCGCAGGCGACGGGTCAGCGGGCGGCACCGTGGGAGGAGCGGACACCGTGCATGTCGTGATCATGGGCTGCGGCCGGGTCGGGTCGACCCTGGCGCAAAGCCTGGAGTCCCGGGGGCACTCGGTGGCGGTGATCGACCAGGACGCGGACGCGTTCCGCCGTCTCGGGCCGGACTTCGCCGGCATCACGGTCACCGGCGCCGGCTTCGACGGCGAGGTGCTGCGCCAGGCCGGCATCGAGCGCGCCGACGCCTTCGCCGCGGTCTCCAGCGGCGACAACTCCAACATCATCTCCGCCCGGCTGGCCCGGGAGACCTTCGGCGTGTCCCGGGTGGCCGCCCGGATCTACGACCAGCGCCGCGCCCAGGTCTACGAGCGCCTCGGCATCCCCACCGTGGCCACGGTGCGGTGGACGGCCGAGCGGATGCTGCGCCACCTGGTCCCCGAGGGCAACGTGGAGATCTTCCGCGACCCGACCAGCACCGTCTCGATCATCGAGGTGCCGGTGCACAAGGACTGGATCGGCCGGTCGCTGCGGCAGCTGGAGGAGTCCACCGGCGCCCGGGTGGCCTACCTGATCCGGTTCGGCATCGGCACGCTGCCCACCGCCTCCACCGTGGTGCAGGAGGGCGACCAGGTCTTCATGCTGGTGACCGACGACATCGCCGGTTCGGTCACCTCGGTGGCGGCGACGCCGCCGGAAGGGGGTCAGTGAGCATGCGCATCGCCATCGCCGGCGCGGGCAACGTGGGCCGGTCGATCGCCCAGGAGCTGATCGACAACGGCCACCAGGTGATGCTGATCGAGCGGCAGCCCAAGATGCTTCGGCCCGACCGGGTGCCGGCCGCCGACTGGGTGCTCGCCGACGCCTGCGAGCTGGCCAGCCTCGAGGAGGCCAATGTGGCCGGCTGCGAGGTGGTCGTCGCGGCCACCGGTGACGACAAGGTCAACCTGGTGGTGTCGCTGCTCGCCAAGACCGAGTTCGCGGTGCCCCGGGTGGTGGCCCGGGTCAACCGGGCCGAGAACGAGTGGCTCTTCACCGAGCAGTGGGGCGTGGACGTCGCGGTGAGCAAGCCGCGGGTCATGGCCGCGCTGGTCGAGGAGGCGGTCACGGTCGGCGACCTGGTCCGGCTCATGACCTTCCGGCAGGGTGAGGCGAACCTCGTCGAGATCACCCTGCCGCCCACCGCGCCCTACGTGGGTCAGCCGATCCACGCCGTGCCGCTGCCCCGCGACGCCGCGCTCGTGGCGATCCTGCGCGGCAAGCGCGTGCTGGTGCCCAGCCCGGACGACCCGATCGAGGCCGGCGACGAGCTGATCTTCGTGTGCACCGCTGCCGTGGAGGACGAGGTCCGGGCGGTGATCCTCGGCCCGGACAGCGTCGGGCGCAACCGCGAACGGTCCTGACCGGGATGGCGCCGGGGGCTCAGGCCCCCGGCAGCGGCGTCGGCGCGGGCTCCCGGGTGACCCGGCGCACCACCCAGACGGTGATCAGCAGCAGGAGGGCGTACGGCGGGTAGCCCAGGGCGAGCCGGGCCACGCCCAGCGCGGTGTCCTGGTGGGCCAGGTAGAGCCCGGCCTGCACGCCGACCTTCGCCAGCCACACCACACCCCAGAGCACGGTGAGCTGGGTGAAGGTGCGCACCAGCTTCGGGTCGTCGCGCCACTCGGAGCGGCCCTTGGCCACCAGCACCGACCAGATCCAGCCGACCAGCGGCTGCTTGATCGCGGCCGAGAGCAGCAGGGCCAGGCCGTAGCCGATGCCGTAGAGGATGCCGGGGAGGTAGAAGTCGCGCTCGTCGCCGGTGCGCCAGGCGATTGCCGCGCCGATGGCGATGCCGACCAGGCCGTTGACGGCGTGCCGCACCGGCCGGCGCTGGGCCAGCCGCAGCCCGGCGATCAGCAGCGCCACCGCCACCGAGGCGATCACGGCGGGACGCAGGTCGCCCACCACGTTGGCGATCACGAAGACCACCACGGGGATGCTCGACTCGACCAGGCCGCGCCAGCCGCCGAGCTGGTCGGCCATCTGCTCGGCCATGCTGGGCAGCCGCTCGTCCTCCGGCCCGAGTTCCGGCTCGGTGTGCTGTCCCGTCGTCACTTCGGCGACTCCAGCTCGTAGTACGGGTTGTAGATCACCTTGCGGTCGTCCCGTACGGCCACCCGGCCGCGGGCGGTGAGGTGCCGGCCCGGCTCGATGCCCGCGATGTGCCGACGGCCCAGCCAGACCAGGGTGACCACGTCGCTGCCGTCGTAGAGGTCGGCCTCCAGCGTGGGCAGGTTGGTCCGGGGCGTGTAGACCACCGTGCGCAGCCGGCCGGTGACCGAGACCACCTGGCCCCGCGTGCACTGGCGGGCCGGCATGCCGCCGCACTCGGCGCTCTCCCGTTGCAGCTCCTGCGCCTCGATCTCGGCCTCGCTCGCGGTGAGCCGTTGCAGGAACCGCCGCAGCGACACCCGGCTCTCGTCGGTCGTCATGACCTCCGCGTCACCCTCTCCACGCCGGCCGGCTCCCGCCGGCTCTGGGTAGGCCCCGGATTGCCGGAACCGTCCCGCCAGCGTACGCCGAACCGGCCCGGCGGCGGGACCGGCGTCGGAGGGCGTACCCCCGGGGCCGGACACGCGACGGGCCCGGCGTCGTCGACGTCACGCCGACTCCGACCGGGCCCCGGATCGCGGTGCTCAGACCTCAGACCTCGCGCTGCTGCGGCGCGCCCTCCTGGCCGGCCTGCTGCTCGGCCATCTCGCGGGGCAGCCGCAGCGGCAGCGGCTCGCGGACCGGCTTGGCCTCGTGGCCGCGGTCGACGACCAGGCCGTCGAGGCAGGCCGCGAGGGGGCCGGCGGCGACCGGGTTGGTGGCCGCCTCGCCCTGGTAGACCCCGCGCACCATCCAGCGCGGCCCGTCGATGCCGACGAAACGCAGGTCGGTGATGCCGTCCGGGGTGCGGACGCGGGCGCGCAGCTCGGTGCCGTACTCCCCCTCGACCTCCTGGGCCGCGGCGCCGTCGTTGAACAGCGACTGCCGGATCTCCTCGCGCACCTCGTCCCAGATGCCCTCGGAGCGGGGCGCGGCGAAGACGCCGAGCTGGAGGGCGTTCTGGCCGTGCACCAGGACGACCTGCTGGATCACGCCCTGCGGGTCGGCCTGCACCCGCACCTCGACCTCCGGCACCGCCGGGATCTGCAGGCTGCCCAGGTCGAGCCGGGGCGCGTCGGGCGCCTCGGACACGTCGTACGGGCCGCGGGCCGGCGGCTGCGGGGTCTCCTCGGTGTCGAGGACCCCGGCGTCCCGCTCGTCACGCGCGTGCCGCGCGCCCTCGGCCCGCTTACGGGAGAAGATCACTGCGCCCACCCTCCGCTGTTCGCACTCACCCTGCCATCTCTTCCGTCTGCCCGCCCGCCGGAACGGGGACCAGCCCGGCGTGCCCGCCGGTGGAGCCGTGCCCGCCGGTCCCGCGCCGGGACGCGGGCAGCTCGACCGCCGGCTGGAACTCGGCCCGGGCGACCCGCTGGACCACGAGCTGCGCGATCCGGTCGCCGCGGCTGATCTTCGCCGGCGTCTCCCGATCATGATTGATCAGGTTGACCAGGATCTCACCCCGGTAGCCGGCGTCGACCGTACCGGGCGCGTTGAGCACCGTCACGCCGAGCCTGGCCGCCAGCCCCGATCGGGGGTGCACCAGGCCGACGTACCCCTCCGGCAGCGCCACCGCCACGCCGGTCGGCACCAGGGCCCGCCCGCCGGGCGGCAGCTCCACGTCCGCGGCGGCCACCAGGTCCGCGCCGGCGTCGCCGGGATGGGCGTACGCCGGGAGCGGCAGCTCCGGGTCGAGCTGCCGTACGGGCACGGGTACGACGTCTGTCACGGTCATCCTCTTCCGTCCGGTCCTTGCGGGGGTGACCCTGCCATCCTGCCGGTTCGCCGGCCGCCGGCGCGCCGTACCCTCGGACTGTGCGTCAGTCGTCATCCTCGACCGCCCCCGTGGCCGCCACCGCCGGATACGCGGAGCGCCTCGGGCTGCCCTGGTGGGCCTGGCCGGTCGGCCTGGCCGTCGCCGGGCTGCTCGCCGCCGAGCTGTGGATGGGCGCGAGCGGTGTCCGGGCCTGGCTGCCGTTCGTGCTGCTGCTTCCCGCGGCGGCGGCCACGCTGTGGTGGCTGGGCCGGATCCGGGTCACCGTCCAGGACGGCGAGCTGCGGGTCGACGACGCCCGCCTCCCGGTGCGCTTCGTCGCCGACGCGGTGCCGCTGGACGCGGCCGGCCGGCGCGAGGTGCTCGGCGTCGGCTCCGACCCGCTCGCCTTCGTGGTGCAGCGCCCCTGGGTCGGCGGCGCGGTGCAGGTGGTGCTGAACGATCCCGACGACCCGACCCCGTTCTGGGTGGTCAGCACCCGCCACCCGGTCGAGCTGGCGACCGCCCTGCTCGCCGCCCGCGACGCCGGCTGACCCGCCGGAAGGTCCCCCGGTTCAGGGGTGCTTGCCGGGCAGCGCCCGGGCCTGGTGGCGGAGGTCCTTGCGGAGCTGGTCGCCGAGGGTGCGGGTGGCCCGCCGGTTGAGGTAGCCGGCCACGGCGGCGCCGGTCAGGAACGGGCCGAGCGTGGTCAGGTTACGGCCGAAGCGGCGCAGCAGGCTGTCGCGCAGCTCGCGGCGGGCGGCGGTGCCCAGCACCGCGCTGACCCCCACGCCCGGCATCATCGGGTTGACCCCGCGCTGCGTGGCCCAGGACTGCACCAGCGACACGGCCCGCTGCGCGCCCCCGGCGGGCAGCGGCACCCGGTGCACCTCGTGCAGCTCGCCGATCAGCTTCAGCTCGATCGCCACCACGGCGACCGTCTCGGCGGCCAGCAGCACCGGGGCGGAGAGCAGGGTCGGGGTGACCGCCCACTCGACCGCGGCGACCCCGCCGCCCGCCGCGCCGACACCGGCGGTGGCCCGGGCCGCGTTGCGGATGAGCCGGTCGGCGAGGGCGTCGTCGTCCAGGTCGGGGAAGTGCTTGCGGAGCGTGGCCCGGTCGCGGATCGGCACGCGCGGGGCGATCTCGGCGACGGTGTCGGCCATCCAGCGGATCGCGGCCTTCGGCTTGTACAGGTCGGTGATGCCGCGGGCGCGGGCCTGGCCGACCAGCCGGGTGAGCAACTGCCGGCGGCGGGCCACGGGCAGGTCGTCCGCGGTCAGCTCGGCGACGGTCGCGCCGAGCTGGTCGGCGTCCGCGCCGGGCTGATGGGCGTCCGTTGTGGGCGGCGCCGGCTCGGCAGAGGCTTCCGCGGGTGGTGTCCTTCCGGTCGACCGGTCGGCGCCGCCCCCGTCGGCGTACGGCCCGTCGGCCCGCTCGCTGCGCTCGCTCACCCGTCCGCCCTCCTGCTCCGCGCGGCGTGACAGCCGCCGGTACGAGTCAAGCAGCTTCCCGCCACCGGCGCACGGCGGCTCGATAAGCGGCGGCCCCGTCGAGGAGGCCGCCGCCGGTGTCTCGCGTCGAGGTCAGACGCACTCGCGGCAGATCAGCTCGCCGTTGCGCTCGACCGCCAGCTGGCTGCGGTGGTGGACCAGGAAGCAGCGGGCGCATCGGAACTCGTCCTGCTGCATCGGTAGCACCTTGACCGTGAGCTCCTCGTCGGCCAGGTCGGCGCCGGGCAGCTCGAAGCTCTCGGCCACCTCGGCCTCGTCGACGTCGACGGCGCCCGACTGTGTGTCGACGCGCCGGGCCTTGAGCTCTTCCAGGCTGTCCTCGCCGAGGTCGACCTCGTCGCGACGCGGGGCGTCGTAGTCGGTGGCCATCGGTTTCACTCTCCCATATCGATATGGTCGCTTCCGGTTGTAACGCCGGACGACGCTGTTTCGGTTCCGCTGGCCGGCCACCAAATGTGTCGGTCACCCGACCCGGCCGTCGGGAGCCGGGCCGCCAGGAGGGAACTCCCCCAGCGAGCGCGGAACCTTACCCCCCCTTTGGGCGAGGCATGTATACCGCCCTCGTGGCAGAGATGTACGCCCCTGCGCCCGAAGTTGTTCCCAATGTGACTCAGGCGACACGAAGATAGGGGTAGTAGTACCCGTTCCCCCGGTGGCGCGCCGGCATGTCGGGCTGTTTCCACGCGACGGCCGGACAAGCGTTAACCTCAGCGGCGTACTCGACGGCCGGCGGTGCGGACCGACCGCCGGCGGCCGCCGCCACCCAAACACCGTCCGGGGAGCGCCCAGAATGAGTTTTGCGCGAGTGCGGGCACTCGTTGTCGTCGGACTGCTGGCGGTCACCGCCCTGGTCTTCGTCGTCATCGCGGTGGTCCGCGACACTCAGGGCACGGCCAGCTCCGCGGAGGACTGCCCGGAGGGCTGGCCGGTCGCCGACCTGCGCCTGCGGGAGCAGAAGGACGTAAAGATCAACGTCTACAACGGCAACCCGGACGAGGTCGGCCTGGCCGGCAGCGTCGCGGACGACTTCCGCAACCGCAAGTTCCAGGTGAAGAAGGTGGGCAACGCCAAGCCCGTGGACACGGTGGCGGTGCTGCGCTACGGCCCCAAGGGTGTCGGCTCCGCGCACCTGCTGCGGGCCTACTTCCTCAACCAGGCCAAGCTGGAACCCGACCTGAAGCGCAAGGACGACACCGTCGACGTGATCCTCGGCAACGGTTTCCAGCAGTTGGCCACCACCACCGAGGTCAACCAGTCCCTCGGCGACCTCGGCTCGCCGGACGCGCCGGCCGGCACCTGCGCGGGCCCGGTCAGGTAGCGGTCGTACTTCCGGAAAGAGTGGCCTCCCCGACGGGGTGGCCACTCTTTCCGCGTTCGGGGCCGGGCGGGGCCGGTCACGGGCCGCCGGAGGCGTCCAGCGCGGCGAGTCGGGTGTGCAGCGGCTCGTACAGCGCGGGCGGCGCGGCGAGCACCAGGTCCGGGCCGGCCGGCCGGCCCGACAGCCCGGTCACCAGCAGCCCGGCCTCCCGGGCGACCAGCCCGCCCGCGGCGAGGTCCCAGGCGGCCAGCCCCTTCTCGTAGTACGCGTCCACCCGGCCCTCGGCGGCCAGGCAGAGGTCGAGCGCGGCGGCGCCCATCCGGCGGATGTCGCGCACCTGCGGGATCAGTTCGGCGACCACCCGGGCCTGGTGCGCCCGGCGCCCGGGGTCGTAGCCGAACCCGGTGGCGACGAGCGCCTGCCCGAGGTCGGTCTCGGCGGAGCAGCGCAGCCGCTGCCCGTCCCGCCAGGCGCCGCCGCCCGCGGTGGCCGTCCACTCCTCCCCGGTGGCCACGTTGCGCACCACCCCGGCGACCACCTCGCCGGCCACCTCGGCGGCCAGGGAGACCGCGCAGTACGGCAGCCCGTAGAGATAGTTGACCGTGCCGTCGATGGGGTCGACGATCCAGCGCACCCCGTCCTCGGCGGCCGGGCCGACCTCCCCCGCGCCGTACTCCTCGCCCAGCACCGCGTCGCCGGGGCGCAGCGTCCCCAGCGCTGCCAGCACCTGCCGCTCCACCGCCCGGTCGGCGGCGGTCACCACGTCGGTGACGGTGCTCTTGGTCGCGGCGACGGAGACCCCCTCGGCCCGCATCCGGTGCGCGGTGGCCGCGGCGTCCCGGGCCACCTCGACGGCGATCGTGAGCAGTTCCTGCGGCGTAGGTGCCGAGGCGGTCATGTTCGTCCCCTTCCGGCACGACCCGGACCGGCCGGTTCGTGCGCGGGTATCATCCTTACAAAGTCCACAACTGCGTCTAATCGGCGGTCCGTACGGCCGGTCCACCGTGCGGCGCAGGATGATCCCCGCAGACGGCGTTACAATTCACCCTGCCCCACGCGCCACGGACCGCCAGCGACCGGTCGGCCCGGGACACGGGGGTCCCTCAACGACATCGCCCGGCACGGCGGCCCGTGCTGCGCCGGACGACCCGGCCGTGCTCGCTCTTCGCCTCCGGAAGGTCATTCGTGACAGAACCACGCCAGACCGGCGCCGACGTTCGCTCGCTCACCGACACCCTGATCGCCCACGCGCAGAGCGCCGGCGGCCAGCTCACGTCGGCCCAGCTCGCGCGCACCGTCGAGTCCGCTGAGGTGACCCCGGCCCAGGCCAAGAAGATCCTCCGTGCGCTCTCCGAGGCGGGCGTGACGGTGGTCGTGGACGGCTCGGCGAGCACCCGCCGCCGGGTCGCCGCCGCCCGGTCCGCCACCCCGGCCTCCCGGGCCACCACCGCCAAGACCACCAAGAAGGCCGCCGCGCCCGCCCCGAAGCAGGCGCCGGCCGCCGAGGAGGCCCCGGCCCCCGCCCCGCGGAAGGCGACGGCCCGCAAGGCCGCCGGCACCACCGCCGAGGTGGCCGCCAAGGCCGCCGCCCCCGCGAAGGCCACCAAGACGACCCGGGCCACCAAGGCCACCGTCGCCGCCAAGAACGCCGCCGCGAAGCCGGCCAAGGACGCGGCGAAGGGTGAGGGCGCCGAGGGTGAGATCGACCCGGAGGAGCTCGCCGCCGAGATCGAGGACGTGGTGGTCGAGGAGCCGGCCGAGCTGACCCAGGCCGCCGAGGCCGACGCGGCCAGCTCCGCCACGGACAACGACTTCGAGTGGGACGACGAGGAGTCCGAGGCGCTCAAGCAGGCGCGCCGGGACGCCGAGCTGACCGCCTCCGCCGACTCCGTCCGGGCGTACCTCAAGCAGATCGGCAAGGTGCCGCTGCTCAACGCCGAGCAGGAGGTCGAGCTCGCCAAGCGGATCGAGGCCGGCCTCTACGCCGCCGAGCGGCTGCGCGCCGCCGACGAGGGCGAGGAGAAGCTCACCCGCGACATGCAGCGCGACCTGATGTGGATCTCGCGCGACGGCGAGCGGGCCAAGAACCACCTGCTGGAGGCCAACCTCCGGCTGGTCGTCTCGCTGGCCAAGCGCTACACCGGTCGCGGCATGGCCTTCCTCGACCTCATCCAGGAGGGCAACCTCGGCCTGATCCGCGCGGTCGAGAAGTTCGACTACACCAAGGGCTACAAGTTCTCCACCTACGCCACCTGGTGGATCCGCCAGGCCATCACCCGCGCCATGGCCGACCAGGCCCGCACCATCCGCATCCCGGTGCACATGGTCGAGGTGATCAACAAGCTCGGCCGGATCCAGCGCGAGCTGCTCCAGGACCTGGGCCGCGAGCCCACCCCGGAGGAGCTGGCGAAGGAGATGGACATCACACCGGAGAAGGTGCTGGAGATCCAGCAGTACGCCCGGGAGCCCATCTCGCTCGACCAGACCATCGGTGACGAGGGTGACAGCCAGCTCGGCGACTTCATCGAGGACTCCGAGGCGGTCGTCGCGGTCGACGCGGTGTCGTTCTCGCTGCTGCAGGACCAGCTCCAGCAGGTCCTCCAGACGCTGTCCGAGCGGGAGGCGGGCGTGGTACGTCTGCGCTTCGGCCTCACCGACGGCCAACCGCGCACCCTGGACGAGATCGGCCAGGTGTACGGCGTGACCCGGGAGCGCATCCGGCAGATCGAATCCAAGACCATGTCCAAGTTGCGGCACCCCTCGCGTTCCCAGGTGCTCCGCGACTACCTGGACTGACCGCCACGCGTCAACCAGCCGTGTCGGTTTGATCACCAGCCGTAGAACACTCTCCGGTGACCTGACGGTTGCCCGTTTGTGATCGTTGACGTGGCACCCTTGGTGCACGGCACACTGTCTTCCACGCCAGGTGTGACCTCCGTCCCCGACGGGCACACAGGGAAGGCAGGGCCCGAGAAGGGTGTTGCACGATAGGTGAGCAACCGAAGAGAGTGTTCATCGGTGACGACCAGAGGAGGAAGGCGATGACCCCGACCCTCACGCCGCCGCCCGAGACGGTGAGCCCCCCGGCCGCCGATGAACGGTGCGACCGCTGCAATGCTGCCGGCAAGCTCCGGATCACTCTGGCGGGTGGGAGCGAGCTGGTGTTCTGTGGGCACCACGCGAACAAGTACGCGGAGGATCTCGTGAAGATCACCGTGCGCTACGCGTCGGACCCGGAGTTCAGCTGGCGTGGCGCCGATCTGATGGCGAACTGAGTACGAGGAATCCGCAACTCGACATAAAGCCGGCCGGAGGTCCCCAGGGACCTCCGGCCGGCTTTTTCGCCCACCCACCCACCGACCCCACCCGTCCCGCACGGCCCGTTGATCATGAGGTTAGCGGCGGTTTCGGAGATCGACTTCGCCGCTAACCTCATGATCACCCGGACCGGGTGAAGGGGGCGGGCCCAGACCGGTCAGAGGGTCTGGACGGTGGCGATGCGCTCTTCCAGTTGTTCGATCGTTGCCTGGGCGCTGGGCGGGCCGCCGCACAGGCGGCGCAGCTCGGCGTGGATCTTGCCGTGCGGCTGGCCGGTGCGGTGGTGGCGGGCCGCCACGAGGGCGTTCAGCTGCCGCCGGAGGGCCACCCGGCGCTGGGCGGCACTCATCGGTGCCGGGGGCGCCGTCGGGGCCGCAGCGGCCGGCTCAGCGGCCCGCTGGGTGGCCCGGCGCCGCTGCGCGGCGAGCTGCTCGGCCTGCCGCTTGGTGAGCAGCATCGAGACCTGGTCGGCGGTGAGCAGCCCGGGCAGGCCGAGGTATTCCTCCTCCTCCGGGGTGCCCGCCTGGGCGGCCGTGCCGAACGACGCACCGTCGAAGATCACCTGGTCCAGCTCGGCCGTGGCGGACAGCGCCGCGAACCGCTTCTCCAGCTCGCCGCTGGCCTGGTCGTCCCGCTGGGCGCGCTCCAACAGGTCGTCGTCGAGCCCGTCGGAGTCCTTCGGCTTGCCGAGCACGTGGTCCCGCTCGGCCTCCATCTCGCTGGCCAGCCCGAGCAGGTGCGGCACGCTGGGCAGGAAGACCGAGGCGGTCTCACCGGGCCGCCGGGCCCGGACGAACCGGCCGATCGCCTGCGCGAAGTAGAGCGGGGTGCTGGCGCTGGTCGCGTAGACGCCGACGGCCAGCCGGGGGATGTCGACGCCCTCGGACACCATCCGCACCGCGACCAGCCAGCGCTGCTCGGAGGCCGCGAACGTCGCGATCCGCGCGGACGCGCCCTGGTCGTCGGAGAGGACCACGGCGGCCTTCTCACCGGTCACCTGCTCCAGCAGCTTGGCGTACGAACGGGCCACCTGCTGGTCGCTGGCGATCACCAGGCCGCCCGCGTCGGGCATGCCGTTGTCGCGCAGCACGGTCAGCCGGGCGTCGGCGGCCCGCAGCACCTGCGGCATCCAGTCGCCGGCCGGGTCCAGCGCGGTCCGCCACGCCTGCGCGATGAGGTCCTGGGTCATCGGCTCACCCAGCCGGGCGGCCAGCTCCTCGCCCGCGTTGGTGCGCCACCGGGTCTCCCCCGAGTACGCCAGGAAGAGCACCGGCCGGACGACGCCCTCGCGCAGCGCGTCGGAGTAGCCGTAGACCGAGTCGGCGCGGGAGCGGAGCAGCCCGTCCCCGCCCCGCTCGTAGCTGACGAACGGGATCGGGTTGTCGTCGGAGCGGAACGGCGTGCCGGTGAGCATCAGCCGGCGTACCGCGGGCTCGAAGGCCGCCTTGACGCCGTCGCCCCAGGTCCGTGAGTCGCCAGCGTGGTGGATCTCGTCGAGGATGACCAGGGTGCGCCGGGTCATGGTGCGGCGCCGGTGCACCTGCGGCGCCATGCCGACCTGGGCGTACGTGACGACCGCGCCGTGGAAGTCGGCCGCGGAGTGCAGGTCGGCGTTGCGGAAGGCGGCGTCGAGCTGGATGCCGACCCGGGCGGCGGACTCCGCCCACTGGGTCTTCAGGTGCTCGGTCGGGGCGACCACGGTGACCGCCTCGACGGTGCCGTCGTTCAGCAGTTCGGCGGCGATCCGGAGGGCGAAGGTGGTCTTACCGGCGCCGGGCGTGGCGACCGCAGTGAAGTCCTCGGTGCGGCGGCGCAGGTACTCCACCATCGCCTTGCGTTGCCAGGCACGCAGGGGTGGGAACGTGTCGAGCGCCGGCAACCGCGGTGCCACGGGTAGCTCCTCTCCGCTCGCAGGCGGCGACGGGCCCCGCCCGGCCGAGGGCCACGGGTGCCGCCGCCCATGAAAACGCCCTCGCGCATCGGTGCCGCGAAGGCCGACTCAGCATAACCAGCGGGGGCGTTCCGCCCCACTCGACGCCACGCTGGTCACATCCGCCCAGCCCGGCGCGGCGGGGCTCAGACCTGCGGTCCCCGGGCGCCGGTGCGCGGCGGCCGCAGCGCCGGCACCGGGGCGGACCAGCGCCGCCGCAGCGACACCAGGCGCAGTCCGAAGACGAAGACCGCCGCGGCCGTCAACGGCCCGCTGGTCGCCAGGCCGTACGTCGACAGCAGCGCCACCGCGATCGACCCGGCGAGCGCGGCCACGGCGTAGATCTCCCGGCGCAGCACCACCGGGATCTCGCCGGTGAGCAGGTCCCGGCCCAGCCCACCGCCGATCGCCGTGAGCATGCCGATCATGCAGGCGCCGACGGCCGGCACGTGGGCGTCGAGGGCCTTGAGCGTGCCGGTGACGGTAAACAGGCCGAGTCCGGCCGCGTCGAGCACCAGCACGGTGGTGCGCAGCCGGGCGAGCTGGGGATGCAGCCAGAAGATGGCGGCGGCGGTGACCGCCGCGGTGACCGCGTACCGCCAGTCGGCGAAGGCCAGCGGCGGCACCTCGTCGATGACCAGGTCGCGGAAGATCCCGCCGCCGAGGGCGGCGACGACGCCGACGAAGACCACCCCGAAGAGGTCGAGCCGTTTGGCCACCGCCGCGGAGGCGCCGGAGGCCGCGAAGACGGCCACGCCGGTGAGGTCGGCGAGGAGCAGCGGGGTGGAGGTGGTCACCGCCGCAGGTTACGCGGGCGGCCGGGGAGGCCGCCCGGGATCACTCGGCGTACGAGTCGTAGATCTCCTTGCACTTGGGGCAGACCGGGGAACCCGGCTTCGCCGCCTTGGTCACCGGAAAGGTCTCGCCGCACAGAGCCACCACGAAGGTGCCCATGACGGCACTCTCCGCGATCTTCTCCTTGCGGACGTAGTGGAACATCTCCGGGCCGGTGTCGGCGTCCTTCAGCTCGGGACGCTCGAGAACCTCTGTACTCACGTCTACACCTCCAACGGTCCAGTTTTGCAGGTCGATCCGGCCCGGTCCACCTGGGCTCGCGCCGAGAGCGGCCCGTACCGTAGCCGAAGTGACCAACTTTCACATCAGTCTCGGCACCGAGGTGGCCGGCGCCCTGCGCGACGGGCGTCCGGTCGTCGCCCTGGAGAGCACCATCGTCTCGCACGGTCTGCCCCGGCCGGACAATCTTCGCGTCGCGCGGGAGATCGAGCAGGCGGTCCGGGACGCGGGGGCCGTCCCGGCCACCATCGGCATGGTCGCCGGTGAGCTGATCGTGGGGCTGGACGACGCCCAGCTCACCCGGCTCGCCACGGTCGACGGGGTGAGCAAGCTCTCGGTGCGCGACCTCGCCGTGGCGGCGGCGACCGGCGCGGACGGCGCCACCACGGTGGCGGCGACCAGCGCGGTGGCCGCGGCGGCCGGGATCGGCGTCTTCGCGACCGGCGGGCTCGGCGGGGTGCACCGGGAGGCCGCGCAGACCTTCGACGAGTCCGCCGACCTGGTCACCCTGGCCCGCACCCCGATCGCGGTGGTCTGCGCCGGCGTGAAGTCGATCCTCGACGTGGGCGCCACCCTGGAGCGGCTGGAGACCCTCGGGGTGAGCGTGGTCGGCTACCGCACCCGCCGCTTCCCCGGCTTCTACCTCACCGACGCCGGCTTCGACCTGGACTGGTCGGTCGAGTCCCCCGAGCAGGCCGCCGACGTGCTGGCCGCCCGCCGCGACCAGGGCGTGCACCACGGCGGGCTCATCGTGGCGAACCCGCTGCCCGTGGACGAGCAGCTCGACCCGGCGCTGCACGACCGCACCCTGGCCACCGGCCTGGCGATGCTGGCCCGCGACGGGGTGACCGGCAAGGCGGTGACCCCGTTCCTGCTGGCCCACTTCCACTCGGCCACCGAGGGCGCCAGCCTGGCGGTGAACGTCCGGATCATCCTGCGCAACGCCGACCTGGCGGCCCGGATCGCGGTCGCCTCGGCGTCCCGCCGCACCGCCCCCTCGGCATGAGCCCCGCGCCTCGCATCATCGTCGTCGGCGACGTGATCACCGACGTGCTCGCGGTGCTCTCCGGTCCCCTGGCCACCGGCTCGGACACCGCGGCCGGGATCCGGTTCAGCGGCGGCGGCCAGGCGGCCAACACCGCGGCCTGGCTGGCCGGCCAGGGGGCGGCCGTCACCCTGGTGGCCGCCGTCGGCGACGACGAGACCGGCCGCGAGCGGGTCGCCGAACTGGAGCGGGTCGGGGTGACCTGCGCGGTGGAGCGCCACGAGGGCTACCCGACGGGCACGGTCATCGTGCTCACCCATGACGGGGAGCGCACCATGGTCAGCCAGCGGGGGGCGAACCTGCGGCTGACCGCCGGGCACGTCGACCGGACCGTCGCGGCGGCGCCCGACGCCGGGCACCTGCACCTGTCCGCGTACACCCTGTTGGACGTGGGGTCGCGCGGCGCGGGCCTGCGCGCGCTGGCCGCGGCCCGCGAGCGCGGGCTGACCACGAGCGTCGACGCGGCCTCCGCGGCCCCGCTGCGGCGGGTCGGCACGGCGTTCCTGACCTGGGTACGCGACGTCGACCTGCTGCTGGTCAACACGGACGAGGCGACGGTGCTGGCCGGCGGGCTGGACCCGGCGGCGCAGGCCCGGGCGCTGACCTCGGTGGCCCGGCGGGTGGTGGTGAAGCGGGGCGCGGCCGGCGCGGTCTGGGTGGACCGGAACGGCCTGGTCGAGACGGCCCCGGCGCCCGGGGTGGCCGTGGTGGACGTGACCGGGGCGGGCGACGCCTTCGCCGCCGGCCTGCTCACGGCGTGGCTGGAGGGCGCGAACCCCCGCGCGGCACTGACCCGCGCCGGCGACCTGGGCGCCCTGGCCGTCACGACGGTGGGCGCCCGCCCCCAGCCCTGACGGTGGTCGGTCCGGGCGGGCTGCCGCCCGGGCCGGTCAGGGTTCGGCGTCGATGACCTTGTGGGGGCGTTCCTCCGAGGTGAGGGCCATGGGTGGCGTCTCGTCGCGGTGGCGGTGCTGGAACTTTCCGGCCAGCCGGTGCTCTTCCTTCGGCGGGCGGTCGTTGGCCAGCAGCACGGCCAGCCACGGGATGAGCACCATCCCGAGACCGCAGAGCGGCAGCCACAGCCAGAGCAGCGGTGCCTTGACACCGACCAGGACCGCACCGATCACCAGGCACGCGACCCGGATTCCCATCATCAGCACGTAACGCTTCTGCCGGCTGGTGAGCTGGTCGTCCTGGCTGCGCGAGGCGTCGGTGATCAGGATCGGCTGATACGCCTGACGCTTCACCACGGACCTCCTCGAGGGATTACGACCCATCCTGTCACCCCCGACGGTTGATCGGCGAGAATCGTGACAAGGCAGCCCGTGTTACGTGCGTGGTACGCTCGCCCCGTGGGCAACCGGTTCAGCTTCACCGACGAGGCGTTGGCCAACCTGCGGGTCTACGACGTCACGCCCGGGGAAGTCTGGGAGGCCCTGCACAGCACGCGGCGGGTCATCCGGCACCTCGGGGACGACGTCATGGTGGTCTACGCGACCGACCACCGGGGGCGACGCCTCGCGGTGCTGCTGGCCGAGGCCGACGGCACCGACAACGACTGGGACATCCTCTCCGCCCGCGAACTGAGCGACGTCGAGGCCAAGCGCTACGACGACGCGGTGCGGAGGTCACGCCGACGAGGAGGCGGTCACGATGCACCGTAACGACGCGACCAAGCGGTTCCACGACGGCGGCGACGCGCTCGCCGACCTGATCGACGAGACCCAGCCCGCGGAGCTGCCCACCCCCGACACCGACGTGCCGATGGTCAGCCGCTCGGTGCGCCTGCCGCTGGAGACGTACGAGCGGGTCCGGGCGGCCGCCGAGACGCGCGGCATCGGGGTCACCACGCTCATGCGCCAGTGGATCGAGGCCGGCCTGGCCGACCTCGACGACTCCGCCACCGTGTCCCTGGCCGACGTGCGCCGGGCCCTGGCGGCGCTCTCCCGCCCCACCGCCGCCTGAGCCGTCACGCCTCCGGGCCGCCGCTCTCCGGCCCCTGCCGCCCGATCGGGGAGGCCGGCATCTCCGGCGGGCGGCCCCGGCCGCGCCACGCGTCCGCCACCGCCACCCCGGCCAACACGGCGGCCACCAGCCACAGGGCCCGCACGGCGGGACCGTGCGCCAGCAGCGGGACGAGCAGGAGCAGCACGCCCCCGCCGAGAATCCGGGGCAGCGAGACGCGGCCGAAGATCTCGTACTCGAAGCGGGCCCGGCCGACCAGGAAGAGCAGCGGTCCACCCACGACGAACAGCAGCAGGGCCGCGTCGGACCGGTGGAACGGCTCGGCGATGACCACCTCGTAGCCGACCGCCGTGGTGAGCACCCCGAGCACGATGACCAGGTGGGTGATCGCGGCCGACGTGCCGAGCCGGCCCGGCACGCGGGCCAGCCGCAGCGCCTCGCCCAGGAGGCGCCCGGCCCGGTGGAAGTAGATCCGCCAGAGCAGCGCCGTGGTGACGAACGCGACCACGAAGGCCCAAGCGCCCTCGGCCGAGAACTTCTCGCCGCTGTACGTCACCCCGATGACCAGGATCGACTCGCCCAACGCGATGAGGAAGATCTGCTGGTAACGCTCGGCCAGGTGCTCGCCGGCGATCCGCCAGCCGAGGGTCGGCGAGGATCCGAGCCGCGGCAGCGGCCAGCCGGTGGACAGGGCGACGTAGTCGACGGTGAGCGCGAGAGCCCAGAGCGGCAGGCGCATCTCGTCCGGGCCCAGCGCGCCGCCCAGCCAGAGCGGCGCGGTCGCCCCGGCCCAGGCGGCCAGCCGGAGCGCCACCAGCCGCCGCGGATGGCGGTGCAGCGCGGCGGCGATGACGACGGGCCGGCCGAACATCACCGCCACGTACGCGACCGCGAACGGCAGCGCCCGCTCCTCCAGGGCCCGCGGCAGCGCCACCCCCATCACCAGGCTGGCGAACATGGTGCTGACCACCACCGCCTGGATGACGCCCTGCTCCGGCTCGTAGCGGCTGGTCACCCAGACGGTGATCATCCAGATCATCCACAGCGCCAGGAAGAGCAGCACGGTACGGCCGACCGCGGCGGCCAGCGTCCACCCGGTGGCGGGCAGGCTGTTGATGAGTCGCTGGGAGACCCGGGTCAGCGCGAAGACGAAGACCAGGTCGAAGAAGAGCTCCAGGAAGGTGGCGCGGCCGGAACTGCCCGGCGACCGCAGCAGCCCGGCACCCCGTTCGTCCACCACCCACCCCCGTCCGCCGTCCCGGCTCCCAACGACCCGACCGCCGCGCCGGTTGCGTATCCCGCGCCGGGCGGTCACATGGGCGAGGCGGGGCGTTCCGGCGGGCGGCCCCGGGCCCGCAGCGCGTCCGCCACGGCCATCCCGGTCAGCACCGCCGTGACGCCGAAGGCGATGTCGAGCAGCGGCAGCCGGCTCAGCAGCGGCACCCCGAGGACCAGGAGCAGCAGGCCGATCACGCGGGACGGGGAAACCCGGCCGAACACCTCGTACTCGAACCGGGCCCGGCCGATCACGAAGAGCGCCGGGCCCCCGACGATGGCCGCCACCCGCACCGCGTCGGCGTGCCCCGCGGGCTCGGCGATGGCCACCTCGTAGCCGACCGCCGCGGTCACGATGCCGGCGATCATCGTGAGGTGGGTCCAGGAGGCCGACTGGCCGAGCCGGGCCGGCTGCCGGGCGCGGGCCACCGCCTGGGCCAGCACCGAGCCCGCCCGGTAGAAGTAGATGCGCCAGAGCAGCACGGTGGTGGCGAAGGCGTCCACGAGGGCGATCCAGCGCAGCAGCGTGAAGTCGCTGCCGCTGAACCCGACGCCGGCCACGAAGATCATCTCGCCGAGCGCGATGATGGTGAACTGCTGGTAGCGCTCGGCCAGGTGCTCGCCGGTCACGGTCCACGCCGTTGCCGGCGCATGGCCCAGCCGGGGCACCGGCCAGCCGATGACCAGGCCCAGGTAGTCGATCGCCAGGGCCACCCCCCAGCAGAGCAGCCGCAGGTCCTCCCCGACCAGGCCACCGACGAGCCAGGGCACGGCCGAGACGGCCGACCAGACCAGGATCCGGATGGACAGGTGCCGCTGGAAGTGCCGGCGCAGCGCCACCGTCAGGTAGACCGAGCGGCCCAGCTGGATGGAGACGTACCCGGCGGCGAAGCTCAAGCCGTGCGGGCCGTACGCGTCCGGCACCGAGACCGCCATGACCAGGCTGCCGAACATGGACCCGACCATCACCGCCTGGATGGGCGGTTGCTCCGGGTCGTAGTGGCTGGTGGCCCAGGCGGTCAGCGACCAGACCATCCAGAGCGCGAGCAGCAGGAACAGCGTCTGCGCCAGTTCCAGCGGGAGGCGTCCGCCGCCCGCCGCCACGTCGGTGATCAGACGCTGCGAGACCCGGGTGAAGGCGAAGACGAAGACGACGTCGAGGAAGAGCTCCAGGAAGGTCGCACGGTGACTGCCCCCGCCGCCGCGCAGGAGTTCCGCCCCCCGCTCGTCCGTCATCACCCCGCCCGCCGTCACCGCCTTGACGATCATGACAACGAGCCAGGGTGGGCGCAGGTTGCGTCAGCCCTTCGCGGCCTTCGCCTCCGCCTTCATCCGCTGCTTGTACTCGCGGACCCGGCGCAGCGACTCGGGATCGGTCACGTCGGCCACCGACCGGTACGCGTCCGCGTCGCCGTACCCGCCGGCCGCCTCGCGCCACCCGTCCGGGGTGATCCCGAACCGCTTGCCGAGCAGGGCGACGAAGATCTGCGCCTTCTGCTTGCCGAAGCCGGGCAGCTCGCCGACCCGGCGCAGCAGGTCCCGGCCGTCGGCCGCCTCCGACCAGAGCCGGGCCGGGTCGCCGTCGTAGCGCTCGACCAGGGCCCGGCAGACCTCCTGCACCCGGGCCGCCATGGCCTTGGGGAACCGGTGCAGGGCCGGCGGCGTGGCGAACAGCTCGACCAGGGCTTCCGGGGAGTATCCGGCAAGCTCCCGGGCGTCCGGCTCGTGGCCGAGCCGCTGCGCCAGCACGTACGGGGAGGAGAACGCCTTCTCCATCGGCACCTGCTGGTCCAGCACCATGCCGAGGAGCAGGGCCAGCGGGCTGCGCGCCAGCAGCTCGTTGGCCTGCGGGTCGATGGGCAGCGAGAGCGTCATGCCCCCATCCTGCCGCGCCTGCCGCTGACCGTGTGCGCGACACGGCCCGGTGGACCGGGGTGGGGTCCACCGGGCCGTGGGGGCCGCCGATCGTCAGTTGACGACGAAGAGCAGCCGGTTCGGCGAGCCGGAGCCGGGGTTGGTCACCTTGCCGGTGGTGGCGTTGGTGGTCAGGTAGCTGGCCACCTGCGCCGGGCTGTACGACGGGTTGGCGCCGAGCACCAGCGCCGCCGCGCCCGCCACGTGCGGCGAGGCCATCGAGGTGCCGCTCAGCGTGCTGCTGGCGGTGTCGCTGGTCCGGTACGCGGAGACGATGCTCGACCCGGGGGCGAAGATGTCCACGCAGGATCCGTAGTTGGAGAAGGACGAGCGTGCGTCGCTGCTCGTGGTGGAGCCGACGGTGATCGCGGCGGCGGCCCGCGCCGGCGAGTAGTTGCAGGCGTTGGCGCTGGAGTTGCCGGCCGCGACGGCGTACGTGACGCCGGAGTTGACGGAGTTGGTCACCGCGTTGTCGATCGAGCTGCTGACGCCGCCGCCGAGGCTCATGTTGGCCACGGCCGGCTTCACCGCGTTCGAGGTGACCCAGTTGATGCCGCTCACCACGCCGGTGGTGCTGCCGCTGCCGGAGCAGTTGAGCACCTTCACGGCGATGAGCCGGACGCCCTTGGCCACGCCGTACCGGGTGCCGCCGACGGTGCCGGCCACGTGGGTGCCGTGGCCGTTGCAGTCGGTGTTGTTGGTGTCGACGGTGTTGGTGCCCCAGGTGGCCCGGCCACCGAAGTCGGTGTGGGTGGTCCGGATGCCGGTGTCGATGATGTACGCCCGGACGTTCGAGGCCGTGTTCGGGTAGGTGTAGCTGGCGTTCAGCGGCAGGTTGCGCTGGTCGATCCGGTCCAGGCCCCAGGACGGCGGGTTGGTCTGGGTGGCCTGGGCGCTGACCACGCGGTCCTGCTCGACGTACGCGACGGCCGGGTCGGCGGCCAGTCGGCGGGCCTGGGCGGGGCTCAGCTTCGCGCTGTAGCCGGTGAGGGCGGAGGTCCACACCGTGCCGACGGTGCCGCCGTAGCGCTTGGCCAGGCCGGCGGCCCGGTCCGGCACGGCGGTCCGGGCGGCGAGGCTGTTCGCGGCGCCGACTGTGTCGCTGTTCAGCACCACCAGGTAGCTGCCGCTGATGGCGTCGGGGGCGGAGGCGTAGCGGACGTCGCCGGCCGGCGCGGCGAGGGCGGGGGTGGAGGCGGCGGCGGCGAGGGCCGCGGCGGCGGCCGTGACGGCGAGCGCGCGCAGCCCACGCCGCCGGGGAACGGACACGTCGGACATCGTCTGGCTCCCTACCGGGCGTTCCCGGGCTCGTGGCCACCGGGACGCCCCTCGACGGATGTTGGCGCAGATGCTAGCCATTCATTGATGAACATGAAAGAGATAACGGCCGATACAGTCAGCTGACGGTATGGATCCGGCGGGTGCCGGCCGGGCGGGCGCCCCGGGGAGGCAGGATGACGACGTGGACCGTCACGACATGCTGCTCTCCCCCGCCGGGGTCGACGCGCTGCGCGCCGCGCTGACCCGGGCGCGCTTCACCGCCAACGGCATCGCCGACCGGCTCGGCCCGCAGGCCACCGGCGCGGTCGCCCGCAACGACTACCGGGCCGCGCTGCGCGCCACCGAGGACCGTGACCCGCTCGCCACGCTGATCCGGGTGTTCATCTGCGACCAGACCGAGCCGGAGCCCGTGGTGGCCGCCGCGCTCGCCCCGCTGACCGTCGAGGAGGCGCTCGCCGGGGGCCTCGTCGAGCGGCACGGCGAGGGGCTGCGCGCCGGCGTCGACCTGGAGCCGTACGGAGACGAGTGGTTCGTGCTCGCCGACGTGCCGGCCAGCGCCCGCCCCGGCCGCCCGCTGCACGCCGAACACGTGCTGGGCATCGGCGGGGCCACCCAGACGCTGATCGGCGCGACCGTGCGCCGGCCGGTGGAGACCGCGCTGGACCTGGGCACCGGCTCGGGCGTCCAGGCCCTGCACCTGTCCACCCACGCCCACCGGGTGACCGCCACCGACGTCTCCGAGCGGGCGCTGCGCTTCGCCGCCACCACCGCCGCGCTCAACGGGCAGGACTGGGAACTGCTCCGTGGCGACCTGGTCGCCCCGGTGGCCGGCCGCCGGTTCGACCTCGTGGTCAGCAACCCGCCGTTCGTGGTCGGCCCCGGCACCACCACGCACGTCTACCGGGACTCCGGCCGGGTCGGCGACGCGATCGGCGCCGAGCTGGCCGCCGCCGCTCCGCACCTGCTCACCGAGGGCGGGACCATGCAGTACCTGGCCAACTGGGTGCACGTCACCGGCGAGGACTGGGCCGAGCGGGTGACCGGCTGGTTCGCCGGCACCGGCCTGGACGCCTGGGTGATCCAGCGCGAGGTGGCGGACCCGATGGCGTACGTCAACCTGTGGCTCACCGACGTCGGCGAGGCGGCCGACCCGCAGCGGATGGCGGCCTGGCTGGACTGGTTCGACGCGCACAAGGTGGAGGCCGTCGGGTTCGGCATCGTCTCGCTGCGCCGGGCCGGCCACGACGAGCCGATCGTCCGGGTGGAGGACCTGCGCCAGCGGGTGGAGCCGCCACTGGGCGACCGGGTCGGCGAGTGGTTCGACCGGCAGGACTGGCTGCGGGCCCGGGACACCGACGGGCTGCTGGCCGCCCGTTACCGGGCGGCCGACGGGCTCCAGCTGCGCCAGGAGGCCACCATGGGCGCCGACGGCTGGGCGGTGGACCGGCAGGTCCTCGCGATGCCGCGCGGGCTGCGCTGGTCCGAGGAGATCGACCCGCTGGTGCTCGCGCTGGTCGGCGGCGCGGACGGCCGGCTGCCCCTGCGCGACCAGCTCGCCCTGCTCGCCGCCGCGCACGACGTCGCCCCGGACGAGCTGGCCGAGGCGGCCGGGCCGATCGTGGCGCACCTGGTCGAGCGGGGCATCGTCGAGCCGGTGACGGACTGATGCGGGCCGTGGTGCAGACCGTCGGGCGGGCCGCCGTGACGGTCGACGGGGAGGTGGTCGGCGAGATCGCCGACGGCCTGCTGGTGCTGCTCGGGGTGACCCACACGGACACCCCGCAGGTGGCCGCCACCATGGCCCGCAAGATCCACGAGCTGCGCATCCTGGACGACGAGCGCAGCGCCGCCGACACCGGCGCCCCCGTCCTCGTGGTCAGCCAGTTCACCCTCTACGGCGACGCCCGCAAGGGCAGAAGGCCGAGCTGGACCGCCGCCGCCCCGGCCGAGGTGGCGGAACCCCTGGTGAACGCCGTGGTGGAGGCCCTCCGCGCCCGCGGCGCCAAGGTCGAAACCGGCCGCTTCCGCACCCACATGCTGGTGGAAAGCGTCAACGTGGGCCCCCGCACCCTCCTCCTGGACCTCTGACCGGTCAGAAGAAGAGGCCGCGGCGGGACAGGGACTGGCGGAGCCAGCCGTCGAGCTGCGCGGTCCAGTCGGTGCGGTCCGCCGTGGCGTGGTCGACCGTGAAGCGGCCGAAGGCGTCGTGGCCCTCGGTGAACAGGCCGCCGCGCTTGTCCAGCTCCAGCACCACGTGCATCTGGTGCGGGTCGGTGACGAAGGTGAGTTCGAGCTGGTTCATGGCGCGGGCGTACTGGGGCGCCGGGTGGAACTCGATCTCCTGGTAGAACGGCAGGCTCTGCCGCAGACCGTAGATGTGCCCGCGCTCGACGTCGGCCCGGGCGAACCGGAAGCCCAGCCGCAGCAACGCCTCCAGCAACCGCTCCTGCGCCGGCAGCGGGTGCACCGCCACCGCGTCCAGGTCGCCCTTGTCGACGGCCCGGGCCACCTCCAGCTCGGTCCGCAGCCCCATCGTCATGCCGTGCAGGTGCTGGCCGTACAGGTCGGTGAGCGGGGTCTCCCAGGGCACCTGGAAGCGGAACGGCACGTCGTACCGCTGGCCCGGGTCCAGCCGGAACGCGCCGGTCACCTGGGCACGGCCGAACTCCTGGGTGGTGTCGTACTCCGAGTCGCCGCTCTCCACCTCGACCCGGGTGACCAGACCGAGTGCGACGTAGCTCACGTCCACCGGGTGGTCGCCGCCGACCACCTGGATCCGGCCCTCCAACTGGCCGCCGGGACGGCAGTTCGGGTTGGCCAGCACCGTCTCCACCGACGGTCCACCCACACCCATCGCCTGCATGAGCCGCTTGAAGACCACCACGTCCTCCGTTCGCCTGTGCGTGCCGAGCCTCGCTGGCCGGCCGCTGGCACGGTAACCGGGCCCGGCAAGGCACAGCCGACGTTCCGCCCGGATTGCTGTCGGGTCCCCGATCGCCTCACTCCCGTTTCACGCCCCGCCCGCCAAGCTGTTCATCACCGGCACCACCGCGTCGGCGGACGACACGGAACCGGTACGGCACGAGGACACGGGGAGAAAACGAGATGGCCCAGCAGATGATCGAGCACCAGGACATGGACGTCACCCTGACCGACCTGGACGCCACCGACGAGCGCGGCGTCTCCACGGACCTGGTCCGGGCGTACCTGAACGGCATCGGCCGCACCAAGCTGCTCACCGCGGCGCAGGAGGTCGAGCTGAGCAAGCGGATCGAGGCCGGCCTCTTCGCCGAGGAGAAGCTGTCCACCTGCACCCCGGTGTCCACGGAGCTGCGCGCCGACCTGGAGCTGATCGCGGCCGAGGGCCGCGCCGCCAAGGACCACCTGCTGGAGGCGAACCTCCGGCTGGTGGTGAGCATCGCGAAGCGCTACACCGGCCGCGGCATGGCCTTCCTCGACCTCATCCAGGAGGGCAACCTCGGCCTGATCCGCGCGGTCGAGAAGTTCGACTACACCAAGGGCTACAAGTTCTCCACCTACGCCACCTGGTGGATCCGCCAGGCCATCACCCGCGCCATGGCCGACCAGGCCCGCACCATCCGCATCCCGGTCCACATGGTCGAGCAGGTCAACCGGATGGTCCGGGTCCGCCGCGAGCTGTCGGTCACGCTGGGCCGGGAGCCCACCGTCGCCGAGGTGGCCACCGCGCTGGAGATCCCGGAGTACCAGGTGATCGAGCTGATCTCGTACGACCGGGAGCCGGTGAGCCTGGATCAGACGGTCGGCGAGGACGGCGAGAGCGCGCTGGGCGACTTCGTCGCCGCGGTGGACCCCAACGCGGAGCCGGGCGACGCCACCGGCGACGGCGAGCTGCGCAACGAGGTCCGCATCGTGCTGGCCACCCTCTCGCAGCGGGAGCAGGCGGTGATCCGGCTGCGGTTCGGCCTGGACGACGGCCGGCAGCGCACCCTCGACGAGGTGGGCCGCGAGTTCGGGCTGTCCCGGGAGCGGATCCGGCAGATCGAGAAGGTGACGCTCCTGAAGCTGCGCGCCCCGGAGCGGGCCAACCGGCTGGAGGCGTACGCCTGCTGACCCCGATTCACGACAGGCCCCGGCGGTTCGCCGGGGCCTGTCGCGCGTGCAGCCGGGCTCTGGGCTTCACAGCCGGCGCGGGCCGGTGTCGGGGCGGGACGCCTCGGCGCCGGTGCGGACGGTGGCGTGCAGCACCGAGATGCCGTCCGGCCGGGCCAGTACCGGGTTGAGGGTGAGCGACCGCACCCGGGGCTGCTCGTCGGCGAGCCGTCCGACCCGCAGCAGCAGGTCGACCAGGGCGGCCCGGTCCACCGGCGCGGCCCCCCGGTGCCCGCGCAGCAGCGGCGCGGCCCGGGGCTCGTCGACCAGTTCGGCGGCGTCCCGGTCGGTCAGCGGCACGGCCCGCCAGGCCCGGTCGCCGAGCAGCTCGGTGGCCACGCCGCCCAGGCCGAAGCCGACCACCGGCCCGAACGCCGGATCCTCCACCAGCTCCACGACGCAGGCCACCCCGGGCGGGACCATCGGCTGGACCAGCACGTCCGCGCCGAAGACCGGGGCCATCTCGGCGTACGCGCGGCGCAGCGCGGCGGCGTCGGCCAGGTCGAGCCGGACCGCGCCCAGATCGAGGCGGTGCCGCAGCCCGGGGGCGGCCGCCTTGAGCGCGACCGGCCAGCCGAGCCGCTCGGCCGCCGCCACCGCCTCCTCGGCCGACTGCGCGGGCGCCGACTCCACCACGTCGATCCCGTACGCGCGCAGCAGCGCCGCCGTCTCCGCCCCGTCGGGTCGCAGCGCGGCCTGCCCGGCCGACCGGTCGACCCGGTCCAGCTCGGGCAGCACGCCGGGCGGACGGCGCAGCCAGTCGGCGTACGCGGTGACCCGGGCCAGGGCCCGCACCGCCTCCTCCACGCTCGGGTACGCGGGGACCCCGGCGGGCACCCGGCCGGCGAGGAAGGTGGCCACCACCGGCTTCCCGGTGGTCCGCGCGTCCGGCAGCGCGGCCGTGAAGTCGCCCTCGGGGTCGGTGAGCTGGCCCGGCAGCGGCGGTGCGAAGACCGCCACCACGGCGTCCACCCGCTCGTCGGCGGCGGACGCGGCGAGCGCGGCGGCGTACTCGGCGGCGGTGGCCCGGGGGCCGACGTCGTGCGGGTAGCCGTCGGCCACGGTGAGGCCCAGGGCGGCGCAGGCCGTGGCGGCCAGCCCGGTCAGCGCCGACGAGTTGCCGACCACGGCGACCCGGCGACCGGCCGGCAGCGGCTGGTGGGCCAGGAGCACGCCGACGTCGAGCAGTTCCGCGACGGTGTCCACCCGGATCACCCCGGACTGGGCGAAGAGCGCGCTGACCGCGGCGGCGTCCAGGGCCGGGGCGTCGCCGACCCCCGGCGGGCGGGCCAGCGAGGCCAGCGCCACCACCGGCTTGCTCCGGCCGATCCGCCGGGCCAGCCGCGCGAACTTGCGCGGGTTGCCGAACGTCTCCAGGTAGAGCGTGATGACATCGGTGGCGGGGTCGTCCTGCCAGTACTGGAGCAGGTCGTTGCCGGAGACGTCGGTCCGGTTGCCGGCCGAGACGAAGCTGGACAGGCCGAGGCCGCGCCGGGACGCCTCGGCGAGCAGGGCCACCCCGAACGCGCCGGACTGGCTGAACACGCCGACCCGGCCGGGGGCGGGCAGCACGGGGGCGAGGGTGGCGTTGAGGCGTACCGCCGGGTCGGTGTTGGCCACGCCCAGGCAGTTCGGGCCGACCACCCGCATGCCGGCCAGGTGGGCGGCGCGGACCAGGGCGCGCTGGGCGGCCGCCCCCGCCGGGCCGGACTCGGCGAACCCGGCGGAGATCACCACCAGCCCGTGCGCGCCCGCCTTCGCGGCGTCGGCCACCACGTCGGTCACCGCCTCGGGGGCGACGGCCACCACGGCCAGGTCGATGTCCGCGCCGGCGTCGACCGCCGACGGGTACGCGGGCAGCCCCGCCACGGTGGCCGCGGTCGGGTGCACCGGGACGATCGCGCCGGTGAACCCGCCGTCGCGCAGGTGCCCGAGCAGGGCCGCGCCGACCCCCTGGCCCGTGGTGCTGGCGCCGTAGACGGCGATGCCGCGCGGGGCGAGCAGCCGGGCGATCGAGCGGGCCTCGGTGCGGTGCTCCCGGCCGCGCTGCACCTCCAGGGTCGCCTCGGTGGGGGCGATCGGGAAGTTCAGGTGCACCACGCCGTCGGCGTACTGGCGCTGGACCTGGTAGCCGAAGTCGGAGAAGACCCGCAGCATCGTGCCGTTGGCCGGGAGCACCTCGGCGACGAAGTGCACGATGCCGTAGCGCCGGGCCGCGTCGGCCAGGTGCTCCAGCAGCACCGAGCCGATGCCCCGGCCCTGGTACGCGTCCTCCACCACGAAGGCCACCTCGGCCTCGGGCGAGGCCGGGCCGAGCCGCTCGTACCGGCCGACCGCGACGATCCGGTCGCCGGCCAGCACCACGAACGCCTCCCGGTCGCGGTGGTCGACGTTGACGAACCGTTGCAGGTCCCGCTCCGGGATCCGCGGGTACGGCGAGAAGTAGCGCAGGTAGCGGGTGCGCTCGGAGAAGCGCGAGTGCATCGCCACGATCGCCTCGGCGTCGTCCGGGCGGATCTGCCGCAGCTGGACGGTCGTGCCGTCGCTGAGCAGCACGTCCACCGGTTGCTCCACGGTGGTCACCGGTCGGTCCTCCCCACCCGGCGGCTCAGTCGCGCGGGTCGTGCGGGTCGAGCCCGAACAGCGGGAAGACCGCCTTGCGGGTCGCCGCGATCGCCCGGTCCACCGCGGTCGGCTCGCCGCTCGGCTGCCACGGCTGGTACGACGGGTCGACGTCGTCGGTCATCCGCAACGGCACCTCGTGGCCGGGGCGCCGCCGCGCCGCCAGGTCACGCCAGCCCGGCGGGGTGAGCGTGGCCGGGTCCAGCGGCTCCCCGGTGGCCACCGCGAGCAGGTGCGTCCAGGCCCGCGGCACCACCTCGACCAGCGCGTACCCGCCGCCGCCAAAGGCCACCCAGCGGCCGTCGCAGAGCTCGTCGGCGAGCCCGCGCAGCGCCACATAGGTGGCCCGCTGCCCGTCGACCGAGAGGTGCAGGTCGGCCAGCGGGTCGAGCCGGTGCCCGTCCGCCCCGCACTGGGTGACCAGCACCTGCGGCCGGAACGCCCGCAGCACCGACGGCACGATCGCGTGGAACGCGCGCTGCCAGCCCGGGTCGCCGACCCCCGGCGGCAGCGGCACGTTGACGGCCGAACCCTCCGCGCCCGGGCCACCGGTCTCGTCGGGGAACCCGGTGCCCGGGAAGAGCGCGAGGGGGGTCTCGTGCAGGCTGACCGTGAGCACCCGCGGGTCCCGGTAGAAGATCTCCTGCACGCCGTCGCCGTGGTGCACGTCCACGTCCACGTACGCGATCCGCTCCGCGCCCAGGTCGAGCAGGCGGGCGATGGCCACCGCCGGGTCGTTGTAGACGCAGAAGCCGGCGGCCCGGGCCGGCATGGCGTGGTGCAGCCCACCGGCCACGTTGACCGCCCGCAGCGCCTCGCCCCGCCAGACCGCCTCGGCCGCGGCCACGCTCGCCCCGGCGATCAGCGCGCTCGACTCGTGCATGCCCTCGAAGACCGGGTTGTCGGAGGTGCCGAGGCCGAAGCCGGCGAACAGCGGGTCCTTGGGCGCGGCCCGCACGGCGTCGAGGTAGCGCGGGTCGTGCACCCGGGTCAGCAGCGCGTCGTCGGCCGGCGCCGGCTTCACCAGCCGGACCCCGGGCCGGTCCAGCACCCCCAGCTCGCGGGCGAGCGCCATGGTCAACTCGACCCGCACCGGGTCGAGGGGATGGTCGCCCATGTCGTACCCGAGCAGGGCGTCGTCCCACACCACCACCGTGTCGTCGGCCATGGGGCCATCGTCGCACGGGGGTCGGGACAGGCCCACGGCATGCGCGGCTCAGCGGCCGGACGTCCCCCCGGTGGCCACCGGACGGTCCGGGTCGGCCACCCAGTTGCTCCACGAGCCGACGTACAGGGCGGCGTCCGGGCGGCCGGCCAGGTGCAGCGCCAGCACCGCCTGGGCGGCGGTCACCCCCGAGCCGCAGTACGCGCCGACCGGCGCGCCCTCAGCCACCCCGACGGCGGCGAACCGCTCGCGCAGCGCCTCGGCGGCGGGGAAGCGCCCCTCGGCGACGTACTCCGGCGCGGGCAGGTTCAGCGCGCCCGGGATGTGCCCGGCGACGGGGTCGATCGGCTCGGTCTCGCCCCGGTAGCGGGGCGCGGCCCGCACGTCGAGCAGCACCCCGGTGTCGGCGGCGGCCAGCCGGGCGGCCTCCCCCGCGTCCAGCACCGGCAACTCGCCCGGGGTGACCGTGACGTCCCCGGGCGGGGGCGCCGGCGCCTCGGTGGACAGCGGCAGGCCAGCCGCGACCCAGGCCGGGAAGCCGCCGTGCAGCACCCGGACCGCCCGGTGACCGGCCCACCGCAGGGTCCACCAGGCGCGGGCGGCCGACATGCCGTCGCCGCCGTCGTACACCACCACGGGGTGCCCGGCGCGCACGCCGGCGGCCCGCAGCGCGGCCTGGAGCGCGGCGGGGTCGGGCAGCGGGTGCCGGCCGGCGGCGCCCGGCCGGCCGCAGAGTTCGGTGTCCAGGTCGGCGAAGACCGCGCCGGGCAGGTGACCGGCCAGGTAGTCCGCCCGGCCGGGCGGCCCGGCGAGCCGCCACCGGACGTCGAGCAGGGTGGGCGGATCAGCGAAGTCGAGCTCGGCGGCGAGCCGGTCGGGCTCCACCAGGAGGTCTTCGGTTCCGGACATGCGGTCCAGTCAACACCATCCGGGCAGCGACCTCCCGGTTCGGCGGCCGTTGATCGTCGGGGGTCCGGGGTAGCATCGGACGCCGGAGGGCCGCTGACGTGAAGCATGACCTGGTCGACACCACTGAGTGCGAAGTTACGTTCGCCGCTTTCGGACAGAAGGGGCGAAAGTGAAAAGTCACGACCTAGTGGACACGACCGAGATGTACCTGCGCACCATCCTCGAGCTGGAAGAGGAGGGGGTGCCGCCGCTGCGTGCGCGGATCGCCGAGCGGCTGAAGCAGAGTGGTCCCACCGTCAGCCAGACCGTCGCCCGGATGGAGCGCGACGGCCTGCTGACCGTCGAGGGCGACCGGCACCTGACGCTCACCGAGCTGGGCCGCGGCACGGCGGTTTCGGTCATGCGCAAGCACCGGCTGGCCGAGCTGCTGCTCGTGAACGTGATCGGGATGCCCTACGAGGAGGCCCACGAGGAGGCCTGCCGGTGGGAGCACGTGATGAGCGACGCGGTCGAGAAGCGGGTCTACGACCTGCTCAACCGCCCGACCCGCTCGCCCTACGGCAACCCGATCCCGGGCCTGGAGGAGCTGGGCGACCCGGGCCTGCGGGAGGCCGAGACCGCCGAGGGTGAGCGCAACCTGGCCTTCCCGGGCCTGTCCGGGCCGGTCGTGGTGCGGCGGATCTGCGAGAGCGTGCAGACCGACGCGGACGTCCTCCGGCAGTTGCACGCGGCGGGCGTCGACCCGGGCGCGACGGTCACCGTGGCCCAGGAACGCGACGGCGTCTCCATCGACCGCTCCGGTGACCGGGTGCGGCTGCCCCGCGAGGTGGCCTCCCGGGTCTTCGTCGCGGCCCGCTGACCCGCCCGGTCCCGCCCGGTCCCGCCCGGCCCGGCGGTCAGAGCTGCCGGGTGTCGATCGTCTTGGCGAGGGTGACCAGCTTCCCGGCCACCTTGTCGGCCTCGGCCGTGGCCGTGCCGCGCGGGCTTGTCCAGCGCAGCGTGGCCAGCCGCCCCTCGCTGGCCAGCCAGCCCACCTCGGCCGTCGGGCCGACCTTCGCGGTCTTCGGCAGCGTGTGCCGGTAGGCGATCTTCCCGAGCTTGGTGACCTTCTTCGCGCCGCGGGGCAGCACGTCCAGGGTGAAGGTCGACGTGTCGATCGACGTGTCGGTCACCGTGAGGGTCAACTCCGGCAGCACGGCCTGCTCGGCGCGGACCACGCAGGTGTGGGTGTCGCCCTTGTCCATGGCGGCGGCCACGTCGAATTTGCCGCCGGTGTGCTTGGCGATCACCGCGAAGTCGAGCAGCCGGCACGCCCCGCCCGACGACGCCGCGGAGACCTCGACCGCCCTCGGTTCCGCAGCCGGCGCCGCCACCGGCGGGACCTCCCTGGCACAACCGGCGGTCAGCAGTACGGCCGAAGCGGCCAGCCAGGTACGGGCGCGCACGTGGAGACCTCCGCAGTCGTCGGCGGGGGAGCCGCCCGCCGGATGTCCGTCGGACACCGTACGGGCTGCCCGCCGGGGACGGAAGACCTCAATCGTCCACATACGGACAGTGCCGGCAGCCTCGCCCGCAGCACGTGCCGCGGCGGGCCAGGAAGCCGGCGCTGAGCACGAAGAGCCCGGTGGCCGGGTCGAGGTAGCCGGCCTCGCCGGCGGCCAGGGCGGCGGCGTGCGCGGCCAGGATCCGCTCCCGGTCGGGGTGGTCGGGCGGCAGCCGCGACGGGTGCGGCTCGGTCAACGGCCGGCCCGCCAGGGGTCGTCGCTCTCCGGTCACCGGGCGAGTCTACGGAGCGCCCTGAGGGGCGCCGGTTCAGCCGTGCCGGGCGAACGCCGCGTCGACCGCCGCCCGGTCCGCACCGCCAGCCAGCAGCATCCGGAGCAGCACCTTCGCCTTGTACGGATCGAGCAGCCCACCGCAGACCAGCCCGCGCCGCCGCAGGTCCGTCTCCGAGCCGACCGCACCGTAGGTGTCCCGCAGCACCGAACCCGCCCCGGTGCGCGAGGCGAGCACCACGGGCATCCGCGCGGCCAGCCCGCCCAGCGCCGGGGCGAAATCGGGCGGCACGTGCCCCACCCCGAAGCCGGCCACCACGAGCCCGTCCAGCCCCGGGTTGAGCGCGTCGAGCAGCGCCGGGTCGTCGTCGAGGGTGACGGTGTGCAGCGCCACCCGGGTGGCGGCGAGCCGGTCGGAGTCGACCGGCGGCAGCGGCGCGTGCCGGGAAGGGCGGGTGAGCAGGCGTACCGCCCCCTCGATGACGTGCCCGAGCGGGCCGGCGTTGGGCGAGGCGAAGGTCGCCGTGCTGGTGCTGTGGGTCTTCCGGACGAAGCGGGCGGCGTGGACCTCGTCGTTGAACGCCACCAGCGCACCGAGGTCCCGCGCGGCCGGCGCGGCGGCGACCCGGGCGGCCGCGAGCAGGTTGGCCGGGCCGTCCGGGCCGGCCAGGGTGGGGTTGCGCATGGCGCCCGTGAACACCAGCGGCTCCGGGTGCGGCCAGACCAGGTCGGCCAGGAACGCCGTCTCCTCCAGGGTGTCGGTGCCCTGGGTGACCACCACGCCGGTCGCCCCGTCGGCGACCGCCGCGCCGGCCGCGTCCACCAGGTCCAGGATCTGCCGGTACGCCAGGGCGGCGCTGGGCACCGCCTCGACGTCCCGCACGTCGAGCGGGATGCCGGCGAGCCCCGGCACGGCGGCCGTGAGGTCGGCGCCGGTGAGCCGGCTGACCACTTGCCCGGAACCGGTGCCCGCCATGGCGATCGTGCCGCCCAGGGTGAAGAGTGCGACGGTCACCGCTCGGCCTTCCGGGCGAGCAGGAACGCCTGCGGTCCCCGGTCGAGTTCCTCCGCTTCGCGGACCAGCGTGGCGTGCACGGTCAGGCCGGCCGCCGTGAGCTGCTCGGCCAGCCGGTCCGGCGGCAGCCAGTACACGTCGTACGAGACGGTGTGGCCGTACGCCTGCTCCAGCCGGATCCGCTCGTCGCCGGCCTTGACCGCGATCAGCAGGTGACCGCCCGGGGCGAGCACCCGGTGGAACTCGGCGAACACCCCGGGCAGCAGGTCCGGCGGCAGGTGGATGATCGAGTACCAGGCGACGAGACCGGCCAGCGCCGCGTCGGGGAGGTCCAGCGCGGTCATCGAGCCGACCTCGAAGCGCAGCTCCGGATGGTTCCGGCGGGCCACCTCGAGCATGCCCGGGGAGAGGTCGACCCCGGAGACGTCGAGCCCGAGACCGCGCAGGTGGGCGGTGATCCGGCCGGTCCCGCAGCCCGCCTCCAGCACCGGCCGGCCGGGCCCCACCAGCTCGGCGAACGCGGCCAGCATCCCCCGGTCGAGCGGGCCCTCCAGCACGTCGGGGATCAGCCGTGCGTAGTCCACGGCCACGGTGTCGTAGGCGGCGCGCGTCTCGGTGAGCCAGTCCGGTTCGATCACGAAGGTCGACCCTAGTCGCCGGCCGGCCCCGCGTCCGCCCGCACCCGGCCCAGGTAGGCCACGAACGCCTCCGGCCGCTCGAACAGCGACCGGTGACCCGCGCCCGGGATGACCAGGTGGTCCTTGCGCGGGGCCCGGAGCTGCGCGTACCACTCGTCGAAGAGGCGCAGCCGGCGGGGCACCTCGTGCGCGCCGTCCACGAACCACACCGGCACCCGCAGCTCGCGGACGTCCCGGCGGAAGTCCAGGTCCTGCATCCGGGGATAGAGCACGTCCCAGCCGTCGAGGAAGCCGAACAGGTGCACCTTCTCCAGTGGGCTGTATTCCGGCACACCCAGGTTGCCGACCGCCCCGGTCTCGTCCTCGCTCGCCCCGGTGCGGTCGAACCCGAACGCGCCGGCCTCGTTGGTGAGCAGCGGCTCGTAGGCCCAGATGTCCCGGTAGGGCGGCGGGCCCTGTGCCGCCATCCGCTCGGCGAGGTCGTCGCGGCCGGTTCGGCGGGCCCAGGCGAGGGTGTCGGCGTACTGGCTGCGGTCGGCCTCGCGCAGGCTCACCACCTGCCCGACCCCCACGTAGCCGGCGAACAGCTCGGGATGGCGTTGCACGGCGAGCAGGCCGGGGACGGTGCCGCCGGAATGGGCGAGCAGGTAAACCCGGTCGCGGCCGAGCCGCTGCCGCAGGTGCCGGGTCACCGCCAGCAGGTCGTCGACCTCGTCCGCCAGGTGCCAGTCCGCCGCGGAGCGGAATGCCGACCAGGAGCGCGGGCCACCCGACCGGTCCCAGACGGCCACCACGAACTGCCGTTCCAGGGCAGCCAGGTGCCGGCGGACGGAGCCGACCTCCGAGCCGCCGGGCGGGCCGGGCACCACCAGCAGGACCGGGGCGTTCCGGTCCGTACCCCGGATCAGCAGCCCCAGGTCGCGCCCGTCGGACGCGACGGTGTCGAAGCGGGCGATGCCACCCGGGATCGGGTCGGTGCGGCCCGGCACTGCCGCTCCGACGGTGACCAGGGCGAGGAGGGCCGCGAGCAGGCCTACGACGGCACGCCCCGACCACCGTGCCAGTGGCCGGCGGGGCGCCGTGCCGTCGAGCCGGCGGGCCAGCCCGGCCCCGTAGGCCGCGCCCACGAGGAGCGGCAGCAGGGTGAACAGGCCGTGCACGCCCCGCCCGGCCAGCAGTGCCGCCACGCCGAGGCCGGTGAGGTGCGGCCGGTCGACGGTCGGCCCGCGCAGGCGGAGCCGGACCAGTTCGACGGCGAGCGCGAAGAGCACCAGCGCGGCCAGCATCGCCCAGCGGGAGCGGCTCGACCAGCCGGCCAGCAGCCCGACGGCGAGGCTGACCACGATCGAGGCGAGCGTGGTGCCGACCGTGCCCGGCCCGCGCGGGGTCCACCAGCCCGCCACCACGCCCCAGACCGCCGGCAGGGCCGGCGCGAGAAGAAGCCGCATCCGCATGGTGATCTCCCCTCGTCCCGGACCGTCCACCCTAGCCAGCACGAGCGCGCTGCGTGGTCCCGCGACCACGCGTGGTGCTCGGGAGAAATCTCGCGCCGGGCGACGGGCCGGCGGGATACGGTGCCGGGTCGCGACCCGTGACCCCGACGGACAGGCCGAACGGTGACCCAGCAACTGACGCCCACCACGACCGGAACCCGCACCTCGCTCTGGCGGAGCCGGGACTTCCTGCTGCTGTGGAGCGGCCAGACGGTCAGCGAGGTGGGCACCCGGGTCTCCGGGGTGGCGGTGCCGCTGCTCGCCGCGGGCGTGCTCGACGCCACCGTCTTCCAGGTCTCGCTGCTGACGTTCCTGGCCTGGCTGCCGTACCTCTTCTTCTCGCTCCCGGCCGGGATGCTGGCCGACCGGGTCGACCAGCGGCGGCTCATGATCGGGTGCGACCTGGGTCGGGCGGCGCTGCTGCTGTCCGTGCCGGTGGTCGCCCTGGCCGGTCACCTCACGCTGGCCTTCCTGTACGCGGTGGTCGGGCTCTCCGGCGTGCTGACCGTCGCGTTCACCGTGGCGTACCGGAGCCTGCTGCCCGCGCTCGTCCCGGCGGACGGCCTGACCTCGGCGAACGCGCGGCTGGAGGTGAGCGAGAACCTGGCCGCTCTGGCCGGGCCGAGCGCCGGCGGCGTGCTCGTCGGGCTGCTCGGCCCGGCCCGGACCTTCGTGGCCGACGCCGCCAGCTTCCTGGCCAGCGCGGTCACGCTGCTGCTGGTGCGGCACCGCCCGGCGCCCCGCGCCGGCGGTCGGGTGCCGGTCCGGGCGGCGCTCACCGAGGGGCTCGGCTTCATCCGCCGGCAGCGGATCCTCGCCCTGGTGCTCGCCTGCACCGCCACCTCGAACTTCTTCGTCATGGCCACCCGGTCCATCGAGGTGCCCTACCTGCTGCGCGTGCTGCACGCCGGCCCGGCCACCATCGGCCTCTTGTTCAGCCTGGGTTCGGTGGGCGGGCTGCTGGCCGGGGTGTTGGCCGGTCGGGTGACCGCCCTGCTCGGCGGCGCCCGGACCATCTGGGTGTCGATGGCGGTGCCCGGCCCGCTCTACCTGCTGATGCCGCTGGCCCGGCCCGGCTGGGGCACCCTGCTCTACGCGGTCGGCACCGCCGCGTTCGCGGCCAACGCGGTGCTGTTCAACGTGGCGGCCATGTCCTACCGGCAGCGGGTCACCCCGGCCCGGCTGCTCGGCCGGGTCAACGCGGCGTTCCTGTGGATCTGCTACGGCGCGATCCCGCTCGGCGCGCTGGTCGGCGGCGCCCTCGGCACCCGGCTCGGGCTGCGCCCGGCGCTGCTGGTCTGCGTGCTCGGCATGTGGAGCGCGGCGCTGTTCGTGGTCTTCTCTCCGCTGCGCCGGATGCGGGACTTCGCGACGCCGTGAAAAGAGGCAAGATTTTTCCCGGGCCGCTGTCGAATCCGGCCACGCCCGCCCGTCGGTGAGACGGAAGAGGGAAACGACAACCCCAAGGAGATCCCGATGGCCCAGTACGCAGTCCTCGTCTACTCGCCCGCGCCGGCCGACCCGATGGACCTCACCCCCGACTACGTGGCCCTGCTGGACCGGTACGGGTCCCAGGTCGCCGAGCTGGGCGGCCAGATCCTCACGGGGTTCGCGCTCCAGCCGAGCACCACGGCCACGGCGATCCGCGGCGACGTGGTCACCGACGGCCCGTTCATCGAGGCCAAGGAGGTCGTCGCCGGGTTCTTCATCCTCGAGGCGCCCGACCTGGACGTGGCCCTGAAGATCGCCAAGCTGAACCCGGCCACCATCGACGGCGGCGTCGAGGTCCGGCCGCTCTTCCAGCCGCCGGCCGAGTGAGCGACGCGGCCACGGCCGCCGCCGAACGCGCCGTGGCGGACGCGCACCGTCGCGAGTGGGCCTTCGTGCTCGCCGCGACGGCGCGCGTCGCCGGCGACCTCGACGTGGCGGAGGAGTGCGTGCAGGACGCGTACCTGGCCGCGCTGGCCGCCTGGGCGCGGGACGGCGTCCCCGACAAGCCGGGCGCCTGGCTGACCGCCACGGCGAAGCGCAAGGCGCTCGACGTGCTGCGCCGGGAGAAGGTGTTCCGGTCGAAGATGCCCCTGCTCGTCGAGCCGGCGGAGGCCGAGATGACGGAGGAGCCCGCCGGGGACCCGGTCCCCGACGACCGGCTGCGGCTGGTCTTCACCTGCTGCCACCCGGCGCTGGCCCGCGAGGCCCAGGTGGCGCTTACCCTGCGCCTGGTCTGCGGGGTGGCCACCGGCGACATCGCCCGGGCGTTCCTGGTCACCGAGACGACCATGGCGGCCCGGGTCACCCGGGCCAAGAAGAAGATCGCGGCGGCGCGGATCCCGTACCGGGTGCCGGACGCCGCCGAGCTGCCCGAACGGCTCGACGCCGTGCTCACCGTGATCCACCTGCTCTTCACCACCGGGCACACCGCGCCGACCGGGGCCGCCCTGGTCCGCGCCGACCTGGTCGACCGGGCGGTGCACCTGACCCGGATGCTGCTCGCCCTGATGCCCGACGAGCCGGAGGTACGCGGGCTGCTCGCCCTGCTGCTGCTCACCGACGCCCGCCGGGCCACCCGCACCGACGCCGACGGGCGGCTGCTGGTGCTGGAGGAGCAGGACCGGTCCCGCTGGGACCGGGCCGCCATCGCCGAGGGCAACACGCTGGTCCTCGGCGCGTTCCGCACCGGCCGGGTCGGCCGGTACGCCCTCCAGGCCGCCATCGCCTCGCTGCACGCGGTCGCCCCCAGCTACGCCGACACCGACTGGCCCCAGGTCGTACGCCTCTACGACGAACTGCTGAAACGCTGGTCGTCCCCGGTGGTGGCGCTGAACCGGGCCGTCGCGGTGTCGATGGTCGACGGGCCGGCCGCTGCCCTGGCCGAGGTCGACGCCCTGGCCGCCGACCCCCACCTGTCCGGCTACCACTACCTCCCGGCCATCCGCGCCGACCTCCTCCGCCGCCTCGACCGGGCCGAGGAGGCGGCGGACGCCTACCGGGCGGCGCTGAGCCTGGTCGACAACGAGGCCGAACGCGCCTTCCTGACCGCCCGCCTCACCGAGGTCACCCCGCCCCGTTGATCATGAAGTTGTCGCCCGCCGCTCCGGCCTGTGGTTGATCAGCCAGGCGGGGCGGCGGCTGCCTCGACCGCGGCGGTGTTGATGAGCACGTGTCCAGGATTCAGGTGGCGCTGCCGAACCAGGTGATCGCCTGACCGTGGCCGCGGGTCCAGGCCAGTGGCTTCCCGTCCAGCGCCAGCACGTTGTGGAAACCACCGGGCGGCTGCTCGGGCAGCGCGGGGTAGCGCAGCACGTCGGGGTCCTCGTTGGCGATCCAGTGCCCGGGCAGCCCGCGTACCACCTGGACGAACGCCAGCCGCCGTGGTGGCGGCACCTGGTACAGCACCGAGGTGTGGAACACCACCAGGGTCGCGTCCCGCGGCGCCCGCGCGGCCAGCGCCGGAAGGTCGTCCACGAGGTCGCCCCGGACGAGCAGCGGCGGGTCGGCGGCGGCGACGGCAGCCGCGGCCCGCAACCGCTCACGGCGGTGCCCGTGCTCCGGCCAGATGAGCGCGTCCAGCCACGCCACGTCGGCCGGGTCGGTCACGTCGAGCGGGTTGAGATCCAGGCCGGCCCGCCACACCACCTCGGGCCGGCGGGCCGGCGGTGCCGTCCCGCCGATCGCGCAGTCGAGGACCGGTTCACCGGTGCCGAGCGGATGATCGCCGTAGCGGTAGGCGTACCGGTCGGGGTAGAGATTCAGGCCCGCCGAGGCGCCGACCTCCAGCAGGGCGAGCGGCCCGGGCAGCGCCGCCAGCACCGGCAGGAGTACGGCGCACCGGCCCGGCTCGTTGGTCTGCGTGGCCCGGACCCGCAGCTCCGCCTCGACGGCCGGCCAGTTCGCCAGCGCGTACCCCCGGAAGGCGGCCGGATCGGTGACGGGGCCGCCGAGCAGCCGGACCACGGCGAAGAGCAGGTTCGGCTGGCGCTTGGCCGGCGGCAGGGTGTCGATCCGGGCCAGCAGCTCGTCGTCGCGGGAAACCGCCTCCGAGAGCCGCTCGTACGCGGGCGACACCCCGCGCGTCTCACGGGCGGCGAAGGTGGCGTAGCGGTCGGCGGTGGTCATGGCCCGAGCCTCCCAGCCGGACGCGGTCCCGCGCGACGTGAGCTTCGTCCCGCCGTGAAACAGCCGCGAGCGCGGCAGGGAGCTCCCTGCCGCGCTCGCGAGCGGTCGTGCGTCAGCTGCAGCCGCTGGTGGAGCCGCAGCCCTCGCAGACGTAGCAGCTGCCGGCGGGCCGCATCTTGGTGCCGCAGGTGAAGCAGAGCGGCGCGTCCGCGGCCTTGCCGATCACGGCCTCCAGCAGTTCGGTGCTGGAGCCCACCGACGGCGCCGGCTTGACGGCGGCCACGTCGGCCATCTCCTGCGCCGGCTGGGCCACCGGGCCGGTCTTCGGCTCGGGCGCCTCGACCGGGGCGGAGGCGGCCATCGCGGTGAGGTCCGCACCGCTCGCCTCCGCCTCCGCCTCGGCCGCGAGCTGGGCGGCCCGCTCCTTGGCGGTGAAGATGCCCAGCTCCGCGCGGCGCTCGTACGGCAGGAAGTCCAGGGCCAGGCGACGGAAGATGTAGTCCATCACCGAGGCCGCCATGCGCACGTCCGGGTCGTCGGTCATGCCGGCCGGCTCGAAGCGCATGTTGGTGAACTTGCTGACGTACGTCTCCAGCGGGACGCCGTACTGGAGACCGATGGAGATGGCCACCGAGAAGGCGTCCATCACGCCGGCCAGGGTCGAGCCCTGCTTCGACATCTTGAGGAAGACCTCGCCGAGGCCGTCGTCCGGGTACGACGAGGCGGTGAGGTAGCCCTCCGCGCCGCCGACCGAGAACGAGATGGTCTGCGACGGGCGCTTCTTCGGCAGCCGCTTGCGGACCGGCCGGTATTCCACGACCTTCTCCACGACCTTCTCGACCTCGGCGGCCGGGGCCTGGGTCTCGGCGGCGGTCTTGTTGGACTTGGCCACCGAGAGCGGCTGGCCGACCTTGCAGTTGTCCCGGTAGATCGCCAGCGCCTTGAGGCCGAGCTTCCAGCCCTCAAAGTAGATCTTCTCGACGTCCTCGACGGTCGCCTGCTCCGGCATGTTGACCGTCTTGGAGATCGCGCCGGAGACGAACGGCTGGATCGCCGCCATCATCCGCACGTGGCCCATCGGGGCGATCGACCGCTCGCCCATGGCGCAGTCGAAGACCGGGTAGTGCTCCGGCTTGAGGCCGGGAGCGTCCACCACGTGGCCGTGGTCGGCGATGTGCTCGACGATCGCCTCGACCTGCTCCTCGGGGTAGCCGAGGCTGCGCAGGGCGCGCGGGACGGTCTGGTTGACGATCTGCATCGAGCCGCCGCCGACCAGCTTCTTGAACTTGACCAGCGCCAGGTCCGGCTCCACGCCGGTCGTGTCGCAGTCCATCATGAAGCCGATGGTGCCGGTCGGCGCGAGGACGCTGGCCTGCGAGTTGCGCCAGCCGTTCTTGTCACCGATCTTGTTGCCGAGCGTCCACTGCCTGGTGGCCTCGCGCTGGACGGCGGTGGCCACGGTGCCGGTCGGCTTGATGGCGTCGTTGGCGGCGGCGTGCTTGCGCATGACCCGCTTGTGCGGCTCCGCGTTGCGGGCGTAGCCGTCGTACGGGCCGACGACGCCGGCCAGCTCTGCGGAGCGGCGGTAGGCGGTGCCGGTCATCAGCGAGGTGATCGCCGCGGCGACCTCCCGGCCCTGCTCCGAGTCGTACGGCAGGCCGGAGGCCATCAGCAGCGCGCCGAGGTTGGCGTAGCCGATGCCGAGCTGCCGGTAGGCGCGGCTGGTCTCACCGATCTTCTCGGTCGGGAAGTCGGCGAAGCAGATCGAGATGTCCATCGCGGTGATGACGAACTCGACCGACTTGACGAACTTCTCCACCTCGAAGCCGCCGTCGGCGCGCATGAACTTCATGAGGTTCAGCGAGGCCAGGTTGCACGAGGAGTTGTCCAGGTGCAGGTACTCCGAGCACGGGTTCGACGCGGTGATGCGCCCGGTCTCCGGGCAGGTGTGCCAGTCGTTGATGGTGTCGTCGTACTGGAGGCCGGGGTCGGCGCACTCCCAGGCCGCCTGGGAGATGCTGCGGAACAGCTTCTTGGCGTCGATCGTCTCGATGACCTGGCCGTCGAGCCGGCCGCGCAGGTCGAAGCCGCCGCCGTTCTCGACCGCGGTCATGAACTCGTCGGAGACGCGGACCGAGTTGTTGGCGTTCTGGTACTGGACGCTGACGATGTCGGCGCCGCCCAGGTCCATGTCGAAGCCGGCGTCCCGCAGCGCGCGGATCTTGTCCTCCTCGCGCGCCTTCGTGACCACGAACTCCTGGATGTCCGGGTGATCCACGTCGAGGATGACCATCTTGGCCGCCCGCCGGGTGGCGCCGCCGGACTTGATGGTGCCGGCGGAGGCGTCCGCGCCGCGCATGAAGCTGACCGGGCCGGAGGCGTTGCCGCCGGAGGACAGCAGCTCGCGGGAGGAGCGGATCCGGGACAGGTTGACGCCGGAGCCGGAGCCGCCCTTGAAGATCAGCCCCTCCTCCTTGTACCAGTCGAGGATGGAGTCCATCGAGTCGTCGACGGCCAGGATGAAGCAGGCGCTGACCTGCTGCGGCGACGGCGTGCCGACGTTGAACCAGACCGGCGAGTTGAAGCTGAACACCTGGTGCAGCAGCATCCAGGTCAGCTCGTGCGCGAAGACCTCGGCGTCGGCCGGGGTGGCGAAGTAGCCGTACTCCTCACCGGCGGTGCGGTAGGTGCCGACCACGCGGTCGATCAGCTGCTTGAGCGACCACTCCCGCTCCGGGGTCCCCACCGCGCCCCGGAAGTACTTGGTGGTCACGATGTTGGCCGCGTTGACCGACCAGGACTCGGGGAACTCCACCCCGCGCTGCTCGAAGTTGATCGAACCGTCCCGCCAGTTCGTCATCACGACGTCGCGGCGCTCCCAGGTGACCTCGTCGTAGGGATGCACCCCCTCGGTCGTCCAGACGCGCTCGATCTTCAGCCCTGTCCCGGCCTTGTTCCGTGACTTGCTGGTCGTCACGCCCTCGCCCCCCTCGTCAGCGCGGTCACCCACCGCGCGTCGTCAAACTGTCAGAAATCCGTGAAACTCAACTGGTCGCGCCGGCGGCCTCGACGGCCCCGGCGCCCTCCCGCGCCCGCGCGGCGGCCCGCAGCGTCTCGATCTCGCGCTCGAAGTCGGCGAGCGAGTCGAAGGAGCGGTAGACGCTGGCGAACCGCAGGTACGCCACCTCGTCGAGGTCGCGCAGCGGCCCGAGGATGGCCAGCCCGACCTCGTTGCTGGGGATCTCGGCGGCCCCCTTGGCCCGGACGGTCTCCTCCACCTTCTGCGCGAGCAGCGCGATGGAGTCGTCGTCGACCGGCCGTCCCTGGCACGCCTTGCGCACCCCGCCGATGATCTTGGTGCGGCTGAACGGCTCGGTCACCCCGCTGCGCTTGACCACCGCGAGCACCGCCTCCTCGACGGTGGTGAACCGCTTGCCGCACTCCGGGCAGGACCGCCGCCGCCGGATGAGCTGGCCGTCGTCGGCCTCCCGCGAGTCGACCACCCGGGAGTCGGCGTGCCGGCAGTACGGACACCGCATCGCCTGACCTCCTTCATCGACCGCGGCCCACCGCCCGCCTCCGGGCACGCGTCACCGCGACGGCACCATCTCGCGATGGCCGCCGCCGGTCGGCGGTGCGGGAGTGCGGTCGGTAACCGGACCCAACCTGTAGGCAACTTACGCCCGTGTAACCACAACATCTAGGGGTCGACCGTATGTCGTCGCACTAGCGAGGTCAAGTTGAGCGGCGTGTCCGGCGAGTCGCCAGAATCACGCGCCCGTGCCGCCTCGTCCCCGACGTACCGAGGAGCCCAACGGCCGAGCGCCGCCGGCGTCACGGCCCGCTGGGATGGAACAAGCGTTCGAGAGCGACGTACCATTTATCAGAACAGGCGTTCGGAAATCCAGGATTTCGGGGCGACACGCCGACAACAGGTCGTACAGATGTTTGAAAATGGCCGATCTCACCTATACGGTCAACAACGACCGGGCGCGGCGGATCGCCACGGACCGGTCGGGAGCACCACCTGAGCACGCACCACGAGCCGACGAGGCACCCAGCGCCGACCAGGGAGGGACGGACGTGACCGAGGACCGGGCCAGCCGGCAGAAGAACCCGCAGCCGATCGACGGGGCGGGTCCGCCGGCGACCCGTCGACCCCGCACCGCGCGCAGCCGGGCGGCCCAGCCCGCGGTGCGTCCGGTCACCCCGGTGGTCAGCAGCTTCCCCGACCCGACGACGGTCGACCTCACGGCCCGGCAGCGCCGGATCCTGGAGTTCATCCGCACCTGGGTGGAGCGCCACGGCTACCCGCCGAGCGTCCGCGAGATCGGCGAGGCGGTCGGCCTGGTCTCCCCGTCCAGCGTCGCCTACCAGCTCAAGGAGCTGGAGAAGAAGGGCTTCCTGCGCCGCGACCCGAACCGGCCGCGCGCCGTGGACGTCCGGGCCCCGGGCGAGGTCGACGACGAGGCGGCCCGGGCCCAGCGCCCCGCCCCGGCGTACGTGCCGATGCTGGGCCGGATCGCCGCCGGTGGCCCGATCCTCGCCGAGCAGGCGGTGGAGGACATCTTCCCCCTCCCCCGCGAGCTGGTCGGTGAGGGCGAGGTCTTCATGCTCCAGGTCAAGGGCGACTCGATGCTCGACGCGGCGATCTGCGACGGCGACTGGGTGGTGGTCCGGCAGCAGCCGACCGCCGAGGTCGGCGACATCGTGGCGGCCATGCTCGACGGCGAGGCGACCGTGAAGACCTACCGGCGGCGCGACGGGCACGTCTGGCTGATGCCGCAGAACCCGGCCTTCGACCCGATTCCCGGCGACGACGCCACCATCATGGGTCGCGTGGTCGCCGTGCTCCGCCGCATCTGAGACCACGAAAAAGGGGGTGACCGGCGGTCACCCCCTTTTTCTGCGCTCAGTAGCGGTCGCCCCGGTACTCCCGGCCGCCGCCGGAGAACTGGCCGTGCTGGTGGCCGCGGTCGCCGTGGCCGCCGTCGCGCGGTTCCCGGCGGTCGGGCTCCCGGCGCGGCGGTTCGGCCCGCCCCGGCCCGTAGCCGCCACCGCCGCCCGGCCGGCCGCCGTAGCCGCCACCGCCCGGGGAGCCTCCGCCGTAGACGCCGCCACCCTGCGGGCGGCCACCGCCCTGCGGGCCGCCGCCGTAGACCGCGCCTCCACGACCGCCGCCGCCCTGCGGTCGGCCGCCGCCGTAGACGCCGCCGGCCGGGCGGCCGCCGTTCGCCGGGGTGCCGCCGTAGAGCCCACCCTGGCCGCCACCGCCGCCGTAGACCCCGCCGCGCGGCGGGACGTCGGGCCGGTTGGCCGGCGGCGGGTAGCCGGGATTGCCCGGGAACTCGTCGCCACGCTCGTCGGTGGGCTCGGCGGGCGGCGCCGGCTTGCGGCGGGCCTTCAGGATGCCGAAGATGCCCGCACCGACCATGAGCGCGCCGAGCACGCCGACCGCCGCGATCAGGTACGTGATCTCGTCCAGGGTGAGCCCCTCGATCCAGGACTTCTCCGCGGCCGGCCTGGTGACGTCCCTGCCGGCGTTGGGCAGCGCCTCGACCCCCGTGGTGGCCGGGGCGTAGCTGAGGATGTCGATCGGGTCCGTGGCGTCCAGGAGGCCGCCGTCGGAGACGGTGACGAAGGACCTGCCGTCCGCCGTGTAGGAGATGGCCTCGCCGAACGGGTCCGCGAGGGGGGTCACCCGCGGCTTGCCGGTGGTCAGCGCGGCGACGATGTTGCCGCCGGTCACGTCGAACTCGAAGGCGTCGCCGTAGGTGCGCAGCACCACCTTGCTGCCGTCGGGCGAGCGGGTCGCGCCGGTGACCAGCAGCCGGCCGGGGCCGCCCAGCTTGTTCTCGGTGTTGGTCTTGGGGAGGGTGACCTCGCCGACCTTCTTCATCGGGATGGGCTCGGGGTCACCGCTGCTCTTGAACTTCGCCGTGGGCGTGAAGATCTCCGACTTGCCGGAGAGGTCCTTCGTGATGACCAGCGGCAGGTTGTCGTTGCCGACGAGCAGCGCCTCGGCATCGTGCGGCTCGTTGCCCGGGTAGGTCAGCCGGTGCAGCACCGGCTGCTTCGACCCGCTCAGCGGCATGGTCCAGATCGCGACCCGCTCCCGGCGGGTCTTGGCCTCGACGTTGTCGCCCGTGTCGGCGATGAAGAGGGTCTTCTTGTCCGGCCCGAGGGCCAGGTCCTCGGTGTCATAGGGCCCGGAGCCCGAGTAGCGGACCGGGTCCTTGGCGATCTCGCACTTGGTGTCGAGGAAGAAGACGCGTTTGCGGCTCTCGTCGTCGGTGCCGTCGTTGATCACGACGTAGCCGGTGCTGGTGGCGACGATGCCGGACAGCTCCCGGAGCCGCTTGTCCTCGATGGTGCACTTCTTCTTGGGAACCGCGGCCAGCACGGGGGCCGCGGCGGGAGCCGCCAGGGCGATCCCGGCCGGCGCCACGACCGCGCCGACGAGGCTCAGCGCGATCGTGACCGAGGAGACAGCGTGCCGCATGGCGCCAAGTGTCGCACGACCCGCGTTTCCGGCGGGTGACGCCGGACGGCTCACCGCCCGGCGCCCACCCGCTCCTCGCTGGTGAGCCGGTCCCCCGCCCGGTACGGCGCGAGTTCGGCGGCCAGCGCCTGACCCACCCGGACGTGCAGCAGCGTGCCCTCGGGCAGGTGCGTGCTGTTCAGCACCTCGCCCTGCCGGTGCACCCGGGCCACCAGGTCACCCCGGTCGTACGGGAGCACCGCCCGGACCTCGACGGCCGGCCGCGGCAGCCGCTGCTCGATCGCCTCGCGCAGCCCGTCGATCCCCTGCCCGCTGTGCGCGGAGACGAGGACCGCCTCCGGCCAGAGCCGCTTGAGCCGCAGCAGCGTCTCCTCGTCGGTGGCGTCGGTCTTGTTGACCACCAGCAGCTCGGGCAGTCGGTCGGCGCCCACCTCGGCGAGCACCTCGCGGACCGCGCGGACCTGCTCCTCCGGGTCGGGGTGGGTGCCGTCGACCACGTGCACCACCAGGTCGGCGTCGCCGACCTCCTCCAGCGTCGAGCGGAACGCCTCGACGATCTGGTGCGGCAGGTGCCGGACGAACCCGACCGTGTCGGAGAGGGTGTAGAGCCGGCCGTCGGAGGTGGTGGCCCGGCGGGTGGTCGGGTCCAGGGTGGCGAACAGCGCGTTCTCCACCAGCACACCCGCCCCGGTGAGGCGGTTGAGCAGGCTGGACTTGCCGGCGTTGGTGTAGCCGGCGATGGCCACCGCGGGCACCGCGTTGCGGGAGCGGCGGGCACGCTTGGTCTGGCGTACCGTCGTCATGCTCTTGATCTCGCGGCGCAGCCGCGCGATGCGGTGCCGGATCCGGCGCCGGTCGGTCTCGAGCTTGGTCTCACCGGGACCGCGCAGGCCCACGCCGCCGCCGGCGCCACCGCCACGGCCGCTACCGCCGGTCTGCCGGGAGAGGGTCTCACCCCAACCGCGCAGTCGCGGCAGCAGGTATTCGAGCTGAGCCAGCTCGACCTGCGCCTTGCCCTCGCGGCTCTTGGCGTGCTGGGCGAAGATGTCGAGGATCAGGGCGGTCCGGTCGACCACCTTGACCTTGGTGCGCTGCTCCAGGTTGCGCAGCTGCGACGGCGACAGCTCACCGTCGCAGATGACCGTGTCGGCGCCGGTGGCGAGCACCACCGCGCCCAGGTCGTCGACCTTGCCCCGACCGATGTAGGTGGCCGGGTCGGGCCGGTTGCGCCGCTGGATCAGCCCCTCGAGCACCTGCGAGCCGGCCGTCTCGGCCAGCGCCGCCAGCTCGGTGAGGCTGTTGTCCGCGTCGTCCTGGGTCCCCTCGGTCCAGACGCCCACGAGGACGACCCGCTCCAGCCGGAGCTGGCGGTATTCGACCTCGGTGATGTCGGTGAGCTCGGTGGAGAGGCCGGGGACCCGCCGCAGCGCCTGCCGCTCCGACAGCTCGTACTCGCCCGTGGTGGCGTCGAGCTCGTCGTCCTCGTAGGGAAGGAAGGTCTCCTGCTCTCGCAAACCGCGACTCCTGTCCGTTATGTCTTTTGTCGGGGCATTTCCCGTTCGCATGAGCATCCTGACACGTACCAACGCCCCACGCACCTGCTATATGCCCGTGGCGCTACTAACCGGTAGCGGGGCCGGATGCCGGCCGACCAGGGTGGGCGGGTAGAAATGCCAGGCGAGCCGCTCAGCGCCGACGGAGGAGTTCTACGTGGCCAACACCCGACTGCCGAGTGCCGGATTCTCGATCACGATCCGGATCGCGGTACCCGCGGACGCCTCCTCCATCGGGCGGCTGACCACCGCGGCGGGCGAGGCCGGCGCCATCGTCACCGCCCTGGACGTGGTCGACTCCGACCCCGCCCACGTGATCGTGGACCTCACCTGCGACACCGCCGACTCCAACCACGCCGACCAGGTGGTCGACGCGCTGACCGCGCTCGACGGGGTGGACGTCCGCAAGGTCTCCGACCGGACGTTCCTGCTGCACCTCGGCGGCAAGATCGAGGTCAGCTCCAAGGTCGCGCTGCGCACCCGCGACGAGCTGTCCCGCGCGTACACCCCGGGGGTGGCCCGGGTCTGCCAGGCGATCGCCGAGAACCCCGCCGACGCCCGCCGGCTCACCATCAAGCGCAACACCGTGGCCGTGGTCAGCGACGGCTCGGCCGTGCTCGGCCTGGGCAACCTCGGGCCGGCCGCCTCGCTGCCCGTCATGGAGGGCAAGGCCGCGCTGTTCAAGCGCTTCGGCGGGGTGGACGCCTGGCCGGTGGTGCTGGACACCCAGGACACCGACGAGATCGTGCAGATCGTCAAGGCGATCGCGCCCGCGTACGGGGGCATCAACCTGGAGGACATCGCCGCGCCGCGCTGCTTCGAGATCGAGGCCCGGCTGCGCGAGGCGCTGGACATCCCGGTCTTCCACGACGACCAGCACGGCACCGCGATCTGCGTGCTGGCCGCGCTGACCAACGCGCTGCGGGTGGTGGGCAAGCAGCTCTGCGACGTCCGCGTCGTGGTCTCCGGCGCCGGCGCGGCCGGCACCGCGATCATGAAGCTGCTGCTGCGGCAGGGCGTGGGCGACATCATCGCGTACGACCGGCAGGGCGCCCTGCACCGCGGGCTGCCCGACCTCAACCCGGCCTGGCAGTGGCTGGCGGACCACACCAACAAGGAGAACTACGCCGGCGACCTGCCCGGTGCGATCCGGGGCGCGGACGTGTTCATCGGGGTGAGCGCGCCGAACCTGCTCACCGGCGAGGACATCGCCGCCATGGCCAAGGACGCCATCGTCTTCGCGCTGGCCAACCCCGACCCGGAGGTCGACCCGCGGGAGGCGCGCAAGCACGCCGCGGTGGTCGCCACCGGCCGGTCCGACCAGCCGAACCAGATCAACAACGTGCTCGCCTTCCCGGGCGTCTTCCGGGGCATGCTCGACGCGCACGCCGAGGAGTTCACCGAGGAGATGGCGATCGCGGCGGCCCGGGCCATCGCGGACGTGGTCGGCGAAGACAAGATCAACCCGACGGTGATCGTGCCGAGCGTCTTCGACTCGCGGGTCGCCCCCGCGGTGGCCGCCGCGGTGCGCGCCGCCGCCCAGAACCCGGCCACGACGCCCCCGCCGGCCGCCGACCCGGGCCCGGCCGACCTCCCCGAGATCGCGGCCAACGCCAGCGCCACCCCCTGACCGCGCCTTCCGGGTCCACCGCTGCCACTGGAGCGACACAAACCCAACCACACGTGGGCCCTCTCAGCGTTGATCATGAGGCTGGCCGCCCTGAACCAGGGCAAACCACCCAGCCAACCTCGCCGAGCGGCACGGCGCGACGTATCCGACAAGATCGAACGGCTGCTCGGCCGGCAGCTGCGGCAGGCGCAGGAGAACGGCGAGGTCGACCCGCGACTGGACCCCGAGCTGACCGCCGCCGGGCTACTCGCCCTGACCAACGGGCTCGGCTCCAGCGTGCTCGGCGGGCAACGCGACGGGCGGGCGGCGCTCGCGGTCCTGACCTACCACCTCGACCGGGTGCTCACGCCTGCAGCGCGGCCGGCGTGATCTCGCCGGTTGCGACCAGTACGGCGGGGCCGGAGAGCCAGCAGGTGTCGTCGGTGATCGTGATCGTGAGGCGGCCGCCGGGGACGTCGACGGTCATCGTGCCGGTATCCCGGCCGGCGTCGCGCAGGGCCACCGCGGCCACCGCGCACGCGCCGGTGCCGCAGGAGAGCGTCTCGGCCGAGCCCCGCTCGTAGACCCGCATGAGCACGTGCCCGTCGGTGCCCTCGACCGGCTCGCCGGGGGTGGTGAACTCGACGTTCACCCCGGACGGGAAGAGGGACGGGTCGACGTCGGGCGCCCGGTTGAGGTCCAGGACGTTCAGGTCCAGGCTGGCCGGCAGCGCGCAGACCAGGTGCGGGTTGCCCACGTCCACGGCCGCGCCGGTCAGGGTGAGCCCGCCCACCGTGGCGGTCGCCGTGTCGTACAGCCGGGGGCGGCGCATCTCGACGGCGACCTCGGCGCCCTCGACCCGGGCGCGGACCAGGCCGGCCCGGGTGGCCACCGGCAGCGCCGCGCCGGACGGGGTGGCCAGCCCGGCCTCCAGCAGGTAGCGCACGAAGACCCGGGCGCCGTTGCCGCACATCTCGGCGAACGAGCCGTCGGAGTTCCAGTAGTCCATGAACCACTCGGCCTCGCCGGCCAGCGCCACGCCCTCCGGGTGCTTGGCGGCGCGCACCACGCGCAGCACGCCGTCGCCGCCGATGCCGCGCCGCCGGTCGCAGAGCGCGGCGACGAGGTCGGGCGTCAGGTCGAGCGCCCCGTCCGGGTCGGGCAGGATGACGAAGTCGTTGCCGGTGCCGTGGCCCTTGGTGAACTCCACGCCTCCATCATTCCCGATGCTCGGCGACCATCCGCAGCGCAGTGTCGACAAACGCGGGCGAGGCCGAGTCCAGCCAGTGGATCCGCGGGTCGCGGCGGAACCAGGACCGCTGCCGGCGGACGAAACGCCGGGTGGCCCGGATGGTCTCCTCGTACGCCTGCGTCTCGGTCAGCTCCCCGGCCAGGAACCGCAGCACCTGCTGGTAGCCGAGCGCCCGGCTGGCCGTACGCCCCTCGGGCAGGCCCTCGCCGACCAGCGTCCGCGTCTCGGCGACCAGGCCGTCGGCCCACATCCGGTCCACCCGCAGCGCGATCCGCTCGTCCAGCAGCGCGGTGTCCAGGTCGACGCCGAGCTGCACCGACGGGTAGTACGGCGTCGGCGCGGGCAGCGACGCGGTGAACGGGGCGCCGGTCAGCTCGACGACCTCCAGGGCCCGCACGATGCGCCGGCCGTTGCTCGGCAGGATGCCCGCCGCGGCCACCGGGTCGGCCTCGGCCAGCCGGGCGTGCAGCGGGGCGGGGCCGACCGCGGCCAGCTCCGCCTCCAGCCGCTCCCGGACCGCCGGATCGGTGCCGGGGAACTCGAACTGCTCCAGCACCGCCCGGACGTAGAGCCCCGAGCCGCCGACCAGCAGCGGCACCTTCCCCCGGGCCAGGATGTCGTCGACCGCCGCGCGGGCCAGCCGCTGGTATTCGGCGACGCTGGCCGGCTCGGTGACGGGCCAGATGTCGAGCAGGTGGTGCGGCACGCCCTCCCGCTCGGCCGGGGTCAGCTTGGCGGTGCCGATGTCCATGCCCCGGTAGAGCTGCATCGAGTCGGCGTTGACCACCTCGCCGTCGAGGGCGTGCGCCAGGGTGATGCTCAGCGCCGACTTGCCCGCCGCGGTCGGCCCGACCACGGCGACGACGGTTCGACTCACACCTTCTCCCAGTTCGCCACGAAGTAGGCAACGCCGTAGGGGGCCTGGTGGTAGCTGACGTCGCCGCGCCAGTCGCCGCCCGCCGCGCGGGCCGCGCCGGCCAGCACCTGCCAGGGCGCCCGCCCGGCGGCCTTCAGCTCCGCCGACAGCACCGGGTCCAGGCCGAGCAGGGCCTCGACGTCCGCGCCGGCCAGGGCCCTGGCGACCCCCTCGTCGTACGCGGGCGCGCGCGGGTCGTCGTAGCCGGGCGCCTTGACGCCCCGGCAGGCCGACCCGTCCCCGAGCACCAGCAGCGCGACCCGCCCGTCGGCCTCGGCGACCAGCTCCGCGCCGAGGGCGGCGCACTCGGCCGGGGCGGCGTCGGCGGCAACCGCCCGGGCCAGCCGGGGCAGCTCCGTGCCGGACCGGTTCACCAGCCAGGCGCCGATGGTCAGGCTCAGCGGCAGCTCGTCGACGCCCGTGCAGTTGACCTTCCAGAGCCGGACGTGCCGGTCCAGCCCGAACGGGCGCAGCGAGCCGTGGTCGGCGGTGCCGAACCGCCCCGTCTCGGGTCCGGCGCCGAGCAGCAGGATCGCCTCGGGATCGGCGGCGAGCAGCCGGGCCACGGCCGCGTCGGCGGCGGCGCGGAGGTCGTCCAGCTCGGGCGCGGCGGCGCCGGCCAGCTCGGGCACGATCAGGGGCGGATGGGGGCAGACGGCGGCGGCGACCAGGGGCACGGCACCAACCTATCCGTATCCCCCGGTGCGTCCCCGCGCCGATCCGGTCATCGAGGCGCTACGACACCGTATGGTCACGGTCGACGACAGGCGCTCGACACGGACCGGGTCGGACCTGTGACAATGCCGGGAGAACTTTGCTGCGCCGTGGCGGCGATCGCGGGAGGAGTCCCGTCGACGCCGGGAGAACGAGGATGGGCACATGAGCGACTGGACTGCCTTCGGACGGGTCGACGGGGACGGCACCGTCTACGTCAAGACCGCCGAGGGCGAGCGGGTGGTCGGATCCTGGCAGGCGGGGGCACCGGAGGAGGGGCTCGCCCACTTCGCCCGGCGCTTCGCCGACCTGGTGACGGAGGTGGACCTGACCGAGGCCCGGCTCAACTCGGGCGCGGCGGACGCCGGCCACTCGCTGACCACGATCCGGCGGATCCGCGCCTCGCTGCCCGAGGCGCATGTCGTCGGCGACATCGACGCCCTGGCCGCGCGCCTGGACAAGCTGGCCACGGTGGCCGAGGAGAAGGCCGGCGAGGCCCGGGCGGCCCGCGACGCCGCCCGCGTCGAGGCCCTCGCGCGCAAGACCGCCCTGGTCGAGGAGGCGGAGAAGCTGGCCGCCGAGTCGACCGGCTGGAAGACCGCCGGCGACCGGCTCAAGGAGATCCTCGACGAGTGGAAGACCATCCGCGGGGTCGACAAGAAGGCCGACGGTGAGCTGTGGAAGCGGTTCGCCGCCGCTCGCGACGGCTTCACCCGCCGCCGGGGCGCCCACTTCGCCTCCCTGGACCAGCAGCGCAAGCAGGCGCAGGGGATCAAGGAGGAGCTGGTCGCCGAGGCCGAGAAGCTCAAGGAGTCGACCGACTGGGGCGCCACGGCCAACCAGCTCAAGGACCTGATGGCCCAGTGGAAGGCCGCGCCGCGCGCCTCCAAGGAGGCCGAGCAGAAGCTCTGGGAACGGTTCCGGGCGGCGCAGGACGAGTTCTTCACCCGGCGCAGCGAGGTCTTCTCGGCGCGGGACAACGAGCAGCGCGCCAACCTGGAGCGCAAGCAGGCCCTGCTCGCCGAGGCCGAGGCGCTCGACGTCGACGGCGACCCGAAGGGCGCCCAGGCGAAGCTGCGCGAGATCCAGGCGCAGTGGCACGAGGCCGGCCGGGTCCCCCGCGAGGCCGCCGCCGGGCTGGAGCGCCGGCTGCGCGCCGTGGACGACAAGGTCCGCGAGGTCATGGACTCGGCGTGGCGGCGCACCTCCAAGGAGGACAACCCGCTGCTGGCCCAGATGCGGGCCCAGGTCGCCGAGGCCGAGGACCGGCTGGCCCGGGCGCAGGCGGCCGGCGACACCCGCCGGATCAAGGAGGCCGAGCAGGCGCTCGCCTCGAAGCGGCAGTTCCTCCAGCTGGCCGAGCAGGCCGGCTGAGTTCAGCCTCACCGGGAGCCCCCGGTCCCGCCTCGGGACCGGGGGCTTCCGCGTGGCCGCCCGGTGTTCAGACCTGCGGCAGCACCACGACCCCGCTGTTGTAGTCGGCGAGGGCCAGGTCCGGCCGGCCGTCGCCGGTGAGGTCACCGACGGCGAGGCCCCGGCCGGGGTAGCTGCTGGCGTAGGGCAGACCAAACAAGCGCTCGCGGCCGAGCTGGCCGTCGGGGCGCTGCAACGAGACCCCCGCCGCCTGCCAGCCGCCGTGCGCGGTCACCGCGTCGAGCAGGGCGTCGCCGTTCACGTCGGCCAGCACCACCGGCTGGGGAATGTCGTAGTGCGGGTAGGCGACCGGAGCGCCGAGGGCGCCGGCGCCGGTCTGCGGGAACACCAGCAGCCGGGAGGCGGGCTTGTTGCCGCCCGCCGTCACCGCGACGTCCGCCCGCCCGTCCCCGGTCAGGTCGCCGGCCGCCATCGACCCGACGCCCCGGGCGGTCCCGTCGGGCACCGGGTACGCGCCGGCGCGGGCGAAGCCCCCCTCGGCGGTCTGGGTGAAGACCTCCACCGTCGCCGTGGTGTGGGTCAACTGGACGATGTCCCGGCGGCCGTCGCCGTCGAGGTCGGCGGTGTCCACCAGGCCCCGGTCGTAGCCGTCGTCGACGAGGACCGGCGGGGCGAAGGTCCGGCCGTCCACGCTGCGGTGCACGGTCAGCCGGTCCTGCTCGGCGACGACCAGGTCGGCCCGGTCGTCGGCGTTCAGATCGGCCAGCCGCAGGTCGGTGGGACGGGTTGCCAACGGCAGCAGGACCGGTGCGGCCAGGCCGCCGGCCTGTTGCAGGAACACGTCCACCCCGGAGTTCGCGATCGCCGCGACGTCGGTGTCGCCGTCGGCGTCCACGTCGCCGGTGGCGAGCACCACCGTCCCGTTCGGGTAGCCGTGCGTGGCGAGGACCTGCGGCGGGGCGAGGGTGCCGTCGGGCCGCTGGGCGAGTACGAGGAGCTTGCAGTTGTCCTCCGGCAGCTCCGCGTACGTGTAGGTGCCCATCAGCAGGTCGCCGCGGCCGTCGCCGGTCACGTCCGCCACTGCCACGCTCGACGGGACCACCGTGCCGAAGCCGTAGGTGCGGTAGGAGGCGTAGTTCACCTGGCCGTACGCCGGCACGACGGTGTGCGTGACGGCGGCCGAGGCACTGGCGCCGACGGCCGGTGTCTGGCTGCCGGCGAACTGGGCGTGCAGGGTGTGGGCGCCGACCGGCAGGCTCGTGAAGATCTCGGCGCGGCCGGAGGAGTCGAGCCAGGCGCCCGGGAGCGCCTGGCCGTCCGCGTAGAAGCGGACGCCGCCGAGGAACGTCGGGGTGTCCGGATCGGCGGCGACGACCTTCGCGGTCAGCAGCGCGGCCTGCCCCGCCTCGGTGCGCGCCGGGGAGACGGTCAGGGTGATGCTGCTCGGCGCGCCGACCCGGGCCCAGACCTCGGCGGACTCGTTGCTCGACGCGGCCGAGACGGCCCGGATCCGGTAGAGGTACTCGGGTCCGGTGGTCACCGCGGTGTCGACGAAGCTGGTGCCCGTGGTGTCGCCCCGGCTCTCGTAGCTGCCGTTGTTCCAGCGCAGCACCGTGTAGCCGGTCGCGCCCGGGCTCGGTTCCCAGGACAGCGTGATCCGGTCGGGTGTGCCGGTGGCCCGGACGCCCCGCGGCGGGCTGATCCAGGTCACCGCGCTGACCTCGCGGGACGGCCGGGAGGTCAGGTTGCCGCTGGTGCTCACCACGATGTACCAGTACCGGCTGGCCGCCGTGAGGCCCCCGTCGGTCCACTCCCGCTGGCTCGTGGACGCGACCTGCTGGTACGGCCCACCGCTGCTGCCGGACCGCAGCACGCGGTAGCCGGTGGCGCCGGTGCCCGCCGTCCAGGTGAGCCGGATCTGCTCATGGGAGAGCGCCGTCGCAGTGACGGTCTTCGGCGCGGACAGCCCGAGCGCCCGGGCCGGCGCGGCCGGCGCCAGCACCGCCACGAGGGCGAGCAGCACCAGGGCGGCAAGTGTTCGTCGGTGTTCCCTGCTCCCGCCTGTCACACGCATCGTCGATTCCCCGTTCCCGGTACTCCTGCGGCTGCCGCCCCATCGTTGGCCGGGAACGGGAACGCCGCCCGACAGCCGTGACCGAAGACGCAAAAGGTGAACGGGTGTCCAGGCAGGACGGCCGGGAGCGGATCCCCTGCGCCCATCGTCCCTGGCCGCCGTCGCCGTGATCAATGGATCGACGTTGACGGCATCGAGCCACGCTGATCAGAATGGGCGGCGGAGCCAGGTTCCAGCACCGGCACGAGGGCACGACGGCCGATCCCGCCGTCGACGATCGCCGGTGCTTCCCCCGCGGGTGGCCGTCCACGTGACACGGCCCGGCGCGCGCTGTCCGCGTACTCGATGACGAGCGGGCCGTCTCCCTTGGTCTTTCCGCCCGCGGCGCTCGCGCGGCGCGGGCATCCGAAGTGGAGCTCGCCAATGCACCGACCCACCGCCCTCGGCGGCGCCCTCGCGGCGCTCGCCACCGCCGCCGCCGGCGTCCTCGTCGCCGCCGCCGTCAGCACCACACCGGCCGCCGCCGCCACCGGCGGCACCGGCACCGGCTACCTGCGCACCAGTGGCAACAAGATCGTCGACAGCACGGGGGCCACGGTCCGGCTCACCGGCATCAACTGGTTCGGCATGGAAACCGACAACAAGACCTTCCACGGTCTGTGGTCGAGCAACCCGTGGCGCGGCCAGCTCGACACCATGGCCCGGCTGGGCTACAACACGCTGCGCATCCCGTACTCGAACGACGCGCTGAAGCCGGGCGCGACGGCCACCGGCATCAACGACTTCGTCAACCCGGACCTGGTCGGCCTGTCCCCGTTGCAGATCCTCGACAAGGTCGTCGACTACGCGGGCAGCAAGGGGATGCGGGTCATCCTGGACCGGCACCGGCCGACCTCGGCCGGGCAGTCGCCGCTCTGGTACACCTCGACGGTCTCCGAGGCGACCTGGATCGCCGACTGGAAGATGCTCGCCCAGCGGTACGCGAACAACCCCACGGTGATCGGCGCGGACCTGCACAACGAGCCGCACGCCGAGGGCACCAACCCGGCGGCCACCGGCGCCTGCTGGGGCTGCGGCGACACCGCGCGGGACTGGCGGCTGGCCGCCGAGCGGGCCGGCAACGCGATCCTCGGGGTGCAGCCGAACTGGCTGATCTTCGTGGAGGGGGTGAGCTGCCCGAGCGGTGGCCTGTCGAACGTCTGGGACAACGACCCGAGCAACGACGAGGACTGCGGTTGGTGGGGCGGCAACCTGTCGAAGGCCGGGCAGTTCCCGGTCCGGCTCAACGTGGCCAACCGGCTGGTCTACTCCCCGCACGAGTACGCCACCTCGGTCTACCACCAGGCCTGGTTCGACGACCCGACCTACCCGGCGAACATGCCGGCGATCTGGGACAGGTACTGGGGCCACCTCTACAAGCAGAACATCGCGCCGATCATGATGGGCGAGTTCGGGACCACGCTCCAGGACCCGAAGGACAAGGTGTGGTTGCAGAACCTGATGGCGTACACCGGGACCGGCGTGACCGGGATGTCCTTCACCTACTGGTCGTGGAACCCCAACTCGGGTGACACGGGCGGCATCGCCAACGACGACTGGACCACCATCAACCAGGCCAAGCAGGACATCCTCCAGCCCTACCTGATCCCGCCGACGGGTGGCGGCACCACCAGCCCGGCGCCCACCACGCCGGCGCCGACCACGCCGGCGCCGGCCGGCGGCTGCACGGCCACCTATAAGCAGGTGAACGCGTGGCAGGGCGGCTTCCAGGGCGAGCTGACCGTGAAGAACAGCGGCACGGCCGCGCTCAACCCGTGGTCGGCCACCTGGACCTGGCCGTCCGGGGTGAACCTGGCCAGCGGCTGGAACGCCACCGTCACCCAGTCCGGCACCACGGTCACCGCGGCCGCACCGACCTGGGCGTCGTCGCTGGCGCCGGGCGCCTCGGTGACCATCGGCTTCACGGCCAACGGCACGGCCGCCGCGCCGGGCGCCGTGAAGCTCAACGGCACCGCCTGCTGACACGGCGACGGCCGGGGCCGCCACGGGGCGGTCCCGGCCGTCGGCCGTCGGTCAGTGCGCGGCGCAGCCGCCGGTGGGGGCGGGCACCGCGGCCGGCGCGCCGATCGTCGGCAGCCCGAGCAGCACCCCGGGGGTACGCGGGGAGCGCCCCGCCTCGGCCGCGTCGCCGGCGCGGGTGCGCCGGTGCGACAGCGGCTCCCCGTCGGCGTTGAGGTGGTGCGGGGCGGCGTAGGTGACCGTGGTGTGGACGATGTCGCCGGGGCGGATCTGCCCGGCCAGCGACCCGGCGTCAAAGTGCACGAGCCGGCCGTCCCGGGCCCGGCCGGACAGCCGGCCGGTGCGCTCGTCCTTGCGCCCCTCGCCGACCGCGACCAGCACCTCGACGGTCTCCCCGACCAGCTTCCGGTTCTCCGCCCAGGTGATCTCCTCGACCGTGGCGATCAGCCGCTCGTACCGCTCCTGCACGACCTGCTTGGGCAGCTGGCCGTCCATGGTCGCGGCCGGGGTGCCGGGGCGCTTGGAGTACTGGAAGGTGAACGCCGATGAGAAGCGGGCCTCCCGGACCACGTCGAGGGTCTTCTCGAAGTCGGCGTCGGTCTCGCCGGGGAAGCCGACGATGATGTCGGTGGTGATCGCCGCGTCGGGCATGGCGGCCCGCACCTTCTCGATGATCCCCAGGTACCGCTCCGACCGGTACGAGCGGCGCATGGCGCGCAGCACGTCGTCGGAGCCGGACTGGAGCGGCATGTGCAGCGAGTGGCAGACGTTCGGCGTCTCGGCCATCGCGGCGATCACGTCGTCGGTGAAGTCCTTCGGGTGCGGGCTGGTGAACCGGACCCGCTCCAGCCCCTCGATGTCGCCGCAGGCCCGCAGCAGCTTGCCGAAGGCGTAGCGGTCGCCGAACTCCACCCCGTAGGAGTTGACGTTCTGCCCGAGCAGGGTCACCTCCAGCACGCCCTCGTCGACCAGGGCGCGCACCTCGGAAAGGATGTCGCCGGGGCGCCGGTCCTTCTCCTTGCCGCGCAGGGAGGGCACGATGCAGAACGTGCAGGTGTTGTTGCACCCCACCGAGATCGACACCCAGCCGGCGTACGTCGACTCGCGCCGGGTCGGCAGCGTCGACGGGAAGACGTCGAGGGATTCGAGGATCTCGACCTCGGCGGCGGTGTTGTGCCGCGCGCGCTCCAGCAGCACCGGCAGCGAGCCGATGTTGTGCGTGCCGAAGACGACGTCCACCCAGGGCGCCTTGCGGACGATGTCGCCGCGGTCCTTCTGGGCCAGGCAGCCGCCCACGGCGATCTGCATCCCCGGGTGCTTGTCCTTCACGGGGCGCAGGTGACCCAGGTTGCCGTAGAGCCGGTTGTCGGCGTTCTCCCGGACGGCGCAGGTGTTGAACACCACCACGTCGGGCTGCTCGTCGGCCTCGGCGGCGCGCACGTACCCGGCCTGTTCGAGCAGGCCGGAGATGCGCTCGGAGTCGTGCACGTTCATCTGGCAGCCGTACGTGCGCACCTGGTAGGTGCGCGGGCTGCCCGCGGCTGCGGTAGTCATGACCCGCACAGCGTATCCGGGCGGAGCTGGTCGAACCGAACGAGGAGGAGCCGCGCCCGCTGTGCCCGGCCGGCCCCCCTCGCCGCCGGTCAGGCGGCGGCGAGGGCCGGGGCGACCGAGTCGGGGGCCCACCGGGAGCGGTGGCACTGCGACCAGCCCCGGCAGCGGGGGTCCGCCACGGTGCAGAGCCGCTGGTCGCTGAGGACCTCGCCGTCGTCGGTCTCGACCACGTCGAAGTGCACCGGGCGGATCGTGCCGTCCGGGGCGACCAGCAGGTGCCGCCCGGCGTCGAGGGTGTCGTCGCGCATCAGGCAGTTGCGGTCCAGCAGCCGGGCCAGCGCCGCGATGCTGGGCAGCTCCGGCAGGCGCTCGGGCACGCCGTAACAGTCGACCACGGTCCCGTACGCCCCGGGCGCCTCCCACACGTCGCAGACCACCGCGTACGCGGGGAGTCGGGCCGGGTCGGCGACGGCGAGGGGCATCACCACCCGGCCGAGCGCCTCGGCCAGCGCCGGGTAGACCTCCACGGGCGCCGCGCCGTCGATTCTCCAGTTCCACAGCTCGGTCATGCCGCCTCCTCGCTGCGCTCGTCCCACCGGCCTCCGGATCGGGCCTTACTGACGATGGTGGGGTGCATATGACCTCAGCCGGGCGCAAGTTACCGGTCTGTGACCATTCCGGGCAAAATTTCCCCGGGCGACGTTGCCCAGAGTAGCGGGAAGATGACAGTTTATCGGGTATGGTGCCGCGTCCGCGCCTCGAATCACCGGGCTGTCACCGGACCTGGATCAGGTGCTCGCTGGCCGGCAGCAGCTCACCGATCACCGTGCCGCCCGGGACCTCGCCCGCGACCAGCAGCCCGCCCGAGGTCTGGGCGTCGGCCAACAGCAGCCGCTCCCCCTCGTCGACCCCGCCGAAGTCGGTCCACGGGGTCACCCAGTCGAGGTTGCGCCGGGTGCCGCCGCTGACGAACCCGTCGCGCAGCGCCTCCCGGGCGCCGGGCAGGTACGGCACCGCGGCCGCGTCGATCGCCACGGTGAGCCGGCTGGCCCGGGCCAGCTTCGAGGCGTGCCCGAGCAGCCCGAAGCCGGTCACGTCGGTGCCGCAGCGGATCCCGGCCGCGACCGCCGCCCGGGCCGCGTCCCGGTTGAGCCGGGCCATCGAGGCGACCGCCTCGGCGAACCGCTCCCCGGTGCGCTTGTGCCGGGTGTTCAGCACGCCGACGCCGAGCGGCTTGGTCAGCGACAGCGGCAGGCCGGCCCGGCCGGCGTCCAGGGTGATCAGCTCCTCGGGGCGGACCACGCCGGTGACCGCCAGGCCGTACTTCGGGCCGTCGTCGTCGACGCTGTGCCCGCCGGCCAGGTGGCAGCCGGCCTCCCGGGCCACGTCCTGACCGCCGCGCAGCACCTCCCGGGCCAACTCCAGGGGCAGCACCTCGCGGGGCCAGCAGAGCAGGTTGAGCGCGACGAGCGGGGTGCCGCCCATGGCGTACACGTCGGAGAGCGCGTTGGCGGCGGCGATCCGCCCCCAGTCGTACGCGTCGTCGACCACCGGGGTGAAGAAGTCCGCCGTGCTGACCAGGCCGGTGCGCTCGTCCAGCCGGACCACCGCGGCGTCGTCGCCGTGCTCCAGACCGACCAGCAGGTCGGCGGCGCCGGTGGCCGGACCGAGGCCGGCCACCATCGTCTCCAGCTCGCCCGGCGGGATCTTGCAGGCGCAGCCGCCGCCCCGGGCGTAATCGGTCAACCGCAGCGCCACCGTCATCCCCACATGATCTCCGCGAACCCTCGTGGCCGCCACTCGGAGGCCCCGTTGCGTGACGGAATTCGGACTCACGGGCACGGCGGTGACCGGTGTTACCGCTCCGTGACCATTCGAGTTGCGTTCCGCCACATCACCCCGCCTACAGTGGCCCAACCGGGGGTCTCGCGACCCCACTTTTCCGTACGGACGACAGGGACGGTGGACGACGTGACGACGGGCGAACCGCTGATCGTGCTGGACGGGGTGAACAAGTGGTTCGGCCCCCTGCACGTGCTGGACGACGTCTCGCTCTCCGTCGGCAGGGGCGAGGTGGTCGTGGTCATCGGCCCGTCCGGCTCCGGCAAGTCGACGCTGTGCCGCACGATCAACCGGCTGGAACCGATCAACTCGGGCACCATCACCTTCGACGGCACCCCGCTGCCGGCCGAGGGGAAGGCGCTGGCCAAGCTGCGCAGCGAGGTCGGCATGGTGTTCCAGTCGTTCAACCTCTTCGCGCACAAGACCATCCTGGAGAACGTCACCCTCGGCCCGGTCAAGGTGCGCGGGGAGAAGCCGGCCGCCGCGCGTGAGCGCGGCCTGGCCCTGCTGGACCGGGTCGGCATCGCCAACCAGGCGGACAAGTACCCGGCGCAGCTCTCCGGCGGCCAGCAGCAGCGGGCGGCGATCGCCCGCGCGCTGGCCATGCAGCCCAAGGCGATGCTCTTCGACGAGCCCACCAGCGCGCTCGACCCGGAGATGGTCGGCGAGGTGCTGGACGTGATGACGTCCCTCGCGCGCGACGGCATGACCATGGTCGTGGTCACCCACGAGATGGGCTTCGCCCGGCACGCGGCCAACCGAGTGATCTTCATGGCCGACGGCAGGCTCGTCGAGGACGCGCCCCCGGCCGAGTTCTTCGCCAACCCGCGCAGCGAGCGGGCCAAGGACTTCCTCTCCAAGATCCTCACCCACTGAGCGTCCGTAGTGGAGCGCGCCGTCCCCCGGCGGCTCCGTCGAAGAAGGAGAAGAGTATGCGTATGAAGCGCGTGGCGGCGGTCGCCATGATGGCCTCGCTCGCCCTGTCCGCCGCCGCCTGCGGCAAGGAAGGGAACCCCGCCCCGAGCGGCGGCAACGCCAGCGGTGGGGCACAGTCCGACAACTGCAAAACGTCGGGCGTGACCTTCACCCCGAAGACGGACGCCGCGATCGCCGGCAGCTCGACCTTCACGAAGATCAAGGGCGCCGGCAAGGTCACCGTCGGCGTGAAGTTCGACCAGCCGAACCTCGGCTACAAGGACGCCCAGGGCAAGCGCTGCGGCTTCGACGTCGAGATCGCCCAGTACATCGCCAGCAAGCTCGGCGTCGACCCGGCGAAGATCGAGTACAAGGAGATCGCGTCCGCCAACCGGGAGACCGCGATCAAGGGTGGCGAGATCGACTACTACGTCGGCACGTACTCGATCACCGACAAGCGCAAGAACGACGTCTCCTTCGCCGGCCCGTACTTCGTGGCGGGTCAGGACCTGCTGGTGCGCAAGGACGACTCCTCCATCACCGGTAAGGACAGCCTCAAGGGCAAGAAGGTCTGCTCCGCCACCGGCTCCACCCCGATCCAGCGGGTGCGCGACGAGGGCCTGACCGAGCCGAACAACATCGTCGAGTTCAAGACCTACTCCGAGTGCGTCTCCCAGCTGCTCGACAAGAAGGTCGACGCGGTCACCACCGACGACGCCATCCTCAAGGGCTACGCCGCACAGAACCCGGACGAGCTGAAGGTGGTCGGCCAGCCGTTCAGCACCGAGAAGTACGGCATCGGCCTGCCGAAGGACGACAAGGCGCTGCGCGACTACGTCAACGACCAGATCGAGGCCGCCTTCACCGACGGCACCTGGAAGAAGATCTACGACGGCACGCTGGGCAAGTCCGGCTCCCCGGCGACCGCGCCGCAGCTCGAGCGGTACTGACGGTCCGACACCAGGCCGGGCGGGGAGGCGCTCTCTCCCCGCCCGGTACCCGTCCCGAGAGTGAGAGCGAGGCATGGGCGAGTTCTTCCGCGTCCTGACGGACAACCAGCAGGTGTTCCTCGACGGGTTCACGAACACCGTCAAGCTGTTCCTGATCGCAGCGGTCGGCAGCCTCGTCCTCGGTACGCTGCTCGGCGCGATGCGGGTCTCGCCGGTGCCCGCGCTGCGGGCATTCGGCGCCACGTACGTGAACCTGATCCGCAACACGCCGCTGACCCTGGTGTTCGCGTTCCTCGTCTTCGCGGTGCCGAAGCTGGACGTCAACATCGACTACTTCCCGAGCGCCTGCATCGCGCTCACGGTCTACACCTCCGCGTTCGTCTGCGAGGTGGTCCGCTCCGGCGTCAACACGGTGGGCACCGGTCAGGCCGAGGCCGCCCGCGCGCTGGGCATGACCTTCGGCCAGGTACTGACGCTGATCGTGCTGCCGCAGGCGCTGCGCGCCATGGTCCCGCCGATGATGAGCGTCTTCATCGCCATGTTGAAGAACACCACGATCGCGGCCGGCTTCTCGGTGGTGGAGGCGGGCGCCATCCCGGCGTACATGGCCGAGCGGGGTGAGCCGCAGTTCGCGGTGCTCACCTGGATCGTGATCGGCTTCCTCGTCCTGATCATTCCGCTGGTGGTGCTCCAGCGGTTCCTCGAGCGCAAGTGGGCGGTGGCCCGATGAGCAGTCTCCTGTACGACCTGCCCGGCCCTCGCGCCCGGCTGCGCAACCGGATCCTCGGCATCGTCTCGATCGCGGCGATCGTCGCGCTGGTCGCGTTCATCGTCTACAAGTTCAACCAGACCGGCCAGTTCGAGGCCCGCAAGTGGGAGCAGTTCCAGTACGCCTCGGTGCAGCGCGAGCTGCTCACCGGCCTCTGGGCCACCCTGAAGGCCGCCGCCATCGCCACGGTGCTGGCCCTGCTGTTCGGCGCGGTCTTCGCCAGCGCCCGGCTGTCGGACCGGTGGATCCTGCGGGCCCCGGCCACCTTCGTGGTGGAGCTGTTCCGCGCCATCCCGCTGCTGATCCTGATCTTCTTCGGCTACTACGTGCCGCTGCAGTACGGCTGGTCGATCGACAAGCTGTGGGCGCTGGTCATCGGCCTGACCCTGTACAACGGTTCGGTGCTGGCGGAGATCTTCCGCGCCGGCATCAACGCCGTGCCGCACGGCCAGTCCGAGGGCGCGTACGCCATCGGACTGCGCAAGAACCAGGTGCTGCGGCTGATCCTGCTGCCGCAGGCGTTCCGGTCGATGCTGCCGGCCATCGTGAGCCAGCTCGTGGTGCTGCTCAAGGACACCGCCCTGGGCTTCATCATCACGTACCCGGAGCTGCTCTTCGTCGGCAAGCAGATCGGTGGGCGTCTGCCGTTCGGGTTGCCGTACGTACCGACGTACCTGATCGTCGCGGCCATCTACATCTCGATCTGCGGGCTGCTGTCCGCCCTGGCGTGGTGGCTGCAGCGCCGGCTCACCCGCCTGCCCCGCACCGCGGCCAAGCCGGTGCCCTCGGTGCAGACGGACGGCGGCACCGGGGCCACACAGCTGGTCTGACCCACGACATACGACGGGCGGGTGGTCTTCCCACCCGCCCGTCGGCGTCTTCATCGCGGCTGGTTCAGCGGGCGATCTCGGTGACCCGGGACTCGCGGACCACGGTCACCCGGATCTGACCCGGGTAGGTCAGCTCCTCCTCGATCTGCTTGGCCACGTCCCGGGCCAGCACCGCCGCCCCGATGTCGTCCACGTCCTCCGGCTTGACCATCACCCGGATCTCGCGGCCCGCCTGCATGGCGAAGACCTTCTCCACGCCGAGCTTGCCGGCGGCGATCTCCTCGATCCGCTCCAGCCGCTTGACGTACGCCTCCAGGCTCTCCCGCCGCGCCCCCGGCCGCCCGCCCGAGCAGGCGTCCGACGCCTGGGTGAGCACCGCCTCGATGGTCTGCGGCGGCACCTCGTTGTGGTGCGCCTCGATGGCGTGCACCACGTCCTCGCTCTCCCCGTACTTGCGGGCCAGGTCGGCGCCGATGATGGCGTGGCTGCCCTCCACCTCGTGGGTGAGCGCCTTGCCGATGTCGTGCAGGAAGGCGCAGCGCTTGATGGTGGGCACGTCCAGCCGCAGCTCGGCGGCCATGATCCCGGCGATGTGCGCGGTCTCCACGAGGTGCTTGAGCACGTTCTGCCCGTACGACGTCCGGTAGCGCAGCCGGCCCAGCAGGGTGACCAGCTCCGGGTGGATCTCGGTGATGCCGACCTCGACCAGGGCGTCCTCGGCGGCCCGGTGGCACAGCTCCTCCACTTCGTGCCGGGCCAGGTCGTAGACCTCCTCGATCCGGTGCGGGTGGATCCGGCCGTCCAGGACCAGCTTCTCCAGGGTGAGCCGGCCGACCTCCCGGCGTACGGGGTCGAAGCAGGAGAGCAGGACCGCCTCGGGGGTGTCGTCGATGATCAGGTTGACGCCGGTGACCGACTCGAAGGCGCGGATGTTGCGCCCCTCCCGGCCGATGATCCGCCCCTTCATCTCGTCCCCGGGCAGGTGCAGGACGCTGACCACGCTCTCCGCGGTCTGCTCGCTGGCCACCCGCTGGATGGCGTCCACCACGATGTGCCGGGCGCGCTGCTCGGCGGTGCTCCGCGCGTCGGCCTCGATCTCCCGGACCAGCAGCGCGGCCTCCCGCTTGGCCTGCCCCTCGATGGACTCGACCAGCTCGGCCCGGGCCGTGTCGGCGGTCAGCCCGGCCACCCGCTCCAGCTCGCGGCGGCGCTGCTCCTCCGCCTCGGCGAGCGCCTGCTCCCGCTCCACCAGGGCGGCCTCCCGGGCGGCGAGCGCGGCGCTGGCGGCGGTGAGCTGCCGCTCCCGCTCGGCGAGCCGCTCCACCTCCTCGGTGTGCAGCCGCTCCCGCTCGTCCATCCGGGCGGCCCGCCGCTCGACCTCGGCGGCCTGCTCCCGGGTGGTCGCGGCGAGCACCGCCACCTCCCGCTCGCCGCTGCGCCGGGCGGTGGCGCGGAGCTGCTCGGCGTCCGCCTCGGCCTGCTTGTGCGCCCGCTCCAGCACCGTGTCGGCCTCGGCCCGGGCGTCGTCGAGCACCCGCCGCGCCTCGGCCCGGGCCGCCTTCGCCTCGGCCTTGGCGGCGGCGGCCTCGGCGCGGGCCGCGGCGGCGGCGGACTTCGCCACGTCGATGGTGCTGTTCGCCTCGTCGGCGGCGCTGCGCAGGGCCGCCAGGGACTGCTCCTGGCGGTCCTTCTCGGCGATGAAGGCCGGATCCTCCGGGGCCGGGGCGAGGCTGAGCCGCCGCAGGGTACGCACGCCGAACAGGACGGCGCCGGCCACCACCACGACGAGCAGCAGCACCACGACCAGGATGACGACGTTGAAGGTGGTCATGCGGCCGCTCCGAACCGGTGCGCAACCGCAGCGACCCGGGCCGGGCCATCACCCGGCGAGGAGCGGCCGGCAGCGCCTGGAAGACCGCCGGTGAACCTGTGCCGCCCCGCCATGGCCGCCTCCCCTGAACGTCGGCGCCGCAGGCGGCGTGCGACTGGGCACGCACCTGCGACTCTGGACGCCCGACCGGAGCGGCTGGCTGTGGGTAGCTTTCCGTCAGCGGTGCCCACGCGAGGGCATCGCCGGCGGCCGGTTGCAGTTGTCGGTCGGCTCCGGACCGGCCGTCCGGAGCTTGCCGTCAAAGGCCGGTGAAGCTGGCCAAAGTGATGCTGTTCTGTTACGCGATCTATGTTGTGCGCTTAGCCTGCGCTGGTCGGGCAAAGTGAGCCTGTATGGCGAGGCTAGGTCTCCGGGGGCCGTTCGGTCAAGAACTCATGATCAAACCACCCGGACGGAGAGAAGTTGTGGCGTCACGCAGAGGTGTCCAGATGCCGGACACGGCCGGACAAAATTCGCCCGGTCCGGCCGCCTCGGTCACGTTCCCGACCTGCTCAGAGCCGCGACGCGACCGTCTCCGGCCGCCGCTCGGGGTGACCTGGCACCGCGGTCGGCAGGCCGGCAACTTTCCGCGTAAGCGTGACTCACGTTGCACCGGGTTCCGACGGGCCCGGAGGTGCGGCGCCCCGCTCAGCGGGCGCCGAGGGTGCGGGCCGCGCTCACCAGGGCCGGGTTGTCCGGGGCGACGCTGGCGTCCGGCAGGACGAGGGTGTCCTCCAGGCCGATCCGGGTGTCCAGGCCACGGCGGACCGCCTCGGCGAGCACCGGCCACGCCGCCGGGCCCTCGCCGTGCAGCAGCACCGGCGGGCGGTCGGTGGGCAGGGCGGCGAGGATGGCGGCGGCGTCGGCGAGGGCCACGTCGACCTGTTCGGCCAGGCACTCGACGAGAACCCGCCCGGTCGGCACCGGCCAGCGGCGCCAGGCGTCGACCGCCGCCACCGTCCAGAGGCCGGCCTCGACCATGACGCCGCGCTCGTGCAGGGCGGCCGCGACGGCCGCCGCACCGGGCTCGTGGGCGTTGACCGAGGCGAAGTCGGGGAGCACCGTCCAGGCGCGTACGGCGGCGACCCGGTCGGCGGGCTCGGGGGCGATCCAGGCGCCGGTGCTCACCCCGACGGGCAGGCCGGGCCGGGCGGCCCGGATGGCGGTGACCGCCGCGCCGATCACGGCCGGGTCGAGGGACTCGGCGCCGCCCGCGTCACGCGGGTGCACGTGCACTGCCGCCACCCCGGCCGCCGCGCACCGGACCGCCTCGGCCGCCACCTCGTCCGGCGTCACCGGCACGGCGGGGTGCTCGGCCCTCCGCCGCCCCCCGTTCAGACACGCCTTCAACACGGCCGCACACCTCCCAGTGTCGGGATCAGTCGAGGGCGCGGGAGGCCGGGTCGAGGTCGTTCTCGGCGTCGGCGAGGGCGTCGGCGTCGATGTGCTCGGCGAACTCGGCCGCCTCGGCGCTCTGCGCGGCCAGCGCGTCCTTGACCGCCCGGATGGCCACGCCGGCCGGGTAGCCCTTGCGGGCCAGCATGCCGACCAGGCGACGGAAGATCGCGTCGGGCTCGCCCCGGGCGGTGCGCAGCTTCCGGTCCACCAGGGCCCGGGCGGTCTCCGCCTCGGTCTCCTCGTCGATCTCGTCGAGGGCCTCGCCGGCCACCTCGCCGTCGACGCCGCGCTGGCGCAGCTCGTTGGCGAGCGCCCGGCGGGCCAGCCCGCGGCCGGTGTGCCGGCTGCTCACCCAGGCCCGGGCGAAGGCGGCGTCGTCCACGATGCCGACCTCGTCGTAGCGGTCGAGGACCTGGTCGGCGACCTCCTCGGAGATGCCCCGCTTCGCCAGGGCGGCGGCCAGCTCCGCGCGGGTGCGCGGCCGGACCGCGAGCTGCCGGAGGCAGATCTCCCGGGCCACCTCGGCCTCGTCGCGGGGCGGCGCGGGTGTCGCCTCGGTGTCGGGCTCCTCGGCCCGGCCCCGGCGACCACGACGGGGCCGGGGTGGAGTGGTGGCGTCACCCGTGCGGGGCGGGCTGGCGTCCCAGCCCCGCCCCGCACGAGCGCGTCGTCCTGCCACGGGTCAGCGGATCAGAAGTCGACCGGCGGCAGGTCCGGCCCGCCGGCGGCGTCGCCCGCGCCGGTGCCGACGCCGAGCTTCTCCAGGATCTTCTTCTCGATCTCGGCCGCCACGTCCGGGTTCTCCCGGAGGAACTCGCGGGCCTTCTCCTTGCCCTGGCCGAGCTGGTCGCCGTCGTAGGTGTACCAGGCGCCGGACTTGCGGATGATCGCCTGCTCCACGCCGACGTCGATCAGCGAGCCCTCGCGGGAGATGCCCTTGCCGTACATGATGTCGAACTCGGCCTGCTTGAACGGCGCGGCGACCTTGTTCTTCACGACCTTGACCCGGGTGCGGTTACCGACCACGTCGGTGCCGTCCTTGAGGCTCTCGATGCGGCGCACGTCGAGCCGGACCGAGGCGTAGAACTTCAGCGCCCGACCACCGGTGGTGGTCTCCGGGCTGCCGAACATCACGCCGATCTTCTCGCGGAGCTGGTTGATGAAGATCGCCGTGGTGCCGGTGTTGTTGAGCACGCCGGTGATCTTCCGGAGCGCCTGGCTCATGAGCCGGGCCTGGAGACCCACGTGGCTGTCGCCCATCTCGCCCTCGATCTCGGCGCGCGGCACCAGGGCGGCCACCGAGTCGATCACGATGATGTCGATGGCGCCGGAGCGGACCAGCATGTCGGCGATCTCCAGCGCCTGCTCGCCGGTGTCCGGCTGGGAGACCAGCAGGGCGTCGGTGTCGACACCGAGGGCCTTCGCGTACTCCGGGTCGAGCGCGTGCTCGGCGTCGATGAAGGCGGCGATGCCGCCGGCCCGCTGGGCGTTGGCCACCGCGTGCAGGGCGACCGTGGTCTTACCGCTGGACTCCGGGCCGTAGATCTCGACGACCCGGCCGCGGGGCAGGCCGCCCACGCCGAGCGCCACGTCGAGCGCGATGGAGCTGGTCGGGATGACCGCCGTCTGCACGACGGGCCGCTCCCCCAGCCGCATCACCGAACCCTTGCCGAACTGCTTGTCGATCTGAGCGAGAGCAAGGTCGAGTGCCTTCTCCCGGTCCGGCCCTGCCGCCATCGTTGCCACCCCTGCCTTCGCCGGCGTCTTTCCTGAGCTTCGCGTCACGCGGACACGCTAGGCGCTGGGTCCGACAGAAAACCAGCCGACGGGCCGCGAGCTGTGGACGAGCACCCCGCTGTGGACAATAGCCGAACAGGTGTACGACTCGACAAGCGACACGCGGAACCGGCGAAATAGCTGCTCAGCGTAGTCGCGCGGGCACCCGGTCGGGATATGCGGCGACGACCGCGCGCCACACCACGTGTGTCTCCACCCCCGCCGCCAGGGCCTGCTCGATGGTCCGCCCACCGAGCTGGGACAGCACCTGGTCGCTGGCGATGCTGGCCGCGTAGCCCGGCCCGAACGCCTCCGCCAGCCGTGCCCAGAAGTCGGTCAGCCGCACGTGTCACTCCTCCTCGTCGGGCACCTCGTCCGCGGGACGCCCGAGTTCGTCCGCCGCCCCGACGGGCGCCGGACGCAACGCTAGCGCCACGAGCGGCACCACCGCGATCGCCGCCAGCAGGGTCAGGGTCGGATAACCCACGGCCCGCATGACAAACCCGCTCGCCGCCGCCGCGCCCGCCCCGGCCAGCCCCATGACCAGGTCGGACAGGCCCTGCACGCCGGGCCGGTCGGCGGTGGGCACCGACTCGGACAGCAGCGTCGAGCCGGCCACCATGGTGCCCGACCAGCCCAGCCCGAGCAGGGCCAGACCCACCGAGAGCAGCGGCGTGTGGTGCCCGGCGGTGCCGGCGACCGCGCAGGCGGCCAGCAGCAGGGCCACCCCGCCGAGGATCACCGGACGCCGGCCCAGCCGGTCGGTGAGCCAGCCGACCAGCGGGGAGAGCGCGTACATGCCGGCGATGTGCAGACTCAGCACGATGCCGACCACGCGCAGCACGTCCGCGTCGGAGTGCGACTCGCCGAGGCGTACCGGGGTCATCGACATCACGGCGACCATCACGAGGTGGCCCACGGCCACGGCGGCGATGCCGAGGCGGGCGGCGGGCCGGTCGCGTACCGTGCGCCAGGCCGCGACCATGCCCGCGCGGCGCCGGGCCGACGAGCCCGGTGCGGCGCCCGGGTCGGCCGGACTCTCGGCCGCCGCCAGCCGGCGCGCGGTGAGCAGCGGGTCCGGCCGGAGCAGCACCGCCAGCACGACGGCGGCCAGCACGAACGCCGCGGCGCTGAAGGCGAACGGGCCGGCCAGCGCCGGCAGGCCCCACCCGCGGGTGGTGGCGTCGGCGAGCGCGGCGAAGTTCGGCGCGGCCACGGCGCCGATGGTGGTGGCCCAGACCACCAGCGAGAGCTGGCGCCCCCGGCGGGCCGGCTCGGCCAGGTCCACGGCCGTGTAGCGGGCCTGGAGGTTGGCCGCCGTCCCGCCGCCGAAGAGCAGCATGCCGAGGAAGAGCAGCGGCACGAGGTGCAGCACGGTGGAGACCACCACGAGCACGCCACCGACCGCCCCGACCAGGTACGCGGTGACCAGCCCCGGCCGCCGCCCCCGGGCCGCCATGATCCGGGTGACCGGCACGGCGAGCAGCGCGGCGCCGACCACCCCGGCGCTCTGCGCCACCCCGGCCAGCGCGGTGCCGGCGACCCGGGCGGCGAGCAGCGCGCCGACCGAGATGCCGATGGTGACGCCGATGCCGCCGATGATCTGGGTGAGGAAGAGCAGCCGGACGGTGCGCCGCTGGATCGGGGCGACGTCGAGCCGGCTCGGGGCCGGCGTGGTCAGGTCGGTGGCCATGACGGGTGCTCCTCGGGTAAGGGGTGACCCATCCTCCCGCACCCGACCGGTCCACCGGCACCCGGTTTCCTAGAGGCCGAGCCCCCGGCCGATGATCTCCTTCATGATCTCGGTGGTGCCGCCGTAGATCGTCTGCACCCGGCTGTCCAGCCAGGCCTTCGCGACCGGGTACTCCAGCATGAAGCCGTAGCCGCCGTGCAGCTGTACACAGCGGTCGGCCACCTTGTTCTGCAGCTCGGTGGTCCACCACTTGGCCTTCGCCGCGTCGGTCACCGAGAGCCGGCCGGCGTTGAACTCGGCCACGCAGTGGTTGACGAAGGTCCGCGCGATGGTGACCTCGGTGTCCAGCTCGGCCAGGAGGAACCGGTTGTGCTGGAACCGCCCGATCGGCCGGCCGAACGCCTCCCGCGAGCGGGCGTAGTCGAGGGTGAGCGCGAGCAGCTTCTCGGCCGCCGCCACCGCGGCCACCGCGATGCTCAGCCGCTCGCGGGGCAGGTTGGCCATCAGGTGGTAGAAGCCGTGGTTCTCGGTGCCGATGAGGTTCTCCGCCGCCACCCGGCAGTCGTCGAAGAACAGCTCGGCGGTGTCGTTGGCCTTGAGGCCGACCTTGGCCAGCCGCCGGCCCCGGCCGAAGCCCGGCGTGCCGGTCTCCACCACGATCAGGCTCACGCCGTGCGCGCCCTGGTCGGGGGCGGTCTTGGCGACCACCACCACGAGGTCGGCCAGCTCGCCGTTGGTGATGAACGTCTTCTGCCCGTTGAGCACCCAGCTGTCGCCGTCGCGGACCGCGCTCGTGCGGATGCCGGCCAGGTCGCTGCCCGCACCGGGCTCGCTCATCGCGATGGCGGTGACCAGGTCGCCGGAGCAGAAGCCCGGCAGCCAGCGCTTGCGCTGGTCGTCGGTGGTCAGCTCGGTCAGGTACGGGGCCACCACGTCGTTGTGCAGCCCGAAGCCCAGCCCGGTGCAGCCGGCCGCGATGATCTCCTCGTCGAGCACCGCGTTGAACCGGAAGTCCCGCTGCCCGCCGCCGCCGTGCTCGGGGTCCACGTCCATGCCGAGGAGCCCGGCCGCGCCCGCCGTGCGCCACACCTCGCGGTCGACGATTCCGTCCGCCTCCCAGCGGTCGTGGTGCGGCACGGCCTCCCGGGCGAGGAACTGACGGCACAGGTCCCGGAACTCCTGATGGACGGGCTCGTAGAGATGCTGCTCCATGGCGACGAGTGTGCCCCGCCGGGGCGGCCGGCGGGAAGGCCGCCCGGCAAGGCAAACCGCCATCAGCTCTTGACGACGCTATCCGTTGCGGCTCTATTCTCACGGCACGATTTCCGTGGACCCCAGTTCGCTGGCGCAACGTTAACCGTAGGACTGAGGAGCACCCATGTCTGCCGGGCCTGCCACCCCCGCCGTCTCCCTCCGCGAACTGCGCAAGTCGTTCGGGGCGGTGGAGGCGGTGGCCGGCGTCGATCTGGACATCGCCGACGGCGAGTTCTTCTCGATGCTCGGGCCGTCCGGCTCGGGCAAGACGACAGTGCTCCGCATGATCGCCGGGTTCGAGCCGCCGACCGCCGGGAGCGTGCTGCTCGGCGGGCGTGACGTCACCCGGCTGGCCCCGTTCGAGCGGGACGTCAACACCGTCTTCCAGGACTACGCGCTGTTCCCGCACATGACCGTGCGGCAGAACGTCGAGTACGGGCTGCGGGTGCGCAAGGTGGGCCGCGCCGAGCGCCGGGCCCGGGCCACGGAGGCGCTGCGGGGCGTACGGCTCGACGGTCTGGCTGACCGGCGACCGGCCGCGCTCTCCGGCGGGCAACGGCAGCGGGTGGCCCTGGCCCGCGCGCTGGTCGTCCGGCCGAAGGTGCTCCTGCTCGACGAACCGCTCGGCGCGCTGGACCTGAAGCTGCGCGAGCAGATGCAGGTGGAGTTGAAGGCGCTCCAGAGGGAGGTGGGCATCACCTTCGTCTTCGTCACCCACGACCAGGAGGAGGCGCTCACCATGAGCGACCGGGTGGCGGTCTTCGAGAACGGCCGGATCGCCCAGGTGGGCACGCCCGCCGAGGTCTACGAGCGGCCCGCCACCCCGTTCGTCGCCGGCTTCGTCGGCACGTCCAACCTGCTCAGTGGCGACGCGGCCCGCACGGTGCTCGGCCGCGACGGCACCTTCTCCATCCGGCCGGAGAAGATCCGGCTCGTGGGCCAGCCCGCGACCGACGAGGAGACGTCGGCCACCGGCAGGGTGGCCGAGGTCGTCTACGCCGGGGCGAGCACCCGGTTCGTCGTCGACCTCGACGCCGGCGCCCGGTTGGTCGTGACGCAACAGAACCTGACCACCTCCTCGGCCGACGTGGCGGCACTGCGCGGCACCCCGGTCCGCCTGGCCTGGCGCACCGAGCACGCCGTGGCCGTACCTGTCCCCGCCGTACCGACCCCCCTTGCGAAGGAGAGCGCTCATGCGTACCGGTAGAACTTTCACCGCGCTCGCCGCGGTCGGCCTGCTCGCCCTGACCGGCTGCGGCGACGGCGGCACGACCACCGGCGGCTCCGGCCCGGGCGGCATCAAGCCACCCAGGATCGACAAGCTCGCGGCGCTGGGCGCCGGCGAGGGACAGGTCAACGTCGTCGCCTGGGCCGGGTACGTCGAGGACGGCTCCACCGATCCGAAGGTGGACTGGGTCACCGACTTCGAGAAGCAGACGGGCTGCCAGGTCAACGTCAAGGTCGCCGGCACCTCCGACGAGATGGTGACCCTGATGAAGACCGGCGAGTACGACGTGGTCTCCGCCTCCGGGGACGCCTCGCTGCGGCTGATCTACGGGGGCGACGTCGCCCCGGTGAACACCGACCTGATCAGCAACTACAAGGACGTCTTCGACGGGCTCAAGCTCAAGCAGTGGAACTCCGTCGACGGGGTGGCCTACGGCGTCCCGCACGGGCGCGGCGCGAACCTGCTGATGTACCGCACCGACGTGGTCAAGCCCGCCCCGACCTCCTGGGGCGCGGTGTTCGACGCCAACTCGCCCTACAAGGGGAAGATCACCGCGTACGACTCGCCGATCTACCTCGCCGACGCGGCGCTGTACCTGATGAAGCACCAGCCCGAACTGGGCATCAAGAACCCGTACGCGCTGGACGACAAGCAGTTCGCCGCGGCCGTCGACCTGCTGAAGAAGCAGAACGAGCTGATCGGCGAGTACTGGGCGGACTACACCAAGGAGGTGCAGGCCTTCAAGGCCGGCAACTCGGTGCTCGGCACCACGTGGCAGGTCATCGCCAACCTGGCCACCGCCGACAAGGCCCCGGTCGAGGCGATCCTGCCCGAGGAGGGGGCGACCGGCTGGTCCGACACCTGGATGGTCTCCGCCAAGGCGAAGCACCCGAACTGCGCGTACCGCTGGATGGACCACATCATCTCGCCGAAGGCCAACGCGGCGGTCGCCGAGTGGTTCGGTGAGGCGCCGTCCAACAAGCTGGCCTGCGCCGAGACCGCCGACAAGAACCACTGCGCGACGTACCACGCCGAGGACGAGTCCTACTTCGAGAAGGTCTGGTTCTGGAACACCCCGGTGCAGCAGTGCCTGGACGGGCGTACCGACGTGAAGTGCAAGGACTACGCGGCCTGGACCCAGGCCTGGACGACGATCAAGGGCTGAGGTGGCCACCTCCACGCTCGACCGGCCCGCGGGCGGCACCACCGCCCTCCGCGGGCCGGTCCGCCGGCTCTCGGCCTGGCTGCACCGGCACGCCGGGGTACGCCTCGCCGCCCTGCTCACCGCGCCGCTGTTCTGGCTGGTGGTCGCCTACCTGGGTTCGCTGGCCGTGCTGTTCGTCTCGGCACTCTGGACGGTCAACGGGTTCACCGGCGAGGTCGTCCGCCAGCCCACGCTGGACAACTTCCGCACCATCGTCACCGACGAGGTCTACCGGACGGTCGCCCTGCGCAGCGTCGGCGTGGCCGCCGGGGTGACCGTGATCGACACCCTGATCGCCCTGCCGATGGCCTTCTACATGGCGAAGGTCGCCAAGCCCCGCCACCGGCGCTGGCTGGTGGTCGCCATCCTCACCCCGCTCTGGGCCAGCTACCTGGTCAAGGCGTACGCCTGGCGGGTGCTGCTGGCCAACGGCGGGCCTCTGGACTGGCTGTTCGGCGGGCCGGGCAGCGGCCCCGGGTACGGGCTGGGGGCGACCGTACTGGTGCTGGCCTATCTCTGGCTGCCGTACATGATCCTGCCGATCTACGCGGGCCTGGAGCGGCTGCCCGACTCGCTGCTGGAGGCGTCGGCCGACCTGGGCGCCCGGGCGGGCCGGACGTTCCGCGCCGTGGTGCTGCCGGTGGTGGTCCCGTCGGTGATCGCCGGCTCGATCTTCACCTTCTCGCTGTCGCTGGGTGACTACATCACCGTGCAGATCGTGGGCGGCAAGACGCAGCTCATCGGCAACCTCGTCTACGTCAACATCGGGGCGGCGAACAACCTGCCGTTCGCCGCCGCGCTGGCCACCATCCCGGTCCTGATCATGGTCGTCTACCTGGTCGCCGTACGGCGGTCCGGGGCCCTGGAGGAGTTGTGACGCTCTCCCGGTCGGCGCGCTGGCTGCTGCGCGGCGCGATGGCGCTCGGCCTGGCCTTCATCTACCTGCCGCTCTCCATCGTGCTGATCAACTCGTTCAACGCCGACCGCACGTTCGCCTGGCCCCCGCCCCGCTGGACCACCGAGTGGTGGGTACGCGCCTGGGAGAACGCGGGCGCCCGGGAGGCGCTGTGGACGTCGGTCCAGGCCGGGTTGGGTGCGACCGGCGTCGCGCTGCTGCTCGGCTCCCTGGTCGCCTTCGCCGTGCAGCGGTACCGGTTCTTCGGTCGGGAGACCGTGTCGCTGCTGGTCGTGCTGCCGATCGCGCTGCCCGGCATCGTCACCGGCATCGCCCTGGACACCGCGTTCCGCTCGGTGCTGGCGCCGCTCGGCATCGGCAAGGGGCTCTTCTCGGTCATCGTCGGGCACGCGACGTTCTGCGTGGTCGTCGTCTACAACAACGTGCTGGCCCGGCTGCGCCGGTCCGGCGGCAACCTTCAGGAGGCGTCGGCCGACCTGGGCGCCGACGGCTGGCAGACCTTCCGGTACGTGACGTTCCCGGTGCTGCGCTCGGCGCTGCTGGCCGGCGCGCTGCTGGCGTTCGGCCTCTCCTTCGACGAGATCATCGTCACCACGTTCACCGCCGGTCCGGGGGTGCAGACCCTGCCGATCTGGATCTTCAGCAACCTGTTCCGGCCGAACCAGGCGCCGGTCATCAACGTGGTGGCCGCCGTGCTCATCGTCGCCTCGGTGGTGCCGATCTACCTGGCCCAGCGGCTCTCCGACACGGCCAGCGGCGGCCGCCTCTGACCGCCCGCCGCCCCCGACGCCAGGGCCGGCGGCCGGCATCGTGCAGGTCCATTTCGCCGCCGTCGGGCTGGTCCGTTCCGGCGAGGTACGCCAGCATGGCGGGATGACCACGCTGACCGGACAACAGATCGCCGACGAGCGACTGGACGGCTGGACCTACCTGCTGGGCGGCCTGCAGACCCGGATCCGTACGCCGAACTTCGCGGTCGGGCTGTCGATCGTGGACGCGATCGGCGCCGAGGCCGAGCGGATGGACCACCACCCGGACCTGGACCTGCGCTACACCCACGTCGACGTGCGGCTCTGGTCGCACGACGCACGCGGGGTCACCCACCGGGACGTCCGGCTGGCCCGGGCCATCTCGGCGATCGCCGCCGACGCCGGGGGGACCCTGGCGCACGCCGGCGTCTCCCGCCTCGAACTCGCCCTCGACAGCCCGGACTTCGCCGCGGTGCTGCCGTTCTGGCAGGCGGTGCTCGCCACCGAGCACCTGGCCGGACCGGGTTTCGGCGACGAGCTGCGCGACCCGGCCGGCGCGCTGCCCACCGTGTGGTTCCAGGAGTCCGGCCGCGAGGAGCCCCGGCAGCGCTGGCACCCGGACGTGTGGGTGGATCCGGCGGAGGTGCAGCCGCGCATCAGCGCCGCCGTCGCCGCCGGCGGCACGCTGGTCAGCGACGAGGCGGCACCGCACTTCTGGGTACTCGCCGACCCGGACGGCAACCGCGTCTGCCTCTGCACCTGGCAGGGCCGCGACTGAGCGGCCGGGCCTCAGCGCAGCGCCCGGGCGGCCACCTTCAGGTCCTTGACGAGCCCGTCGTACGCGACGTCCTGGTTGTCGGCGCGCAGCACCGCGGAGGGGTGGATGGTGGCCAGCAGTCGGGCCGCCGGGGCGTCGGCGACCTTGCCGGCGCTGTCCACCGGGACCCGCGCGAAGTCCTCCGGGTGCTGGGCGGCGGCCGGCCACGGCATCAGCTCGCCGCGCTGCTTGGTCACCCGGAAGGTGGGGCCGAGCAGGGCCTTGGCGGCGGTGGCGCCGAGCACCACCACGATCTCCGGGTGGAGCCGGGCGAACTCGGCCACCAGCCAGGGCCGGCAGGCGGTGATGTGCACGCGGTCCGGCGTCTGGTGGATCCGCCGCTTGCCGCGCAGCTCGAAGCGGAAGTGCTTGACGGCGTTGGTGAGGTAGATCTGGCCCGTGTCGATGCCGGCGTCGTCCACCGCCTTGCGCAGCAGCCGGCCGGCCGGGCCGACGAACGGCAGCCCCTTCTGGTCCTCCAGGTCGCCGGGCTGTTCGCCGACGAGGACCACCCGGGCGCTCTCGTCGCCCCGGCCGAACACCGTCTGCGAGGCGTCCCGGTAGAGCTCGCAGCCCCGGCAGCCGGCCGCGGCGGCGCGCAGCTCGTCGATGGTGTCCGCCTGCGGCGGGATGAACTCCTGGGCTCCGGGGGCGCTCTCGGTCTCGGCCATCCCTGCTTTATATACCGGTTTCGGCATCGACGCCGGATGCGCCGGGGTCAGTATCCTGAGCCGCCGCCACCGCCGCGCGAGGCCAGCGCGATCGCGATGATCACCAGGATGATCACGACCACCGCCACGCCGATCCAGAGACCGGTCCGGGATCCGTTCGAAGCCATGGCTCGCACCTCCGGGCCGCGGTTACCCGCCGGCGGCCGGGCCATGCCGCGGCTCAGGCGCTGAAGCCGGCGGGCGAGGGCCGGACCGCGCGGGCCACCGCGTCGGCGAGCGGGCCGAGGTCGGCCTCGTCGAGCGTGCTGACGGTGATCCGCACGCCGGGCGCGGCGGCGATCCGGTTCAGCGCGCCGGGGGCCACCGACCAGCCGGCGTCCCGCAGGGCGGTGACCGCGACGGTCTCGTCGGGCACCGGCACCCAGACGTTGATGCCGGTCCGGCCGTGGGCGGCCAGCCCGCGCGCCGCGAGGGCGTCGACCAGCCCGTCGCGCCGCCGCTCGTAGCTCTCCGCCGCGCGGCGCACGAGGCCGGCGGTGGCCGGGTCGCGCCAGAGCGCCAGGACCAGGCGTTGCAGCACGGTGGAGACCCAGCCGGCGCCGACCCGGGCCCGGCCGGCCACCCGGGCCACGGTGGCCTCGTCGCCGGCGAGCACCGCCAGCCGCAGGTCCGGGCCGTAGGGCTTGCTCACCGACCGGACGAAGGCCCACGCGGGGGTCGCCCCGGCGAGCGGGTGCAGGGGTACGCGGGCCAGCTCGGCGGCGTGGTCGTCCTCGATCAGCAGCAGGTCGGCGCGGCCGGCGAGGAGCGCACGCAGCTCGGCCGCCCGGCCGGCGGAGACCGCGGCGCCGGTGGGGTTCTGGGCCCGGCTCGTGACGATCAGCGCCCGGGCGCCGGCGGCCAGCGCGGCGCGGACCCCCGGCGCGGTGAGGCCCTCGTCGTCCACGGGCACCCCGATGGCGCGCAGCCCGAGCGCGGCGACCAGGTCGAGCAGGTTGGCCCAGCCGGGGTCCTCGACGGCCACCGCGTCGCCGGGGCGCAGGTGGGCGGCGAGCAGCCGTTCGATGCCGTCGAGCGCGCCACCGGTCACGGTGATCTCGTCGGCCGGCACCCCGTCGGCGGCGAGCCGGTCCCGGGCGGCGGCGGCCAGCTCGGGCAGGACGGCGGCAGCCGCGTACCCGCTGGGTGCGCCGAACTCGGCGGCGAGCGCGGCCAGGTGCGGGCCGAGCGGCGGCAGCAGCCGGCTGTCGGGGTTGCCGGCGGAGACGTCGCGGGCGCCGGGCAGCGGCGGGGGCATCAGCGCGGAGCGGCGGCTCGCCACGGGCGGGCGCGGGCGGACCCGGGTGCCGTGCCGGCCGGCGGTGACGACCAGACCACGCTGCCGCAGCTCCTGGTACGCCTTCGCGACGGTGGCCGGGCTGACGCCCAGCTCGACGGCGAGGGCGCGGACGGCGGGCAGGGCGTCGCCGGGGGCGAGGGCGCCGGCCCGGATGCCGGTTTCCACGCTCGCCGAAATCGCCGCCGACGAGGAGCCACTGATCTGATAACGTGCTGCCACAGTTCGGAGATTGTACTAGAACGAAGGTGGGATGTCGCATGTACCCCCCGACCGAACGCACCACGGCCAGCCGCACCCGGGACCGGATGCACTACGACCGGGAGACCGCCCACGCCCTGCTCGACGAGGCGTACCACTGCGCGCTCGGGTTCACCGTGGACGGTGAGCCGCGGGTCCTGCCCACCCTGGTCGTGCGGGTCGACGACACCCTCTACGTGCACGGCTCCACCGGCAGCCGGCCGCTGCTCGCCGCCCGCGGCGACGACGGGCTCCCGGTCTGCGTCGCGGTCACCCACCTCGACGGCCTGGTCTTCGGCCGCTCCCAGTTCCACCACAGCGCCAACTACCGGTCCGTGGTGGCGCACGGCACCGCCCGGCTGGTCACCGACGAGCAGGAGAAGGCCCGGGTGCTCACCGCGCTCGTGGAGAAGCTGGGCGCCGGGCGCAGCGCCGACAGCCGGCCGCCGACGCGCCGGGAGCTGGCCGAGACGGCCGTGCTGGCGCTGCCGCTGCGCGAGGTGTCGGTCCGGATCCGGGCCGCCGGGGTGAGCGACGAGCCGGCCGACTACGACCTGCCGTACTGGGCCGGCGTGGTGCCGCTGCGGGTCACCCGGGGACTTCCCGAACCGGACGCCGGGGTGACCGCGCCGGTGCCGGCGTACCTGCGGGCGGCCCCGTCGCCCTGGCTGGAGCCGGTGGTGCTGCGCGGCGACCACGTCGTGCTGGAGCCGCTCGACGAGTCCCACGCCGAGGAGCTGTACGCCGCCCTCGACGACGAGGAGGTCTGGCGGTACGTCGGCAGCCCGCGCCCGGGCCGCGTCGAGGAGACGGCCGCCCTGATCCGCGCCGCGTTGGACGCCCACCGGCGCGGGGAGCGGATGCCCTGGGTGCAGCGCTGCGCGGTGACCGGCGCGGTCGTCGGCACCACCTCGTACTACCACCCCGACGCCGAGCTGCGCACCGTGGAGATCGGCGGCACCCAGATCGGCCGCCCCTGGTGGCGCACCGGGATCAACACCGAGGCGAAGCTGCTGCTGCTCACCCGCGCCTTCGAGGAGCTGGACGCCATCCGGGTCACCTGGCAGACCAGCTCGCTCAACGAGCGCTCGCAGCGGGCCATCGAGCGGCTCGGCGCGGTCCGCGAGGGGACGCTGCGGTCCAACCGGCGGCGCGCCGACGGCACCTGGCGGGAGTCCGCCCTCTACTCGATGCTCGCCTCGGAGTGGCCAAACGCACAGGTCACGCTGCGGGAACGGCTTCGCTCGGCGGTGCCCGCGGCGTCATGATGACGGGCGTGCTGGGGATCACCGACATCTGGACGTACGTGCTGGGCACCGTGGCCATCGTGCTGCTGCCCGGGCCGAACTCGCTCTTCGTGCTGTCCACGGCGGCGCGCCGTGGCGTGGCGGCCGGCTACCGGGCCGCCGGAGGCGTGTTCGTCGGCGACTCGGTGCTGATGGTCCTCTCCGCCGCCGGGGTGGCGTCGCTGCTCAAGGCGTACCCGGCGCTCTTCCTCGTGATCAAGTACGCCGGCGCCGCGTACCTCGGGTGGTTGGGCCTGGCCATGCTGCGCGGCGCGTGGCGGCGCTGGCGCGACCGCAACGACCCGGCGACGCCGCGTCTGATCGACGCGGCGGAGCCGGGTGCGGTGCGCAGCCCGTTCCGGCGGGCGCTGGTGATCAGCCTGCTCAACCCGAAGGCGATCCTCTTCTTCATCTCCTTCTTCATCCAGTTCGTCGACCCCGGCTACGCCTGGCCGGCGCTGTCCTTCCTGCTGCTCGGGCTGATCGCCCAGGTGACCAGCGCGCTCTACCTGACCGCGCTGATCCTGACGGGCACCTTCCTGGCCGCCCAGTTCCACCGCCGGCGGCGGCTCGCGGCGACCGGCACCACGGCCATCGCGGTGCTCTTCCTCGGCTTCAGCCTGAAGCTCGCCACCGCCTCGGTCTGACCCGCGGCGGCCCGCTCAGGTGCCGTCGCCTCCACCGCCGCCGACGCCCGCGCCGCCGGCCGTGCCGCCGAGGCCGTAGCCGGGGGCGACCGGCTCGTCGGGCGGGCGGCTCACGTGCGCGGACTCGCTGAGCCTGGCGGACCAGTCGGCATGGGCGGCGGCGGCCGCGTGCCGGTCGATGGCGTGCCGCAGCCAGCCGTCCACGACGGCCACCCAGTCCCGCCGGTCGGCCCCCGCGTGCCAGGCCCGGAACCGGCTGATGCTCTGATGGGTGATCCCGGCCAGGGACAGCCGGCGGTCCATCCAGAGCAGCACCTCCAGCCCCGCCGAGTTGGTCACGAAGATCACCTCCAGCTCGGTGATCGGGCCGGCGTAGAGCGGGGCCACCCAGTAGCCCAGGCGCTGGTGGAACGGGAGCGCCTGCTCCACCCCGGGCAGCCGCCCCTGCTGGAGCCCGGCCTGCCGCATGACGAAGCCGAGGGTCTCCAGCGCGGCGAGGACGTGCTGCTGGGTGGGAATCGGATGCACGAAGACCGGCACCATGGCGCCCTGGTCCAGGTCCGGGTCGACCGACACCTCGGTACGCAGCCCGGTGCGCAGGCTCATCAGCGGCACCCCGCCGAAGATGGTCACCGGGGTCTCCCACGGCAGCGGGATCGCGAAATCCACCGCCCGCCGCCGGTCCGCCGGCACCACGAACCGGCCGGCGATCGGCACCTGGTGGTACTGGACCAGCCGGCGGGGCGACTCCGGATCCTCCGGCTCGACCTGGGCGACCAGCCCGAGCCGGATGTGCCGGACGGCGACGGGGTTGCCACCGGCGGCCAGGGTGACCCGGCCGGGGAGCCGCAGGCCGGGGCGGGTGCTCGGGTTGGGCAGCGTGGTGCTCACCGACAGCCCGGTCCACACGGACTCCGACGACACCCCGGTCAACCGCATGCCGCCGGCATTCCCGCTGCCCGCTCCCCCATTCGCCGCCTCTGCGGGGGCCGGATCCGGGTGCGTCCGTTGTCGCTCGGGCGGCAACAGACGCACCCGGAGCGCGTCAGCGCATGCGGCGGCCGCGGGGCACCGGGTCGGTCTCGTCGTCGAACTCGCCGATGACCTCCTCGAGGAGGTCCTCCAGCGCGACGAAGCCGATCGGCCGGGTCGGCCCACCGCCGTTGCTGACCAGCGCCAACTGGGCCTGGCGGCCCCGCATGGCGGCCACCGCCTCGGTGACCGACGCCTCGCCCGGCAGGGTGAACGCCGGCGTCATCAGCTCCTCCGCGGTGGCCGGCCGGCCGGTGGTGACCGCGCGGACCGCCTCACGGACGTGGACGAGGCCGCAGACCTCGCCGCTCGCGTCGACCACGGCCAGCCGGGACCGGCCGCTGTCCCGGGAGACGTGCTCGATCCGCTCGGCGGTGTCGTCCCGGCGTACCGTGACGATCCGTTCGAACGGCTCCATCACCTGCGCCACGCTGGTGCCCTGCAACTCCAGCATGCTGGTCAGCATCTGGTGCTGCTCGGCGCCGAGCAGACCGTGCTCGCGGGACTGCTCCAGCAGGATCCGCAGCTCGTCCGGGCCGTGCACCTGGGCGAGCTGGTCCTGCTGGCGGACGCCGAACAGCCGCAGCACGGCGTTGGCCAGGGCGTTGAGCGCGGACAGCACCGGGCGGGCGACCCGGGCGAAGGCCCGGAACGGCAGCGCCAGCAGCATGGCCGAGCGCTCCGCGTCGGTGATCGCCCACGACTTCGGGGCCATCTCGCCGACCACCAGGTGCAGGAACGTCACCAGGGCCAGGGCGAACAGCAGCCCGACCAGGTGACTGACCGCGTCCGGCAGCCCGACGGCGTGCAGCAGCGGGCTGAGCAGGTGCTCGATGGCCGGCTCGGCCAGCGCGCCGAGGCCCAGGGTGCACAGGGTGATGCCGAGCTGCGCGCCGGCCAGCATGAGGCTCAGCTCGCGGACGCCGTCCAGCGCCGCGCGGGCCGCCCGGCCGCCACCGGCGGCCGTCTGTTCCAGGCGGTACCGCTTCGCGGCGACCAGCGCGAACTCGGCCGCCACGAAGAAGCCGTTGAGCGCCAGGAGCACCACGGAGAAGAAGAGCGCGAACCCCGGGCTCATGCCGCCTCCTCCCCGTGGGCGCCGGCGGTGGTGCGGAGCCGGACGGAGTCGGCCACGTGCCGGTCCACGGCCAGCACCTCGACGAGGGCGCGCGGCTCGGCGTCCGGCTCTTCGCCGTCGACGGCGAGGGCGATCTCCAGGCGGTCGCCGACCTCGGGCACCCGGCCCAGCTCCCGCATGACCAGGCCGGAGAGGGTGTCGTACTCGGGCGCCTCGGGCAGGGCGATGCCGGTGCTGTCGGCGACCTCGTCGATCCGCCAGCGGGCCGGCACCACCCAGGACCCGTCGTCCTGCCGGGCCGGGGCCCGCTCCGGCGGGTCGTCCTCGTCGCGGATCGGGCCGACCAGCTCCTCGGCGATGTCCTCCAGCGTGATCACGCCGGCGAAGCCGCCGTACTCGTCGACCACGCAGGCGAGCTGCCGGTGCCCGACCCGGAGCCGGTCCAGCACCGTCGGCAGCGGCAGCGTCTCCGGCACCAGCAACGGGGGTACGGCCACCGCCGACACCGGCGTGGTCGCGCGCTCGGCCGGCGGCACCCCGAGGACGTCGGCGATGCCGATCACGCCGACGAGGTCGTCGACGCCCTCGGCGCCGCGCACCGGGAACCGGGAGTGGCCCGTGTCGAGCAGCTCGACGACCCGGCTGACCGGCTCGTCGGCCCGTACGGTGTGCACGTCGACGCGGGGGACCATGGCCTCCCCGGCGGTCAGCTCCCGGAAGTCGAGCCCCCGGTCGAGCAGGTCGGACATCTCGGCGTCGAGGTGCCCCTCCTCCCGGGACTCGGCGATGATCTGTTCGAGGTCCTCCGGGGTGGCGCCGCTGGGCAGCTCCTCGATCGGCTCGATGCCGACCCGGCGGAGCAGCCGCACGGCGGCCCGGTCGAAGAGGGTGATCACCGGTCCGGCGATCCGCAGGTACATGAGGGTGGACCCGGCGAGCGCCCGGGCGAGCGGCTCGGCGCGGGCGATGGCCAGGTTCTTCGGGGCCAGCTCGCCGAGGACCATCTGCACGATGGTGGCGATGATCAGGGCGAGCACCACCGACAGCGGCAGCGCCACCCCGCTGGAGACCCCGGCGACGCCGAGCAGGTCGGCCAGCCCGGCGCCCAGGTACGGCTCGGCGGCGTAACCGACCAGCAGGGCGGTCACGGTGATGCCGAGTTGGGCGCCGGAGAGCATGAACGAGAGCCGGCCGGTCACCTCCAGGGCCCGGGCGGCGGCACGGTCGCCGCCGTCGGCGAGCTGCTTGAGCTTGCCCCGGTCCACGGCGACGTAACCGAACTCCTGGGCCACGAAGTAACCGGTGGCGGCGGTGAGCACGATGATGAGGACGAGTCCGACGAGGATCAACACGGGAGGTTCAGGGCTCCCGGGGCCGTCGGGTCCAGAGGTTGCCGGGCATGACCCGGCTGGCTACTGCTGCCCTCCTGGGCAGAGGAGTCGATCATGTGGCCATTTTATCGGCGGCGGCTGGACGTTCGCTGAGGGTGCCGGAAGGCTCCCCGCTGTCCGGTTCAGCGGCCGGCCAGCTCGTCGGCGTCCAGCAGGTCCCGGTCGATCCGCCCCGAACGGTAGGCGGCCCTCCCGATCATCTGCGCGGCGACCGGCGCGGTGGCGAGCTGGAAGACCGCCACCAGCGCGATCATGCCCAGGTCCGACGGCGTACGCAGGCGCAGCGCCAGGCCGACGAGGAGCAGCAGCACACCGAGCACCTGCGGCTTGGTGGCGGCGTGCATCCGGTCCAGCACGTCCGGGAAGCGCAGCACGCCGATTCCGGCGACCAGGCTGAGCAGCGCCCCGGCCAGCAGGCAGAGGCCACCGAGCCAGTCCGCGACCGTCCCGATCATGGGGTGCACCCCTTCCTCGGGGGGCGCCGGGCGGTCACGCTTCCTCCCGGACGGCGAAGCGGACCAGGGACACCGAGCCCACGAAGCCGAGCAGGGAGAGCACCACCAGCACGGGCAGTGTGGTGGCGTGGCGGTTGACCGCCGCCTCCGCGCCCACCGCGCCCAGCATGGTGGCGAGCAGCAGGTCGGCGGCGACGACCCGGTCGAGCAGGGAGGGGCCGCGGTAGATCCGGGCCAGGGCGAGCAGCGCGGTGACCGAGAGCAGCACGGTCAGCGCGACGGCGAGGAGCGCGGTCACGGATGGTTCCTCCGATCGACGGGTTCGAGTTCGAGCTGGCGTACCTCCGCGGGGGACCCGACGGCGCGGACGATGCGCCGTTCGACGGCGAGGATCCGCTCCCGGCTGCCGGTCAGGTCCTCCGGCCCGCGGACGTCGAGGACGTGCACGTAGAGCACCCCGTGGTCGCGGTCCACCTCGAGGATCAGCGTCCCCGGCACCAGCGAGATCACCTCGGCGGTGAGCGCCAGGTTGAGGTCGGTGCGGACCCGCAGCGGCACCGCGATGATGGCCCCGCGCGGGCGGTAGCCGGGGCGCAGCGCGACGGCGGCGACGTGCAGGCTGGCACTGACCAGCTCACCGGCGAAGGTGACCGCGAGGACCAGCAGCGGGCCCGGGCGCAGCCGCCCGCCGAAGGTGACCGGCGGGAGCGGGAAGAAGAGCAGCACGGCCGCGCCGACCACGAGGCCGGCGAACAGGTTGCCCCAGGTCAGGTCGCCCCAGAGCAGCAGCCAGATGGCGACCAGCCAGCCGAGCGCGATGGCCTGGTCGCGCCGCCGTCCGCCCCGGCCCACGGCGGGCGCGAGGGCGTCGGGCGCGGGGGCGTCGGGCGCCGGGCCGGGCGGCGGCGGGCCGTCCGCCGGCTCGCCGCCGCCGGCCGCCCGGCCCGCCGGCAGGTCGTCGGTCACGGCACGTCCACCGGCAGGACCGCCCGGACGTACGGGGTGCGCTGGCGCAGGTCGGTGGCCGCGTCCACGGTGACCCGGAACAGCGGCCCGGCGGCCAGGGTGAGCGCCAGGCCGAGCACCACCAGGGCGGCGGTGGCCCCGACCATCAGCCTGGGCAGCCGGACGGCCGGGCCGGCGGTGGCCAGGCGGGGCGCCCGCCAGAACGCGATGTTCCACACCCGGGAGGCGGCGTAGAGGGTGAGCAGGCTGGTCAGGGCGCCCGCACCGACCAGCACGGCGGGCAGCGTCCCGCCGGCCGCCACGCCGGCCTGGAGCAGGCCGAGCTTGCCCAGGAAGCCGGAGAACGGGGGGATGCCGGCCAGGTTCATGGCCGGCACGAAGAAGAGCACGGCGAGCAGCGGGGCGATCCGGGCCAGCCCGCCGAGCCGGCGCAGGTCGGTGCTGCCGGCGCGCTCCTCCACGAGGCCGGCGACCAGGAACAGGGTGGTCTGGATGGTGATGTGGTGCACCACGTAGAAGATCGCCCCGGCCAGGCCGGCCACGCTGCTCAGCGCCACCCCGAAGATCATGTAGCCGATGTGGCTGACCAGGGTGAAGGAGAAGAGCCGCTTCATGTCGGACTGGGCCGCCGCGCCGAGGATGCCGACCACCATGGTCAACCCGGCCACCACCATGAGCAGGCCGGAGACCTGGCCGCCGGGGAAGAGCAGGGTCTCGGTGCGGATGATCGCGTACACGCCGACCTTGGTGAGCAGGCCGGCGAAGACCGCGGTGACCGGGGCGGGCGCGGTCGGGTAGCTGTCCGGCAGCCACGCGGAGACCGGGAAGACCGCCGCCTTGACGGCGAAGGCCAGCAGCAGCGTGAGCTGGAGCGCCAGGCGTACGCCGGGCGACAGGGCGTCCAGCCGGCCGGCGAGCTGCGCCATGTTCAGGGTGCCGGTGGCCGCGTACACCAGCCCCACCGCGGCCAGGAAGATCATCGACGACAGGATGCTGACCACCACGTACGTCGAGCCGGTGCGGATCCGCGTCTCGGTGCCGCCCAGGGTGATCAGCACGAAGCTCGCGGCCAGCAGGATCTCGAAGCCGACGAAGAGGTTGAACAGGTCCCCGGCCAGGAAGGCGTTGGTCACGCCGGCCGTGAGCACCAGGTAGGTGGGGTGGTAGATGCTCACGGGCGCCGTCTCGCCGATCTCCCCGCGCCCCTGGCCGATCGAGTAGAGCAGCACGCAGAGGGTGACCGCCGACGAGACCACCAGCATGAGCGCGGCCAACTGGTCGGCGACCAGCACGATGCCGACGGGCGCCGGCCAACCGCCCACCCGGACCACCACGGGCCCGTGCCGGTACGCCTGCACCAGCAGCGCCACCGCCACCACCACGGTGGTGGTCAGCCCGACCACGCTGACCAGCCGCTGCAACCCGGGCCGGCCGGTCAGGATCAGGGTGAGCGCCGCGCCGAGCAGCGGCACCACCACCGGCAGCGGCACCAGGGCACTCATGCGCTGGCCTTCGTTCGCGACTGCGGGGCTCGCAAACCCGGCTCACTCCTCGCGCTCACGTGCTGGCCTTCGTTCGCGACTGCGGGGCTCGCAAACCCGGCTCACTCCTCGCGCTCACGGCTCCTCACCGCGCCGGCGGAGCCGGCGCAGCGCCGGCTCCGGGTCCACCTGTTCCGGGTCGTTGTCCGGCCCCTCGCCGCCGAGGTCCGCCGTGGACACCTCGTTGCGCTCGGCGAGCCGGACGATCTGGCGGTCCTCCAGGTCGTCCTGCACCTCGTCGTCGCCGGTCAGGTACCAGCTCCGGTAGGCGACCGCGAGGAGGAACGCGGTCAGCCCGAACGTGATCACCACGGCGGTGAGCACCATGGCCTGCGGCAGCGCGTCGCTCATCGCCGCGGTCGGCGCGGTGCCCACGAGTGGCGCGGCCCCGGACCGGCCGGCGAGCAGGATCAGCAGGTTCACGCCGTTGCCGAGCAGGATGACGCCGAGCAGGATGCGGGTCAGGCTCCGCTGCAGCAGCAGGATGACCCCGGTGGCCACGAGCACGCCGACGGCGGCCACCAGCACCAGGGTCGGCCCGGCCGCGCCCCGGGTCACCGCGGCGCCTCGCCCTCGCGCTGCACGGCGAGCCCGCGGGCGGGTTCGCCGGCCGCCTCGACGTGCCGGTCCACCTCGGCGCCGAGGCTGCGCAGGATGTCCAGCATCAGCCCGACCACGATCAGGTAGACGCCGATGTCGAAGAAGAGCGACGTGACCAGGTAGAAGTGGCCGACCAGCGGCAGCCAGAGGTCGACCTTCACGCTCTCCAGCACCCGGCCGGTGAGGAGCAGCCCGAGCACGCCACCGCCGACCGAGACGGCCAGGCCCGCGCCGAGCACCGTGCCCGCCCCGACCGGCGCCGCCTCGGCCAGCTCGTACCGGCCGCCGGCCAGGTAGCGGAGGGTCAGCGCGAGGCTGGCCACCAGCCCGCCGGAGAAGCCGCCGCCCGGTGCGTTGTGCCCGGAGAACAGCAGGAACAGCGAGAAGAGCAGCACCGTGTGGAAGATCAGCCGGGTGACGACCTCGAAGACGATCGAGCGGCGGCCCTCGGCCAGCATCGTCCCGCCCCGCAGCCAGACCGTCCGCCGGTCCCGGCGCGACCGGACCGGGCCGGGTCGGCGCGGCCGGGGCCCGGTGCGGGACCGCTCGAAGATCAGGCTGGCCACGCCGGTCGCGGTCACCACCAGCACCGAGATCTCCCCCATGGTGTCCCAGGCCCGGATGTCGACCAGGGTCACGTTGACCACGTTGCGGCCGTAGCCGTGCGCCACGGCCAGGTCGGGGAAGGCCGCCGAGATCGACGGCGTACGCCGGGCGCCCGCCGCGGCCAGCGCCAGGCCCGCCATGACGAGGCCGGCGGCCACCCCGATGCCGCGGCGCACCCAGCGGCTGCGGCGCAGCGGGCGGGCCGAGAAGCGCTCCGGCAGCCGGCGCAGCACCAGCACGAAGACCGCGATGGTGGCGGTCTCCACCAGGAACTGGGTGAGGGCCAGGTCGGGCGCGCCGTAGAGGACGAACATCATGGCGGTGCCGTAGCCGGTGACGCCGACCAGCAGCATGGCGGTGAGCCGGCGCCGGGCGCCCACGGCGAGCAGCGCGGCCACCCCGATCACCACGCAGACCACCAGCTGCGTCGGGCTGTCCCAGACCGCGATCTCGGCCCGCCACGGCCGGGTGGCCAGCATCGCGCCGCCCGGCACCAGCACGAGGACGACGAGCACGGTGCCGAGGTACTGCGGAAGGGCGCCACGCTGGGTGGCGCCGGTGACCTCGATGGCGAACCGGTCGAACCGGTGGGTGACCCACTCGTACCCCTCGTTGCCCCCGACCGGCGAGCGCAGCCGCGTCAACGCGGGGGCGAGCGGGCCGCGGGCCAGGTGCAGCACCACCCCGCCGGCGAGCACCACGGCGGAGAGGCCGAGCGCCGCCGTCGGCCCGTGCCAGAGCGCCAGTTTCTCCTCGACCGGGCCGAACAGCTCGGCGTACGGGCGGAGCAGGCTGCCCAGCCAGCCGGCGGCCGGTCCGGCAGCCAGCCCGGCGACGGCGAGCACGGCCGGGGGTACGAGCATCGCGGCGGGCGGCCGCTCCACGTCGGTCACCGGGACGCCCGGCCGCGAGCCGAACGCCCCCCAGAGGAACCGGATGCTGTACGCGGCGGTCAGCGCGCTCCCCACCACCAGCACGGCGAGCACCACCGGCCGCCCGGTGAACGCGCCGAGCACCGCCTCCTTCGCCACGAAGCCGAACAGCGGCGGCAGGCCGGCCATCGAGGCGGCGGCCAGCGCGGCGACCGTGGTGAGCACCGGCGCGGTCCGGCCCACCCCGGACAGGTCGCGCAGGTCCCGGCTGCCGGCGCTGTGGTCGAGGATGCCGACGACGAGGAACAGCGCCGCCTTGAACAGGGCGTGCGCAAGCAGCATGGCGACGCCGGCGAGGGCGGCCTTCGGGGTGCCCGCGCCGAGCACCACGGTGAGCAGACCGAGCTGGCTGACCGTCCCGTACGCCAGCAGCAGTTTGAGGTCGGTCTGCCGCAGCGCCGCCCAGCCCCCGGCGACCAGGGTGACCAGCCCGGCGACCACGGTGACCGGCCGCCACGGTCCGGCCGGCGCGAGCGCCGGCCCGAGCAGCCCGACCAGGAACACCCCGGCCTTGACCATGGCGGCCGCGTGCAGGTAGGCGCTGACCGGGGTGGGCGCCGCCATCGCCACCGGCAGCCAGGAGTTGAACGGGAAGACCGCGGACTTGGCGAGGGCGCCGGTGAGCACGAGCAGGACCGCGACCGCCAGGTAGCCGCCGCCGGGCAGCGGCGCGGCCGTGACGACCGACCAGCGGTAGCTGCCGACGTGGTGGCCGAGCAGCAGGAAGCCGACCAGCATGGCCAGCCCGCCCAGGGTGGTGACGGTCAGCGCCTGGGCGGCCGCCCACCGGCTGGACCGCCGCTCGGTGCTGTGCCCGATCAGCAGGTAGGAGAAGACCGTGGTCAGCTCCCAGAAGACGTAGAGCAGCAGCAGGTCGTCGGAGACGACCAGGCCGAGCATCGCCCCGGCGAAGGCGACCATGACGGCCGCGAAGCGGGCCAGGCCCGCCGAGCCGGCGTGGAAGTAGCGGGCCGAGTAGACCAGCACCAGCGCGCCGACGCCGCCGACCAGGAGCAGCATCAGCCAGGACAGGGTGGTGACCCGCAGCGCCACGTCGAGGTGGAGCTCCGCGATCCACGGGTACGTCTCGACGACCGCGCCGCCGTCGCGGACCGCGCCGGTGTGCGCCACCGCCCAGCCGAAGGTGGCGGCCGGGGCGAGGGCGAGCAGCAGGCAGGCGCGGGGACCCCACCGGCGGACCAGCAGCGGCGCGGACAGGGCCGCCACCAGGTGCAGGATCAGCAGGACGAGCACGCGCACTCCCGGTCGAGGTGACAGCGCGCCCGGGCGCGCTGCGGCCAGGACCGATCACACGCCACATCTCCGCCCAACCGGGCGGTTTTCGGGAAACCCGCCCGGCGCCCGGGCCTTCCCGCTCAACGCAGGGCGGGGTCGGGGGCGGAGCGGTCGCGGCGAGGCGTCTCGACCAGCAGGTCCGGGCGGTCGAGCTGACGGACCGCCTTGTTGACGACGCGCTGGGCGGCGGCGAGGGAGCGCACCGGCAGCAGCTTGCCGCGGCTCTCGCGGCGCAGGACGAAGTAGTGCACCGCCGCCCGGACCAGCCCCCGGTCGGCGGCGCTGGAGTGGGCGGTGGCGACGACCAGCTCACGCAGGCAGCGGGCCAGGTCCTCGGCCAGCTCCAACTCGGGGCCGTGCAGACCGGTGCGGAGGGTGGCGAGATGACTGTCGACCTTGCGGATGAGCACGTCGGTCCCGGACCCGGCGCCTCGCCCCTGCACGGTCATCCAAGCCCTCCACCCCATGCTGCGTTGCGGGTGAAGTTACTTTATGTTGCGCGGCAGAAGCAAGCAGTTAAGTGAGACTTAACGCGTTCAAGGGCGCATCCGTCGCTTAAGCCCCCGTCCCGGACAGATCAGCGTCCGGCGGGGACTGGTTGTCACACCGGCGAGGCAGGATGGAGGGCGTGGCGGACGAGGTGACCCGGGGCGCGGCGGTCCTGGCGGATTTCGGCGCGGCGACCCGGGAGTGGTTCACCGCGGCCTTCGCCGCGCCCACACCCGCCCAGGAGGGCGCCTGGCGGTCGGTCGCCGCCGGGCGCAACGCCCTCGTCGTCGCACCGACCGGCTCCGGCAAGACCCTCGCGGCGTTCCTCTGGTCGCTCGACCGGCTGGCCAAGGAGCCACCACCGGCCGACGCCCGGCAGCGCTGCCGGGTCCTCTACGTCAGCCCGCTCAAGGCGCTCGCCGTCGACGTCGAACGCAACCTGCGCGCCCCGCTCACCGGCATCCGGCAGGCCGCCACCCGGCTCGGCCTCACCCCACCCGACATCACCGTCGGCATGCGCACCGGCGACACCCCGGCCGACGAGCGGCGGGCCTTCGCCCGGACCCCGCCGGACATCCTCATCACCACGCCCGAGTCGCTGTTCCTGCTGCTCACCTCCGCGGCCCGCGACTCGCTGCGCGGCGTCCGCACGGTGATCGTCGACGAGGTGCACGCGGTCGCCGGCACGAAGCGCGGGGCCCACCTGGCGCTCTCCCTGGAACGCCTCGACGCGCTGCTGGAGACGCCCGCGCAGCGGATCGGGCTCTCCGCCACCGTCCGGCCGATCGACGTCTGCGCCCGCTTCCTCGGCGGGGCCCGCCCGGTCGACGTGGTGCAGCCGCCCACCAGCAAGACCATCGAGGTCAGCGTCCAGGTGCCGGTGGAGGACATGACCCGCCTCGACGAGCAGGAGCCGCCGGAGGACGCGCTGGGCGGGATCGGCCCGCGCCGGGCGTCGATCTGGCCGGCCGTCGAGGAGCGGGTCTTCTCGCTGATCCGGTCGCACCGGTCGACCATCGTCTTCACCAACTCCCGGCGCAGCGCCGAGCGGCTCTGCGCCCGGCTCAACGAACTGGCCGCCGAGGAACTGGAGGCAACCACCCCGGACGGCGGTCGCATGGCCCGGGGCGGCGAGCCGGTGGGCGTATCCGAGCTGCTGGCGGGGATGGACGGCCCGCCGGCCGGCGACGGCGGCCCGGCGGGTGGCGGGCCGTTGCGGGCGCCCCGGCAGCCGGCCGAGGTGATGGCGCAGTCCGGGGCGGCGGCCGGCGCGCCACCGGTGATCGCCCGGGCCCACCACGGCAGCGTCTCCCGTGAGGAGCGCAAGCACATCGAGGAGGCGCTCAAGTCCGGGCAGCTCCCGGCCGTGGTCGCCACCTCCAGCCTGGAGCTGGGCATCGACATGGGCGCGGTCGACCTGGTCGTGCAGATCGAGGCCCCGCCGAGCGTCGCCGCCGGCCTGCAACGGGTGGGCCGGGCCGGGCACCAGGTCGGCGCCGTCTCCCGGGGCGTGGTGTTCCCGAAGCACCGCGGCGACCTGCTCTCCTGCACCGTGGTCGCCGAGCGGATGGGCGCGGGCGCGATCGAGGAGCTGCACTACCCGCGCAACCCGCTCGACGTGCTGGCCCAGCAGATCGTGGCCATGGTGGCCCTGGAGCCGTGGCGGCTCGGCGACCTCGCCGTGCTGGTCCGCCGTGCCGCGCCCTTCGCCGAGCTGCCCGACTCGGCGCTGCACGCGGTGCTCGACATGCTCTCCGGGCGCTACCCGTCGACCGCCTTCGCCGAGCTGCGGCCCCGGCTGGTCTGGGACCGGGCCGCCGACGTGCTCACCGGCCGGCCCGGCGCGCAGCGGCTCGCCGTGACCAGCGGCGGCACCATCCCCGACCGGGGCCTGTTCGGGGTCTTCCTGGCCGGCGCCGAGCGGGCCGCCCGGGTCGGCGAGCTGGACGAGGAGATGGTCTACGAGTCCCGGGTCGGCGACGTGTTCCTGCTCGGCTCGTCGTCCTGGCGGATCGAGGAGATCACCCCCGACCGCGTGCTCGTCTCCCCCGCCCCCGGCCAGGCCGCCCGGATGCCGTTCTGGAAGGGCGACCAGCTCGGCCGCCCCGTCGAGCTGGGCCGCGCCATCGGCGCCCGGGTCCGGGCACTGCTACGCCAGTCCGACGCCGACGCCGTCGCCGCGCTGCGCGCCGGCGGGTTGGACGACTGGGCCGCCGGCAACCTCATGACCTACCTGCGCGAGCAGAAGGAGGCCACCCGGTCGCTGCCCGACGACCGCACCGTCGTGGTCGAGCGGTTCCGCGACGAGCTGGGCGACTGGCGGCTCGCCGTGCACTCGGTGCTCGGCGCCCGGGTCAACGGCCCGTGGGCCCTCGCGATCGGCCGCCGGCTCGCCGAGCGCTACGGGGTCGACGCCCAGGTGATGCCGTCCGACGACGGCATCGTGGTCCGGCTGCCCGACACCGCCGAGGAGCCGCCCGGCGCCGACGTGGTGGTCTTCGACCCCGAGGAGATCGCCCAGCTGGTCGAGGAGTCCGTCGGCACCTCGGCGCTGTTCGCCTCGCGGTTCCGCGAGTGCGCGGCCCGGTCCCTGCTGCTGCCCCGCCGCGACCCGCGCCGCCGGCAGCCGCTCTGGCAGCAGCGCCAGCGCGCCGCGCAGCTCCTCGACGTGGCCCGCGAGTACGCCGACTTCCCGGTCACCCTGGAGGCCGCCCGGGAGTGCCTCCAGGACGTCTTCGACCAGCCCGCGCTGGCCGGGCTGATGCGCGACCTGGGCGCCCGCAAGGTCCGCCTGGTCGAGGTGGAGTCCGAGCGCCCGTCGCCGTTCGCCCGCTCGCTGCTTTTCGGCTACGTGGGCGCATTCCTCTACGAGGGCGACGCGCCGCTGGCCGAGCGGCGGGCCGCCGCCCTGGCCCTCGACTCCGGGCTCCTCGGCGAACTGCTCGGCCGGGTCGACCTGCGGGAACTGCTCGACCCCGCGGTGCTGGCCGAGACCGAACGGCAGCTGCGCTGGCGCACCGAGCAGCGCCGGCCCCGCGACGCCGAGGACGTGGTCGAGCTGCTCCGGGTGGTCGGCGACCTGAGCGAGGCGGAGCTGGCCGAGCGGGGCGTACCGGCCGGGTGGCTGGGCGAGCTGGAGGCGGCCCGGCGGGTGCTGCGGGTCCGCGTAGCCGGTGAGGACCGCTGGGTGGTCGTCGAGGACGCCGCCCGGCTGCGCGACGCGCTCGGCGTGGCGCTGCCCGTCGGGATCGCCGAGGCGTACCTGGCACCGGTGGCCGACCCGCTCGGTGACCTGGTCGCCCGCTACGCCCGCACCCACGGTCCGTTCGCGGCGGCCACCTGCGCCGCCCGGTTCGGGCTCGGGGTGTTCGTCGTCGAGCAGGCGCTGCGCCGGCTCGCCGCGACGGGGCGGGTGGTCTCCGGTGAGTTCGCCCCCGACAGCGTCGGCACCCAGTGGTGCGACGCCGAGGTGCTGCGGCTGCTGCGCCGCCGGTCCCTCGCCGCGCTGCGCCGGGAGATCGAGCCGGTGCCGCCCCGCGCGCTCGCCGCGTTCCTCCCCCGCTGGCAGCAGGTCGGCTCGTCGGCCCGGGGCATCGAGGCGGTCGCCGCCACCGTCGAGCAGTTGCAGGGCGCCGCCGTGCCGGCGTCCGCGCTGGAACGCCTCGTGCTGCCCGCCCGCGTCGCCGACTACTCCCCCGCCCAGCTCGACGAACTCTGCGCCAGCGGGGAGGTGGTCTGGGCCGGGTCCGGCGCGATCTCCGGGGGCGACGGCTGGGTCACCCTCGCGTACGCGGACGTCGCGCCGCTGCTGCTGCCCCCGCCGGACGAGGCGCTGGCCCTCACCCCGCTGCACGAGGCGGTGCTCGACGCGCTCGCCGACGGGCAGGCGCTCTTCTTCCGGTCGCTCTCCGACCGGGTCGGCTCCACCGACGACACCGCCCTGACGGCGGCGGTGTGGGATCTGGTCTGGGCCGGTCACCTCACCAACGACACCCTCGCCCCGCTGCGGGCGGCGCTCGGTGGCGGCGGCGCGCACCGGTCCCGGCCGACCGCCCCGCGCACCCGCTACCGCCGCCCCGGCCGGGCGGCGCTGCCCAGCCGCGGCGGCCCGCCCACCGTGGCCGGCCGCTGGTCCCGGCTGCCCGACCGCGACCTCGACCCCACCAAGCGGGCCGCCGCCCTCGCCGACCTGCTGCTCGAACGGCACGGCGTGGTCACCCGGGGCGCCGTGATGGCCGAGCAGGTGACCGGCGGCTTCGCGGCGGTCTACCCGGTGCTCTCCGCGCTGGAGGAACGCGGCGCCGCCCGGCGCGGCTACTTCGTCGAAGGGCTGGGCGCCGCCCAGTTCGCCGTGCCCGGTGCCGTGGACCGGATCCGCGCCCTCGCCGACCCCGCCGACGACAGCCGGGGCCGGGGCGGGCCGACCGTCGTGCTCGCCGCCACCGACCCGGCCAACCCCTACGGCGCGGCGCTGCCCTGGCCCGACCGGGTGGTCGACTCCGGCGACGGGGCGGCACCGGCCACCGGGCACCGGGCCGGGCGCAAGGCCGGCGCGCTGGTCGTGCTGGTCGGCGGCGACCTGGTGCTCTACGTCGAGCGGGGCGGGCGGACCATCCTCTCGTTCACCGACGACACCGACGCCCTTGCCGCGGCCGGCAAGGCGCTCGCCGACGCGGTGCACTCCGGGGCGCTGGGCGCGATCTCGGTGGAACGCGCCGACGGCGAGGCCGTGCACTCCTCGCCGCTGCGGGACGCGCTGACCGCCGCCGGCTTCCGCGCCACCCCCCGCGGCCTACGCCTCCGCGGCTGACCCCACCCCGCCCGCATCTCGCAACGCACGCCTAACGCAGCCGCCCATGCCCACGGGGTCGCTCCCCACGCCCACGCTGGCGGGATCCAACCCCGCACCCCACGCAGCGCCTCACCCGGCCTGCGTGACGCCCACGCTCGCTTGCACGCGTCCCGCCCACACTCGCGCCCCGCTAGCTTGCGCCGCGCCCCCGCCCGCGGCCCGCGGCCCGCGGCGGAGATCTTGGACGGAAAGGGCCCCTATAGGGGCCGTTTCCTACCAAGATCTTGTGGCTGTCCCGGGATCCGGACGAGCTTCCTGAGTGGCGGGAGAGGAGCGGCGGCGGGTCGGTCTCGTCGAGGTCGGCGGGGGGCCGGATCGCCACCGGGGCGGGGGAAGTGTGCGGAGCGGGGGTGCCGTGGTCGTTAGGGTGTGCTGCGCGGACGACGAGGGGGACGGATGGCCTCGATCCAGGTACGACCCGCCGAGGCGAGCGACCACGCCGACGTCGCGGCGCTGCACCGGCGGGAGTGGGGCGGCCCGTACGTGGTGGTCCACGACACCCGCTACGACCTGCGTGAACTGCCCACCCTCGTGGCGGTCGACGGGGCGGGCGGGTTCGCCGGGGCGCTGGTGCACCGGCTCGCCGACGGCGGGCTGGAGGTGGTCAGCCTGGCCGCGGCGGTCCCGGGCAACGGCGCCGGCAGCGCCCTGCTGACCGCCGCCGAGGCGGTCGGCACGGCCGCCGGGGCGGACCGGCTCTGGCTGGTCACCACCAACGACAACCTCCGGGCGCTCCGCTTCTATCAGCGCCGGGGACTGCGGATCGTGGCGGTGGACCCTGGCGCGGTGGACCGGGCGCGGGCGGTCAAGCCGAGCATCCCGCACCTGGGCGAGGACGACATCCCGCTGCACGACGAACTGCGCCTGGAACGGCGGCTGACCGCGCCGGGAGCCCCGGCATGACCGGCCCCGCCGGCGGTCCCTGGATCTCGCTGACCACCGACTACGGCCTGACCGACGGTTTCGTGGCGGCCTGCCACGGGGTGCTGGCCCGGCTCGCCCCGGCCGCCCGGGTGATCGACGTGACCCACCTGGTGCCGCCGGCCGACGTACGCCGGGGCGCGGCGGTGCTCGCGCAGACCGTGCCGTACCTGCCGGTGGGCGTGCATGTGGCGGTGGTCGACCCGGGCGTCGGCACGGCACGGCGGGGTGTCGCGCTGGCCACCCCGGGCGGGCTGCTGGTCGGCCCGGACAACGGGCTGCTGCTGGACGCCGCCGAGGCCCTCGGTGGGATCACCGGGGCGGTCGAGCTGACCAACCCGGCCTGGCTCGCCCCGGCGGTCTCCCGCACCTTCCACGGGCGGGACGTGTTCGCCCCGGTCGCCGCGCGGTTGGCGCTCGGCGCGCCGCTGGCCGAGGCCGGCCCGGCCGTGGACCCGGCCACGCTGGTCCGGCTGCCCGCGCCGCTGGTACGCGCCGACGACAGGGGCTTCACCGCCGAGGTGCTGACCGTCGACCACTTCGGCAACGTCCAGCTCGCCGCCCCCGGTGAGCTGCTGTCCGGGCTGCCGGAGCGGGTACGGGTGGCCGGCCGGGCGGCGGTGCACGGACGCACGTTCGGCGACGCTCCGGCCGGTGGGCTGGTCGCGTACGTGGACTCGGCCGGGCTGGTGGCCCTGGCGGTCAACACCGGGCGCGCGGTCGACCTGCTCGGCGTGCGGCCCGGCGAGGTGGTGACGGTGACGGGCGACTGAGCGATCGCGGCGGGGGACCGCCGGGCGAGGGAGGATGGAGGGGTGCCCGAAGGCGACACCGTGTGGAACACCGCCCGCGTCCTCCAGCGCGCCCTGGCCGGCGCCCGGCTCACCGGCTCCGACTTCCGCGTGCCGCAGCTCGCCGCGACCGACCTGACCGGCTGGACCGTGCGCGAATCGGCCAGCCGGGGCAAGCACCTGCTGCTCCGCCTCACCGCACCGCCCGACGCCGCCGCCGCCCCGGCAGGTGCCACCGCGGGGGCCGACGTCACGCGAGCCGACACCACGCGAGCCGACGCCACGCAGGCCGATGCCACGCGAGCCGATGCCACGCGGCCCGACACCACGCGAGCCGACGCCACGCGGGCCGCGGCCGCGAGCGGGCGGGACTGGACGCTGCACTCGCACCTGCGGATGGACGGTGCCTGGCGGGCGTACGCCCCGGGTGAGCGGTGGGCGGCCCGGCCCGCGCACCTGATCCGGGTGGTGCTCCGCTCCCCCGGCGCGGTGGCGGTCGGCTACCACCTGCACGAGCTGGCCCTCATCCCGACCGCCGAGGAGGAGTCGCTGGTCGGCCACCTGGGCCCGGACCTGCTCGGCCCCGACTGGGACCCGGAGGAGGCGGTCCGCCGGCTGGCCGCCCACCCGGACGAGACGATCGGCGAGGCGCTGTTGGACCAGCGCAACCTGGCCGGGGTGGGCAACCTCTACAAGTGCGAGGTGCTGTTCCTGCGCGGGGTCTCCCCGTGGACGCCGGTGCGGGCGGTGCCCGACCTGGCCGGCACGGTCGGCCTCGCCCAGCGGCTGCTCGCCGCGAACCGGGGCCGCTGGACGCAGAGCACGACCGGCTCGCTGCACCGGGGGCAGACCAGCTACGTCTACGGCCGCCGGGCGCAGCCGTGCCGCCGCTGCGGCACGGCGATCCGCAAGGAGGAGCTGGGCGAGCGGGTGACCTACTGGTGCCCGGCGTGCCAGCCGGACCACTGAGCGGGACGGCGCGTGGAACTTCCACGAACCACCCAAGATCGCCCGAGATAGGGACGATTGGGTAGTTCCCTCCGCACCTTCGGCGTCGCATGCTGCGGTGGAGTGCTCACCGATCGTCAGCAGCGCGTACGCCCGCCACGTCGGGGTGACGGCAGGCGCGCCCCGACCCCGGGGAGAGCCATGGTGCTGTTCCGCAGACTCCGGCCGGGATGGACGGACCGGTTCGCCCGGACCACCGAGGACCACGCGCCGACGGTGCCCGCCGCCCGCGCCGCCGAGGAGGAGACCGGTCCGACCCCGGCCAGCCTCGACCCGGCCGCCGTGCCGCGCTGCTTCGGCCCGGTGCCGAACTTCGCCGCGAGCCCGCTGCCCGCGCTCGACCGGGACGGCCGGCCGGTGCCCGGCACCGGCATCCGCAAGTTCGTCGACCCGCTGCCGGTGCCCGGCCCGCTGACCACCGCCGGGCTGGGCGCCCGCCTGCCGGTCGCGGTCCCCGACACGATCACCTGGCCGGGCTGCGACTACTACGAGATCGGCCTCCAGGAGTACGCGCAACGCCTGCACCGCGACCTGCCGGCCACCCGGCTGCGGGGTTACCGCCAGCTCAACCTGGGCACCGACGCGTCCGGCCACAACACGGTGAGCCCGCCGGACCGGCCCTGGCACCTCGGCCCGATGATCGTCGCCCGGCGCGGCCGGCCGGTCCGGATCAAGTTCATCAACCAACTGCCCACCGGCCGGGCCGGCGAGCTCTTCCTGCCCGTCGACGAGACGGTCGACGGGGCCGGGACCGGGCCGCTGGACGGGCCGGCGCCGTACCCGGGGAACCGCGCCGTGCCGCACCTGGCCGGGGCGCAGACGGCGTGGATCAGCGCCGGCAACCCCTGGCAGTGGGTGACCCCGGCCGGCGAGATCACCCCGTACCCGACGGGGGTGGGGGTGACCCCCGTGCCCGACATGCCGCCGCCGGGCGCGGGCGCCACCACGCTCTACTTCCCCAACGAGCAGAGCGGCCGGCTCATGTGGCTGCACGACAACACCCTCGGTCTGTCCCGGCTCACCGTCTACTCCGGGCAGCTGGCGCTCTACCTGCTCACCGACCCGGCCGAGGAACGGCTGGTCGACGAGGGGGTGCTGCCGGCCGACCAGCTTCCCCTGGTGATCGAGGACAAGACGTTCGTGCCGGACGACGCCCAGCTCGCCGCGCAGGATCCCACCTGGGACCGGGACCGCTGGGGCGCCAAGGGCAGTCTCTGGCACCCGCACGTCTACCAGCCCCGGCAGAACCCGTACCGGAGCACCGGCGGGAACCCGACCGGCCGCTGGGACTATGGCCCGTGGACCCACGACCCGGACGGCGGGGCCAGCCCCTGGGTCGCCCCGGTCCCGAACCCGCACCACGATCCGGTCGCCGAGCCGGACGAGCCACCCCTCGCCCCGGGCGTGCCGCACCCGTCGGCCGTGCCCGAGGCGTACGGGGACACGCCGCTGGTCAACGGGGTCGCCTACCCGTACCTGGAGGTCGCGCCGCGGGCGTACCGGTTCCGGATCCTCAACGCCTGCGCCGACCGCACGCTCAACCTCCAGCTCTACCGGGCCGCCTCGGACCGGCCCATGTGGACCGAGAGCGACGCGCCGGGCGACCCGCGCGCCGGCGAGGTGCCGATGGTCGACGCGGCCCGGGCCGCCGGGCGGCCGGCGTACTGGCCGGTCGACGGGCGCGAGGGCGGGGTGCCCGACCCGGCCGCCGCCGGCCCCGAGCTGATCCAGATCGGCAACGAGGGCGGCCTGCTGCCCGCCCCCGTGGTGCGGCCGAACCGCCCGATCGGCTACCGGTACGACCGCCAGGACCCGACCGTGCTCAACGTGGACGGGCACACCCTGCTGCTCGCCCCCGGCGAGCGGGCCGACGTGGTGGTGGACTTCGCGACCGTCCCGCCGGGCAGCACGCTGATCCTCTACAACGACTGCCCCGCGCCGCTGCCCCGGTTCGACCCCCGCTACGACCACCACAGCGACGCCCCGGACCGCACCGCCACCGGCGGCCTCCCCGCCTCCCGTCCCGGCTACGGGCCGAACACCCGGACCCTGCTCCAGTTCCGGGTCACCGGCACCCCGGCCGCCCCGTACGACCGGGAGCGGCTGGCCGCCCGGCTGCCCCGCGCGTACGCGGAGAGCCAGCGACCGCCGATCGTGCCGCAACCGGCCTACGACGCGGCCTTCGGCACCCGCACCCCCGGCGAGACGCTGGTGCCGGCGCGCGTCGCCTCGGTCACCTTCACCCCGGCCGGCGCGGTCGCACCGGTCACCCTGCCGCTGGCCGTGAAGTCGGTCGGGCAGGTCTTCGAGCCCCGGCACGGCCGGGCGGTGGGGCGGCTCGGGGTCGGCCACCCGAACGCCGGGCCGCGCACCCCGGCCACCCTGCCGCTCGGGCCGGTCGACCCGGCCACCGAGGTGCTGTACGCGACCGATCCGACCGTGCCGGTGGGCGCGCCGGCCGACGGCACCCAGCTGTGGCGGATCGTCGGCGACGCGCCCCGCACCCACCCCGTGCACATCGAGGGCTGCGACGTGCAACTGGTCAACCGGGTCGGCTGGGACGGCACGGTCCGCCCTCCGGACGCGGGCGAGCTGGGCTGGAAGGACACCGTCCGGGTCAACCCGCGGGAGGACGCGATCGTGGCCCTGCGCCCCGTCCCGCCCACCCTGCCCTTCAAGATCGGCGACAGCGTACGGCTGCTCGACCCGACCCGCCCGGCCGGCGCCCGGCTGGACGCCAGCCCGGTCAGCCCCATCGACGGGCGGCCCGCCGCGGTGGTCAACCAACTGGTGAACCTGGGCTGGGAGTACCGCTGGCAGACCCGCTCGGCGGGGCTGCGCGACCAGGGCATGAGCCGGCCGCTGGTGCTGCGGGTGGCGCCCAAGGCGCCGACCGGGCTGACCGCGACCCCGGCGCCCGGCTCGGCCACCGCGCTGCCCGCCATCGCGCTGGCCTGGACCGGCAACGGCAGCCGCCCGCCGGCCACCAGCCACCGCCTGCAACGGGCCACCGACACCGCCTTCACCGCCGGGCTCACCGAGATCACCGTGGCGGCCGCCGCCACTCGGTACACCGATGCGACCGTCACCCCTGGCGTCACCTACCACTACCGGATCCGGGCCGAGAACGCGGTGAGCTGCTCGGCCTGGTCGAACAGCGTCCCCGCCTCGGTGCAGCTGGGCGCGCCGGCGAAGCTGGCCGCCGTGGTGCCGCCGGCCGCGCCGCTGCGGGTCGCGTTGCGCTGGGCCAACCGCTCCTTCGCCACCGGAGTGGACGTGCAGCGGGCCACCAACCCGACGTTCACCAGCGGGCCGGGCACCACCGCCATCGCCGTCGGCGAGGCCCACCTGGATCCGGCGGTCGCCCCGGACACCACCTACTACTACCGGGTACGCACCACCTACCTGGGCGCGGCGTCACCCTGGTCGACGGTGGCCACCGTGACCACCCCGCCCCGCCCCGGCCTGCCGACCGGGGTGCTCGCCACCGCCACCGCGCCCGCCCCGGACACCGCCACGGTGATCCTGAGCTGGTCGGCCAGCACGCCGACCGGGGCGGGCGCCGGCTTCGTGGTGCAGCGCGCCACCGACGCCGGCTTCACCCACGACGTGGCCACCTTCAGCGTCACCGGAAGGGGCTTCACGAACACGGGCCTGACCCGGGGCACCACCTACCACTACCGCATCCGCTCCACGAACGTGGTGGGCACGTCCCCCTGGACCACCCCCACCCAGGTGACGACCCCCGACTGACCGCCGGGCCCGCGGAGGGTCAGGGGGTGCGGAGGGGGGTCTGGGTGGTGCGGAGTTCGGCCAGGGCGCCCGCCACGCCGTGCAGCAGGTCGGTGGCCTCCGTCAGGCGGGCCGCCGAGGGGTCCTGGGTGCTCGGGTGGGCGTCCTCGGCCACGTAGCCGGCCGCGGCCACCACGAGCCGCTCGTACGCGGCCACCCCGCTCTCGAGCTGGCCGACCAGGGTGGCGTGCGCCTCGGCGAGCGACCCGCGCGCCTCGGCCGGGGCGAGCTTCAGCGCGCGTTCCACGCCGGCCACCCGGTTGGCCAGGTCACGCAGGGAGCGGTCGGCCTCGGCCGCCTCGCGGACGGCCGGCTCGGCCAGCCCGGTGAGCCGGCCGGCCAGCCCGGCCAGGGTCAGCGCGGCCCGGTCGAGCCGGGCCCACGCCTCGGCCGCCGTGGTGCCGCGCAGCGCGAGGCGGGAGCGGACCCGGCGTACCTCGGCGAGGACGCCCGGGCCCACGGGCAGCCGCTCGACGGCGGCGACCAGCCGGGCCCGGGAGCGGGCGGCGGCCTCCGCCGGGTCGAGGGCCGGCGGGGCCGGCACGGCGGCGAGGGCGCGCAGGTCGACCCAGCGCCAGGCGGCGACGGCGATGGCGCTGCCCGCGGCGCCGGCCCAGGCCGCGTCCGGCAGGCCCAGCCCGGCGTACGGGGTCAGCACGGCGGCGGCGCCGCCCAGCCCACCGGCCAGGACGCTCCAGCGCCGCGCGGACCGGCGCAGCCTGCGCAGCCGGCGGAAGTGCCGCGCCCGCTCGTCCACCATCGGTCTCCCCCGTCCCCTAGCTCGTGGTGCTCTCCCCGGTGCCGCGCTCCCGGCTCATGGTGGACCGGATCTCGTCCAGGCGGGCGGCGGCGGCCGGGTCGGCCGGCTGCGCCACGGCGGGGCGCTCCTGCCGGCCGCCGAGCTGCTCGCCGGCCATGCTCGACCGAATCTGCTCCAGTCTGGCCGATCCGGCCGAGTCGAGGGTCGCCTTCTGGATCTCCAGCATCCGGCCCTCGACGGAGTTGCCGGCCAGCTCGGCCCGGCCCATGGCGTCGGCGTAGCGGCGCTCGATCCGGTCCCGGACCTCGTTGAGCGACGGGGTGGTGCCGGGCGCGGTGAGGGCCGACATCGACTCCAGCGAGCGGGCCACGGTCTCCTGCATCTTGGCCTGTTCGAGCTGGCTGAGCAGCTTGGTGCGCTCGGCCAGCTTCTGCTGGAGGATCATCGAGTTGTTCTCGACCGCCTTGCGGGCCTGCGCGGCCGCGCCGAGCGCCTGGTCGTGCAGGGTCTTGAGGTCCTCCATGGCCTGCTCGGCAGAGACCAGCTGGCTGGCGAGCAGCTGCGCGGACTGCTCGTAGCGCCCCGCCTCGGCCTCGTCGCCGCGGCCCCGGGCCTGGTCGGCCAGGACCAGGGCCTGCCGGGCGTTGCCCTGGAGCTGCTCGACCTCGGTCATCTGCCGGGACAGCTTCATCTCCAGCTGGCGCTGGTTGCCGATCACCGCGGCCGCCTGCTGGACCAGCGCCTGGTGCTGCCGCTGGGCCTCCTCGATGGCCTGCTGGATCTGCACCTTCGGGTCGGCGTGCTCGTCGATCTTCGCGCCGAAGAGCGCCATCAGGTATTTCCAGCCCTTGACGAACGGGTTCGCCATCTCCGCGTTGTCCCCTCAGTAGCGTCGCGTCGCCTCGACCGGGGTCGACCGGCGAGTCGCGCGGTGTGCCTCCATCGTCCCAGTCGGACGCCGAACCGGCACCCGTACGACCCTGATCAACAGTACGATCCGGTCGCCACCGGCGGCCACGACGCGGCGGGCGGGATCAGGCGGCGCAGACCACGTCCCGGTCCGCGGGGCGGACCCGGGTGCTGCGCAGCGTCGCCTTGAGCGGCGAGTCCTGGCGGACCTGGACGGCCACCGAGCCGTCGGAGGTGACCTGGCGGACCCCCCGGTTGGTCGCCTTGCGCACGGCCGCCGGCGCGACCGGCGTCGACTCGACCGGCTCGTCGGCCATCGGGACCAGCACCCCGGGCATCTGCTCCGCCAGCGCGACCGTGTCGCTGACCTCGCGGAGCAGCTCGGAGAGGCGGGCGCCGAGCGCGTCGCAGATCGCGGCCAGCAGCTCGCTGGAGGGCTCCTTCTGGCCGCGCTCGATCTCGGAGAGGTAACCCAGGCTCACGTTGGCGGCGGACGAGACCTCGCGGAGGGTGCGGTGCTGCCCCTGCCGGCGCGCCCGCAGTGCGTCACCGATCACGCGGCGTAGCAGGACCATCGCACCTCCCCCTGTACGGGACCACCATCTCCGGCCGCGCGTGCCGCACCGGGCGCGGCGGACCGGCCCGGCGCCGACGTCGCCCGCCGGAGCCTTCCCGCAACCGTACCCGTTGGTCGCCCCGCCGACATCCCACCCCGCCTCTCCAATCCTGCGGAACCGGACGCGCGGACCGATCCACGACCCCGGGCCGGTGTTCCCGCAACCGGGCGGGTCGGCGCCCGGCTCACCGCTGGCCGGCCCCCGCCCGGTCGGCGTCAGCTGCGGATTCCGCCTCGTCGGCCTCGCCCGCGGATGCCGCCTCGTCGGCCTCGACCGCGGCGTGGATCCGCTCGGCGAGCAGGCGCAGCGCCTCGATCACCGCGGCCGCGCGGATGTGGTCCCGGCCACCGTCGAGGCGCAGCTCGCGTACCTCGGTGCCGTCGGGCCCGGACGCGGCGACGTAGACCAGGCCGACCGGCTTGCCGTCCTGGGGTTCCGGCCCGGCCACGCCGGTCGTGGCCAGACCCCAGTCGGCGCCGCACCGCCGCCGCCCGCCCTCGGCGAGGGCGGCGGCCACGTCCGGGTCGACCGGCCCCCGCTCGGCCAGCAGGCCCTCCGGCACGCCGGCCAGCTCCGACTTCAACTCGGTGGCGTAGACCACCAGGCCGCCCTGGAAGATCCCGCTCACCCCGGCGATCTCCACGATCGCGGCGGAGAGCAGCCCGCCGGTCAGCGACTCGACGGTGGCCAGGGTCTCCTTGCGCTCGTGCAGGCTGTGCACCACCGAGGCCGCCGGACTGCCGGCCGGCCGCTCGTGATTCGCATCCGTTTCCATGCCGGCCCTCTCTTCCCGCACAGCCGCCGCCTACTCATCCGGCGAACGGATTCGCCGATCATGAGGGTATCCCCGGCGCGGCCCCGGCCGGGTCAGCGAGTGGGGCGGCGCAGGCGGAGGGCCTGGGCGATGTAGTCGAAGCCGGTGACCACCGTGACCACCACGGCCGCGCCCATGATCCACGGGCCGACCGGGGCCAGCGCGTCGGGCATGGGCCAGAGGTACCAGGTGATCGCCAGGATCTGGAGCGCCGTCTTGATCTTGCCGCCGCGGCTGGCCGCGATCACGCCGTGCCGGATCACCCAGAAGCGCAGGGCGGTGATGCCCAGTTCGCGCGCGAGGATCACCACGGTCACCCACCAGGGCAGCCGGTCGTACCAGGAGAGAAGCACCAGGGCGGCGCCGGTGAGGGCCTTGTCGGCGATCGGGTCGGCCACCTTGCCGAGCGAGGTGACCAGCCCGAACCGGCGGGCGATCCAGCCGTCCACCAGGTCGGTCGCCGAGGCGACCACGAAGATCAGGCAGGCCGCCATCCGCCAGCCGGCGTGGCTCATCGCGGAGGCGACGACGGTGACCGCGAACACCGGGACCAGGACGAGCCGCACCGCGGTCAGCACGTTGGCCGCGTTGAGCAGGGGCACGGGGGCCGCCACCGTCGACTCCGCCCCGGTCATGTCCGGCACCGCCCCACGTGGCCTCCCCGTTCTGTCCGGACCCGCCGTCACCGTGCCGCGCCGGGCGCCGCCGAGATCATCTCATCCGGTACGGCGACCAGGTCGACACCCTCGGTCGCGGTGACCGTGGCCCGGACCAGATCGCCGGGGCGCAGCGCGGCCAGGTCGACCCCGCCGCCGGCCGGTGCGACCAGGGTGGTCGAGCCGTCGACCTCGGGCGCCTGGTGGGCGGCCCGCCCCTCGACCACGCCGTCGGCGACCGAGTCGACAAGCACCTCGACGGTCGAGCCGAGCCGCTCCTCGGCCCGCTGCGAGCACAGCTCGTCGGCGAGCGCCGCGAGCTTGTCGTAGCGCCGCTTGATCGTGGCGGCGGAGACCTTGCCGGGCAGACCGGCGGCCTCGGTGCCGTCCTCGTCGCTGTAGTCGAACACGCCGATGGCGTCGAGGCGCGCCTCGGTGAGGAACCGGGTCAGCTCGGCCACGTCCTGCCGGGTCTCGCCGGGGAAGCCCACGATGAAGTTGCTCCGCGCGCCCGCCTCCGGGGCCAGCGCGCGGGCGGAGGCGAGCAGCTCCAGGAACCGGTCGGTGGAGCCGAACCGGCGCATCCGCCTCAGCACCGGCTCGCTGGAGTGCTGGAACGACAGGTCGAAGTACGCGGCCACGCCCGGCGTGGTGGCGATCACCTCGACGAGGCCGGGCCGGGTCTCGGCGGGCTGGAGGTAGCTGGCGCGCACCCGCACGATGCCGTCGATGGCGGCGAGCTGCGGCAGCAGCTTCTCCAGCGCGCGGGGGTCGCCCAGGTCCTTGCCGTAGGAGGTGGAGTTCTCGCTGACCAGCACCAGCTCGCGGACGCCGGTCTTGGCCAGCCACTCCGCCTCGGCGAGCAGCTCGTCCGGCGTACGGGAGACGAACGCCCCACGGAACGCCGGGATGGCACAGAACGCGCAGCGCCGGTCGCAGCCGCTGGCCAGCTTGAGCGAGGCCACCGGCCCGGTGTCGAGCCGGTGCCGCAGCACCTGCCGCAGGTGCGCCGGGGTGTGCTCGTCGGCCTCGGCGGCGACCCGCGTCGGGGTGCCGTGGCCGGGCAGCGACACGGCCGCGTCCCGCCGCTTGACGGGGGTGAGCGGCAGCAGTTCGCGCCGGTCGCGCGGGGTGTGCGCGTCCAGCGCCTCGCCGGCCACCACGGCGTCCAGCCGGGCCGCGATGTCCGGGTAGTCGTCGAAGCTGAGCACCGCCTGCGCCTCGGGGAGGCTGTCGGCCAGCTCGCGGCCGTACCGCTCGGCCATGCAACCGGCGGCGACCACCTTGGCGCCGGTGTCGGCGGCGGCCAGCAGCGTCTGGATCGAATCCTGCTTGGCCTTCTCCACGAAACCGCAGGTGTTCACGACCACCACGTCGGCGCCCTCGCCGTCGGTGGTCACCTGCCACCCGTCGGCGTGCAGCCGGGCTGCCAACTCCTCCGAGTCGACCTCGTTACGGGCGCAGCCCAGGGTCAGCAGGGCGACGCGACGGCCGTCGGCGCCGGCAGCAGCAGAAGACGACGGCTCCAGGTCGCGGCGCGGCGTCAGACGCGCCGAGCTGGAGTCGTCGTAAGGGGAGGTGGCAGACACCATCCGAGGGTACCGGGCCGGGGCGGGAACCCCGCGACGGCGGGCCGCCGGCATCGACCGGCTCACACCGAGCCGCGGGTCAGCGGGCGGCCGCGCCGACCCGGGCCAGGCGGTCGAGCAGGAAGACCTCCGTGCCGGCCAGGCCGGTGGAGCAGAAGACCGAGATCTGGTCCGCGCCGGTCCGTCCCGGGACCGCCCCGGCCAGCACCGCGCCCAGGTCGCGCAGTCGGCCCGCGTACGGCTCGACGGCGGCGAGCATCGGCGGGGCGTACGCGGCGGCCTGCGCGGGCGAGTCGGTGACCAGCAGGTCGGCGGCGTCCAGCAGGTCGGGGCCGAACTCGTGCCGGTCGACCTGCTTGAAGCCGACGGTGTTGACGTGGGTGCCCGGGGCGAGGTCGGCCGCGGCCAGCACCGGGGTGGTGCTGGTGGTGGCGAGCACCACGAGATCCCGGTCGCGCACCGCCGCGGCGGCCGAGTCGACGGCGCGGGCCGGCACGCCCAGCTCGGCCCGGACCCGGGCGGCGAACGCCTCCCGGCGGGCCGCCGAGCGGCTGTGCACGGTCACCTCGCGCAGCGGGCGCACCGCGGCGGCGGCCCAGACCTGGGTCCACGCCTGGCGGCCGGAGCCGACCACGCCGAGGGTGGCCGCGTCGGGGCGGGCCAGCGCGTCCACGGCCACCCCGCCCAGCCCCCCGGTACGCCGCGAGCCCAGTTCCTCGCCGACCGCGATGGCGCGTACCGCCCCGGTGGCCGCGTCGTGCAGCACCACGAGCTGCCCGCTCTCCGGGTGCCCGAACGTGTCGTACGACCGGAAGCCGTACCACTCGCCGGTGAGGTGCCCGGCGGTGAGCACCATCCGGCCGCCGCCGAGCGGGGCGGACGCCCGGGGCGGGGCGATGAGCCGCCCCTCGTACGCGGCCAGCAGCGCGTCCCGCATGGCGGCGACGGTGAGCGGGGCGTCCAGGGCGGCGGCGACGTCCTCGTCGGAGAAGAGCACGGTCATGCCGACCATGGTGCAACCTGAAGTTCGCGTGAACTCCAGCGATGGTGGGGTTCGTCACCGTGCCGGCCGGGCAGCCCCGGCGGTGCTAGCGTCGGCCTCGGCGGCCCCGCGCCGCCCCGGACGAGTGGTGGGCGTACCCGGTCAGGCCAAGACGCCCCGTGTGACCGCCCGTCCCGGCCCGGTGGCCGGGCCCGTCCCGTCAGAGGTGACCCATGGCCTGGCTCGTGCTGGTGCTCTCCGGACTGCTGGAAACCGCCTGGGCGATCGCCCTCGACCGCAGCGCCGGCTTCACCCGGCCGCTCCCCTCCGCCGTCTTCGCCGTCTCGCTGGTGGCCAGCATGGCCGGCCTGGCGTACGCGCTGCGCGACATCCCGCTCGGCACCGGCTACGCGGTGTGGGTCGGCATCGGGGCGGTCGGCACCGCCGTGGTCGGCATGGTGGCGCTGGGCGAGTCGGCCAGCCTGCCCCGGATCGCCTGCCTCCTGCTCGTGGTCGCCGGCGTGGTCGGCCTCAAGCTCTTCCACTGACCACCTCCGGCCTGCCCGGACGTCCGGTTTGGACGGCGGGCCGATCCGGGTATCTCTCCCTCGCCCCACCCGAGGAGACCCATTTACGGAGGACACCATGGCCGACATCCACGCCACCGCCCGCCCGCGCAGCAGCGCCGCCCGCGTCTGCACGATTCTCGCGTTCGTCTTCGCGGTCATCGCGATCTTCTTCCTGCCGCCGCTGTTCGGCCTGGTCGGCCTGGTGCTCGGCATCGTCGGCGCGGTGCTCGGCGACAAGCCGCTCGGCTGGTACGCCGCCGCCGCCAGCGTGGTCGGCGCGGTCATCGGCATGATCATCGGTTACGCGATCTACAACTCCTGACCTGGTACGCGTCAGGGCCCGCCGGGAGCACCGGCGGGCCCTGACGTCTGTCCGGGTGGGGGTCAGTCCTCGCCGCCGCGCAGGCCGGCCAGGACCTCCTCCAGCTCGTCCGGCTTGACCAGCACGTCGCGGGCCTTGGACCCCTCGGACGGGCCGACCACGCCCCGCGTCTCCATGAGGTCCATGAGCCGGCCCGCCTTGGCGAAGCCGACCCGCAGCTTGCGCTGGAGCATCGAGGTCGAGCCGAACTGCGAGGTGACCACCAGCTCCACCGCCTGCACGAGCAGGTCCAGGTCGTCGCCGATGTCCTCGTCGATCTTCTTCTTGCTGTCCTGCGCGACGGTCAGCACGTCCGACCGGAACTCCGGCTCGCGCTGGTCCTTGCAGAACTTGACCACGTCGTGGATCTCGCGCTCGGTCACCCAGGCGCCCTGGATCCGGATCGGCTTCGACGCGCCCATCGGCAGGAACAGCCCGTCGCCGCGGCCGAGCAGCTTCTCCGCGCCGGGCTGGTCGAGGATGACCCGGGAGTCGGCCAGCGAGGAGGTGGCGAAGGCGAGCCGGGACGGCACGTTCGCCTTGATCAGGCCGGTGACCACGTCCACCGACGGACGCTGGGTGGCCAGCACCAGGTGGATGCCGGCGGCCCGGGCCAGCTGGGTGATCCGGACGACCGAGTCCTCCACGTCGCGCGGCGCGACCATCATGAGGTCGGCCAGCTCGTCCACGATCACCAGCAGGTACGGGTACGGCCGGATCTCCCGCTCGCTGCCCGGCGGGGCCTTGATCTCGCCGTTGCGCACCTTGCGGTTGTAGTCGTCGATGTGCCGGACCCCGTTGGCGGCGAGGTCGTCGTAGCGCATGTCCATCTCGCGGACGACCCACTCCAGCGAGTCGGCCGCCTTCTTCGGGTTGGTCACGATCGGGGTGACCAGGTGCGGGATGCCCTCGTAGCCGGTCATCTCGACCCGCTTCGGGTCGATGAGCAGCAGCCGCACCTCGTCCGGGGTGGCCCGGGTGAGGATGGACACCAGCAGCGAGTTCAGGCAGGACGACTTGCCCGCGCCGGTCGCGCCGGCGATCAGGATGTGCGGCATCTTGGCCAGGTTGGCCACCACGTAGCCGCCCTCGATGTCCTTGCCGAGCGCCACCACCATCGGGTGGTGGTCGCTGGTGGCGGCCCGCGAGCGCAGCACGTCGCCGAGCGCCACGTTCTCCGGGTCGGTGTTCGGGATCTCCACCCCGACCGCGCTCTTGCCCGGGATCGGGCTGAGGATCCGCACGTCGGGCGACTTCACGGCGTACGCGATGTTGCGGGAGAGCTGGGTGATCCGCTCGACCTTGACGCCCGGCCCCAGCTCGACCTCGTAGCGGGTGACCGTCGGGCCACGGGTGAAGCCGGTGACCGCGGCGTCCACGTCGAACTGCTCGAAGACGCCGGTCAGCGCGGCGATCACCTCGTCGTTGGCCTTGCTGCGGGTCTTCGGCGCGGCCCCGCTGCCCAGCATGTTGGCCGGCGGCAGGGTGTAGTCGCCGGCCAGCCCGGTGAGCGCGAGCTGCTCGGCGCGGGTGGGCAGCGGCGAGTGCTCCGGCGGCTCGACCGGCTTGCGGCTCGCCGGCACCTTCTTGCGCGGCAGCACGAGAGTGTCCTGGAGGTCGACGCCGTCGAGGTCGTCGTCCGCGTCCAGCGGGTCCATCGGCGGCGGGAGGCGCTTGGCCGCCCGCTTGCGGGCCGGCTTGGCCGGCGCCTCGGCCTCGGCCTCCTCCTCCGTCTCCGACGGCGGGACCGGCGCGGCGCGCAGCCCGAGCCGCTCCGGGATCTTGTTGATCGGGGTCGCGGTGACCACCAGCAGGCCGAAGACCAGCAGCAGGATCAGCAGCGGCATGGCCACCCAGGCGGTGACCGCGGACTTGAGCAGGTCGCCCACGCCGGCGCCGAGCAGGCCGCCCGCGTAGTCACGCTGGACCTCGTCGACCGGGTCCTGTCCGATGTGCAGCATGGCCGCCGTGGCGAGCAGCATGGAACCCCAGCCGACCAGGCCCCGCCCGCGGTGCGCGGGATCGGCCGGTGTCCGCATCAGCCGCCAGGCGCCCACCATGAGCAGCACCGGCAGCACGATGGCGATCGCGCCGACGAAGAGGCGCACGGTGTCCGCGAGGTGCCGGCCCACCGGCCCGGCGCCGCCGGACCAGATGCCCACCCCACTGAGGATGGCCAGGCCGAACAGGAGCAGCCCGGCGCCGTCGCGGCGGTGCTCCGGGTCCAGCTCGCGGGTGGTGGCGGCCTGCCGCCCGGCGGCCCGGAACGTCCAGCCGACGGCGTGCGCCAGCCCCATCCACAGGGCGCCCAGCGCGCGGCCGAGGAACGCCGCCGGGCTCGGCCCGGGCGCGGGCCGCCGGCGGGCGGTCGCCCGGGTGGTCTTCCTGGCCGGTTGGCGGGCACGGCTGTTCGTGGTTCCGCGCGGCGACGCGCCGCGCCGCCGGCTCGCCTGAGAGGTACGGCCCGCCATAGAGTCACCGTAACGGCGGGACCCGGCAGATCGCCGCTTTTCCGGGTCGTGTCCGCGCGTCGCGGCACGAATCCGCCGCCGTTTGTGTTATTCGCCTCAGAAGGGATGCCCCCATGGCGTCGCCGGAGATCGAGGACGGTCCGGACGGCCCCCTGGCCGGACACCCGCAGGCGCTGCGACCGCTGACCGGCGAGCTGATCGCCGCCGTGCTGGCCAACCGGGGGTACGCGGTGGCCCGGGACGACGACGGCGACCTGGTGGGCCGCTGGGACAAGAGCCTCATCTGGTTCTCCCGGCGGGGCGGCGCCGGTGAGCTGCTCCAGGTACGCACCGTCACGGCACACCGGTTCGGCATCGAGCACGTGCCCGACCTGCACGCCTTCTGCAACGCCTGGAACCACGACCGGCTCTGGCCCAAGGCGTTCGTGCACGTCGCCGACGACGGGCTGGCCCAGGTCTGCGGCGAGGTGACCACCGACCTGGAACGCGGCGTCACCCCGCACCAGCTCGACCAGCTCGTCGACTGCGGCGTCACCACCGGCTGCCAGCTCGCCGCCGCCGTGGCGGACCTGCCCGGCGGGGCGGTCCGGTGACCACCTTCCGGGACCGGGGGCTGGCCGACGCGCTCGCCGACGCGCGGGACCTGCCCGACGGCGAGGCCCGCTGCGCCGAGCTGGAACGCATCGCCGCCCGGGCCGACGCCACGGGCGACCCACGCACCGGGCTGGCGGCGCGGTTCGCGCTGGTCGAGGCGTACCTGCACCTGGGCGAGCGGTGGCGGACGGTCGAGCCGGTGCGCCGCTGCCTGGCCACGGTGGACCGGCAACCGGGGCTGCTCGACGGCCCCGACGTGGCCGAACGGCTGCGCCGGCACCAGCGGCAGGCCGTGGAGGCGCTCTTCGGCACCCCCCGGGTGGCCCTGGACCAGGCCCGCTCCCTGTTGGACGATCTCGCCGACCGGCTGGGTCCGGACGCCGGGCCGGTGGCCGAGCTGCGCTGCCGGCTCGCCGACCACCTGGGCGACGAGCCGACCGCCCGCCGCGAGTACGACCGCTGGTCCGCCGGTGACGGGGCCGACCCGGTGGCCGGCTGTGCCGGCTGCGCCCCGGCCCGCCGCGCGGAGCTGCTGGCCGGGTGGGGCGAGCCGGCGGCCGCCCTGGCCGCGCTGGAGCCGGCGCTCGACGGCGAGCCGGGCTGCACCGACCAGCCGGAGCGGGCCCTCGCCGCGGGGTTGCTGCCCTGGCTGCGGACCGGCGAGGCGGCGCGCGCCGCCCGGGCGCACGTGCGGGCGTACCGCCGGCACCGCCGGGAACGGGCGGCCTTCCCGCAGCTCGCCGCCCACCTGCGGTTCTGCGCGCTGGGCGGGCACCTCGCTTACGGGTTGGACGTGCTGGCCGAGCAGCTGCCCCGGCTGGACCACCCGGCCGACGACCTGTCCGCGATGGAGTTCGCCGCGGCGGGCGCGCTGCTCTGCGGGCTGGCCGCCGAGGCCGGTCTCGGCGGGCGACGGATCCACCGCCCCGGGCACGGGCCCCGGCCGGCCGCCGAGGTGGACGTGGCGACGCTCGGCGGCCAGCTCCAGGCCCTCGCCACCGCGTTGGCCGGCAGCTTCGACGCCCGCAACGGCACCGGCCACCAGTCCGGCCGGATCGCCTCCTGGCTGGCCGAGCGGCCGCTCGCCGAACCGGTGCCGCTGCCCGACGAGGACGCCGGGGCGCCCGGCGACGACCCGGCCGAGCCCGGGGCGCCGGGCGAGGAGGAGGTCGCCCCGCTGAGCCTGCGGCTGCTCACCGCCGCCCTCGACGCGCGCGGCGACGCGTACCTGCTGGAGCCGGACGGCACCGTGGTGGGGCGCTGGGGCGAGGCCGTGGTCCAGTTCCGCCGGCTCGGCGAGCAGGGCGAGGTGCTGCACGCCCGGGCCGTGGCGCTGCGCCGGCTGCCGGCCGCCCGGCGGGCCGAGGCGTACGCGTTCTGCAACGCCTGGAACCACGACCGGCTGCTGCCGGCGGCGTACGTGCACGATCCGGGCGACGGGACGCTGCTGCTGGCCGCCGACGTCACCACCGACCTGGCGTACGGGGTGGCCCCGGCGCAGCTCGTCGTCCTGGTCACGTCGGCGGTCAGCACCGGGGCCGCGTACGCCGAGGCGGTCGCCGCGCTGCCGTGAGCCCGGAACCGGGACGTGGCGCGGCCCCCGGCCACCGGGCGGTGGTGGACGGGGGCCGCGGTCCGGGGCCGCCGGGGTCGACCCGGCGGCGGCTCAGCGGGCGGAGAACGCCAGGGTGTACTCGCCGGCGCCGGCCAGCCCGACCACCCGGTAGCGGTAGGCGCCGGCCGGGGTGTCGGCGGTCAGCCGGGCGACCCCGTCGGTGCTGTCGGCGCGGGCCACGCTGCGGAACCCGGCGCCGGTGAAGCGTTGCAGCTCCAGCACCACCCGGGCGCCCTCCGGCGCGGACACGCACGCCTCCTGGGCGCCGCCGGACACCCGGAAGAAGCGGCCGTCCGGCTGGACCTGCGCCTGGCCGGCGGCGATCCGGCCGGTCCGGCTGACCTGCCCGGTGCAGTCGGCCGCGTCACCGTCCGGCGGGGTGGCCGGCGCGGTGCTCGCCGCCGGCGCGGTGGACCCGCCGCCGGCCGGCGGCGCGGACGACGCCGGCTGGTCACCTGCCGTGACCAGGGTCAGGTTGTTGCGCTGGAGGATCTCGTTGACCGGCTGGAAGAAGGTCACCCCGCCGCTCGTGCAGTCACCGGAGCCGCCGGACGTCACGCCCTGCGCCTGGTCGCCGGAGAGCCAGGCGCCGCCCGAGTCGCCCGGCTCGGCGCAGACGTTCGTCCGGGTCAGCCCGGTGACCGTCCCCTCCGGATAGTTCACCGTGGCGTTCTTCGCCTGGATCACCCCGCAGCGGGTGCCGGTGGTCGAGCCGGAGCGGCACACCGAGGCGCCCACCGGGGCCTCGGTGGAGCCGTTCACCGGCACCGTGCCGCCGTTGAAGTCGTTCACCACGCCCTGCGGCGTCCACTGGCCGTTGACCTCGACGACGGCCCAGTCGTCGCCGGGGAACGAGGACGCGGCGAAGGTGCCCTGGGCGACCCGGTTCGCGCCGGTGGTCCGGTCCCCCGGCCGGCCGCAGTGCCCGGCCGTGACGAAGCCGCCGACCACCGAGAAGCCGACCGAGCAGCGCCCGGCGTTGTTGATGAAGTACGCGTCGCCGCCCCGCACGTCGAACAGCGGGCGGGGCGCCTCGTCGGCGGTCCGCACCCGTACCGCGCCGGCGGGCACCCCGCTGGCCTCCGCGAAGCGGCGGCCGGCCGCCTCGGCGCCCGGCTGGGCGACCACCACCACCGAGTTGGTCTGCACGTCGACGTACCAGCCGGCGACGTCCGGGCTGGCGTCGTCGCCGGCCTTGTCGAGGCGGGTCTTCACGGCGTCGAGCTCGGCGACCCCGCGGTCCACCGGCTTCGGCACCGCGCCCGCGGCGGTCACCCGGGCCGCCTGGGCGGGATCGGCCACCGCCACGTTCAACGTCTTCCCGTCGGCGCCGAGCCAGCTACCGCCGTAGTCGGCGCCCAGTTCGGTGCGGAGTTTCGCCACCGCGCCCGACGCCCACCGCTCGGTCTTCAGCCGCCGGGCCGCCTGGTCCCGGGTGAGCGAGAGGTCGCGGCTCAGCGCGTCCAGCACCTCGGGCGCGACGCCGTCGGACGCCGCCGGGGCGGTCCGCCGGGTCGTCGGGTTCTCGCCGGCGAACGACGGCAGGGTCACCGCCGCCGCCGCGCCCGCCGCCGCCACCAGTACGCCGATGGCTGTCATCCGTCTGCGGTCCATCCGCCACGCTCCTCCCGGCCGGCGCGGGTACGCCTGCCGGAGCGGTATACGGAGACGGACGCCGATCGGTTGAAGGCGAGCGGCCGGAATCGGCGGAGTGTGTCCGGGCGTACCCGGAGAGCGACGACGCCGGCCCACCGCGGACGGTGGACCGGCGTGCGGAGTCGGCGTCTGTCAGACCTCGACGACCGTCGGCACGATCATCGGCCGGCGGCGGTACGCGTCGTTGACCCAGCGCCCGACGGTGCGCCGGACGATCTGCTGGAGCTGGTGCGGGTCGGTGATGCCGTCCGCGGCGGCCCGGTTCAGCGCCTCCGTGACCAGCGGGATGACCGGGTTGAACGCCTCCGGGTCCTCGGAGAAGCCCTTCGCCGAGAGGGTCGGCCCGCCGACCACCTTGCCGGTGACCGAGTCGACCACCACGGTGGTGGCGATGAAGCCGCCGTCGCCGAGGATCCGGCGCTCGGTGAGCAGCGACTCGCTGACGTCCCCGACGGCGAGGCCGTCGACGTAGACGTAGCGGCTCTTCACGTGGCCCACCAGGCTGGCGCGGCCGTCGACCAGGTCGACCACGTCGCCGTCCTCGCAGAGCACCACCCGGTCCGGCGCGACGCCGGACTCGATGCCGAGCCGGGCGTGCGCCCGCAGGTGCCGCCACTCGCCGTGCACCGGCATGAGGTTGCTCGGGCGGGTGACGTTGAGCAGGTAGAGCAGCTCGCCGGCGGGGGCGTGACCGGAGACGTGCACCTTCGCCACGTCCTTGTGGATGACCGTGGCGCCGGCCCGGGCGAGCCGGTTGATCACCCGGTAGACCGAGGTCTCGTTGCCCGGCACCAGCGAGGAGGCGAGCACCACCGTGTCGCCGGGGGCGATGGTGATGTGCCGGTGGTCGCCGCTGGCCATCCGGCCCAGGGCGCTCATCGGCTCGCCCTGCGAGCCGGTCGACATCAGCACGATCTGCTCGGGCGGCAGCGTGGTGGCCTCCTCCAGCCCGACCACCAGGCCCGGCGGGATGTTCAGCAGACCCAGGTCGCGGGCGATGCCCATGTTGCGCACCATCGACCGGCCGATCAGCGCCACCTTGCGGCCGTGCTCGACCGCCGAGTCGAAGACCTGCTGCACCCGGTGCACGTGCGAGGCGAACGAGGCCACGATGATCCGGCCACGTGCCTTCGCGAAGATCGAGTCGAGCACCGGCCCGATCTCCCGCTCCGGGGTGACGAAGCCGGGGATCTCCGCGTTGGTGGAGTCGGAGAGCAGCAGGTCCACGCCCTCGGCGCCGAGCCGGGCGAAGCCGGCCAGGTCGGTGATCCGGCCGTCCAGCGGGAGCTGGTCCATCTTGAAGTCGCCGGTGTGCAGCACCAGGCCGGCGCCGGTGCGGATGGCCACCGCCAGCGCGTCGGGGATCGAGTGGTTCACCGCGAAGAACTCGCACTCGAACGGGCCCAGCCGCTCGCGCCGCCCCTCGGCGACGGTCAGCGTGTACGGCTGGATCCGCCGTTCGGCCAGCTTCGCCTCGACCAGCGCCAGGGTGAACTGCGAGCCGACCAGCGGGATGTCCGGCTTGTGGGCGAGCAGGTACGGCACCGCGCCGATGTGGTCCTCGTGGCCGTGGGTGAGCACGATGGCCTGCACGTCGCCCAGCCGGTCCAGGATCGGCCCGAAGTCGGGCAGGATCAGGTCCACGCCGGGCTGCTCGACGTCGGGGAAGAGCACCCCGCAGTCGACGATCAGCAGCTTGCCGTCGTACTCGAAGACCGTCATGTTCCGGCCGATGGCGCCGAGTCCGCCGAGCGGGATGATCCGCAGGCCGCCCTCCGGCAGCGGCGGGGGCAGCTCACCCTCGATGTGCGCCTCGGTCACGCGTCACCTCATTCTGCGACGCCGTCGCGCGGCGTCCGTCGTGTCGTTCGATCATTCGGGTAGGGGCAGGCCCGCCGCGGCGCAGTCGGCGCGCAGCTGGGCCAGTTCGTCGCCGGTGGCGTCCACCAGCGGGGGTCGCACGGGGCCGGCCGGCAGGCCCTTGGCCGCCAGGCCCGCCTTCACCAGGATCACGCCCTGGGTCCGGAAGATGCCGGTGAACAGCGGCAGCAGCCGCCGGTGCAGGGCGAGCGCCGTGGCGGTGTCGCCCGCCTCGTACGCCTCGATCATCTGCTTGGTCTGCACGCCGGTGAAGTGCGTGGAGGTGCCGACCACGCCGACCGCGCCGACCGCGAGGGCGGGCAGGGTCAGCGCGTCCTCGCCGCTGTAGAACGCCAGGTCGCTGCGGGCCAGCACCCAGGAGGTGGCGGTGAGGTCGCCCTTGGCGTCCTTGACCGCGACGATCCGGCCGTGCTCGGCCAGCTTCACCAGGGTGTCGGTGGCGATCGCGGTGCCGGCCCGGTGCGGGATGTCGTACAGCATGATCGGCAGCCCGGTGGCGTCGGCGACCGCGGTGAAGTGGCGCAGCAGCCCGCTCTGCGGCGGCTTGTTGTAGTACGGCGTGACCACCAGCAGGCCGTGCGCGCCGGCCTTCTCCGCCTGCGCGGCCAGCTCGATGGTGTGCCTCGTGTCGTTGGTGCCCACCCCGGCGACGATCCGGGCGCGGTCGCCCACCGCCTCCGCGACGGCGCGGATCAGGGCCTCCTGCTCCGCGTCGGTGGTGGTCGGCGACTCGCCCGTGGTGCCGTTGAGCACCAGCGCGTCGTTGCCCTGCTCGTCGACGAGGTGGCTGGCCAGCCGGACGGCCCCGTCGAGGTCGAGCGACCCGTCGGCGGTGAACGGGGTCACCATGGCCGTGATGAGTCGTCCGAACGGGCGCGAGGCGCCCCGGCTCGTGGCGGCAGGGAGGTCGTGCGTCATGTTCACAACCTAGCGGACGACCACCGGGGCCCCGGCGGCGAAGGGCGACGACTCACTCGGCGTGCGGAGACGCCGCCACCTCGGTGCCGTCCGGCAGCGTGGAGATCACGAAGTCGGCGAAGACGTTCGGGGCGACCCCCTGGAGCTGCCGCAGGCACTCCACGGCCAGCTCGCGGATCTCCACGTCGGCGTGCTCGGTGGCGCGCATCTTGATGAAGTGCCGCCACGCCCGGTAGTTGCCGGTCACCACGATCCGGGTCTCGGTGGCGTTGGGCAGCACCGCGCGGGCCGCCTGCCGGGCCTGCTTGCGGCGCAGCGTCGGGTTGGGCTCGTCGGTGAACCGGGCCTCCAGGCCCTCCAGCAGCTCGGTGTACGCCCGAACCGCCGCCTCGCTCGCCTCGATGAACTTCTTGTGCAGCTCCGGGTCCTCGGCGATCACGGCCGGCTCGACCATGGCCGCGTCCCGCTCCGGGACGTAGCGCTGGGAGAGCTGCGAGTAGGAGAAGTGCCGGTGCCGGATCAGCTCGTGGGTGAAGGACCGGGACACCCCGCTGAAGTAGAAGCTCACCGAGCCGTGCTCCAGCACGGACAGGTGCCCCACGTCCAGGATGTGCGCCAGGTAGCCGGCGTTCGTCGCGGTGGCCGGGTTCGGCTTCTTCCAGCTCTGGTAGCAGGCCCGGCCGGCGAACTCGGCGAGGGCCTGACCGCCCTCCGCGTCGGTCGACCACGGCACGTCGTCCGGGGCCTGGAACTGGGTCCACGCGATCAGCTTGACCTGGGGCTGCACCATCTCCGGCATTCCTGGGACTGTAGTGGCCCCTGGGCTCCCGGCGAAACTCGGACGCGCGGACGTGAACCAGCACACCAGCGGAGGTCAGCCCTCGGTCAGCGGTCAGACGTAGAGCGAGGTGAACGGGGCCCAGGGCAGGTTGCGGGCCACCGAGAAGGCGAGCCAGAGGGCCAGGAAGCCGCCGATCACCTTGGGGCTGATCCGCAGCTCCGGCAGCCGCCAGCCGAACGCCCGGTTCCCCGCCCAGCTCACGAAGAGCCAGGCCAGGAACGGCAGCGAGAAGACGAAGAGGAAGTGGTGGCGGGCGGCGGCCGGGAGGTCGGCGTGCAGCACGTACCAGAGGGCGCGGGTGCCGCCGCAGCCCGGGCAGTCCAGCCCCGTGGTGAGCTTGAGCAGGCAGGTCGGACGGGCGTCCGGGTCGCTGTGGGTGGGGTCGCTGAGCAGCGCGTACGCCATGCCCAGGCCGACGCAGCCGAGCGCCGCGAGGGGCACCGCCCAGCGTGGGGCGCGGGCGTGCAGCCGCAGCACCAGGCGGGTGAACCGGTCCGGCTCGACCGGCGGGTAGGCCACCCCGGCGGGCCAGGCCCCGGCCCCGTGCTCGGGATAGGGCCCGTGGTGGACGTGCGGCCCGGCGACGTGCGGGTGCTCCGCGTGCGGCCCGGCGGCGTGCACGGCGTGCTCCAGGGCGGCGTGTTCCCCGTGCGGTCCGGTGACGGTGGTGGGCGACCCGGCGGGGGCCGGTCCGGGGAGATCGGCGGGCGGGTGCGGGTCGGGCGCGGCGGCCGGCCGGTCAACGCTCGTCACGCGCTCACCGTACACCCGCCACGCCCACCAGGGCGGCGGCCAGCGGGGCGGCCAGGTCGCCGGCGGCGGGCGGGGCGACGGCGTCCAGGCCGAGCCAGCCGGCGAGCCGGTAGAGCTCGGCGGCGAGCGCCACGGCGGTCTCCCCCGGGTCGGCGCCGGGCTCGACCCAGGCGGCCGGCACCAGCAGCACCCCGGCCTTCCGGTCGGCCTTGAGGTCGACCCGGGCGGTGAACCGCTCGCCCTGGAGGAAGGGCAGCACGTAGTAGCCGTGGACCCGCTGCGGCGCGGGCACGTAGATCTCGATGCGGTAGGTGAAGTCGAAGAGCCGCTCCGCGCGGGCCCGCTCCCACACCAGCGGGTCGAACGGGCTGACCAGGGTGTTGCCGCGGACCCAGCGGGGCAGCCGGGCCTGGGCGTGCAGGTAGGCGGGCTGCCGCCAGCCCGACACGGTGACCGGGGTCAGCTCACCGGCCTCGACCAGCTCGGCGATGGCCTGCCGGGCGCCGGCCACCGGCAGCCGGAAGTAGTCGCGCAGCTCCGGCTCGGCGGCCACGCCCAGCGACCGGGCGGCGATGGCCACGAGCGTGCGGTGGGCGTCGGCGTCGCTCGGGGTGGGCGCGTCGAGCACGGCGGCCGGCAGCACCCGTTCGGGCAGGTCGTAGCGGCGCGCGAACGAGGTGGTGCGGTCGGCGGCGGTCACCTCGCCGGCCCAGAAGAGGAACTCCAGCGCCCGCTTGACGGTGGACCAGTTCCACCCCCAGTTGCCGGTCTCGCGCGGCGCGTCGTGCTCGATCTCGGCGGCGGTGAGCGGGCCCCGCGCGGCCACCTCGTCGCGCACCCAGGCGACCAGCTCGGGCTGCTCCTGGGCGATCCGGCGCATCCCGCCCCACGCCTCGTCGTGTGCCTTGGCCATCCGCCAGCGCAGCGCCGGGTGCAGCCCCACCGGCACCAGCGACGCCTCGTGCGCCCAGTATTCGAACAGCTCTCGGGGGCGCCGGTAGGCGGCGGTGTCGAGCAGGGTGGTCGGGTAGGGCCCGAGCCGGCTGTAGAGCGGCAGGTAGTGCGCCCGTTGCAGGACGTTGACCGAGTCCATCTGGATGAGCCCGACCCGGTCGAGCACCCGGCGCAGGTGCCGGCGGGTGGGCACGCCGGTGGGCGCCGGGTCGGCGAAGCCCTGGGCGGCCAGGGCGATCCGGCGGGCCTGCGCGAGGGAGAGCGATTCCGGTGCGACCATCGTCGGGGACCCTAATCCACCGGTCTGACACGACGATTCCAGGTCGCGGCGCGGCGCTAGACGCGCCGAGCTGGAATCGTCGCAGGGTGCGGCGGCTGGACCGATCGCCCGCCGCGGCATAGAACGGACGGGTGCCGACCATCCGCCGCGAGGAACCGGACGACGCCGAGGCGATCGCCCGGGTGCACATCCGCGGCTGGCAGGCCGGGTACGCCGGGATCATGCCGGACGAGGTGCTGAACCGGCTGAACCCGGCCGCCTGGGCGCAGCGCCGCCGGGATCTCGGCACGGCCGACCCGGAGCACCCGTTCACCACGCTGGTCGCCGAGGTCGACGGGGTGGTCGTCGGGTTCACGACCTTCGGGCCGTACCGGAACAACCAGGACCGGGGCGACCTGGACCCGCGGTACGGCGAGGTCCTGGCGCTCTACCTGGACCCGGCGCACTGGGGCGCCGGGCTCGCACGGTCGCTGCACGCGGCGGCCCGGACCGGGCTGGCGGAGCGGGCGTGGACGGAGTACCGGCTCTGGGTGCTCGCCGACAACGCCCGGGCCCGCCGCTTCTACGAGCGGGCCGGGTTGTCACCGGATGGGGAGGAGTCCACCTACGCGGTCCCGCTGCACGGAGGGCGGGACCCCGTCCGGCTCCGCGAGCTGCGCTACACCGCCCGGCTCGACGGCTGAGCCGGCCGGCCCGCCCCGCCCGGCGGGACCGCCGCCGGTCGGCGTGGCCCCGTGGCGGACCGGCAGGGCGAGCAGCAGCGCCAGGCTGATCCAGACGTAGGTGTTGCTGCCCAGGAAGCCGTCCACCCCGGTGAAGTCCTTCTCCCAGGCCCAGACGATCCGGCTGGTCAGGAAGGCGTACCCGACGAGCGCGGCGGCCAACAGCAGGCGGCGCCGCCGGCTGCGGGCGGGCGCCGCCATGCCGTTGTCGACCAGCAGGATCAGCCCGGGCAGCAGCCAGACCAGGTGGTGCACCCAGGTCACCGGGCTGACCAGGCACATGGTGGCGCCGGTCAGCGCCAGGCCGGTGGCCTCGTCGCCGGCGGCCACCGCGGCCCGGGAGCGCCAGCCCCAGACGACCAGGGTGGCGAGGACCAGCGCCAGCCAGGCGACGGTGCTGGGGTGTTCGGGGTCGAGCCGGGCCACCACCCCGCGCAGCGACTGGTTGGAGACGAAGGCCAGCTCGCCCACCCGGTCGGTGTTCCACAGCGCCTCGGTCCAGAACTCCCGGGAGGCGTCCGGGAAGAGCGCGGCGGCCACGAGGGTCGCGGCGGCGGCCCCGCCCATGGCGGTGAACGCGGCCCGCCACCGGCCGGTGACCAGCAGGTAGACGATGAAGATGCCGGGGGTCAGCTTGATCGCGGTGGCCAGGCCGATGCCGACCCCGGCCCAGCGGCTGCGCGCCGGCAGCAACCGGAGCAGGTCCACCGCCACGAGGAAGAGCAGCAGCATGTTGACCTGGCCGAAGTTGACCGTCTCGCGCATCGGCTCGTAGGCGGCGGCCAGGCAGAGCGCCACGGCCAGGACGAACCAGCGGGTCCAGCCGGCGCGCCGGGCGACCGGGTCGAGCAGCCACCAGATGACCACCGCGCTGACCACCACGGTGGCGGCCACGCTCACCGCGATCGCCGCCGTCCAGGGCAGGTACGCCATCGGCAGCATGACGAGCGCGGCGAACGGCGGGTAGGTGAAGCCGTACTGGGTGCCGCCCTTGAGGAAGTCGTAGATCTCCCCGCCGTCGTGCACCCAGAAGGTCAGCGCGCCGTAGTAGACCTTGAGGTCAAAGAAGCCGTGCCGCACGGCCGCCACCGAGAGGAAGGCGGTCACCGCGACGGCGAGCGCCACCACGGCGACGACCTGCGCGATCGTCCGCCTGGCACCCTGCGCCACCGTCGCCCTCCTCGCCCTGCGTAGGCTCACGTGCCATGGCTCTCGGGTACGTCCGCCCCGCGCGTCCGGAGGACGCCGGCGAGATCGCACGCCTCCAGCTCGCCACCTGGCGGGCCGCGTACCGCCGGATCCTGCCCCGGCACGTGCTCGACAACCTGGACGAGGCGTACCTCGCCCGGCGGTGGAGCGCCGCCGTGCAGGAGCCGCCCTCGGGCGCGCACCGCGTGCTGGTCGCCGTCGAACAGGCCGAGCAATCGTATCTGGTGGGGTTCGCCGCTTCCGGTCCGGCCGACGCCGAGGCGCTCGCTCCGGGCGAGCCGGCCGAGGCGCTCGCCGACGGTGTGGCGGCGGTGACCGACCTGCTGGTCGAGCCGCGCTGGGGCCGGCGCGGGCACGGCAGCCGGCTGCTCGCCGCCATGGTCGACCACTGGCGGGAAGACGGCTTCACCCGCGCGGTGGCCTGGGCGTTCGACGCCGACGCGGCGACCCGGAAGTTCCTCACCTCGACCGGCTGGGAGCCGGACGGCGCGGGCCGCGCGCTGGACGTGGACGACATGCTGGTCCCCCAGGTCCGCCTGCACGTCGGCGTCCCCGCCGCTTCCTGAGTAGGCGCTGTCGGGGGTGCGGCATACCGTGGCGGCATGACGACCGCACCGGCGCCAGCGACCAGCAGCGACCTGGAGCCGTTCCGGGTCGAGTTGACGGGCTACGCCTACCGGATGCTCGGCTCGGTGTTCGACGCCGAGGACGCGGTGCAGGAGACCCTGCTGCGGGCCTGGCGCGGCCGGGACGGCTTCGACGGCCGGTCCAGCCTGCGCACCTGGCTGTACCGGATCGCCACCAACGTCTGCCTCGACCTGCTGCGCGGGCGCGGCCGGCGGGCCCTGCCCGTCGACCTCGGCGGCCCGGCCGCGCCGGTGGCCGAGTCGCTCGGCACGCCGGCCGGCGGCTGGGTCGAGCCGGTGCCGGACACGGCGGTGCTGCCGGCCGACCCGGCCGAGCTGGCGGTGGCCCGGGAGTCGGTGCGGCTGGCGTTCGTGGCCGCGCTCCAGCACCTGCCGCCCCGGCAGCGCGCCGTGCTGATCCTGCGGGACGTGCTGCGCTGGCACGCCGACGAGGTCGCCGACCTGCTCGACGCCACGGTGCCGGCGGTCAACAGCGCGCTCCAGCGGGCCCGGGCGACCCTGTCCGGGGTGCGCGCCGAGCAGCGCGTCGGTCCCGATCTCGACCCGGTCGACCGTGACCTGCTCGACCGCTACGTGGACGCCTTCGCCCGCTACGACATCGAGGCCCTGGTCGCGCTGCTGCGCGAGGACGCCGTGCAGAGCATGCCGCCCTATCCCATGTGGCTGCGCGGCGCGGCGGACATCGGCCGCTGGCTGGGCGGGCCGGGCGCCGAGTGCCGTGGCTCCCGGCTGGTGCGGGTGGCCGCGAACGGCGTACCGGCCCTGGCGCAGTACCGGGCCGACCCGGCCGGCGGCCACCTGGCCTTCTCGATCACGGTGCTGGAGTGCGCCGAGGGGCGGATCGCCCGGCTCACCCACTTCCTGGAGCCGCGGCTCTTCCCGCGCTTCGGGCTGCCGACCCGGCTCGATTCCCGACCCGTCGATGAGTTTCCGTCCCCTGCGGCGTCCACCCCTGGTAGGCACGACGGAGGCGGCGCACCGGCGGAGTGAGGAGCGGGTCATGTTCAGGGACACGAAGGCGTTCACCGGGTTCTCGGTGGACGAGCTGGTCTCCCGCGGGGTGCGGTTCGAGCGCTACGAGGGCATGCCGCAGGACGACAAGGGCGTCATGCGGGGCAACGGCCCGTCGATCGCCTGGTTCACCGACCCGGCCGGCAACGTGTTCTCGGTGCTCCAGGAGAGCTGAACCGGGGCCGGCGGTCCCGGCACGGGGCAGGACCGCCGGCCCCCGGTCAGCCCTTGTCGGCGCCCTCGTTCGCCCCGCGGACGAAGTAGCGCTGGAAGATCACGAAGAGCACCGCCACCGGGATGGTGGCGAGCAGCGCGGCGCCCAGCTTGAGCGGATACTGGGTGCCCTTGCCGAGCGACCCGCTGACCAGATCGGCCAGCCCGCGGGGCAGGGTGAACAGGTCCGGGTCCTGCACCGAGACCAGGCTGTGCGGGAACTCGTTCCAGGAGCCCTGGAACGACAGGATGGTCAGCGTGATGAGGGCCGGCCGCGCCATCGGCAGCACCACCGACCAGAACGTGCGGAACACGCCGGCGCCGTCGATCCGGGCCGCCTCCTCCACGCTGACCGGCACCGACTCGAAGAACTGCTTCATGATGAAGACCCCGGCCGCGTCGGCGAGCAGCGGCACCACCAGGCCCGCGTAGCTGTCGTAGAGGCCGAGCTGCTTGAGCACCAGGAACTTCGGGATGAGCAGCACCACGCCGGGCACCGCCATCACCGCGATGATCGCGGCGAACAGCCCGGCCCGGCCCCGGAAGCGCAGCCGCGCCAGCGCGTAGCCGGCGAGCGAGTCGAAGAAGACCCGGCCCAGGGTGACCAGCACGGTGACCAGCAGCGAGTTGCCGAGCCACAGCGGGAAGTTGGTGCCCGCGAAGATCCGCTCGAAGCCGGCCAGGGTCAGCGGGTCGGGGATCGGCGAGAGCGGGTTCGCCGCCGCGTCCGGCTCGGTCTTGAACGAGTTGCCGAGCTGGATGACGAACGGGTAGAGGAAGACCAGCCCGAAGGCGATCAGGACCGCGTACCCCAGGATGCGGTTGACCCGGGCGCGCGGCCCGCGGTCGGCGCGGCGCGTGCCGGGCGCCGCCGGCCGGTCGGTGAGCACGGCCATGTCAGGACCCCTCCGGTACGCGTCGCCGCCACCACCGGGCCCGCCGGGGCTCGTCCCGGTCGGCCATCACCCGGCGTTGGAGCAGGGTCAGCAGGATGATGATCAGGAACAGCACGAACGAGATGGCCGCGCCGGAGCCGTAGTCGAAGTTCTGGAAGGCGGTCCGGTAGGACAGGTACGCCGGGGTGAGCGTGGTCTTGGCCGGGTCGCCCTGGCTCATCACGTACACCTGGTCGAAGACCTGCCAGGAGCCGATCAGGCCGAGGGTGAGCACCAGGAAGGTGGTCGGCTTGATCAGCGGCAGGGTGACGTGCCGGAAGCGCTGCCAGCGGGTCGCCCCGTCCAGGGTGCTGGCCTCGTCGAGGGCCACCGGGACGTTCTGCAACGCGGCCAGGAACATCAGCATGAACGTGCCCGAGGTGGTCCAGATGACCAGGCTGATGATGGAGACCATGGCGACGCTCGGGCCGGCGAGCCAGTCCCACCAGGTCAGGCCGAACGGGCCGCCGGAGGTGAGCGCGCCGGGCGGGGTGTCCACCCCGACGGCGCCGAGCAGCAGGTGCAGCACGCCGCGGGAGTCGGCGAACCACTCCGGCCCGTTGACGCCGAGCAGGCCGAGGAGCTTGTTGACCGCGCCGGAGTTGGCGAACAGGAACAGGAACACCACGCTGATCGCCACGGAGCTGGTGACCGAGGGGAAGTAGAAGGCGCTGCGGAAGAAGCCCTTCCCCTTGAGCATCCGGTTGTTGACCACCAGGGCGAGGCCGAGGGCGAGCGCGGTCTGCACCGGCACCACGATGCCCACGTAGTACATGTTGTTGCGGATGCTGGTCATGAAGTCCCGGCGGTCCAGCCCGTCCTCCGCGAACAGCCGGGTGTAGTTCTTCCCGCCCACGAACGGCACGTCGGCGGTGAACGGGCTGCCCTGGCCGTTCCAGTCGGTGAGGCTGACCCACAGCGCCATGAGGATCGGCAGCAGCAGGAAGAGCCCGAGGATCACGATGACCGGCGCGACGAAGAGCCAGCCGGCGATGTTCTCGTTGCCGCGGACGCCGCCGCGGCGGCGTGGCGGCCGCACCGGCGTGGTCGCCGGGGCCCGCAGCGCTTCGGTTGCCATCTCTCCCCTCCCTCCTTGTCCGTGCGAGCCGGCAGGGAGGGGCCCGGTCCGGGCCCCTCCGCCACCGCTCAGCCGCCGAGCGCCGCCTTGGCGTTCTTGTCGAAGTTGGCCAGGACCGTCTTCGGGTCGCCGGCGGCGAGGCCCTGGAGGCCGGCCTCCAGGTCCCGCAGCACGCTGTCCATCTTCGGGGCGTTCACCGGGCCCTGGGCGTACGAGGCGGCCTCGATGAACGGCTTGTCCGCCGGGAACGCGCCGGTGTACTGGTCGCGGACCGACTGCCGGGACGGCATCACGCCGAACGCCTTGGCGAAGGCGATCTGCTGGTCGCCCGCCGTCATCGCCTCGACGAACTTGATCGCCTGGTCCTTGTACTTCGACTTGGCCGCGATGCCCCAGCACTGGGTGAACGACAGGGTGCCCTGCCCCTTCGGGCCCGCCGGCAGCGGCACGACCTTGTACTTCACGTTCGGGAAGTCGTTCTGGAGGGCGCCCTTGATCCAGTTGCCCTCGATGGTCATCACGGCCTTGCCCTTGCCGAACGCCTCCCCGGACCAGCCGGCGTCGAGCTGCTTCGGGAACTTCGCGTAGCCGTTGGTGAGCAACGACTTCACGTACTGGAGGGCCTGGAGGTTCTCCGGGGTGTCGGCGGTGGGCTGCTTGCCGTCCTTGCTCATGAGCCAGCCGCCGTTCTGCACCATGAAGGCGCCGATCCGGTCGCGGGTGTCGCCGAGGGCGAGCGCCACCATCTTCTTCGCCTTGATCTTCTCGCTGACGGCGGTGAGCTGGTCCCAGGTGGTCGGCACGTCGGCGTCGGTCAGGCCGGCCTTCGCCCACAGGTCGGTGTTGATCTCCAGGGCGAGGGTGGAGAAGTCCTTCGGCGCGCAGTAGAGCTTGCCGTCGTAGGTGAAGGTGGTGCGCAGGCTCTCGTAGAAGTCGTCCTTGTTGCTGATCTTGTCGCCGTACGGCTCCAGCGCGCCGACGCTGGCGTAGTCGGCGAACCGGGCCGCGTCGACGTAGAAGACATCCGGCGGGGTGCCGCCGGCCAGGGCCTGGCCGAGCTGCTGGGTGAGGTCCTGGGCGGGGGTGACCGTGGCCGTGTTGCCGCTGGACGAGGCCCACTTGGCGGCGGCGTCCTGCACCGCCTTGGTCTCGGCGTCGCCGGAGGAGCCGATCAGGATCTGGAGGCTGGCCGGGCCGCTGGACTGCTTGGTGTCCTTCGCGGAGTCGTCGAAGCCGCTGCCGCACGCGGCGGAGCCGAACAGGGCGACGGCGGCGAAGCCGGCCACCGCCGCCCGGGTGAGGGTGCGAGGTGTCATCTGACTCTCCTGGTGGGGGATGTGGTCACGCCGTGTGCCGGAGCACCAGCGCGGGAGTGAGCAGCACATGGGGGTCGGTGGGCTGACCGTCGAGCAGGCCGGTGAGCAGGTCGACGCAGCGGGCGGCGGCAGCGGAGAGCGGCTGGCTGACGCTGCTCAGCCCGACCGCGGCGGCCACCGGGGTGTCGTCGAAGCCGACGACCGCGACCGGCGCTGCGGCGCCGCGCGCCGCCTGGAGCGCGCCGAGGGCGAGCGAGTCGCTGGCGCAGACCACCGCGGTCGGCGGCGCGTCGCGGGCGAGCAGGTCGCGTAGCTCCCGCTCACCCTCGGCGATGCCGTCCTCGGTCTCCCGGCGCAGGCCGGCCACGTCGAGGCCGGCCGCCGTCATCGTGGTACGCCAGCCGGCGCACCGGTCGTCGCCGACGCCGGAGCCGGTCGGCCAGCCGAGGAAGGCGATCCGCCGGTGGCCGGTGTCGAGCAGGTGCCGGGTGACCTGCGCGGTGCCGGCGGCGCCGTCGACGTCGACCCAGGGGTGCCCGTCGAGGGCGTCCCAGGGCCGGCCGAAGGTCACGAACGGCACCTCGCGCTCGGCCAGCCACGCGGTGCGCGGGTCTCCGTGCTTGGTGCCGGTGAGCACGAACGCGTCCAGGTCGTACGCGCCGAGCAGGTCGTCGTAGGTGGTGATCTCCTGGTCGTCGTCGCGGGCCGTGTAGAGCAGGACCCGGTAGCCGGCGGCGTCGGCGGTCTCGGTGAGGCCGTGCAGGAACCGGTCGAGCACCGAGCCGTTGATCCCGTCCCGGGTGGGCTCGATGCGGACCGCGATGAGGCGGGACCGCCCGGTCCGCATCTGCCGGGCGGCCTGGTTGGCGCGGTAGCCGAGTGCGGTGATCGCCTCCTGCACCCGCTGCCGGGTCTCCTCGCGGACGATGTGCGGCGCGTTGAGCACGTTGGAGACCGTCTGCCGGCTCACCTGGGCGCGCCGGGCCACCGTCGCGATGGTCACCTTTTCAGCCACGAAATCCCTCTCGCCGCCTTGAACGATCCAACTCCGATGCGGCAGGATTAGATCGTTCAAAGTTTCTGGAATGTTTCGCACTTTGCACCGGCCGGAGCCATCTGTCAAGACATCCCCGGCCCACCGATCAGCACCGGGAGTTCCCCTTGTCCGAACGCCACCTGCAACCGCTGCTGCACGACCTGGTCGGCGTGGTGCACGCCCCCACCAGCGCGCTGGGCGACGCGGCGGGCCAGATCCGGCCGCACGGCGTCCAGGGCGCCTTCCACGCCGACGCCCGGGTGCTCTCCCGCGCCGAACTGCGCCTCGACGACCGGGAGCCGGAGCCGCTGACCCGGGGGCCGGCCGGCCCGCACGGCGCCCGCTTCGTGGCCCTGGCCCGCTGGCTCGGTGACCCCAGCCCCGACCCGACCGTACGGATCGAGCGCACCCGGCAGGCCGGACCGCACGGCCTCACCGAGGAACTCCTCGTGTCGTCCACCGCCACCGGCCCGGTCCGCACCACGGTCAGCGTCGACCTCGCCTGCGACCTCGCCCCCATCGAGCTGGTCAAGTCCGGTGGAACCGGCACGCCGCTGGAGGCCAAGGTCGGCGAGCCGGGCCGGGTCCAATGGGCCGCCGAGGGGCTCACCGTGACCGTCACCGGCGAGGCGGCCACCGTGGACGCCACCGGCGACCGTGCCACCGCACCCCGGCTGAGCTGGCCCGTCACGCTCGCCCCCGGCGAGTCCGCGACACTGCGCTGGCGCCTCGCCGTCACCGACCCGAAGGCCGTGGTGACCGCCGCCCCACCCGGCCCCGGCTGGTCCGAGCCGGCGGTACGCGCCGACGACCGCCGCCTCGTCCGGCTCCTCGACCGCTCCCTGGCCGACCTGCGCGGGCTGCGGCTGGCCGAGCCCGCCCACCCGGAGGACGTCTTCCTCGGCGCCGGCGTGCCCTGGTTCCTCACCCTCTTCGGCCGCGACAGCCTCTGGGCCGCCCGGATGATGCTGCCGCTCGGCACCGACCTGGCCGCCGGCACGCTGCGGGTGCTGGCCCGCCGGCAGGGCGCCCGGGTCGACCCGGCCACCGGCGAGGCGCCCGGCAAGATCCTGCACGAGCTGCGCCGGCACGAGTTCACCCTGGACGAGGGGCTGCGGCTGCCGCCCGCGTACTACGGCACGGTCGACGCCACCATGCTCTGGATCGGGCTGCTGCACGACGCCTGGCGCTGGGGGCTCGCCGCCGACCAGGTCGAGCCGCTGCTCCCCCACCTGGAGGCGGCGCTCGGCTGGCTCGGCGAGCACGCCGACGCCGACGGTGACGGTTTCGTCGAGTACGTCGACACCACCGGCCACGGCCTCGCCAACCAGGGCTGGAAGGACTCCGGCGACGCCGTGCGCTTCCGGGACGGCCGGCTGGCCGCGCCGCCCATCGTGCTGGCCGAGGTGCAGGGGTACGCGTACCAGGCCGCGGTCAACGGCGCCGACCTGCTCGACGCCTTCGGCCGGCCCGGCGCCGACCGCTGGCGCTCCTACGCCGACCGGCTCGCCACCCGCTTCCGCGGCGCGTTCTGGGTCGACGGCCCGTACGGCCCCCAGCCCGCCCTGGCGCTCGACCGGGACAAGCGCCCGGTCGACTCGCTCACCAGCAACATCGGTCACCTGCTCGGCACCGGGCTGCTCTCCGACGCCGAGTCGGCGCAGGTCGCCGCCCTGCTCTCGACCGAGGCCCTGGCCGGCGGCTTCGGGCTGCGCACCATGTCCACCGACGACGCCGGGTTCAGCCCGCTGTCCTACCACTGCGGGTCGATCTGGGCGCACGACACCGCCATCGTGCTCGGCGGGCTGGCCCGGGCCGGTCACCGCGAGGCCGCGCTACGGCTCGCCGACGGCCTGCTGACGGCCGCCGAGGCGTTCGACTACCGCCTCCCCGAGCTGTACGGCGGCGACGACCGGGCGGCGCTCGGCCGGCCGGTGCCGTACCCGGCGGCGTGCCACCCGCAGGCCTGGTCGGCGGCGTCCGCCGTGCTCCTCCTCCAGGCCGCCCTCGGCATCTACCCCGACGTGCCCGCCGGCCGAGTGGACCTCCGCCCCCTGGCCGGCCCCGAACTGGGCGCCCTGACGGCCGAGGGCCTGCGGATCGCCGACACCCCGGTGAAGGTGACGGTCAACCACACCGGCCATGCCACGGTCAGCGGCCTCCCCGGGTCCCTCACCATCCCGACCCCCCGCCGCCCCACCGACCCCACCCACTCCCCCGCCTGACCTCCCCCACGTCGCTCTCTCCCGCGTCGATCATGAGGTTGGCGGCGGAGTCGATCTCCATGACTGCCGCCAACCTCATGATCAACGGGGCGGGTGGGGGGTGGGCGGGGTCGGCGGGGTGGGCGGGGTGGGTGGGTCAGGGCTGGGTTAGTTCGGCGATCAGTTCGTCGTCTTCCATGGCTCCTGTGGGGTGGAAGCCCAGGGAGTTGTAGAGGGCTGCGGCGGAGGTGTTGTCGGGGTGGTAGCTGAGGCGGATCGGCTTGCCTGCCTCGGCGAGCCAGTCGGTCAGGGTTTTGACCGCGGCGCGGCCGATGCCGCGGTCCTGCTCGGCGGCGTCGATCAGCATGCCGCCGATCCAGCGGGAGCCGTCGTCGTCCACACCCCACATGACGTGGCCGACCACCGTCTCGTCGGCGTAGACGGCGAGTGAGGTCCAGACGTCCGAGCGCATGGTCAGCACCAGGTAGCGGGCGGCCAGCGCCGGCACGAAGGTCCGCTGGTCGTCGCGGGGCGCCACGTCGGCCACCGCCCGCCAGTTGTCGTCGTCCACCGGCCGCAGGGTCACCCGTCGGCCCGCGCGGTCACACTGCCCGGAATCGATCATGGCGGTCAGCCTAGGGCCGGCCCGCCCACCCGGCCATCGCTTTCGCCGCAGCCGAAGCCGGCCGCCGCCGAAGCCGGCCGCCGCCGAAGCCGGCCGCCGTCAGCCCGGCCGTCGTCAGCCCGGCCGTCGTCAGCCCGGCCGTCGTCAACCGGACGCGCCGAAGTCGGTCACCGTCAGCCGGCCGTCGTCACTCGGCCGGGGCGGTCGCGGCGGCGTCGAGGTAGGGGCGGGGATCGCCGGCGCCGAGGTCGGTGATGCCGGCGCTGTGCAGGGCGCCGATGGCCAGGGTGCGACGCACGGCGGCGAAGGTGATCACGTGACCGATGGTCCCGCCCAGCGTGTGGGTGGTCGGGGGCGTGCAGGTGGTGTCGACGAAGGTGTCCGCCAGGGTGCCGGCGGCCAGCGTCCGGGCCACGAAGGCCCGCCAGTCGCGGCCGGCGACCGCGTGCCGGGCGGCCAACCCGGACACCGACCGGTCGCTCTCGTCGGGCCACTCGCCGCCGCGCAGCGCCGAGAGCCAGTGCTCCTCCTGGGTGACCATGGCGTTGATCAGCGAGCGGAGCGTCGGCTGCTCGTCGATGGTCTCCACGGACACGGTGACGGGCCGGTCGAGCACGGTGTCGTCGAGGGTGCCCGCGCGGTCGATGATCGCGGTGAGGGTCTCGACGTGGTGGTCGACCAGGTGCTGGAGAACGTTCATGGGAGTCTCCTGACGTGCCGCCGGCAGCCGCAGGCCACCGGGCGGTTGGAAGTGGACGCCGCTGGGGCAGGGCAGCTCCAGCTCGCGGAAGGTCAGCGGCGGGCGCCGCCGGACCGCGGTCGGCGGCATGCCGTACGACCGCTGGAAGGCGCGGGTGAACGCCTCGTGCGAGCCGTACCCGGCCTCGACGGCGACGTCGAGGACGGTCCGGTCGCTGGTGGTGAGCCGGTGCGCCGCGCGCTCCAGGAGCAGCCGGCGGCGCAGCGCGCCCGGCGGTTCCCCGGTGGCCGCGGCGACCAGCCGGTCGAAGTGGAACCGGGACAGGTGGGCCCGGGCGGCCAGACCGGCGGGGCCGGCCTCCGGATCGTCCAGTGCGACCTGGAGTACGTCGAGGAGGCCGGTGAGTCCGTCCGTCGTGGTCATGTGGACAGCCTGCACCCGCCGACCGCCGGGCCGCTTGATCGCCGTTGCGGACCTGCGCGCGGCCGGCCGCCGACAGCTACGGCCGACGCGGCGGGAAACCGTCGCCCTCACGCGCGGCCGCGGGGGAAGCAGTCGCCCTCACGCACGGCCGCCCGGCACGGCAGCCCTCAAAAGGTCAGTCGAGCAGGGCGTCCAGGCCGACGGTGAGGCCCGGACGGCGGCGCACCTCGCGCACCGCCAGCAGCACGCCGGGCATGAACGAGGCCCGGTCGTACGAGTCGTGCCGGATGGTCAGCGTCTCGCCCGTGGTGCCGAAGAGCACCTCCTGGTGGGCGACCAGGCCGGTGGCGCGGACCGCGTGCACGCGTACTCCGTCGATCTCGGCGCCGCGGGCGCCGGGCACCTCGTCCTTGGTGGCGTCCGGCGTGGGGCCCAGCCCGGCCTCGGCGCGGGCCTGGGCGACGAGCCGGGCCGTGTGGGTGGCGGTGCCGCTGGGCGCGTCCAGCTTGCGCGGGTGGTGCTGCTCGATGATCTCGACGGACTCGAAGTGCCGGGCCGCGCGGGCGGCGAACTGCATCATCAGCACCGCGCCGATCCCGAAGTTGGGGGCGATCACCACGCCGACGCCGGGCCTGCCGGCCAGCCAGGCGCGCACCTGGTCGAGCCGCTGCTCGGTGAAGCCGGTGGTGCCGACCACCGCGTGGATGCCCTGGTCGATGCACCAACGCAGGTTGTCCATGACGACGTCGGGGGTGGTGAAGTCGACGACCACCTCGGCGCCGGCGACGGCGGAGAGGTCGTCGCCCTGGTCGATCGTCGCCACCAGGTCCAGGTCGCCGGCCGAGTCGACGGCCTTGCAGACCTCCATGCCCATCCGGCCGCGGGCGCCCAGCACGCCGACCCGGACCGCCTCGGCCGGGTTCTTCTCCTGCTCGTCAGTCACGGGGCACAACCTATCCCAATCGGGACGGGGCCACCCCGACGGACCGGGAAGCGGGACGGTCAGCGCGCGGCGAAGGCGGACTCGTCGAACGGGCCCACCACGGCGAGGGACATCGGCCGGCCGAGCAGGTCGGCGGCGAGGGCGTTGACGTCGTCCAGGGTCACCGCGTCGACCCGGGCCAGCAGCTCGTCGACCGGCATGAGGTTGCCGTAGAGCAGCTCGCCCTTGGCCAGCCGGCTCATCCGGGAGCCGGTGTCCTCCAGGCCGAGGACGAAGGAGCCCTTGCTCATCCCCTTGCCCCGGGCCAGCTCGGCCTCGGTGATTCCCGTGGCGGCCACCCGGGCCAGCTCGGCCCGGGTCAGGTCCAGCACCTCGTCCACCTTGCCCGGCGCGCAGCCGGCGTAGACGGCGAAGAGGCCGCTGTCGGCGTACTGGCTGGCGTAGGAGTAGACCGAGTAGGCCAGGCCGCGCTGCTCGCGGATCTCCTGGAACAGCCGGCTGGACATGCCGCCGCCGAGCACGTTGTTGAGCACGCCGAGGGCGAAGCGCCGCTCGTCGAGGCGGTCGATGCCGGGGCAGCCGAGGATGACGTGCGCCTGCTCGGTCTCCTTCGGCTCGACCACGGTGGCGGCCGGCCTGGTGCGTACCGCCGGGGTGGCCGACCGGTGCGGGGCCGGCGAGGCCGGGTCGGTGTCCAGCGGAGTGCCGCGCAGCGCCTGGCGGACCAGCTTGACCACGGCGGCGTGGTCGAGGTTGCCGGCGGCGGCGATGACGATCTGCGGCGCGGTGTAGCGGCGGCGGTAGAAGCTCTGGATCTGCCGCCGGGTCATCGGGGTGACGGTCTCCTCGGTGCCGGAGATCAGCCGGCCGAGGGGGTGGTCGCCGTAGACGGCGCGGGCGAAGAGGTCGTGCACCTCGTCGCCGGGCTCGTCGTCGTGCATGGCGATCTCTTCGAGGATGACGCCGCGCTCGGTCTCCACGTCAGGGGCGGCGAGCACCGAGTCGGCGACCAGGTCGCACATGACGTCGATGGCCAACGGCAGGTCCTCGTCGAGGACCCGCGCGTAGTAGCAGGTGTATTCCTTCGTGGTGAAGGCGTTGGTCTCGCCGCCCACCGCCTCGATCTCCGAGGAGATCTCCAGCGCGCCGCGCTTGTTGGTGCCCTTGAAGAGCAGGTGCTCCAGGAAGTGCGCGGCGCCGGCCTGCGGCCCGGTCTCGTCGCGCGAGCCGACCGCCACCCAGATGCCGAACGAGACGCTGCGCATGGCCGGGATCGCCTCGGTGAGCACGCGCAGGCCGCTGGGGAGCACGGTGCGGCGGACGGTGCCGCCCAGCGGGTCGTCGCTGAGCGTGCGGGTGACCGCCCGGGCGGCGCCGCCCGCGGGGCGCGCGATCCCGGACGACGTCACCCCCCGTCGAGCCGCCGGGGAAGACGAACGCCGGGTCCGACTCACGAGGAACCTGCTCTCAGTTCGACGAGGGGTGGGTGGTGCGGGGGGTGACGAACGAAGCCGGCCGGGTGACGCCGTGGGCGTCACCCGGCCGGTCGGTGGATCAGCTGTGCCGGGTCCGGCGCCGCGGACGGCCGTCGCCGCCGCCCTCGCCGCCGCCCTCGCCACGCTCCGGGCCCCGGCCGCCACGCTCGCCGCCGCGCTCGCGGTCGCCGCGGTCCCGCGGGCCACGGTCGCCGCCGCGGTCCCGGCCGGCCGGACGCTCGCCGGCGGCGGCCTCCTCGGCGGCCGGCGCCTCGGCGCCCTCCGGGCGGACCTTGTCCAGGTAGATCTTGCCGCGCTGGTCGATGTCGGCGATCTCGACCTCGACCTTGTCGCCGACGTTGAGGAAGTCCTCGACCTTCTCGACCCGCTTGCCGTCGCCCACCTTGGAGATGTGCAGCAGGCCGTCGCGGCCCGGGAGCAGCGAGATGAAGGCGCCGAACGCGGCGGTCTTCACCACGGTGCCGAGGAACCGGTCGCCGATCTTCGGCAGCGTCGGGTTGGCGATCGCGTTGATCCGCTCGACCGCGGCCTGGGCCGACGGCCCGTTGGTCGCGCCGACGTAGATGGTGCCGTCGTCCTCGATGGAGATCTCGGCGCCGGTCTCGTCCTGGATGGCGTTGATGGTCTGGCCCTTCGGGCCGATCACCATGCCGATCTTGTCGACCGGGATCTTCACGGTGGTGACCCGCGGGGCGTAGTCCGACATCTCGGCCGGCGCCTCGATGGCCCGCTGCATCACGTCGAGGATCGTCTGCCGGGCCTCGTTCGCCTGCTGGAGCGCGGCGGCCAGCACGTCCGACGGGATGCCGTCGAGCTTGGTGTCGAGCTGGAGCGCGGTGACGAAGTCCCGGGTGCCGGCGACCTTGAAGTCCATGTCACCGAACGCGTCCTCGGCGCCGAGGATGTCGGTCAGCGTCACGTACTGGGTCTTGCCGTCGACCTCGTCGGAGATGAGGCCCATGGCGATCCCGGCGACCGGCGCCTTCAGCGGCACACCGGCCGAGAGCAGGCCCAGCGTCGAGGCGCAGACCGAGCCCATCGAGGTGGAGCCGTTGGAGCCGAGGGCCTCGGAGACCTGCCGGATCGCGTACGGGAACTCCTCGCGCGACGGCAGCACCGGGATGAGCGCCCGCTCGGCCAGCGCGCCGTGGCCGATCTCGCGCCGCTTCGGCGAGCCGACCCGGCCGGTCTCACCGGTCGAGTACGGCGGGAAGTTGTAGTTGTGCATGTAGCGCTTGCGGTTCTCGGGGGACAGCGTGTCCACCATCTGCTCCATGCGCAGCATGTTCAGCGTGGTGACGCCCAGGATCTGGGTCTCGCCCCGCTCGAACAGCGCCGAGCCGTGCACCCGCGGCAGCACGCCGACCTCGGCGGTCAGCGGGCGGATGTCGCGCGGGCCCCGGCCGTCGATGCGGACCTGCTCGCGCAGCACCCGGTTGCGCACCTCGGACTTGGTCAGCGACCGGAAGGCGGCGGAGAGCTCCTTCTCGCGGCCCTCGAAGCGACCGCCGAGCTCCTCGGCGACCTTGGCCTTGACCCGGTCCAGGGCCTCCTCGCGGTCGGCCTTGCCGGCGATCTTGAGAGCCTCGGCCACCTCGGCGCGGGCCACGTCGGCCACCGCCTCGTACACGTCGTCCTGGTAGTCCAGGAAGACCGGGAACTCGGCGACGGGCTTGGCGGCCACCTCGGCCAGCTCGCTCTGCGCGCGGCACAGCTCGCGGATCGCGGGCTTGGCGGCCTCCAGGCCGCTGGCCACGATCTCCTCGGTCGGGGCGGTGGCGCCGTCGGCGATCAGGCCCACGGCGTGCGGCGTCGCCTCGGCCTCGACCATCATGATCGCGACGTCGCCGTCGGGCAGCGCCCGGCCGGCCACGACCATGTCGAAGGTGGCGCGGGCCAGCTCCTCCAGGGTCGGGAAGGCGACCCACTGGCCGTCGACGTGCGCGACCCGGGTCGCACCGATCGGGCCGGAGAACGGCAGGCCGGAGAGCTTGGTGGACATGGAGGCGGCGTTGATGGCCACCACGTCGTACGGGTGCTGCGGGTCGAGGGCCAGCACGGTCTCGACGACCTGAACCTCGTTGCGCAGGCCCTTGACGAACGACGGGCGCAGCGGCCGGTCGATCAGCCGGCAGGTGAGGATGGCGTCCTCGCTGGGCCGGCCCTCGCGGCGGAAGAACGAGCCGGGGATGCGGCCCGCGGCGTACATCCGCTCCTCGACGTCGACGGTCAGCGGGAAGAAGTCGAACTGCTCCCGGGGCTGCTTGCCGGCGGTGGTGGCGGAGAGGACGACCGTCTCGCCGAGCTGGGCGATGACGGAGCCGGCGGCCTGGCGGGCCAGTCGGCCGGTGGAGAAGGTGATCTCGCGGGTGCCGAACGACCCGTTGTCGATCACGGCGGTGCGGGATTCGGTGCCGAGGTTGGTCTCGGTCATGTGCTGTGGTGCTCCTTCGCGTCGTCGGCCCACGACACGGGGAACTGCTCAGGCGGCCGGTCTTCGATCGAAGCGCCCGGGTGGCCGGCATCATGCCGGGATTCCCGGGGGCCACTACCGGAGACCGGTGCTGACCGGCTCCCTCTCGGGTTGTCGCGCGGCCGGGTTCTTCGGTGGTACCGGAACGGGGGAGCGGCCGAGTGGCCACTCCCCCGTCACGTCATCGGCGCAGGCCGAGTCGCTCGATGAGCGACCGGTAGCGGTTGATGTCCTTCTTCTGGACGTAGTTGAGCAGCCGGCGGCGACGGCCGACCAGCAGCAGCAGCCCGCGGCGGCTGTGGTGGTCGTGCTTGTGCACCTTCAGGTGCTCGGTGAGCTCGGCGATCCGCTTGGTGAGGACCGCGACCTGCACCTCCGGCGAACCGGTGTCGCCCTCGGCGGTCGCGTACTCCGCGCGGATCTTGGCCTTGGCTTCCTGGTCGAGCGCCATGTTCTCCCTGTTTCGTGGAACGTTCGATGAGGTCCGTCGGATCGGTCGGAGTGACCGGGAAACGGACCGGTTCCTCGCACCCGCGGCGTCGTGCAGGCACGCGAGGCCCCACGTCGGTCAGCCGACGTCCCCCCAAGACTACCAGCCCGGCGGGGAAGCGCCCGGTGAAGGGCCGCGAAGCGCTCAGCAGACCGCCCGGCGGGTCCGCTCGACGTCCTCGGCGATCTGGGCCACCAACGGCTCGATCGCGTCGTACGTCCGTTGTTCCCGCAGGTGCGCCACGAAGTCCAGGGCCAGCCGCTCGCCGTACAGGTCGCCGGTGAAGTCCAGCGCGTACGCCTCCACCCGGCGCTCGCGGCCGGAGAAGGTCGGGTTGGTGCCGATCGAGACCGCCGCCGCCAGGGGCTCCCCACCGCGGCGCACCAGCCGGGCCGCGTACACCCCGTCGGCGGGGACCGCCGCGTACCGGTGGGTCAGCAGGTTCGCGGTCGGATAGCCCAGCTCACGCCCGCGCTGGTCGCCGCGGACCACCACACCCTCGACCCGGTGCGGGCGGCCCAGCGCGGCGGCCGCCGCGGCCACGTCGCCCGCGTCGACGCAGGAGCGGATGTACGTGGAGGAGAAGACCGTGCCCGCCTCCGCGACCAGCGGGGCGCCCTCCACGCCGAAGCCGAAGGTGCGGCCCAGCCGCTCCAGCAGCGCCACGTCTCCGGCCGCCCGGTGCCCGAACCGGAAGTTGGCGCCGACCACCACGAGCGCGGCGTGCAGGTGCTCGACCAGGATGTCGTGCACGAACGCCTCGGCCGGCAGCCGGGAGAACTCCGGGGTGAACGGCACCACGCAGAGCACGTCGACGCCGAGCGCCTCGATCAGCTCCGCCTTGCGGGCCGGCTCGGTGAGCACAGCCGGGTGCGAGCCGGGGCGCACCACCTCGGCCGGGTGCGGGTCGAACGTCACCACCACGGACTTGACGCCCAGCTCCCGGGCACGCGCCACGGCGTGGCCGATGGTGGCCTGGTGGCCCTTGTGCACCCCGTCGAAGACGCCGATGGTGACCACCGAACGCCCCCAGCCGCCGGGCGCCGCCTCGTACCCCCGCCACCGCTGCATGCCGCTCCTCCCCTGTCCGCCCACGCGCCGTTCAGGCGGGGGCCAGCACGATCTCCGCGCGGGCCCGGCCGTCCCGCTCGCTGACGATAGCGATCAGCCCGCCGTCCGGGCCGAAGACCGCGTACGGCCCGGCGATGCCGGCCGGGTCCAGCGGCCCGCCGTGGGAGAGCACCTTGGCCTCCTCGGGCGTGGCCTCCCGGCGCGGGAAGAACCGGCCGGCGGCCGCGTCCAGCGGCAGGTTCACCACGTCGGGCGCGCGCTGCTCCAGCGCGTCGAGGGTGGCCGCCTCGGCCAGGGTGAACCCGCCGACCGCGGTGCGGCGCAGCGCGGTGAGGTGGCCGCCGACCCCGAGCGCCAGGCCCGCGTCCCGGGCGATGGCCCGGATGTACGTCCCCGACGAGCAGGTCACGTCCACGTCCACGTCCACCACGTCCGGGGTGTCGCGGCGGACCGCCAGCACGTCCAGCCGGGAGATGGTGACCCGCCGGGCGGGCAGCTCGACGCTCTCGCCCTCGCGCACCCGCTTGTATGCCCGCTGCCCGTCGATCTTGATGGCGCTGACCGCGCTGGGCACCTGGTCGATCTCGCCGGTGAGCGCGGCGAGCGCGGCGCGGATGGCCTCGTCGGTGACCGCGCCGGCCGGGGTGCTGGCGATCACGTCGCCCTCGGCGTCGTCGGTGACCGTCGCCTGGCCGAGCCGGATCGTCGCGGTGTAGCTCTTGCCGGCGCCGATCACGTAGGTGAGCAGCCGGGTGGCCCGGCCCACCCCGATCACCAGCACGCCGGTGGCCATCGGGTCCAGCGTGCCGCCGTGCCCCACCCGTCGGGTCCGGGCCAGCCGCCGGATCCGGGCCACCACGTCGTGCGACGTCATGCCGCCGGGCTTGTCGACCACGATCAGACCGTCTGTGCTCACGACCGCAAAGCCTGCCAGACGGCCGTGATCGGCCCTGCGGGGGATACCGCCCTGATCGAGCCGGATGTCAAGATCATGCGTCCTGCCGGGAAGCACGACGGGCAGCGACGACCTCACCCCCGAGCCACCGCGGCTCGACCCCGGCGCCCGGCCGACCCGCCCCAAGACCTGGGAAACCGAGATGACCGAGCACGCACCCGCCCCCCGACCCGGCCGTCCCGACCAGCCGTACCCGCCCGACGACGGGCTGGGGACCGTCCCCGACTGGCTCCGCCAGCCGGCCACGGCCGTCGAGCCGGACCGCTCCGACCGGTGGCGCGTCCGGCTGGCCGACCACTCGGGCAAGCTGCTCGGCGGCGTCGCGGCCCTGCTGGCGCTCGTCTTCTTCGGGCTGGTCGCCACGGGCGGCTACCTGGGCGTCCGGCGCTGGGCGGAAGGGCCGGCGGCGTACCCCACGATCAGCCAGCCGATCGGCGAGCAGGCCGTGACGTCGGCGTCGCCACCCCCGGCGGCCGGCGCCTTCGACGGCACGCCGGCCGCCGACTTCCCGGAGGGGGCGGCGGGGATCGCCCTGCCCGCCGCGAAACGGACCGGGCCGTTCACGGAGAAGCAGGTGGCCGCCGCGTTGGCCAAGGTCCGCAAGGCGCTGGTGACCGCCCGGCTGGACCGGACGTTCATCACCTCGAAGGATCCGGACCGGCTGCTGCGGCAGTTCGCGCCGGACGCCCGAGCCGACCTGCGCAAGGACTTCACCTCCGCCGTCTTCGCCACCTACGCCACCCGGCTGGCGCCCGGAGCACGGATCACCGCGGACCCGCCGCGGGTGAAGGGGCGGATCAGCTACCAGGCCACGAAGGACGCCGAGGGCATCCGCATCCTGGAGATCACCAGCAACTTCGTCTGGGCGTACGCCTTCCACACCACCGGCGGGCTGCCCGGCGACGGGGTGGTCGTGGTGCACGACACGGTCGTCTGGAGTGTGCCGCACCCCGGCGACGTGCGGAGCGGCTCCAACGGGCTCTGGATCGAGAAGGCCGACTCGTACAGCTCCAACATCGACTGCGCGGCCTACGACAAGGGCCTGCTGGACCTGGGCAGCCCCACCTACGGCGGACCGGGGGACCCGGACCCGGAGGCCGTCTTCGACCCCGACCGCACCCTCGACATCCCGGACACCTGCTGAGCCCACCCCCGCAGCACGGGGTCGCGACGTCGGCCCCGTTCCGGCACGCCGCCAACCTCTCCACACACACCTAGGGATGCCACATGACCGCCGAGGACGAGACCACCCCACCGGTGGTGCCGAACCGATACGACGTCGCCACCCGCGGTGAGGCCGTCCGGCTGCCGGGCTGGATGACCGGCGAGGACGCGGCGACGCCGCTGACCCGCGGGGAACGCATCCGGCTTGCGTGGTCCCGGCAGCGCGGCAGGCGCCACGTCGCCTTTGTCGTACTGCTCGCGCTGGCACTCCTCGGCGCCACGGCCACGCTTGGTCACGTCACGGTCGACCGGGTCCGGGCGGGCACCGCCCGGACGACGGGCTCTCCCACGCCGTCTCCGGTGCCGCTGAGCCAGGTCGGCGAGCCGCGGGACCTCTTCGCCGGGAGCGCCGCGGCTGACTTCGCGGTCGGCGAGAAGTCGCTCACGCTGCCCCGGGCCACCGCTGCCGGACCGTTCACCGCCACGGAGGTGGCCGCGGCCCTGACCCAGGTCCGCAAGGCGCTCGCGGCGGCCCGCCTCGATCTGAACATGCTCGTCGGCGACCCGGAGCCCTTCCTGGCCCTCCTCGCGCCGGACGCCCGCCAGCAGTTGGCGCACGACTTCGAGGACAACAGCTTCGTGCACTACGCCACCCGGATCGGCTCCGGTGAGGGGGCCGAGGAGATCAGGGCCCGGGGCACGATCCGCTACCGGGCCACCAGGACCGAGGACGGTGTCCCGGTGCTGGAGATCACCACCGCGTACGTCTGGGTGTACGCGTTCGACGTGCCGCGCACCACGCCCGGCCAGGCGGGTCTGGCGGCGATCCGCGACGAGGTCGTCTGGCAGGTCCCCCGGTCGGACGGGCTGCCCGCCGCGCAGCGAGGGCTCTGGCTGGTCTCGGCGCAGGCGAGCACCAGCAACGTGGAGTGCTCCCGGCTCGCGGAGGGCTTCCTCGCGGTGTACCCGTGGTTGGGCGGTCCCGGCTCGTTCCAGCCCTGCTGAGGGAGCCGAGGGCTACCGCGTCGGGCGACAAGGTGGGACACTCACTGACATCTCGCCCACTCCTGACTCGGGGGGCCGCGATGACCGACGAACGGCCGGACTCCACACCACCGCGCCATCCCGCCCCCACGCCCGGCCACCGGCCCGGACCGCCGGCGGCGCCGCAGTGGCCGCGCCATCCGCCGCCCGGCGCGGCCGGTCCGGGGCGCGACGGCGGCCCCCGGAGTTGGCGGGGCCGGCACTCCGGCTCGCTGCTGACCGGCGTGACGGCGCTGCTGCTGCTCGCCTTCGTCGGGGTGGTCGGCGGGGCCGTCCTGGTGTCGATGCCGTCGGCGCGCGGGCGGCCGGTGGTGTTCCCGACGTTCGGCCCGCCGGCCGGCGCACCGTCCCCCACGTCCGCCGCGCCGGCCGCCACGTCCGCGGCGCCAGCCCGGGCGTCCGGCCCCTTCGACGGCACCCCGGCCGCCGGGTTCCCGCAGGGGCAGGCGGGGATCGTCCTGCCGGCCGCGAAGCGGACCGGCCCGTTCACCGAGAAGCAGGTGGCGGCAGCGCTGGCGAAGGTGCGGAAGGTCCTGGTGACCGCGCGGCTGGACCGCCAGTTCATGACCGGCGACGACCCGGAGCCGCTGGTCCGGCAGTTCGCCCGGGACGCCCGCGCCGGCCTGCGCAAGGCCTTCGCGTCCGACACCTTCGCCGCGTACGCCACCCGGGTGGCGCCCGGCGCCCGGCTCACCGCCGACCAGCCCAGGGTGCAGGGTCGGATCAGCTACCGCGCCACAAAGGACGACGAGGGCATCCGCATCCTGGCGGTGACCACCAACTTCGTCTGGTCGTACGCCTTCCGCACCACCAGCACGGTGCCGGGCGACGCGCTGGTCGTCGTGCATGACACCGTGGTCTGGAGCGTGCCGCATCCCGACGACGTCGAGAGCAGTTCGACCGGGCTCTGGATCGAGGACGCGAACTCGTACGCCGCCAACGTCGACTGCGCGGCGTACGACAAGGGCCTGCTCAACCTGGGTACCCACAGTTCCGACGGCCCGGACCTGGACGCGGTCTTCGACCCCGCCGCGACGCTGGACCTCCCGGACACCTGCTGAGCGGGGTCGCGCGGGAGGCTCCGGTGCGGCACACTGCCGCAACCCCCCTCGTAGCCCCCAGGAGTCCCGGATGAGCACCACCCCGCCGTCGCACCAGCACCGTCCCCGGGTCGACCTGCCCGACTGGATGCGGAACCCGGAGCCGCCGCGGCGCACCCTCGGCCGCCGCCTCTCGGACCTCGTCGACGGCGTGCCGGCGCTGGCGGCGGCGCGGCGCCGGCTCTGGGCGTGGCGGGGGCGCACCCGGTTCAGCGAGCGGCACCCGGTGGTCTCCGCGATCGCGTCCTTCGTGGTGGTGGCCGTCGTGGCCACCGTCCTGGTGGTCGGCACGCTCTACCTGTTCCACAAGATCAGGCAACACGAGATCTGACCCTCGGCGCCGAGGGCTGGCGAAGCCGGTCAGCGGACCGCGCCGACCACCGCCCAGCCGCCGGAGCGCAGCCGCAGCAGCAGGGCGACCAGCCGGAGCACCACGAACAGGGTCAGCCCGGCCCAGATCCCGCCCAGCCCGAGGTCGAGCCCGTAGGCCAGCCAGATGGCCGGCAGGAAGCCGCCCAGCGCCGCCACGATGGTGAGGTTGCGCAGGTAGCGGACGTCCCCCGCGCCGATCAGCACGCCGTCGAGGGCGAACACCACGCCGCCGATCGGCTGGAGCGCCACGAACCAGGGCCAGGCGACCATGGCCTGCTCGCGCACCTGCGGATCGGAGCTGAACCACGACGGCACCAGCCCGGCGCCAGCGGCGATGAGCACCGCGAACGCCACGCCGCAGAGGCCGCCGAGCAGGGCGATCCGCCGGGCGAGCGCGCGCGCCGCGGCGGCCTCCCCGGCGCCGAGCGCCGCACCGATCAGGGACTGCGCGGCGATCGCCAGGGCGTCGAGCACCAGGGCGGTGAAGAACCAGAGTTGTACGGCGATCTGGTGCGCGCCGACCGCGGCGGCGCCGAACCGGGCCGCCACGGCGGTCGCCGACAGGAAGCTGGCCTGGAAGGCGACGCCCCGGATGAGCAGGTCGCGGCTGAGCGCCAACTGCTGGCCGATGAGCCGGGGCCGGGGGCGCAGCGGGACCCGCTCGCGGACCAGGGCCGCCGCGAAGAGGCCGCCCGAGATGGTCTGCGCCACGGCGTTGGCCACCGCCGAGCCGGCCAGGCCGAGCCCGGCCGGGTAGACCAGCAGCGGGCAGAGCAGCGCCGAGAGCAGGTTGGGGCCGAGCACGAACAGCAGCGGCCGGCGGGTGTCCTGGATGCCGCGCAGCCAGCCGTTGCCGGCCGCCGCGAGCAGCAGGCCGGGCGCGCCGAGCGCCGCGATCCGCAGCCAGGTCGCGGCGGCGTCGGCCACCTCACCGGGGCCGCCCACGAGGGTACGGGCCAGCCAGCCGCCCCCGACCTGGATGGCGAGCGCCACCAGCACGCCGACGGTCAGGGCGAGCCAGGACGCCTGCACGCCCTCGGCCACGGCCGCGGCCCGATCCCCCGCGCCGAACCGCCGGGCCGACCGCCCCGTGGTGCCGTACGCGACGACGGTGCCGAGCCAGGCGGTCAGCGTCAGCACGGTGCCGCCGACGGCGAGCGCGGCGAGCGGAATCCGGCCCAGGTGCCCGACGACGGCGGTGTCGACAAGCACGTAGAGCGGCTCGGCGGCGAGCACCACGAGGGCCGGCAGGGCGAGCGCGGCGATCCGCCGGGCCGTGGCGGACGAAGCGGCAGGCGCGACAGTCTGACTCATCGCCGCCGATCCTGGCACGCTCCCGTAAGGTACGCAACCCCACCCACTACTTACCGGCCCGGCCGCCCCTCCCGGTCGATCATGAAGTTGGCGGCAGCTCCGGAGACGACGAACGCCGCCAACCTCATGATCAAGGCGGCGGCGCGGGAAGGGAGGGAGGGGTCAGCCGGCGGTGACGTCGTTGGTGCGGCGTCACCGCCGGGCGGCCACCGTCACTGACGGGTGTCCATCGAGGTCTGCAGAGCGCGGCGCATCTGCTCGCGCGCCTCGTCGGTGGAGTTCTCGGTCTGCGGCTTGCGCTTGGTCGCCATGGGAGTTCCCTTCCAGGGTGCGGACCACCGGCACACGGCGGCCCTACGGGGCGTCCGACCCTCCCGCACGGCGCGTCCACCGCGCCGCGACGTGAAGCCGTCGGTCTGCTGAGCGCCGGCAGCGGTCCGGGATCACCGGAGCGGCTCCCTGGCAGCGTGAGCCCGGGTCGGTCTGACCCTGGAGGGAGGGGGCACCGGGTGTGGCACCACCGCCCATGACCAGCGCCGAAGCGCCGGCCCCCACCCAAATTAACGTTCACTTTCCAGATGCTGCCCACTGTTCCCGCGATACGGACAGCCGGGAACGGGACGGGCGGCCGTTCAGCGGGCCAGGAAGTGCCAGCCCAGCCACCACCAGAACCCGAACAGGCCGATCCGGCCCACCGGTACCGGGCCGACCTCGTACCGCATCACGAAGGCGCAGACGTCGGCCAGGGACGGGATCCGGGAGCCCTCCCGCCGGGCGGCCCACTCGACGGCCGCGAAGAGCAGCAGCGCGGCCAGGAAGCCGCCGATCGCCAGGGCGCGCATCATCGGCGGACCAGCCCCCAGAACGCGGTCAGCCAGGCGAACCAGGCCGCCGAGCGGACCAGATGCTCCTCCAGCAGCGGGTCGGCCAACCGGGAGAAGGTGGGGAACTCGTCCCCCACCGACAGCACGAACGTGGCCCCCTCGAACACCCCGAACACGGTGACCGGCAGCAGCCACCAGAGCGCGCCGGGCGGCAACCGTCGCGGCGCCGGCCGCCGGGGCGGCACCCGGTTGCTCAGACCGACCCAGATCAACGCCCCGCCGGTGCCCAGGGTGTACAGGTTGGCCGCCGCGGAGAAGGACGGCAGCTGCCCGCCGACCAGCGAGAGGCAGATCAGCACCGGCACGGAGACGACCGGGCGGTCCCAGGCCCGGGGCGCCTCGACGGTGAGCTCACGGGGGTGATCCATCACCCGATTGTCCCCAGCGTCACGGAGCGCGGGAAGACCGGCACGCCCCGGAGTAATCCCCGGTTCCGACCCCGAACCGGGGTGGGTCAGGCGGGCAGCAGGGCGCCGGACAGCTCGGCGCGGATGCGCTCGACCACCTCGTCGACCGTGCCCCGTCCGGTGAACCCGGCCGCGAACCGGTGGCCGCCGCCGCCGAGCACCGTGGCCACCCGGCTCACGTCGACCGCGCCCTTGCTGCGCAGCGAGACCGCCCACTCGGCGTCGCCGGCCTGCTTGACCACGCAGCTCACGTCCGCCTCGGCGGTGCAGCGCACCGAGTCGATCAGGGCCTCCAGCACGTACGCCGGCTGGTCGTGCCGGGCCAGGTCGTCGCGGGTGGCGTAGGTCCAGACCAGCCCGTGCCCGGCGGCGGCCGCCGGCTCCAGCCGGGCCCGGCCCAGCACCTCGCCGAAGAGGCGGACCGCGCCGAAGGGCCGGGTGTCGAAGATCCGCCGGGAGATCTCCCCCGGCCGGATCCCGGTGGCCAGCAGCCGGGCCGCCAGCTCGTGCACGGCCGGCGTGGTGGCCTCGAAGCGGAACGAGCCGGTGTCGGTGCTCAGGGCCACGTAGAGGCAGGCCGCGATCTCCGCGTCCAGCGCCACCCCGAGCCGGTCCAGCAGGCCGAGCGCGACCACCGAGGTGGCCGCCGCGTGCGGGTCCACGAGGTGGATGCCGCCGAACCCGGTGTTCGAGGCGTGGTGGTCCAGCACCAGCGCGGTGCCCGCCTTGTCCAGCCGGTCGACCAGGTCGCCCAGCCGGGACTCGCTCGCCGCGTCGAAGCAGATCACCAGGTCCGGATCCGGGTACGCGTCGTCCTGCGCCACGAGCAGGTCGGATCCGGGCAGCCAGCGGAACGGCTCGGGCACCTCCGGCGGGCCGGGGAAGGTCGCCTGGAGTTGGCGTACGCCGAGCCGGCGCAGGCCCAACCCGAAGCCGAGCATGCTGCCCAGGGCGTCGCCGTCCGGGTTGACGTGGCAGATGAGCAGCACCCGCGCCGTGGCGGGGAGCCCGCGTACCGCCGCGACGGCGGCCGCCCAGTCGGTGTCGGTCGGGCCGGCACCGGCCGGCGGCCCGCCCGCGGCGGAACCGGTCACCGGCGGTCGCCGCCGCGCGGCTCGTCGTCCTCGGTGTCGGCGGCCTCGACCTCGTCGGTGTCCTCGTCCTCCACCCGGTACGGCTGGGGCTCGCCCGCGTACTGGGCCTTGGCGGCCAGGCGCTGGACCTCGGCGTCGGCGTTGCGGGCCGCCGCCAGCAGGTCGTCGATGTGCTTGACCTGGTCCTGCACGTCGTCGAGGACGAAGGTCAGGGTCGGCGAGTGGCGCAGCCCGAGCGCCTTGCCGACGGTGCTGCGGAGCATGCCCTTGGCGCTCTCCAGCGCGGCCGCGGTGCTGGCCTGGGCCGCCGCGTCGCCGAGCACGGTGTAGAAGACGGTGGCGTCGCGGAGATCGGCGGTGATCCGGGCGTCGGTGATGGTGATCATCCCGAGCCGGGGGTCCTTGATCTGGCTCCGCACCACCGACGCGACCAGTTCACGGATGCGCTCCGCGTGCCGGCGTACCTTGGCCGGATCCGTCATGTCCCCCACCTCCAGGGCTTCGTGCCTGCTACGACGGCTCCGGCCCGGCGCGACTGACGCCCCGCCACCGGGAGCCGTCGGCCGGAGACGGACGGCACGGGCGCCGCCGGGTCCGACCGCCCAACATCCCGAACATTACCCGCGCGATCGCCGCCCCCGCGCAGGGCCGCCCGTGCCGGCGGCGAGGGTCCGCTCAGTCCTCCTCGCCGTGCAGGCGACGGCGGACCGACAGCAGCTCGGTCTCCGGACGGGCGGCCACCAGCCGCTCGCAGGAGTCGAGCACCTCGCGGACGTGCGCCGGCTCGGCGGCCACCACGGCCACCCCGATCTGGGCCCGGCCGTGCAGGTCGAGCGCCCCGACCTCGGCGACGGACACCTCGAACCGGCGGAGCGCCGCGACGATCGGCCGGACGTACGACCGCTTGGCCTTCAGAGACCGGGAGTCCCCCGGGAGCAACAGGTCGAATTGCGCGGTTCCGGTGTACACGGCGAGCAACGGTACGGCAGGAGCGCCGCCCCGGTCACCCGTTTTAGTCGTGGGGCGCGACGGCCACCAGCACGTCCCGCTCGATCGCCTGGTCAACCCGGTGTGAGAGGTCCCGCCAGCCGGGCCCGTCCACAACGCGCAGGCCGGCGTCGGCCAGCACCGCCTCGGCCGCCGCCCGCGGGGCCACGTGGGTGTTCCAGGACAGCCCCAGCGCCCCGCCCGGGCGCAGCAGCTCCCGCCAGACCGGCACGGCGGCGCCGAGCAGGTCCAGCGGGCTGCGGGAGAGCCCCGCGTCGGTGCGGCTGCCGTGCGCCACCCCGTACGGGGCGTCGGTCACGATCACGTCGGCGCAGCGGGGCCGGAGCGCCTCGCGGGCCCGGGTGGTGTCGGCGTGGAGCACGGTGACCCGCTGGGTCGCCCCGGCCCGGTGCGCGTCCCGGGACGGTGCGATCACCGCCTCGAACCGCCGGGCCACGAGCTTCCGGTCCCGCCGCACCGGCACCATCTCGGCGGTGTGCTTGAGCCGCTTGCGGCGCAGCCAGGTACGCAGGAACGCCGCGTACGCGTCGACGTCCTTGCCGTCGTGTTCCACGCCGATGCCGTCGTACCCGTACATGAGCGCCTGGTTGAGGGTGGTGCCCCGGCCGCAGAGCGGGTCGAGCACCACGACCGGCCCGTCCAGCATCCGGGGCGCCGAGGCCGACGCCAGCAGGGTGACGTTGAGCAGCAGCCGGGTGAACTGCTCGTTGGTCTTGCCGGCGTACTTGGGGATGGTGATGAGGTCGGAGTCGTACCGGGCGAGGGGGTGCAGCGGCACCGGCCGGAGCAGGCCGTCATCCACCCGCTCGAAGAGCGCGTACGCCGCCGACAGGTTGGCCAGGTGGGCCAGGTCCCGGGTGCCGAGGCCGGGTTCCGGGGCGGCGAAGGTCAGGTACTCCACCCCGCCGATGCGTTCCACCGCCGCGTCAAGCGGCGGCGCGTCGAGCACCCCCGACCCGGCGAACACGGTCAGCTCGGCGCGGGCCAGCCGGCCGGCGGCGTCGGCGTAGACGCGGTTGGCGGAGGGGGCGAGGAGCAGCGCGTACCTGAGCACGCCCGAGATTCTCGCAGCCTGCGGAAACGGCGACGGCCGGGACCCGCAGGCCCCGGCCGTCGCCGTCGTTCACACCGCTCAGGCGCGCGGCTTCTCCCGCATCTCGAAGGTCTCGATGATGTCGCCGACCTGGACGTTGTTGAAACCGCCCAGCGTCAGACCACACTCGAAGCCTTCGCGGACCTCGGTCGCGTCGTCCTTGAACCGCTTCAGGGAGCTGATCGTGAGGTTGTCCGCCACGACCGCCCCGTCCCGCAGCAGCCGCGCCTTGGCGTTGCGGCGGATGAGGCCGGACCGGACGATACAGCCGGAGATGTTGCCGATCTTGGACGAGCGGAAGACGTCGCGGATCTCCGCGGTGCCCAGCTCGACCTCCTCGTACTCCGGCTTGAGCAGACCCTTGAGCGCGGCGTCGATCTCCTCGATGGCCTGGTAGATGACCGTGTAGTACCGGATCTCCACGCCCTCGCGGTCGGCGATCTCGCGGACCTTGTTGGCGGCCCGCACGTTGAAGCCGATGATCGTGACCGCCTCGGACGAGGCGCTCGCGAGCATGACGTCGCTCTCGGTGATCGCACCCACGCCCCGGTGGATGATCCGAAGCTGGACCTCCTCCGGGATGTCGAGGTTGAACAGCGCGTCCTCGAGGGCCTCCACGGAACCGGAGACGTCGCCCTTGAGCACCAGGTTGAGCGAGGTCTTCTCGCCCTCCTTGAGCTGCTCCATGAGCGTCTCGAGGGTGGCCCGGCCACGGGAGTTGGCGAATGCCGCCGCCCGCCGTCGCGCCTGCCGCTGCTCGGCGATCTGCCGCACGGTCCGGTCGTCCTCGGCGGCCAGGAAGGTGTCACCCGCACCCGGCACCGTGGTCAGACCCAGCACCATGACCGGACGCGCCGGCCCGGCCTCGTCGACCGGCTTGCCGTTCTCGTCCAGCATGGCGCGGACCCGGCCGTGCGCTCCACCGGCGACGATCGAGTCGCCGGCCCGGAGCGTGCCCTTCTGCACCAGCACGGTCGCCACCGCACCACGGCCCTTGTCCAGGTGCGCCTCGATGGCGACACCCTGCGCCGGCCCGTCGATCGGAGCGGTCAGCTCCAGCGACGCGTCGGCGGTCAGCAGCACGGCCTCGAGAAGCTCCTCGATGCCGATGCCGGGCTTGGCCGCCACGTTGACGAACATGGTCTCGCCGCCGTACTCCTCGGCGACCAGGCCGTACTCGGTCAGCTGCTGGCGGACCTTGTCCGGGTTCGCCTCCGGCTTGTCGACCTTGTTGACCGCGACCACGATCGGCACGTCCGCCGCCTTGGCGTGGTTGAGCGCCTCGATGGTCTGCGGCATCACGCCGTCGTCGGCCGCCACCACCAGGATCACGATGTCCGTCACCTGGGCACCACGGGCACGCATGGCGGTGAACGCCTCGTGACCCGGGGTGTCGATGAAGGTCACCGCGCGGTCCTCGCCCTCGTGCGGGACGTGGACCTGGTAGGCGCCGATGTGCTGGGTGATGCCACCCGCCTCGCCGGCCACGACGTTCGCCTTGCGGATCGCGTCGAGCAGCTTGGTCTTACCGTGGTCGACGTGACCCATGACGGTCACCACCGGCGCACGGCTGACCAGGCGCTCCGCCGCGACCTCGGCGTCGAGGTCGATGTTGAACTGCGCGAGCAGCTCGCGGTCCTCGTCCTCCGGGCTGACGATCTGCACGTCGAAGCCGAGGTGCTCACCCAGCAGCAGCAGGGTGTCGTCGGAGCAGGACTGGGTCGCGGTCACCATCTCGCCCAGGTTGAACATCTCCTGGACCAGCGAACCCGGGTTGGCGTTGATCTTGTCGGCGAAGTCCGACAGCGAGGCGCCACGGGACAGCCGGACGACCTGACCCTGGCCCCGGGGAGCACCCGAGGACATGGTCGGGGCCGACAGGTTGTCGAACTCCTGTCTGCGCTGCTTCTTCGACTTGCGACCGCGGGTCGGCCGGCCACCGGGACGCCCGAAGGCACCCGCGGCGCCGCCGCCACGGCCACGACCGCCACCACCCGGACGGCCACCGCCGCCGGCCGGGGCACCCGGGCGGAAACCGCCACCGGGAGCACCACCGCCGCCGCCGGGACCGCCGCGGTAGCCACCGCCGCCGCCACCGCCACCGGGACCGCCGCGGAAACCACCGCCGCCGCCACCGCCACCGGGACCGCCGCGGAAACCACCGCCGCCGCCACCGGGACGGCCAGCGCCGCCACCGGGGCCACCACGACCGCCACCGGGACCGCCGGGACGACCCGTGGTCGGCCGCTGGCTCGGCATGGAGGCCGGGCTGGGCCGGGGCGGCATGGACGCCGGGCTGGGCCGCGGCGGCATGCCCGCCGGGCTCGGCCGGGGACCGCCGGCACCGGCGGCCGGGGGCCGCTGCTGCTGGCCACCCTGGATGCCGAACGGGTTGTTGCCGGCGCCGCGCGCCGGCGGACGACCGCCCGGCCGCGCACCCGGGCCCGGGGTCGGGCCACCGGGACGGCCGGCGCCCGGGGCACCCGGACGCGGCGGCGCCGCGTTCGGACCCGGACGCGGCCCCGGACGGGGACCACCCTCGGTCGGGGGCTCGCGGCGGACGTTCTCCCGCTGCTGCTGGCGGGCGGCCTGCGCGGCCTTGACCGCGGCCTCCTGCTCAGCCTTGAGGGCAGCGGCGCGCGCCTCGGCGGCCGCCACCTCGATGTCGTGCGCGCTCGCCGGCTTGGCGACCGGGGTCGCCGGCTGCGGCGGGCCGGGGACCGGGCCCTTGGGCTTCGGTCCAGGGGTCGGCGCGGCCGGCCGCCGGGGCGGCATCGGCTTGGCCGAGACCCGGGGGGCGCCCGGGGTCGGGGTCGGCGTCGGGGTCGCCGCCGGGCTCGGGGCGGCCGCCGGGGGGGCGGCCGGCGCCGAGGTGCCACCGGCGGACGCGACGAATGCGCCACGCAGCCGTCGGGCGACGGGCGCCTCGACGGTGCTGGACGCGGACTTCACGAACTCGCCCATCTCCTTGAGCTTGGCGAGAACGGTCTTACTCTCGACCCCGAGCTCCTTGGCGAGCTCGTGTACGCGGGCCTTTCCTGCCACTGCACTCCTCACTCCGAGGTCGTGCGGGCAGCACCCGCAGCGACCTCACTCGTGCACTTGAAGCCTGGTCATTTCAGGGACTTCATCGTGTGCTCATGTCGGTCGTCCTACCTTGCTAGCGACCCTCGGCCGGTCGGGTTGACCGGTCGTCGGGGTTTGCGCGTCAACGTGCTCCGCGAGCGGACCGTGGTCGAGGACCCCGGTGATGCGCAGTGCCCGCCCGAAGGCGCGGCGCCGCACCGCCTGCGCGAAGCAGGCCGGATCCGGGTGCATGTTCGCTCCCCGACCCGGCAGTCTGCGGGCCGGATCAGGCCGGAGGCTGTAATGACCAGCCTCGTCCCCGACCGCGACCATCCGCAGCAACTCGCTGGCCGGCGCTCGCTTCCGGCAGCCCACACAGGTGCGCTCCGGCAGCGCGCGTCGTGCCACTGGAGGAAGTCTACCCCTAGCTGTTCGAGATCGCGCCGCCCGCCTCGGGAACGTGATCAGCTCCGCCCCGGCCGGGCGCCCCGCTCTGCTCGGCGTCGGAGCGGATGTCGATCCGCCAACCGGTCAGCCGGGCAGCGAGCCGGGCATTCTGCCCTTCCCGCCCGATGGCCAGCGAGAGCTGGAAGTCCGGGACGGTCACCCGGGCGGTCCGGCTGGCCAGGTCGACGACCTCCACCCGCAGCGCCTTGGCCGGCGAGAGCGCGTTGCCGACGAAGGTGGCCGGGTCGTCCGACCAGTCGATGATGTCGATCTTCTCGCCGTGGAGTTCGCTCATCACCGCGCGGACCCGCTGGCCCATCGGGCCGATGCAGGCGCCCTTGGCGTTGACCCCCGGGGCGGTCGAGCGCACCGCGATCTTCGTGCGGTGACCTGCCTCACGCGCGATGGCCCCGATCTCCACGGTGCCGTCGGCGATCTCCGGGACCTCCAGGGCGAAGAGCTTCTTCACCAGCGCCGGGTGCGACCGGGACAACGTGATCTGCGGACCGCGCATTCCCTTGGCCACGTGCACCACGACGCAGCGGATCCGCTCGCCGTGCGCGTAGCGCTCGCCGGGGACCTGCTCGGACTGGGGCAGGACGCCCTCCAGCTTGCCCAGGTCGACGCTGACGATGCCCTTCTCGGCCCGCGCCTCGTGCGCCTGCACCACACCGGTGACCAGGTCGCCGTCGCGGCCGACGTACTCGCCGAAGTGCACCTCGTCGGTGGCCTCCCGCAGCCGCTGGAGGATCACCTGCTTGGCGGTCATGGCGGCGATCCGGCCGAAGTCGTGCGGGGTGTCGTCCCACTCCCGGACCACGCTGCCGTCGGCGTCCACCTCCTGGGCGTACACCGAGGCGGCCCCGGTCTTGCGGTCGATCTCCACCCGGGCGTGCGGCTCGGCGCCGTCGGTGTGCCGGTAGGCGGTCAGCAGCGCGGTCTCGATCGCCGCGAGGATCGTGTCGAACGGGATCTCCCGCTCGCGCTCCAGGGCGCGCAGCGCCGCGAGGTCGATGTTCACCTCTCCTCGTCCTCCAGATCTTCGTCGTCGTCGATGTCGGTGTCGTCACCGAAGTCCTCGTCGGACACCTCGTCCAGGCGGTGGAACTCCACCTGGACCCGGCCGGGCCCCAGCTCGGCGTACGGGTGCTCGGCGCGACCGGCGTCGGTCTCCAGCGCCACGCGCTCGTCGTCGGCGGCGGCGATCCGGCCGGTGACCTGCCGGTCCCCCTCGGGGCCGCGGACCGTCACCTTGACCAGCCGGCCGGCGTTGCGCCGCCAGTGCCGGGGCAGGGTGAGCGGGCGGTCCACGCCGGGCGAGCTGACCTCCAGCTGGTACTCGCCGGCCACGATGTCGCCGCCGGCCTCCTCGGCGGCGTCCAGCGCCGCCGAGACCGCCCGGGAGACGTCCGCGACCGCGTCGAGGTTGATCCCGCCGTCGGCGTCCACGATCACCCGGAGCACGTGCCGGCGGCCGGCGCGGGACACCGAGAGGTCCTCCAGGTCGTAGCCGTTGGCGGTGACCACCGGCTCGATCACCTCGCGCAGCCGCGCCTTGCGGGCGTTCAGGTCGCTGCGGGGTGCGCCGCCCCGGTCCGCGCCACGGGGGCCGTCGGACCGGCGGGGGCGCCCGGAGGGCCCCGTCGGCCGGGTGGCACGGCCACGCTGCGTCATTCGGCGCACCTCTCTGCTGTTGCCACGGACCCCCGCGGGCCCGGTCGTGTCGCTGCCCGGGCGGGCCGGTCGGCCCGCCATGCCGGCACGCCACCGGGGCGTCCGCGCCCGGTGGCTGCGCAGAGCGTAACGCGCGGGGCGGGCGGCGGCCCGGGCGGCGCACCGACGCCACTGGCCCACAGCGCGCCGGAGATGGTGTTGACTTGTCCGGTGGCCACGGGCAGAACAACAACGGACCAGGGCGCACCGGGACATTCCCGGCGGATGCTGCTGCGCGCCGGGGCGCTGCTGGCGCTCGGCGGCACGGCCGTGCCGCTGACCGGCTGTGATCTTTTCGACCGCGGCGACGAGTCACGACCCCCGGATCCGCTGGAGCCGCTCGCGGCCGAGGCCACCGCGCTGGAGGCCCGCCACCGGGCCGCCGCCACCGCGGTCCCGGCGCTGGCCGAGCGGCTCACAGCCATCGCCGACGCGCACCGGGCGCACGCCGAGGAGCTGCGCAAGGTGATCGGGCGGCCGGCCCCGTCCGGGAGCCCCGCCGCCGGCCCGTCGGCGGCCCCCGCCGATCCGGACACGGTCCGTAGCGAGCTGCGGCAGGCCGAGCAGGAGGGGCGGGACAACGCCGCGAAGGCGTGCGCCGCCGCGCCCGCCGAGCGGGCCGCGCTGCTCGGCTCGATCGCGGCGGCCCGGGCGACCCACGTGGAGGCGTTGAAGTGAGCCCGACCAGCGGCCCGGCCCAGGCCCTCGGCGACGCGCTCGCCGCCGAGTACGCGGCGATCTGGGCGTACGGGGTGATCGGCGTGCACCTGACCGAGGCGGCCCGCTCCGCCGCTCGCGCCGCCGAGGCGGCCCACCGGTCCCGACGGGACGCCCTCATCCTCCAGCTCAGCTCCGGCGGCGGTCAGGTCCCCGCCGACCGGGCCGGCTACGCGCTGCCCTACCCGGTCACCGACCGGGCGAGCGCGCTCAAGCTGGCCGTGGAGATCGAGGAGCGGACCGCCGGCCACTGGCGCGCGGCGCTGCCGCACACCACCGGGGCGGACCGGAACAAGGCCCTCGCGGCGCTCACCGACTGCGCGCTGCGGGCCACCCGCTGGCGGCGCACCGCCGGGGTGACGCCGGTCACCGTTCCGTTCCCCGGCCGCCAGACCTGAGCGGAGGCCCTGGTCACCCGCCGGAACCCTGCGGTTGCGGACCGCATACCAGGTATGCATACTCCACGCCATGTCCATCCGCCACGGCCTGCTCGCCCTGCTCGAGCGCGGCCAGATGTACGGCTACCAGCTCCGCTCGGCGTTCGAGGAGTCGACCGGGTCGACCTGGCCGCTGAACATCGGGCAGGTGTACACGACGCTGGCCCGGCTGGAGCGCGACGGCCTGGTCCGCTCGCTGCCGGAGAGCGAGGCCGGGCAGCGGCCGTACGAGATCACCGACGCCGGGCGGGCGGACCTGGCGCTCTGGTTCGCCACCCCGATCAGCCGGTCCGACCGGCCCCGCGACGAGCTGTCGATCAAGCTGGCCCTGGCCCTCACCACCCCCGGCGTGGACGTCCGCGCGGTCGTGCAGACCCAGCGCAGCGCCACCATGCGGGCCCTCCAGGAGTTCACCCGGTTGAAGTACGCCAGTGACAAGCCGGAGGACCTGCCCTGGCGCCTGGTGCTGGACGCGATGATCTTCCAGGCCGAGGCCGAGGTCCGCTGGCTCGACCACTGCGAGACCAGCCTGGTCCGCCACCGCCCGGCGCCGAGCCGGCCGGCCACCCACCCGGAGGCGGTGGACCGGGCCGACGAGGAGGCCCGCCGGTGACGCCAGGAGTTGAGCCGAGCAACGGGGTGCTGGAACTGCGGGCCGTGCATCGGACCCACGGCGCCGGGGAGGCCGCCGTGCACGCGCTGCGCGGGGTGAGCCTCACCGTGGCCGCCGGCGAACTGGTGGCGGTCATGGGCCCCTCCGGCTCCGGCAAGTCCACCCTGCTCGCCCTGGCCGGCGGGCTGGACCGGCCGACCGGCGGCGAGGTGCTGGTCGAGGGGGAGGCCCTCGGCGGCCTGCCCGCCCGCGACCTGGCCCGGCTGCGCCGCCGCCGGATCGGGTACGTCTTCCAGGACCTGAACCTGCTCGGCAGCCTCACCGCGGTGGAGAACGTGGCGCTCCCCCTGGAACTGGACGGCGCCGGCGTCCGGGCGGCCCGCCGGCTCGCCCTGGCCGCGCTCGCCGAGGTGGACGTGGCCGGGCTGGCGGACCGGTTCCCCGACCAGATGTCCGGCGGCCAGCAGCAGCGGGTGGCGATCGCCCGCGCCCTGGTCGGCGAGCGCCGCCTGGTCCTCGCCGACGAGCCCACCGGCGCGCTCGACTCGCAGGCCGGCGAGGCGGTGCTGCACCTGCTGCGCCGCCGGGTCGACGCCGGCGCGGCCGGGGTGCTGGTCACGCACGAGGCGCGGCACGCCGGCTGGGCCGACCGGGTGGTCTTCCTGCGCGACGGGGTGCTGGTCGACTCGACGGCCCCGCTCGTCGGCGTCGAGCACCTGCTCAGCGGCAGCGGTCGGTGAACCGGGGCCGGCTCGTCGCCACGCTCGGGTCGTGGCGGGCCGCGCTGCGGATCGCGCGGCGGGAGGCCCGGCGGGCCCGCCGGCGTACGGCGCTGGTGCTGGCGATGATCGCGCTGCCGGTGCTCGGGCTGAGCTTCGCGGCGGCGAGCTACGACATGGCCGAGCTGACCCGGGCCGAGCAGGTGGACCGGCGACTGGGCGGCGCCGACGCGGAGCTGCGCTGGAGCGAGCTGAGCCCGATCGTCCAGGACGCCTGGGGCGAGGGATCCTGGCCGGTCGAGGGCGATCCGGTGTTCCGGACCCGACCGGCGACGACCGACGAACTGCGGGCGCTGCTGCCCGCCGGCACCCGCCTCACCCGGCTGCGCCGGTGGGTGCCCTTCGAGGTGCGGATCGACGCGAAGAACGTCTCGTTCGACGCCCGCGCCGTCGACCTGACCGACCCGATCAGCCGGCCGCTGGCCACCCTGCGCGAGGGCCGGCGGCCCACCCGCCAGGACGAGATCGCGGTCAGCCGGGCCGCGTTGCGCCGGCTGGACGTCCGGCTCGACGCGCCGGTGCGGACGGTCGAGGGCACGACCTACCGGGTGGTCGGGGTGGTGGAGTTCCCGGACAACCTGGGCGAGGTGGTGGCGCTCCGGCCGGAGCTGCCGCCCGGGCCGCTCGGCGCCGGGGACGAGAGCTGGCTGGTCGACCTGCCGGGGCCGCTGGACGGGGCGCTGGTCGACCGGCTGAACGCCCGGGGCGTCCTGGTGGCCGCCCGGAACCCGCTGGCCGGCCGGGAGGAGATCGGCGCCGGCCCCGACCTGCCCGACGCCGAGGAGACCGGCAACGTGGTGCTGGTCGGCGGGCTCGGCCTCCTGGAGGTGGTGCTGCTGGTCGGCCCGGCCTTCGCGGTGGGCGTACGCCGCCGGCGGCGGGACCTCGCCCTCGTCGCGGTGGCCGGCGGGGACGCCGCGCACCTGCGCCGGATCGTGCTCGCCGACGGGGTGGTGCTCGGCGCGGGCGGGGCGGTGGTCGGCCTGCTGCTGGGCACCGGCGCGGCGCTCGCCGGGCGGCCACTGGTCGAGCAGTACCTGCTCCAGCAGCGCCTCGGCGCGTACCGGGTCTTCCCGGCGGCGCTGGCGGCGATCGCCGTGGTGGCGGTGCTGGCCGGGGTGCTGGCCGCGCTCGCCCCGGCCTGGGCGGCGGCCCGGCAGGACGTGGTCGCCGGGCTGGCCGGCCGGCGCGAGCCGCCCCGGCCACGCCGCCGCTGGCTGGTGCTCGGGGCGCTGCTCACCGTGGCCGGCGCCGCCGTGGCCGCGTTCGGCGCCACCCGGACGGCCCCGACCGGCGTCCTGGCCGGGGTGGTCCTGGGCGAGCTGGGGCTGGTCTTCTGCACCCCGACGCTGATCGGCGTCCTGGCCCGGGCCGGCCGGCTGCTGCCGCTGGCGCCCCGGCTGGCGCTGCGCGACGCCAGCCGCAACCGCTCGTCGGCCGCGCCCGCCATCTCCGCCGTGATGGCGGCGGTGGCCGGCAGCGTGGCCCTGGGCGTCTACGTGGCCAGCGACGACGCCCGGCAACGGGCGGCCTGGCAGCCCGGCCTGCCCCCGGGCCACGTGCTGCTCCAGCGCACCGACGGGCGGACCACCGGCGCGCTGCCCACCGCGGACGAGGTGGCGGAGCGGGTCCGGGCGGTCCTGCCGGGCGCCACGGTGGTGCCGGTCGCCGCCGCGGAGTGCGCCCGGCAGGCGACCCCGGAGGACTACTGCGTCGCCACCGCGGTGCGCCCGCCCGAGCAGCGCTGCCCGTACGACCCCGTCGAACCCGGGCACGCCGCGGCGCGGACCGACCCGCGCTGCGTGCGGCCGTTCCGCGAGCCGAGCGACCTCTACCTGCCGGCCCTGGTGGACGACGGGACGGGGCTGCCCACGCTCACCGGCGCCCCGGCCGGGGAGGTGGCCGCGGCCCGCCGGACCCTCCAGGCCGGCGGGGTGGTGGTCACCGACCCCCGGCAGCTGGTGGACGGCCGGGTCCGCGTGGAGGTCAGCCACGGAACGACCGCCCCGACGGCCGACGGCACGCTGCCCGGGTACGTGCTACGCGGCGGCCTCCCGGTGGACCGGCTGGTGCTCTCCCCCGCGGCGGCGGCCACGCTCGGCCTGGCCGCCGCGCCGCTGGGCTACCTGGTCGACACCGCGGAGCCGCCCACCGCTCGCCAGCGGGACCGGCTGGCCGCCGAACTGAGCGGGGTCGCCCCGCTGGCGGTCCAGGTGGCGGCCGCCGAGCCGCCGTCCGACCAGCGCCCGCTGCTGCTCCTGCTGGCCGGCGCGGCTGGCGTGATCACCCTGGGCGCGGCCGCGGTGGCGACCGGCCTCGCCGCCGCCGAGGGCCGCCGGGACCTGTCCACCCTCGCCGCGGTCGGCGCCGATCCCCGGGTACGCCGGGTGCTGTCGCTCTGCCAGGCCGGGGTGATCGCCGGGCTGGGCTCGGTGCTCGGCATCCTGGCCGGCCTCGGCTCGGCGGCCATCATCCTGGTCTCGCTCAACCGGCGGTACGCGCAGTCCTGGCCGGTGGAGCCGCCGTACCCGCTGGTGGTGCCCGGGTCGACGCTGACCGTGCTCGTGGTGGTGCCGGTGGTGGCCATGGTCGGGGCGGCCCTGCTCACCCGGTCCCGGCTGCCGGTGGAGCGCCGGTTGGACTGACGGCGCTCGATCCGCTCCGACCGGTCGGGGGGTGTCGCGGGCGGGGTGCGGCCGGCACACTGGGCGGGTGTCCGCCGTGCAGTCCCTCACCCGTCGTCTCGGTCACCAGAAGTGGTTCGCCGCCACCATGCGCCTGCTCGTTCCCGCCGACCGGCTGGTCGGCCGGCTGACGAAGGGCCGGGTGGTCGCCTTCGGGCTGGTGCCCTCGCTCGTGCTCACCACCACCGGCCGCCGCTCCGGCAAGCCGCGCAGCAATCCCCTGCTCTACGTGCCGGACGGCGACGCGTACGTGGTGATCGGCTCGAACTGGGGGCAGCAGCACCAGCCCGCCTGGTCGCTGAACCTGCTCGCCCAGCCGGCCGCCGAGATCGACGTCAAGGGTCGCCGGGTCCCGGTGCGCGCCGAGCCGATCAGCGGCGAGGAGCGGGAGCGGCTGTTCACCCGGCTGGTCGCCGAGTGGCCGGCCTACCGCACGTACGTGGAACGGGCCGGCGGCCGGGAGATCCGGGTGTTCCGGCTGGTCCCGGTGGGCGAGCCGGCTGCCTGAGGCACGGGCGCGGCGAGCCGGCGGGGCCGGTCCGGCTGGCTAGGGTGGTGGTCGGTCGACGCGCGCCGGGCCACCGCCGGGCGGCCCGCGCGCGGAACGGAGGTGGACCGTGGACGCCAGCGGCGCCGAGCTGGACACCGACCGGTATCTGGACGATCCCCGGTGGCGGGTCGCCGAGCGGGTGAGCGACGCGGCGCTGCGCCGGTTCCCCGCGGACGTCCTCGCGGTCGCGGTGCACGGCCCGCTCGCGCACGGCGACGACGACGGCGGCGGCAACGGCGAGGTGGGTCTGCTCGTGGTCACCTACCGGCCGGGCGGCGGGCCGTCGCCGGCCACCCGCCGGGTGGACGGTGTGCTGGTCGACCTCACCGTGGCCGGCGCCGACGACTACCTGCGGCAGGCCACGGCGATCACCGCGCTCTGGCCGCTCACCGCCGACCGGTACGTCACCACCCGCGCCCTGCACGACCCGACCGGCTGGCTGCGGACCCTCCGCGACGAGCACCTGGCCCGGCTGGCCCGGGCCCGGCCCGCCGAGTTCACCGCCGCGGCCCGGCAGGCGTGGTACCGGGGCAGCGCGGCGCACGCCCGGGCGCTGCGGCTGGCCGAATGGTACGAGACCGACCAGGCGCTGCTCATGCTCGGCGAGGCCCGGCTGGCCGCGGCCACCGTGCAGGGGCTGCTCAGCCGCACCTACTTCCGGGACCCGGGTGACGCGGTGCGGCGCACGGGCCTGGCCGGGGCGGACATGACCGAGGTGGGCACGGTGCTGGCCCGCCAGGCCGAGGAGCTGACCGCGCGGGGCCGCCCGGTCGACGGCACCGTGGACGACCTGCTCGCCGGCTGACGCCCGCCGGGCTCGTCAGCCGATCCCGCCCTGGATGCCGATTCGACGCTGACGCCCACCAGGCTCGTCAGCCGATCCCGCCCTGGATTCCGATCAGTGCGCCCACCAGGTAGGTGGCGCCGGCCGCGAGGGCGCCGAGCAGCAGCTGCCGCAGCCCGCCGACCCACCAGGGGCGGTTGGTGAACCGGGCCACGATGGCGCCCGCCACGAAGAGCCCCACCCCGCCGACGCCGAGCGCCAGCGCCAGGCTGGTGAAGCCGAGCAGGTAGGTGATCAGCGGCACCAGCGCGCCGACCGAGAAGCAGAGGAACGAGGAGACCGCCGCCGCCCACGGGCTGGGCTGCTCGTCGGGGTCGACGCCCAACTCCTCCCGGACGTGCACCCGCAGCGCCTCCTCCGGGTTGCGCCGGACCGCCTCGGCGACCTGCGTGGCCAGGTCCCGGGGCAACCCCCGGGCCACCCACGCGTCGGCCAGCTCGCGGGCCTCCGCCTCGGGGTGCCGTTCCAGCTCGCGCCGCTCCTTGGCCACCTCGGCGGCCACCTGCTCGTTGGCCGAGCGGACGCTGGTGTACTCGCCCAGCCCCATCGAGATGGCGCCGGCCACCAGACCGGCCGCCCCGGTGAGGACGACACTGCGCGGGGAGACCCCGCCGCCGCCGACGCCGGCGATCAGCGCGATGTTGGTGACCAGCCCGTCCATCGCCCCGAACACCGCGGGCCGGAGCCAGCCGCCGGACACGTCCGCGTGGTGCGCCTCGCGCAGCGCCGCCGGGGTGTCGGTCACGGCAGGGTCAGGATCTCGTAGCCGTCGTCGGTCACGACGATGGTGTGCTCGAACTGCGCCGTCCACCGGCGGTCCTTGGTGACCACCGTCCAGCCGTCGTCCCACATGTCGTACTGGTGGGTGCCGAGGGTGATCATCGGCTCGATGGTGAAGGTCATGCCGGGCTCCATCACGTCCGTGGGGCGCGGGCTGTCGTAGTGCGGCACGTAGAGGCCGCTGTGGAAGGACTCGCCGATGCCGTGGCCGGTGAAGTCGCGGACCACGCCGTAGCCGAACCGCTTGGCGTACGACTCGATGACCCGGCCGATGACGTTGATCTGCCGGCCCGGTGCGACCGCCTTGATCCCACGCATCATGGCCTGGTGGGTCCGCTCGACGAGCAGGCGGGCCTCCTCGCTCACCTCGCCCACGCAGAAGGTGGCGTCGGTGTCGCCGTGCACCCCGCCGATGTACGCGGTCACGTCGACGTTGATGATGTCGCCGTCCTGGAGCACGGTGGAGTCCGGGATGCCGTGGCAGATCACCTCGTTGAGGCTGGTGCAGCAGGACTTCGGGAAGCCCTTGTAGCCCAGCGTCGAGGGGTACGCGTCGTGGTCGCAGAGGAACTCGTGGACCACCTTGTCGATCTCGTCGGTGGTCACCCCCGGCTTGCAGTGCTCCCCGGCGAGCTGGGTGGCCTGGGCGGCGAGCCGGCCGGCGATCCGCATCTTCTCGATGGTCTCCGGCGTCTGCACGTGCGACCCGCGCCACTCCTGCGGCCGCTTCTTGCCCACGTACTCGGGACGCGGGATGTGGGCGGGAACCGCTCGCCACGGGGAGAGCGTGCCTGGGGTCAGCGGCGCACGGACGGTCATGCCGACAGCCTATCGCCGGGCCCCTGGTGACCCCCGCCACGGCCCGCTCGCCCAGGTTGTTGCCGCGTCGCAACCGCTGTGCCATTGTTGCTCCGTGGATCAAGGGGGCGCACCGCCCGTCTTCTCCGCGACCGCGGAGCTCGACGGTGATCAACTGCGCGTCCGGGTGGCCGGCGAGGTCGACATGGCCACCGCCGACACCATGTACCGGACCGTCCTCGGGGAGTCCGCCCGGCACGTCACGCTCGACCTGCGGTCGGTGACCTTCTTCGACTCGGCCGCGATCCACGCGGTGGTCCGGCTGGCCCAGCAGCTCCCCGGCACGCTCACCGTGCTGCCGTCCCGGCAGGTCCGGCGGGTGCTGGAGATCTCCGGCCTGGGCGAGCAGGACTGGGTGGCGCCGGCCTGAGAGCCCGCCGCCCGCCCCGGCCTCAGTCCGCCAGCCGGCGGCGCAGGACCAGCTCGGTGCCGTTCTCCGTGCGGGTCACGCTCATCTCGCCGAGGGCCTGGATCAGCGCCAGGCCACGCCCCCGGAAGCTCGACCCGCTGGACTCCCGCCACCGGCCGCTGTCGCGGATCGTGGCCGTGACCGTCCGGTCCTCGATGGTCACCTCGACGCCGATCGCCGGCTCGGCCGGGGCGACCGGGTGCTCGATGGCGTTGGCGGCGGCCTCGGAGATGGCCACCGTGAGGTCGAACAGGTCGGTCTCGCCGACGTGGTGGGCGACGAGGAAGTCCTCCAGCCGCTTGCGCAGCACGCTGAGCCGGGTCGGGTCGGCCGGCAGCCGCAGCGCGAAGCGGTTCAGCTCGGTCGCCTCCAGCGCGAGCACCGCCACGTCGTCGTGCCGGGTCCGCCCGGCGACCCGCTCGACCACCGCGTCGACCAGATCGGCCACGTGCTCGCCCGGGGTCGCCGCGTCCGCCCGGAGCTGGCCGAGCCCGGCGTCGATACCGGCCTGCCGGTCCTCGATCAACCCGTCGGTGTAGAGCAGCAGCCGGCCGCCGGGGGCCAGCTCACCCTCGACGGTCCGGTACGACGTGCCGGGGATCGCCCCGACCGGCGGCCCGAGCGCCCGGTCGTGCAGGAACATCGCGTCTCCGTCCCGGATCAGCAACGGGGAGGGGTGGCCCGCGCTGGCGTACCGGAGCCGGCCGGTGCGCGGGGAGAAGCGGAGGCAGACCACGGTGGCGAACGAGCCGCCCTCGGTGGAGCCGACCAGCCGGTTGAGCCGGGTCAGCGCCTCGCCCGGGTCGTAGCCCTCCAGCACGTACGCCCGCAGCGCGTTGCGGAGCTGGCCCATCGCGGCGGCGGCCCGCACCCCCTTGCCGACCACGTCACCGATCACCAGCACCAGCTCGTCGTCGGCGGCGCCGATCACGTCGTACCAGTCGCCACCGACCTCGACGTCGGCGCTGCCCGGCAGGTAGCGACTGGCCACCACGGCGCCGGGGAGCTGCGGCAGGGTACGCGGCAGCAGGCTGTGCTGGAGGGTGGTGGCGATCCGGTGCTCGGCCTCGTAGAGCTGCGCGTTCTCCAGCCGCACGCCGACCAGCCGGGCCAGCTCGGTGAGCGCCGCCTGCTCGGTGCCGCCGCCCTCCCGGCGCCAGACCCGCAGCTCGCCGAGCTGCTCGTCGGTGGTGCCGGTCAGCGGCAGCACCATGGAGGGCTCGGCGGAGACGTCCCCGCCGCCGTCCGCCTCGTAGCGGGCGCCGGTGGCGGTGACCACCACCCGGGCGGCCTCGGCCAGGCTGAGCGCGTGCCGCGCGGCGACCCGCACCACCTCGGCGGTCGACCGGGCGGTGTTGATCGCCACGGCGGCGTCGGCGAGCGCCCGCAGCCGGCGGACGATCTGGCCGCGGAGCTGGCCCAGCTCGACGTTGGCCCGGACCCGGGCGATCAGCTCCTGGCTGGAGAACGGCTTGGTGAGGTAGTCGTCCGCGCCGACCGCGAGCCCGGCGACCTCCTCGGCGGCGCCGGCCCGGGCGGAGAGCAGCACGATCGGCACCCCCCGGGTGACCGGGTTGGCGCGCAGCGCGGTGACCAGCCCGAAGCCGTCCAGCCGGGGCATCATCACGTCGGTCAGCACCAGGTCGAACGGGGAGTCGACGGCCAGCCGCAGCGCCTCCACGCCGTCCGGCACGGTGACCACCTCGTACGCCGGGGAGAGCAGCCGGCTCACGTGCTCCCGCAGGTCGGCGTTGTCGTCGGCGACCAGGACCCGGCCCGATCCGCCCGGCACGCCGACCGGCTCCGGCAGCCCGCCCGGCCGGGCCACCTCGTCGGTCCAGAGCGCCGTCTCGGCGACGTAGAGCCGGGCCTGCTCGGGCTCGCTCAGCGGCACCGGGGCGAGGGCGGCCACCCGGTCGGCGGGCAGGTGCGCGTACCCGAACGGCAGCCGCACCGTGAAGGCGCTCCCCCGGTCGACGACGCTGTGCGCCTCGACCGTGCCGCCGTGCATCTCGACCAGCTCGCGGACCAGGGCGAGGCCGATGCCGGTGCCCTCGTGGGTGCGGGAGCGGGCGCCCGGCACCCGGTGGAACCGCTCGAACACCTGCGGCAGCTCCGCCGGCGCGATGCCGACGCCGGTGTCGGCCACCTCCAGCACGGCGAGGCCGTCACGGGCGCGGACCCGGACGCGGATCTCGCCCTCGAAGGTGAACTTGACCGCGTTCGACACCAGGTTGAGGACGATCTTCTCCCACATGTCCCGGTCGACGTAGACCGGCGCGGGCAACGGCGGGCAGTCCACCACCAGGCGCAGCCCGGCCCGCTCGGTGACCGAGCGGAAGGTGCTGGCCAGCCGGGCGGTGTAGTCGGCCAGATCGGTGGGCTGGTAGCGGGCGGCCAGCCGGCCGGACTCCAGCCGGGAGAAGTCGAGCACGGTGTTGACCAGCTTGAGCAGCCGCAGCGCGTTGCGGTGCATCATGGCCAGCCGGTCGAGGTACGGGTCGGGCAGGTCGCGGTCGGCGAGCAGATCCTCCAACGGCCCGAGCACCAGGGTGAGCGGGGTGCGGAACTCGTGACTCACGTTGGCGAAGAAGTTGGTCTTGGCGCGGTCGAGGGCGGCCAGCTCGGCGGCCCGGGCCCGCTCCTGCTCGTACGCCCGCTGCTTGCCGACGGCCCGGGAGACCTGGGCGGCGACCAGGTCGGCGAAGTGGCGGTAGTCCTCGGTGAAGGGCAGCCGGCGGGCGACCCCGAGCAGCAGCACGCCGGCCAGCTCGTTGGTCGCCGTGAGCGGCAGCAGCAGAGCCTGGTCGGCGGCGTCCGGCGGCACCGCGCCGAGCAGCTCGGCGGTGGAGACCCAGCGGGGCGCCGCCGGGGCGCCGGCGGGGCGTGGGGGCCCGCCGGCGAGCGTGGCCGGGTTCACCCCGGCGCAGCCGGCCAGCGCCGGGACCCCGTCCTCGTCGTGCAGCCAGACGGCGCTGAACGGCACGTCGGCCCGGTGCCCGTCGAGCACCTGGGCGACGGCCCGGCCCAGCTCCACGGTGCTGGGCACGTCGGCGAGCTCGGTGCCCAGCTCGGCCAGGGCGCGCAGCCGGCGCTCGCCGACGACCCGGCCGGTGGTCTCGTTGACGAAGCAGAACACCCCGCTCACGCTGCCGTCGGCGTCCCGGATCGGGTCGTACGAGATGTCGAAGTAGACGTCCTCCAGGAAGCCGTGCCGGTCGAGCACGAAGGGGTGGTTCTCGCCGCGGTACGGCACGCCGGTGCGGCGCACCCCGTCGAGCAGCGGCCCGAGCACGTCCCAGGTCTCGGCCCAGTGCCGGCGGGCGGACTGGCCGAGCACCGCCGGGTGCTTGTCGCCGATGGTGGGCCGGTAGGCGTCGTTGTAGAAGGCCAGGTGGTCCGGGCCCCAGAACACGACCATCTGGGCGCGCGAGGAGAGCATGGTGCTGACCGCGTGGCTGAGCGCGGGGGGCCAGCGGTGCGGGGCGCCGAGCGGGGTGGTGGACCAGTCGAAGCCGCGCAACCGCTCGCCCATCTCGCCGCCGGCGGCGAACGCCGCGGTCAGCAGTGGAGAGAGTTTCGCCTCCCCGGTCCCCGAGGACGAACGATCGACGTCCCCGCCCCCCTGGGCCGAGCCCATGCAGCCTCCCGCTTCGGCCAATGTCCACGACGACCGGCGCGAGCACGCCGGTCGTCCCCGCCTACTACCCGGACGGAGGAGCAACGTAACGCATGTCGCCGGTCGGACGCTGGTTACCTACGCCTCATCCTGACGCAACCGGCGGCCCGGGGCGAGTCGGGCGGGGCCGGCCGGTGCGGCGCCGGCCGCCGCGCGGACCAGCGCGGCCACCGGCCGGGGATCGGCCTCGTTCTCCGGGTGCCACTGCACGCCGAGCAGGAAGCGCCGGGCCGGATCCTCCACGGCCTCCACCACCCCGTCGTCGGCCCACCCGGTCACGGCCAGGCCGCCCGGGTCGGCCACGCCCTGATGGTGGTACGAGTTGACCTCGTCCACGCCGGCCATCACGGCCCCGGCCAGGCTGCCGTCGGCGAACCGGACGGGATGCGACCCGTACACCCCGGGGGCCGGGCGGTGGCGGTCGTGCCCGACGACGTCCGGCAGGTGCTGGTGCAGCGTCCCGCCGTAGGCCACGGCGAGCAGCTGCATGCCCCGGCACACCCCGAGCACCGGCAGGTCGGCGGCGAGCGCGGCGGTCAGCAGCGCCAGCTCCCCGGCGTCCCGGTCCGGGCGGCTCTCGGTGCGCGGGTCGGGCGGCCGGCCGTACCGCTCCGGGCCGACGTCGGCGCCGCCGGCCAGCAGCAGCCCGTCGAGCACCCGCAGCACGTCGGCGTCGGTGTCGTCCGGCGGCAGGACCACGGCCCGGCCGCCGGCCGCCGTCACGGCCCGGACGTACGCCTGCGGCACCAGCGCCGCCGGCACGTCCCGCCACACCGCCCAGCCGGCCGGCTCGACGTACGCGGTGACGCCGATCACCGGCCGACTCACTGAGCTGGCTCCGTTCGCGGCTGCGGGGCTCGCAACCCCGGCTCACTCCTCGCGCTCACAGCGGTGTCACGTACGCGCCGGTGATCCCGCCGTCCACCACGAACTGCGCGGCGGTCATGAAGGAGGCGTCGTCGCTGGCCAGGAAGGCCACCGCGGCGGCGATCTCCTCGGGGTTGCCGAACCGGCCCATCGGCACGTGGACGAGGCGGCGGGCGGCCCGCTCCGGGTCCTTGGCGAACAGCTCCAGCAGCAGCGGGGTGGCGACCGGGCCGGGGCAGAGCGCGTTGACCCGGATGCCCTCCCGGGCGAACTGCACGCCCAGCTCCCGCGTCATCGCCAGCACCCCGCCCTTGCTCGCCGTGTACGCGATCTGCGACGTCGCCGCCCCCATGAGCGCCACGAACGAGGCGGTGTTGATGATCGAGCCCTTGCCCTGCCGCCGCATGTGCGGGATGGCGTACTTGCAGCAGAGGTAGACGCTCGTGGTGTTGACCCGCAGCACCCGCTCCCAGGCGTCCAGCCCGGTCTCCAGGATCGAGTCGTCGTCGGGGGGCGAGATGCCGGCGTTGTTGAACGCCACGTCCACCCGGCCGTGCCGCTCGGCCACCCCGTCGAAGAGGTCGCGCACCGCCGCCTCGTCGGCCACGTCGGCGGCCACGAACTCGCCGGCCACCTCGTCGGCGGCCCGCTTGCCCGCCTCGGCGTCGATGTCCACGCAGACCACCCGGGCCCCCTCGGCGGCGAACCGCCGCACCGTGGCCAGGCCGATGCCGCTACCTGCCCCGGTCACCACGGCGACCCGGTCCTGAAGCCGTCCCTGCATCTCACTCCTCCGTGCTGATGAACACGTTCTTGACGTCGGTGAAGGCGTGCAGCGCGTCCGGGCCCAGCTCCCGGCCGAGGCCGGAGCGCTTCATCCCGCCGAACGGGGTCCAGTAGCGCACCGAGGAGTGCGAGTTGACGCTCAGGTTGCCCGACTCGACCGCCCGGGCCACCCGGACCGCGCGCCCCACGTCCCGCGTCCAGATCGAGCCGGAGAGGCCGTATTCGGTGTCGTTGGCCAGGCGGATCGCGTCCGCCTCGTCGTCGAACGCGAGCACCGAGACCACCGGGCCGAAGATCTCCTCCCGCCAGTGCCGGTCGGCCGGGGAGTCGGCGAGCAGCACGGTCGGGGCGTACCAGAAACCGGCGCCGTCGGGGCGGGCGCCGGTGAAGGCGACCTTCGCCCCGTCCACGTATCCGGCGACCCGGTCCCGGTGCCCGGCGGAGATCAGCGGGCCCATCTCGGCGCTCTCGGCGGCCGGGTCCTCGACCCGGAACGCCCGCACGGCCGGTTCGAGCAGTTCGAGGAAGCGGTCGTACACCGATCGCTGAACCAGGATCCGGGAGCGTGCGCAGCAGTCCTGGCCGGCGTTGTCGAAGACCGCGGCCGGCGCGCTGGCCGCCGCCTTCGCCAGGTCGGCGTCGGCGAAGACCAGGTTGGCGGACTTGCCGCCCAGCTCCAGCGTCACCCGCTTCACCTGGGCGGCGCAGCCGGCCATGATCCGGGTGCCGACCTCGGTGGAGCCGGTGAAGCAGACCTTGCGGACCGCCGGGTGGGTGACGAACCGCTCGCCCACCACGCTCCCCTGGCCGGGCAGCACGGTGAACACGCCCTCCGGCAGGCCGGCGTCGAGGGCCAGCTCCGCCAGGCGCAGCGCGGTCAGCGGGGTCAGCTCGGCCGGCTTGAGCACCACCGTGTTGCCGGCGGCGAGCGCCGGGGCGAAGCCCCACCCGGCGATCGGCATCGGGAAGTTCCACGGCACGATCACCCCGACCACGCCGAGCGGCTCGTGGAAGGTGACGTCGAGCCCGCCGGGCACCGGGATCTGGTGGCCGGTCAGCCGCTCCGGCGCGCCCGCGTAGTAGTCCAGCACGTCCCGGACGTTGCCGGCCTCCCAGCGCGCGTTGCCGATGGTGTGCCCGGCGTTGCGCACCTCCAGCAGCGCCAGCTCCTCCCGGTGCGCGTCGACCACGGCCGCGAACCGCCGCAACAACCGCGCCCGGTCCCCCGGCCCCACCGCCCGCCACGTCTCGAAGGCGGCCGCCGCCCGCTCGATCGCCGCGTCGGTCTCGTCGAGCGAGGTGGCCGGCACCTCGCGCAGCGGCTCACCGGTCGCCGGGTTGATCACCTGAGTCACGCGCCCCACCCTTCTCCTGGCCGACGGGGAGCGCAAGGTCAGAGGCGCTCGAAGCCACGGACCAGCTCCCAGTCGGTGACGGCGGCGTCGAAGGCGGCCAACTCCACCCGCGCGTTGTTGGCGTAGTGGGCGACCACCTCGTCCCCGAAGGCGTCCTTCGCCGTCGCCGAGGACTCCCAGAGGGTGAGGGCGTCCCGGAGCGTCCCGGGCACCCGCTCGGCGTCCCCGTCGTCGTACGCGTTGCCGCCGCACTCCTCGCCCAGCTCCAGCTCCCGCTCGATGCCGTGCACCGCGCCGGCCACCAGCGCGGCGATCGCCAGGTACGGGTTGACGTCGGCGCCCGGCACCCGGTTCTCCACCCGCATCCCCTGGCCGTGCCCGACCAACCGCAGCGCGCAGGTGCGGTTGTCGGTGCCCCAGCGCAACGCGGTCGGGGCGAACGAGCCCGGCTGGTAGCGCTTGTAGGAGTTGATGTTGGGCGCGAAGAGGAGGCTGAACTCGCGCATGGTGGCGAGCAGCCCGGCCAGCACCCGCTGCCCGGTGGTCGACAGGTGCGCCGGCCCGTCGCCGAGCATGGCCGAGCGGCCGTCGGCGCCGCGCAGCGAGAAGTGGATGTGGCAGGAGTTGCCCTCCCGCGCGTTCGGCTTCGCCATGAAGGTGATCGACATGCCCTCCTGGGCGGCGATCTCCTTCGCCCCGTTCTTGTAGATGACGTGGTGGTCGGCGCAGGCCACCGCCTCGTCGTAGCGGAACGCGATCTCGTGCTGCCCGAGGTTGCACTCGCCCTTGGCGCTCTCCGGGACCAGCCCCGCGCCGGCCATCTGGTTGCGGATCCGGCGCAGCAGCGGCTCGACCCGCGCGGTGCCGAGCAGCGAGTAGTCCACGTTGTACTGGTTGGCCGGGGTCAGGTCGCGGTAGCCGCGCCGCCACGCCTCCTCGTACGAGTCGCGGAACAGCACGAACTCCAGCTCGGTGCCGGCGTACGCGGTCAGCCCGTGGGCGGCCAGCCGGTCGAGCTGGCGGCGCAGGATCTGCCGGGGCGACGCGACCACCGGGCCGGAGCCGTCCAGCCACTCCAGGTCGGCCAGGAGCATCGCGGTGCCGGGCTGCCAGGGCACCCGGCGCAGGGTGTCCAGGTCGGGCCGCATGGCGAAGTCGCCGTAGCCGCGTTCCCAGCTCGACATGGCGTACCCGTCGACGGTGTTCATGTCGACGTCCACGGCCAGCAGGTAGTTGCAGCCCTCGCTGCCGTGCGCGACCACCTGGTCCAGGAAGTAGCGGGCGTGGAACCGTTTGCCCTGGAGGCGGCCCTGCATGTCGGTCAGCGCGAGCACCACCGTGTCGATCTCGCCCTCGGCGACCGCGACGCGCAACTGTTCCAGCGTGAGCGGAGCTTTCCTCATCGGCGCGCCTCCATCACCAAGGTCTACTGGCAGAACCGGATCACCGTCAATGCCCGTTCCGGACACCGTGGCAAACGCGTTCGGCCGACGCCGCGGAGCGGATCAGCCGCGGGCCCGCGCCCAGCCGAGGAAGCGGTGATGAAGGTCCGGGACGTGATCCGGGTTGAGCTGGGCGAGTTGCTCCGCGGCCTCGCTCATCAGCGCGCCGAGATAGAGCAGCAGCGCCGTCCGGTTTCCCCGGTACTCGACGAGCAGCGACAGCCGGGCCGGCTGGCACGGCCACTCCGCGCCACAGTTGCGGCACCGCCAGAGCGGGCGCATCGGGACGTGCGGGATCACCCGGCGGCCCATCACCGCAGCCGGCGGGCGACCGCCCGGGCCTCGGAGTCGGTCAGCGGCATGAACCAGAGGAACCGCTGCACGATCTCCGGCGGCTCCGGCCCCTCGGGACGTCCACGCAGATCCCGGATGGCGCCGCGGAGGAGGAACGACATGACCGGGATGAGCGCCGCCGGGTCGAGCCGCTGCCGGGGAATCGAACGGAAGGTCGGGCAGGGCCACGGCTCGCCGCAGCGCCCGCACTCCCACGCCGGGCGGTAGCCCATGTGCCCGGTGAGGGCGAGCATGGTTGGTCTCGATGAAGGCGAGTTCGCGTCGGGTCCACGCGACCAGTTCGGCAGAGCGCGCGCGAGGGACCGATGCAGCTGTGTCGCCCTGGACGTCCCGCCAGAACGCCTCGTTGCGGCGTAACCGCTCGCCGATCGCGGCTGGAAGGCGGTCGCGGTCGGCCGGACCCAGACCGTAGGCGTCGGCCAGAGCCCGCACCTGGCGGCCCTGTTCCGTCGCCGGCCCCCGGTCCGGCCGTGACGAGACGCACCAGGACCACGCCAGATAGCTCACGTCTTCCAACGGGTCGCCGGGCGCCGCGAGGTCGAAGTCGATGAACGCGATCGGTTGTCCGTCCCGGAACACCGTGTTGTTCGGGCCAGGGTCGTGATGACAGATCACCTCACCGCCGAGTGCCGGCGCGAGGTCCCGGGTGGCGTCGTGCAGTCGTCGTAGCAATCTCGCTGCTCGACACACCTGGTCGTCGGTGAAGCGCTGCCATCGTGGCGGAACATGGCCGGGCACGAACGACAACATGTCGCGACCGAGCTGGTCCCACCCCAGATGCCGAGGGCAGCCGTCGAAGCCCTTTCCGGCGAGATGGGCCAGCAGCCGCGCCACGAAACCTGACGCGGGCGAAGCCGGGCGACGCACCGTGTCACCGACGCGGACCACGCCAGAGGTCAGACGCCCGCCGGCCAAGGGCTGCTCCACGCCGTCGCCGGGGATCCCCGGACAGGACTCAGCCCTGTCCGGCACGCTGGCTCTCGACAAGGGCCAACAGGGCGGCGTGGGTCTGCTCGTCGGCGGCCACGACGAGACCGCCCGCCCCGGTGTGCGGGGGCTGGCCGTCGATCCCGGTCACCACACAGCCGGCCGCCTCACAGAGGGCGATGCCGGCCGCGAAGTGGACGCTGTCGCGCAGGTGGCCATCGGTCACGTAGGCGGCGCGCCGGCCGGCGGCCACCCAGGCCACCGCCAGGGTGGTGGAGACGACACGGGGGCGGAACCGCTCGATGAATCCTTGGTCGGCAAGTAACCGGGCGGCCCGGAAGACCCGTTCGTTGGGGAACGGTGGATCGAGGTTGACGTCCACCAGCGTCGACTCGGCCGACGGAGCGAGTTGCTCGTCCACGCCGCCGCGACGCACGTTGGCGCCGGCGCCGTCGGTCCAGAACACCTCGTCGGCGAACGGGTCCGCCGACGCCGCCACGACGACCTGCGTTCCGGTGCGCAACGCGACGTTGACCGAGACCAGCATGTTCCGTACGGCGTAGTTCAACGTCCCGCACAGCGGGTCGACCAGCCAGGTGCGTCCGTTCCCGCCGATGCCCGTGCGCCCGCTCTCCTCCGCCAGCAGCAGGTCGTCCGGCCGGGCCGCCCGCAGGACGTCGAGGATCGCCTTCTCCGCCTCGATGTCGGCCGTCGTGGCGAAGTCTCCCGCGGACTTCTCGAAGCGTGTCAGCGACGCCCCGTAGTGCGAGCGCACGACCGCGGCCCCGGCTGCCGCCGCCTCGATGACCAGATCCCGGTCGTTGATCGACATGCCCGCACAATAGATGCCGGGAGGGCTCGCGGTTGCCCGCGACGGTCAGGAGACCGCGGCCTTCACAAGCGTGACGATCTTCTTCTCCACGGCGGGGCTCCACTTCTGGAGCGCGTACGCGACCGGCCACATGTCCCCGTCGTCGAGGTTGGCCGGGTCCTGGAAGCCCAGGGTCGAGTAGCGGTAGTTGAACTTGCCCGAGTCCTGGAAGAAGAAAACGATCTTGCCGTCGGCGTTCGCGTAGGCGGGCATCCCGTACCAGGTCTTCGGCGACAGCTGCGGGGCGGCTGCGGTCACCGTCGCGTGCACGCGCTCGGCGAGCGCACGGTCGTCCGGCGCCATCTGCGCGATCCGGTCGAGCACCGCCTGGAGGTCGTCGGCCTTCTTGGCGCCCTTCTTGCCCTCGGCGCGCAGCTCGGCGGCGCGCTCCTTCATGGCGGCGCGCTCCTCGGCGCTGAAACCATCGGGCACGGTCGTGGCGTTCTTCGCGGACATTCTCGGGCTCCTTCTTCGCTGTTCAGCTCGGCGTCCTGCCGGCTGCCTGGCAAAAGGCTAGGCCCGAGGGCATCCTGGTCGCTTCTTGATTCCTGATCGGTTAGCCGGCCCCACGCTCGGCGTTCCTCGCCGGCGCCGGGTGAGCCGGCGCCGGCGAGGAGGGCGGTTCAGGCCGGCTCGTCGGCGGGTGCGGCGTCCGCGGCGGGGCGCTGCGCCGGAACGTCCACGGTACGGCGGGGGCCGGTGAACCACTTCCGGGCCGAGGCGTACCACCAGATGGCCACCCCGAGCAGCACCCCGCCGATGGCGAGCGGCGCGTAGTTCACCGCGGTCCAGCTGAACTCCGCGTTGCCGGGCACACCGGCCGGCACGATGGGCAGCACGAAGTAGACGGAGATGATCGCGATCTCGATCACCGCGATCCAGCCGAGCAGCTTGTACCTGCGGCCCAGCGTCCACGGTCCCGGCACGAACCGGTCCCCCATCCGCAGCCGCAGGAAGATCGGGATGAGGAAGGACAGGTACAGCCCGATCACCGCGACCGAGACCACGGCGTAGAAGGCGACCGGCACGCCGGCCTTCTGGTAGAGCGCGGGCAGGGTGAGCACCAGCCCGGCCAGGGTGGCCGCGATGATGGCGTTGACCGGGGTGCCGTTGCGGTCCACGCGGGACCAGAGCCGCCAGCCCGGGACCGCGCGGTCCCGGCTGAACGCGTACGCCATCCGGGACATCGAGGTCACACAGCTCATCCCGCAGAAGAACTGGCCGATGGTGGAGATGATGATGACGGCCTTGAAGAAGAACGGGGTCAGCGCGGACTCGAAGATCGCCCCGGAGAAGCCGCCCGCGGAGTTGATCGCGTCCACGTCGGTGGCCGCGAACAGGAAGGCGAGCAGCAGGATCCAGCCGCCCACCGCCGAATAGAAGATCGACCGCCAGAGGCCCTGGGCGGCGGCCTTCGAGGCGCCCCGGGTCTCCTCGGAGACGTGGGCACAGGCGTCGAAGCCGGTGATCGTGTACTGGGTGAGCAGGAAGCCCAGCGGCAGCACGTAGAACCAGAACGTGAGCCCGCCGGTGTCGCCGTCGCCGAAGCCGGAGTTGTTGAACCGCTCGGTGAAGACGAACTTGAAGCTCTGGTGGTCGTCCGGGACCAGGACCAGGATGAGCACCACGGCGGCCGCGCCGGCCACGTGCCACCAGACCGAGACGTTCTGGAGTACGTCGATGACGTGGTGCCCGTAGATGTTGATGAGCCCGTGCAGGGCGAGGATCACCACGAACAGCCCGAAGGTCTGGTGCGCGGTGCCGGCCCAGCCGTCGAAGAGCGCGGAGAGGGTGAGGTTGAGGAAGGTGGCGCAGCCGTAGTCGACCGAGGCGGTCACCGCCACCAGGCCGATGAGGTTGAGCCAGCCGGTGAACCAGCCGTGCACCGGCCGTCCCATGGTGGCGGCCCACCAGTAGATCCCGCCGGCGGTCGGGTAGGCCGAGACCAGTTCGGCCATGCAGAAGCCGATGATCAGGATGAACAGCGAGATCAGCGGCCAGCCCCAGGAGATGGCGACCGGACCGCCGTTGTTCCAGGCCTGGCCGAAGGTGGTGAAGCAGCCGGCCAGGATCGAGATGATCGAGAACGAGATGGCGAAGTTGGAGAAGCCGCTCCACTTGCGGTGGAGTTCCTGCTTGTAGCCGAGTTCGGCGAGTCGTCGGGCGTCGTCGTCCATCGGTTGCTCGGCGGTCGGCGCGGGCGTCGTGGCCACTGCACACCTCCTCGAGGTGGGTTCCCCGTTGCGAGTGGGCAAAGTGTGATCCCGTCGATCAAGGCGGTCAATACGGCAGCCGTGGGAATCTCACGGCCGGCACGGCTAATTGCGTTGCCGCGCCCGACCGTTCCGGGGCATCCTTGAGCCCGTGACCAGGCCCGATCGCGACGGGCCACCGCCGGGCGCTCGGCAACGCCCGGCCCGCGGCGGCGCGGGGCGTCCACCTCTCTCTCACTTCCGTGCGGCGGTTCGCCGCACCTCGGACGCCCCACGCCGCCGCTTCCTCCGCTACCGTGCGGCGATGACCGCCCCGCGTGCCCGTTACCGCACGGGCCTCACCGACAGCAGCCGGTGGGACGGTTTCGCGTTCCGGCCGGACGACATCGTGGTGAGCACCCCGTCCAAGTGCGGTACGACCTGGGCGCAGATGATCTGCGCGCTGCTGGTCATCGGCACCCCCGAGCTGCCCGCCCCGCTCACCGCCCTCTCGCCCTGGCTCGACATGCGGCTACGCCCGATCGAGGAGGTGCGGGCGACCTTGGACCGGCAGACCCACCGGCGCGTCATCAAGACGCACACCCCACTCGACGGCCTGCCCCCCGCGCCCGGCGTGACGTACGTGGTGGTGGGGCGCGACCCGCGCGACGTCGCCGTGTCGATGAGCCACCACCGGGCCAACCTGGACGGCTCGGTCCTCGCCCGCCTCTTCGCCGTGGCCGGACCGGAACAGGAGGGGCCCCGGCAGCCCCGCCCGAGTGACCCGCGGCTCCGGGTGCTGGAGTGGATCGACCAGGACCTGCGTGAGACCGTCTGGCACCTGGCCGACGCCTGGTCGCGCCGCGACGACAGCCAGGTGGTGCTGCTGCACTACGCCGACCTCTCCCGGGACCTGGCCGGTCAGATGCGGCTGGTCGCCGCCCGACTCGGTGTCGACGTGCCCGAATCGCGCTGGCCGGAACTGGTCCGTGCGGCAACCTTCGGTGACATGCGGCGGCGGGCAGGTCAGCTCGCGCCGGACGAAGGGCTCGGCCTCTTCTCCGACAACGACCGCTTCTTCCGCAGCGGCTCCTCAGGACAGTGGCGGCAGCTCCTCACCGAGGCCGACGAGGCCCACTACCAGCGCCGGCTGGCCGCACTGGCCCCGCCGGACCTGCGGCAGTGGCTGCACCACGGCAGCGGCGGGGCATAGCCGCAGGCCCACCGCCGGCTTCAGGCGAACAGCAGCCCGGCCACCCAGAGCACGGCGATGACCAGGCCGGCCCCGAACTCGACCAGCATGGACAGCCCGGCCGCCTTGAGCGCCTGCACGGTGGCCGGCCAGGCGAGCTGGTTGCTGCCCAGCCGCAGCCGTTCGGCGCCCCAGATCCCGCCGATGAAGCCGATCGGCAGGCCGACCACCGGGATGACGAAGAAGCCGACCAGGCCGAGCAGCCCGCCGGCCAGCAGCGACGTGGTGGGCACGCCGGTCCGCTTCAGGTTCCGCCCCGGCCAGAGGTACTTGACGACGACGCCGCCGAGGGCGACCACGGTGGCGGCGGCCAGCACCGCCCAACGGCCCGGGCCGGCGTCGCCGAAGAGCGCCCAGACCAGCACGCCGCCCCAGCAGAGGGGCAGCGCCGGCAGCCCGGGCACCACCACCCCGGCCAGGCCGGCGACGATGGCCAGCGCGGCCACCACGGACACCACGGCCTGCGAGTCGCTGAGGCTCACCGCGTCTCCTCCCCTGCGGCGCGGGCCTGCGCCCGCTCGGCTCGCTGTTCCGGCAGATGGGCGGGCAACTCCGCGCCACCGAAGGCGTCCCGGCGGGGTGCCGCCGCGGCGGCCAGCCGGGCGCGGATGTCGGCGGCGGGCATCGGTGGGCCGAACCAGCGGCCCTGCCCGGTGTCGCAGCGCAGCGACCGCAGCCGCTCGGCCTGCACCTCGGTCTCCACCGCCTCGGCGGTGACCCACAGCTCCAGCGCATGGGCCAGCCGGACCAGCGCGTCCACGATCCGCTCGTCGCGGTGGTCGGCGACCGCGTCCGCCCCGTCGGCCCGGATTCCCTCGACGAACGGGCCGGCCAGCTTCAGGCACTGGATCGGCAGCCGCCGCAGGTACGCGAGGTTCGAGTAGCCGGTGCCGAAGTCGTCGATGGCCAGCCGGATCCCGAGGTCGGCGAGCTGGTGCAGGGCGCGCAACGGCTCCCCGGCGGTGCCCATCACGGCGCTCTCGGTCAGCTCCAGTTGCAGCAGCTCGGCGGGGAGCCCGGTGCGCTGCAACGCCTCGGCGACGGTCTCCACGATGGCCGGGTCGTCGGCCTGCCGGGCGGCCAGGTTCACGCTGACCACCAGCTGCGCCTCCGGGTACGCCCGCCGCCAGCTCTCCGCGTCCCGGCACGCCTGCCGGAGCACCCAGGCGCCGAGCCGGACGATGAGGCCGGTCTCCTCGGCCAGCCCGATGAACCGGTCCGGGCCGATCAGCCCCAGCTCCGGGTGCTGCCAGCGGACCAGCGCCTCGACCGCCACCATCGAGCCGTCGAGCAGCGAGACGATCGGCTGGTAGTGCAGCACGAACTCGCCCCGGTCCAGCGCGGCGGGCAGGTTGGCGGCCAGCGCGGAGCGGGCGATGTCGGCGGCGCTGCGCTCCGGGTCGTAGACGGCCCAGCGGCCCCGCCCCTCGGCCTTGGCCCAGTAGAGCGTGGTGTCGGCGGCCTTCATGAGGTCGGACACGCTGGTCTCGGCGGCCGGGCACTCGACGATGCCGATGCTCGCCGAGACGGCGAGCTGCTGGTCGCCGACGTGCACCGGGGCGGAGACCGCGGCCAGGGCCAGCTCGGCCACCTCCACCGCGTCGTCGAGGCCGCCGCCGGAGTCGACCAGGATGACGAACTCGTCGCCGCCCATCCGGGCCACCAGGTGGCCGCGGCCGGACGCGCAGTCGGCCAGCCGCCGGGCGATCACCTTGAGCAGCCGGTCGCCGAGGTCGTGGCCGAGGCTGTCGTTGATCGCCTTGAAGCCGTCCAGGTCGATGAAGCAGAGCCCGACCCGCTGCTCCGGCTCGGCGGTGTCGAAGAGCTGGCCGAGCGTGTCGAAGAAGAGCGTCCGGTTGGGCAGGCCGGTGAGCGGGTCGTGCAGCGCCTGGAAGCGCAGCCGCTGCTGGAGCTGGTAGCGCTCGGTGATGTCCTCGATCATCGCCACGGTGAACCGGGGGCGGCCGTCGTCGTGGCGGATCAGCGAGACGGCGAGGTCGGTCCAGACCACGCTGCCGTCCTTGCGGTGGTAGCGCTTCTCCACCCGGGCGCTGTCCCGCTTGCCCTCGATGAGCTCCTGGTAGAGCTCCCACATGCCGGCGGCGTCGTCGGGGTGGAACAGCCCGTCCACGGTGATCTCGCGCAGCTCGGCCATCGTGTAGCCGAGCATGTCCGCGAACGACTGGTTGACCTCGATGATCCGCCCGTCCACCCCGGCGATGCCGATGCCGATGGCCGCCCCGGTGAACACCGCGCGGAACCGGGCCTCGCTGTCGCGCAGCGCCTGCTCCACCGCGTCCCTGGCCTGCCAGGCCGAGCGGGCGATCCGCTCCTGCTGGCTGAACACCCGGTCGCGCAGCGCCCGGCTGAAGCCGGCGGCGAACGCGCCCTGCATGGCGGCGATCCGCTCCCGCACCTCGGGCGCCTCCACCAGGGTGGGCAGCACCCAGGGCAGGAGGCGGTCACCGAGCGCCTGCACCGACCAGTCGAGCACCCCGGGCTCGGTGAGGTGCGCCTCGACCAGGGCCCGCCCGACGTCCTCCGCCGGCTGGGCGGAGAACGCCGGGGCGAGCAGGGCCCGGCCGAGACGGACGGTGTGTGCCAGCAGCAGCCGCTCGGTCTCGGCCGCGCTCAACGGCACGAAACCGATGCGCCGCACCGCCCGGGCCCACTCGGCGGCGTACGCCGCGGCGCCCGGCCGGCTGACGTCGCCCCCGTCGGGGTCCGGGGCGCGCATGTCGGCTCAGCCGGCGGTGCGGTCGTGCCGGGCGACGCCGCCGAACGCACCGAACCGCTCGGGGTGCTCGTCCACGTCGGACGGCGAGTCGGGCCGCCAGAGCGGCATGTGCACGACCCCCGGGTCGAGGACCGTCCAGTCGCCGAAGTAGCCGGTGATCTCGGCCCGCGAGCGCAGCGTGATCTCGGTGGCGGTGCGCGCCGACAGCCGCTGCGCGTCGAGCATCTCCTGCGGCTGGTCCTCGAAGGTCGAGTGCGAGATGACCAGGAAGCTGCCGGGTGCCGCGGCGGCCCGCAGGGTGGCCAGGATGTCCCCCGGCCGGTCCTCGTCGCGGATGAAGTGCACCACCCCGGCGAGCAGGATGCCGACCGGGCGGTCGAAGTCGATCAGGCCGCTGGCCCGGGCCTGGTCCAGGATCAGCTTCGGCTCCCGCAGGTCGGCCAGGATCGCGGTGGCCCGGTCGTTGCCGGCGAGCAGTTCCCGGCTGTGTGCCACGGCGACCGGGTCGATGTCGACGTACACGATCCGGGCCTCGGGGTTGGCCGCCTGGGCGACCTCGTGCACGTTGCCGACGGTGGGAATCCCGGAGCCGACGTCGAGGAACTGGTCGATGCCGGCGTCGAGCAGCACCCGGACGGCCCGGCGCAGGAACTCGCGCCCGGAGCGCATGGTGGCCGCCAGGTTCGGCGTCATGGCGGCGATCTGCTCGGCGAGCTGCCGGTCGATCTCGAAGTTGTGCGCGCCGCCGAGGAAGTAGTCATAGACCCGGGCCGCGCTCGGCCGGGTCAGGTCGATCTCGGCGGGAAGTCCGTCCGGCGTCTGCATTCGCTCGGTCCCCCAGGTCGTCGCCGCGGGTGGCCCGGCAGCCGGGCCGACCCCGCGGCATGGTGCGGTCCACACCACTCTATGCGCGCGCTCCCAGGAACGGGATATCCACTGTCGACGGTTGCCGGGGCCGCTCGCGTCAGTCGGCCGACTCCAGCAGCAGCGAGATGCCCTGCCCGACGCCGATGCACATGGTCGCCAGGGCGCGCCGCCCGCCCCGCCGGCGCAGCTCCAGGGCGGCGGTGAGGGCCAGCCGGGCGCCGCTGGCGCCGAGCGGGTGGCCCAGCGCGATGGCGCCGCCGTTCGGGTTGACGTGCTCGGCGTCCTCGGGCAGCCCCAGCTCGCGCAGCACCGCCACCGACTGGGCGGCGAACGCCTCGTTCAGCTCGATCACGTCGAGGTCGGCCAGGCCGAGGCCCTGCCGGTCGAGCAGCTTGCGGGTGGCCGGGACCGGGCCGATGCCCATGATCCGCGGCGGTACGCCGGCCGCCGCCGACCCGGTCACCCGGGCCAGCGGGGTGAGGCCGTACCGCTCGACGGCCGCCGCCGACGCGACCAGCAGGGCCACCGCGCCGTCGTTGACGCCGGAGGAGTTGCCGGCGGTCACCGTGCCGCCCTCGCGGAACGGGGTGGGCAGGGCGGCCAGCTTCTCCAGGGAGGTCTCCCGGGGGTGCTCGTCGGCCTCGACCAGCTTCGTGTCCCGCTTGCCGGCCGGCACGGTCACCGGCACGATCTCCTCGGCCAGTCGGCCGTCGGCCTGCGCCTTGGCGGCGCGCTGCTGCGAGCGGTACGCGAACTCGTCCTGCGCGGCGCGGTCCACGCCGAAGTCCGCGGCCACGTTCTCCGCCGTCTCGGGCATCGAGTCGATGCCCCACCCCTTCTTCATGAGCGGGTTCACCAGCCGCCAGCCGATGGTGGTGTCGTACACCTCGGCGGCGCGGGCGAACGCGGCCGTGGCCTTCGGCATCACGAAGGGCGCCCGGCTCATGCTCTCCACCCCGCCGGCGACCAGCAGGTCGGCCTCCCCGGCCACGATGGCCCGGGCGGCCGTGGCGAGGGCGTCCAGGCCGGAGCCGCAGAGCCGGTTGACCGTGCTGCCCGGCACCTCCTCGGGCAGCCCGCCGAGCAGCGCGGCCATTCGGGCCACGTTGCGGTTGTCCTCACCGGCCTGGTTGGCGCAGCCCAGGATCACGTCGTCGGTGCGGGCCCAGTCCACCGAGGGGTGGCGGGCGACCAGCTCGCGGATCACATGCGCGGCCAGGTCGTCGGGGCGGACCCCGGCGAGGGCGCCGGCGTACCGGCCGATCGGGGTGCGGACACCGGCCACGAGGTATGCGACGGTCATCGGCGCTCAGTCCTTCGGGGGTGGGCGGGGGTGGCGGGCCGCCCGCCGGGTCTCGGGGACGCCCGGCGCCAGGATATCCGCGCCCGGAACGGATAGGTTGGCCGCATGGTCCGGGCCCAGTTCAGCGCAGAGAACTCCGGCGGCGGCGCGTTCGTCCGCCAGCCCAACCGGTTCACCGGTCGGGTCACCCCGCACTCCACCTCACCGGAGGGTGGCGGCCCCGACGACCAGGGTCGCTGGCCGCTGGAGGCGGGCCGCTACCGCCTCATCTGGTGCCGGGCCTGCCCCTGGGCGCACCGGGCCCGGATCGTGCGCGGCCTGCTCGGCCTCGACGAGGTGATCTCGCTGGGCACGGTCGACCCGATCCGGGACGAGCGGGGCTGGCGGTTCAGCCTCGACCAGGACGGCTTCGACCCGGTGCTGGGCATCGGCTTCCTCAGCGACGCGTACCTGGCCACCGACCCCGACTACACCGGCCGGGTGACCGTGCCGGCCCTGATCGACACGCTGACCGGCCGGGTGGTCACCAACGACTACCCGCAGCTCACCCTCGACTTCTCCACCGAGTGGCGGCGGTTCCACAAGCCGGGTGCGCCGGACCTCTACCCGGTCGAGCTGCGGCCGGAGATGGACGCGCTCATGGCGGAGATCCACCGGGACGTCAACAACGGCGTCTACCGGTGCGGCTTCGCCACCTCCCAGGAGGCGTACGACGAGGCGTACGTGACGCTGTTCGCCCGGCTGGACGCGCTGTCGGAGCGGCTGTCCGGGCAGCGCTACCTGATGGGCGAGCGGATCACCGAGGCCGACGTGCGGCTCTTCACCACGCTGGTCCGCTTCGACGTGGCGTACCACGGGCACTTCAAGTGCAACCGGCAGAAGCTCACCGAGATGCCGGTGCTGTGGGCGTACGCCCGGGATCTTTTCCAGACCCCGGGCTTTGGCGAGACGGTGGACTTCGACCACATCAAGCGGCACTACTACGCCACCCACGAGATGATCAACCCGACCCGGATCGTGCCGCTCGGTCCCGACCTGTCCGGCTGGACCACGCCGCACGGGCGTGGCTGACGCCGACGTCCTCCGGGCCGCCGCCGCGTCCGCCGCCGCTGGCTGCGTCGTGGCCGGGGCGGTCGCCGTGACGGTCGCCGTGGCCGCCGGTCCCGGTCCGGGCCTGACCGGGTACGTCAGCGAGGCCGGCGTCACCGACAGTGGGTACGCCGGGGCGTACCGGATCGGGGTGTTCGCCCTGGCGGCGGCGCTGCTGCTGCTCGCCGCGGCACTGCCCCCGGCGCTGCGGGCCGCGGCTGCGCTGCTGCTGGCCGGCGCCGCCGGCACGGCGCTGTCCGGGGCGGTGGCCTGCTCCACCGGCTGCCCGCTGCCGCCGTTCGAGGCCGCCACGGTGGCCGACCTGGTGCACGGCGGCGCGAGCATCGCGGCCACCGCCGCGGTGGTCTTCGCCATGCTGGCGGTGCTGCTGTCCCCGGCGGCGGGCCGGGCGCTGCGCCGGATCGCCGGGGCGGCCGCGGCCCTGGCGCTGCCGCTGTCCGGGGCGGTCGGGCTGGCCATGCTGCTGGTCGGGCGCGGCGGGCTGGTCGGGGTGCTGGAGCGGCTGCTGCTCGGGGTGGCCGCCGGGTGGGGGCTGGTCACCGCCGCCGTGCTGGGTCTGGCGCGCCGCCGATCGTGACGAACGGCGCGGATCACCCCCTGTAAGGAGCGTCACGCCTCTCGCTCCTTCCACCTGGGAGCCGGCTGGGAGTAGCGTCGCCAGGCGATGACCAACGTCTGGCACCTCACCGTGCGCCTGTATGTCGACCTCCGACTGCAGGCCAGCGGCATCTGTCCGGCGCAGCCGCTCTCCTGACGCTGCCCCGTTCACCCCACCCAGACCTTGGACAGATCCCCATGGCTTCCGCCCTGCGCAAGTTCCCCTTCTCCGTGCAGATCCTGCTCGGCCTCGTCCTCGGCGTGGCGCTCGGCTTCCTCGCCCGCGCCAACGACGTCGCCTGGCTGACCAGCACCCTCCACACCGTCGGCGGCCTCTTCGTCCAGCTGCTCAAGCTGGCCGTGCCGCCGCTGGTCTTCACCGCCATCGTGGTCAGCGTGGTCAGCCTCCGCGGCGTGGCCAACGCCGCCCGGCTGGCGCTCAAGACGCTGCTCTGGTTCGGCATCACCGCCCTGATCTCGGTGGCCATCGGCATCGGCCTCGGCCTGCTCACCAACCCGGGCAAGGGCGTCACCCTCGACCTGGCCGGGGCCACGGCGCCGAAGAAGACCGGCTCCTGGACCGACTTCCTCACCGGCATCGTGCCCACCAACCCGGTCGGCGCGTTCGTCGAGGGCAACGTCCTCCAGATCGTCTTCCTCGCCCTGGTGGTCGGCGCCGCCGCGCTGCTCATCGGCGAGGCCGCCGAGCCGTTCGTGACCCTCAACCGCTCGGTGCTGGCCATCGTGCAGAAGGCGCTCTGGTGGGTCATCCGGCTCGCCCCCATCGGCACCCTCGGCCTGATCGGCAACGCCGTCGCCTCGTACGGCTGGGACCTGCTGGCCCCGCTCGCGAAGTTCACCACCGCCGTCTACGTCGGCTGCGCCATCGTGCTGTTCGTGGTCTACCCGCTGGTGCTCGTCGCCGCCGGCCGGCTCAACCCGCTGCGCTTCTTCGCCGGCGCCTGGCCCGCCATCGAGCTGGCCTTCGTGTCCCGCTCCTCGGTGGGCACCATGCCGGTGACCCAGCGCTCGGTCGAGCGCCTCGGCGTCCCCCGCGAGTACGCCTCCTTCGCCGTGCCGTTCGGCGCCACCACGAAGATGGACGGCTGCGCCGCCATCTACCCGGCCCTCGCCGCGATCTTCGTGGCGCAGGTCTTCGGGGTGCACCTGGGCGTCACCGACTACCTGCTGATCGCCTTCGTCTCGGTGGTCGGCTCGGCCGCCACGGCCGGACTGACCGGCGCGATCGTCATGCTCACGCTGACCCTCAGCACGCTGGGCCTGCCGCTGGCCGGCGCCGGCCTGCTGCTGGCCATCGACCCGATCCTGGACATGATCCGCACCGCCACGAACGTGGCCGGCCAGGCCCTGGTGCCGACCGTCGTGGCCGCCCGCGAGGGCACCCTCGACCGCGCCGCGTACGAGTCGGCCGGCAAGCGCGACCTGGTCGACCCGGACGAGGCCGACCGCCCGGCGGAGCGGCTCGCTCCCGTCCCCGCCTGACCTGACTGATCGAGGAGGGCCCCGACCGGGGCCCTCCTCCGTCGTTGGAGGATCACCCCATGAGTGCCCTGTTCACCCCGCTGACCCTGCGCGGCGTCACCCTGCCCAACCGGGTGGCGCTCGCCCCGATGTGCCAGTACAGCGCCGGCCCCGACGGCCTGCCCACCGACTGGCACCGCGTCCACCTCGGCTCCCGCGCGGTCGGCGGCGCCGGACTGATCATCACCGAGGCGACCGCCGTGGTGCCCGAGGGCCGGATCACCCCGCAGGACACCGGCCTCTGGTCCGAGGCGCACGTCGAGGCGTGGCGACCGATCACCGCGTTCATCGCCGCCCAGGGTTCGGTGCCGGCCGTGCAGCTCGCGCACGCCGGGTTCAAGGCGTCGACGTACCGGCCGTGGGCCGGGCACCGCGGCGGCGTGCCGGACACCGAGGGCGGCTGGACCCCGGTCGGCCCCGGCGCCGAGCCGTTCCTGCCGGACTACCGCACGCCGGCCGCGCTCGACGAGGCGGGCATCGCCGGGGTGGTCGAGGCGTTCGCCACCGCCGCCCGCCGGGCCCTCGACGCCGGCTTCGCCGCCGTGGAGATCCACGCCGCGCACGGCTACCTGCTGCACGAGTTCCTCTCCCCGCTCACCAACCACCGCACCGACGGCTACGGCGGCGACCGGGCCGGCCGGATGCGGCTGACCCTGGAGGTGGCCCGCGCGGTCCGCGCCGCGGTCGGCGAGAGCGTGCCGGTGCTCACCCGGATCTCCGCCACCGACTGGGTGGACGGCGGCTGGACCGTCGAGGACAGCGTCGTGCTCGCCGGCGAGCTGGCCGCCGCCGGCGTGGACCTGGTGGACGCCTCCTCCGGAGGCGCCTCGGCCGCCGCGAGCATCCCGATCGGGCCCGGCTACCAGGTGCCCCTGGCCGCCCGGATCCGCCGCGACGCGGGCGTGCTGACCGGGGCCGTCGGCCTCATCGTCGAACCCGAGCAGGCCGAGCAGATCGTCGCCGGCGGCGAGGCCGACCTGGTCCTCCTGGGCCGGGAACTCCTCCGCGACCCCTACTGGCCCCACCGCGCCGCCGCCAAGCTCACTCCCACGGCCACCTGGCCCAACCAGTACACCCGCGCCTTCTGACGGGCCGGCTGCCCGCCCCCGACCCCGCGTTGATCATGAAGTTAGCGGCGGAAACCGGTCCGGTTTGTCGCCGCTAACTTCATGATCGCGCGGGCGGGAGGGCGGGGCGGGCGGGAGGGCGGGGCGGGCCGGGCGGCGCGGGGGCGGACCGGAACGGTCCGCGGTCAGCCGGCCAGGTGGCCCCAGCGGGGTTCCAGGTCGTGCCACGGGCCTTGAGCCGCCACCGTGCCGTCGACCAGGACCACCACGTGGTCCGCGCGGACCAGCGCGGCCCGCTTCGCGGTCGAGCCGACCACGGTCACCCCGTGCTCGCGCAGCGCGGCCCAGAGCGCCAGCTCCGTCGTCACGTCCAGCGCGGACGAGACGTCGTCGGCGACCAGCAGCTCCGTACGCGGCGCGAGCGCCCGGGCCAGCGCCAGCCGCTGGAGCTGGCCGCCGGACAGCCGGGTGCCCTTGTGCCCGATGAGCAGGCCGAGCCCGCCACCGGCCGCCGCCAGGTCGTGGTCCAGCTGGGCGGTCGACACCGCGCCGGCGGCGTCCACCTGGTGCCCGAGCGCGATGTTGTCGGCCACCGTGCCGGAGAGCACCCGGGGCAGCTGCCCCACGTAGCCGACCTGGTTGGGGCGGAGGAACAGCTCCGGCTCGGTGACCGGCTCGCCGTTCCAGCGCAGGGTGCCGGTGTGGTGCACGATCCCGGCGAGGGCCCGCAACAGCGAGGACTTCCCCGCGCCGACCGGCCCGACCACCAGCACCAGCTGCCCGCGGTCGACCGTCAGGTCGACGTCCCGGACGGCCAGGGTGCCGTCGGAGTGCAGCGCGCCGAAGCGGGTCAGCTCCAGCCGGCGCAGCGGGTGCCGGGGCGGGGGCTCGGGCGCCGGGGCGGTGCCGGCGGCCAGGTCCAGCCCGGGCACCGTGGCCGAGTAGGTGGCCTCCCCGGTCATCGCCACCGTCCGCCGGGTCCACACCCGGGCCGACGGGTAGTGCGAGACCAGCGAGGCGGTGGTCCAGGCGAACCAGCGGGCCGCGCCGAGCGTGGAGACCGCGACCAGGGTGGCGCCGGCGGAGAGGCCACCGGCCAGGTAGAGCGCCCAGGCCCCGATCGGCAGCAGCCCACTGGCGATCGACGGGGTGGACCGGGCCCACACCTGCATGGCGATCTCCCGGCGCTGCCGGTCGCTGCGCACGGTGTCCAGCTTCGCGAGGTGGTGCAGCACCGGGCGGGTGGCGCCGGCGAGCTTCACCGTACGGGCGGCGGAGAGCGAGGACACCAGCGCGGTGGCGAAGGCGGCGCGGGCCTTGACGGTGCCGGCGGCCGTGCGCTCCAGGCGGGGCCCGAACAGGGTCGCCGCCAGCCCGGAGACCACCATGGTCCCGACGAAGAACAGCGCGGGTACGAAGCTGCCGGTCACCAGGGTCATGGTGATCACGATGGCCAGGGAGATGAACTGGTCCATCAGGTTGTCGGCGAGCTGCACCACCCGGTCGGTGTCGCCGCCCTGGGCCACCACCTCGGCCGGGGTGTGCCCGCTGACCCGGCGGGCCCCGGTCTGCCCGTGCACCAGCCGCGCGCTGATCCGCAGCATCTGCCGGATCCACCACTGCGGGAACCACAGGTTCGTCAGGTACGGCAGCGGCAGCACCACCAGCAGCGCGGCGACGATGCCGAGCGCCGGCAGCCACGGGTCTCCCCCGCCGACCACCTCGGCCCAGAGCCACGGCAGCACCGAGCCGTCCAGCCCGAGCAGGGTCATCACGATGAACAGGCAGACGGAGACCAGCCCGTACCGCGGGTCGTTGGTGCCCAGCCGGAGGATCTCCCGCAGGGTCCGCGCGGGCGGTGGGGCGGGCAGCGGCGGCGGGTCGGTACGCGGCACCGCGACCTGGCGCGGCACGGTGGCCGGCTCGGGCGGTGCGGGCGGCTCGTCGGGCCACCCGTCGGGGCCGTCCAGCAGTTCCACCCCGCCGCGGCGGGCGCCGGCGCCCGCGAAGGCGCTGGCGTGGCTGGTGGCGAGCAGTTCGGCGAAGCGGGCCGACTCGCGCAGCGGGCCGGCCTCCAGCACCGCGCCGTCGGCCATCACGACGACCTCGTCGCAGCGGCGCACCGAGGAGAGCCGGTGCGCGATGACGATGCCGATGCGGTCGGTGAGCAGCCGTTCGGTGGCCTGGCGTACCCGGTTCTCGGTGACCGGGTCGAGCCGGGCGGTGGCCTCGTCGAGGATCACCACGTGCGGGTCGCGGACCAGGATCCGGGCGAACGCCACGAGCTGCTCCTGCCCGGCGGAGAGCACGTGCCCGCCCTCGCCGAGCCGGGTGTGCACGCCGTCGGGGAGTTCGGCGATCCAGCCGGCCAGCCCCAGCTCCTCCAGCGCCCGGGTGGCGTCGTCGAGCAGGTCGGGGTCGAAGAGCGCGACGTTCTCGGCGAGGGTGCCAGCCAGGATCTCGGTGCGCTGGGGCACCACGGCGATCCACCGGCGCAGCGCCTCGACGTCGAGGTCGACCAGGTCGGTGTCGCCCAGGAAGACCGTGCGGGGCGGCACGTCCACGGCCCGGGTGAGCACCTTGGCCAGCGTGGACTTGCCGGATCCGGTGCGGCCGACCAGGGCGTACGACCGGCCGCGGGCGAAGGTGAGCGTGACGTCGCGCAGCGCCGGCCCGCGATCCTCGCCGCTGGCGGGGTAGCGGAAGGTGAGTCCGCGGACGGTCAGGTCCCCGTCGACCGGGGCGGCGCCGCCGCTCGGCTCCTGCCGGGAGTCGGCGAGCAGCTGCACCCGCGCCCAGGCGCCGAGCGCCTGTTGCAGGTGCGGCACCCAGCGGGCGATGTGCTCGACGGTCGCGCCGAAGGCGAGGGCGAGCAGCCAGATCGCGGTGAGCCGGGCGGCGTCGACCCGGCCGGTGGCCAGCGCCCACGCGCCGGCCAGGACCACGGCGGCGATGCCGACCCGGACGCCGCCGGCGGCCAGCGCGGTGACCCGGGCGGACAGCCGGAACACCCGCCCACCTCGGGAGATCACCTCGGCGGCCCGCCGGGCGTAGAGGCGCAGCACGTACGGGCGGGCCAGGCTGGTGCGCACGTCGTCCTGGCCGTGCACCGCCTCCTCCATGACGGCGGCCAGGTCGGACCAGGCCTCCTCCTCGACCATCCGGGCCGGGGCGATCCGGGCGGTGGGGCGGCGCAGCGCCACCCCGAGCAGGGCGGTGAGCAGGATCATCCCGACGCCGGCCGGCCACCAGACGACCAGCGCGCTGATCGTGGCGAGCAGGCAGACGGCGACGCCCTGGACGAGCCGTACGCCGGTGTTCCGCATCTCGGCGGCGACCTGGTAGACGTCGTTGTCGATCCGGTCGAGCAGCTCGCCGACCGGGGTGGTCTCCAGGGTGGGCAGGTCCTGCCCGAGCGCGACCCGGCAGAGCCGGCGGCGGACGTCGGCGGACCAGTCGGCGGTGAGGCCGGCCATCAGCAGGCCGATGAGCAGGTCGCTGACCACGGCGGCGACCAGCGCCACGGCCAGCGCGGTGAACCACCCGAACGAGCGGTGCACGAGCACCGGCCCGGCCAGCGCGGAGGCGGCGGCCTGGCCGCCGGCGCCGAGGAGGATCAGCAGCAGGACGACCGCCATCCGGCGCGGAGCGGTGGCCCGGAGATCGCGGAGCAGGCGCATGGACAGTCCTCCGGACTCAGGTCGGTGGGGGCGGTACCCCCAGCCTCACCCGGCCGGCCTGGCCACTCAAACGATTTACCGCTCCGGTGTCACGTCTGGGCGACCCGGCGGACGATGCCGAGCAGCGCCTCCTGCACGTCCTCGATGGGCCGCTCGGGCTGGAAGACCAGCCAGTCCACGGCGACCACGAGCCCGACGCCGAACAGCGCCGAGCTGGCCGTGCGCACGTCCAGGTCGGCGGGGAGGTCGCCGCTGGCCACCCCGGCGCGTACGGTCTCCGCGATCACCTCGATGGCCTCGCCGCGCAGCAGCCGCAGGGTCTGCTGCCACTCCCGGTTGGTGCGCCACATCTCGGAGAGCAGGAGCTGGGCGAAGGCGCGGTAGCGGCGGATGTACTCCAGCTCGGCGCGGACCAGCGCGGCCAGCGCCTCGCGCGGCGGCAGCCCGTCGACGGCGGCCCGGAAGTCGGCGGTGAGCAGGCCGATCCCGTGCCGCAGCAGCTCCTCGAAGAGGACCGTCTTGGACTCGAAGTTGTAGTAGACGGTCCCCTTCGCCACCCCGGCCCGGGCCGCGATGTCGTCCACCGTGGTGGCCGAGAAGCCCTGCTCGGCGATGAGTTCCACCGCCGCCACGAAGAGGCGCTGGCGGGTGTCCTCCCGCCGGCGGGTGCGTCCGTCCGTCACCCGCCCATCCTCACATGGTCAGTTCGGGGTGCAGCTTGGCCGGGGTGAGCCGGCGGGAGCGGCGCGCGGCGCCGACGGCGAGCGCCATGGCGCCCATCCCGAAGGCGAGCAGCACCAGAGCCCCGGTGACCACCGGCCCGGACGGCCCGCCGTTGATGGTGTGCCGCAGGCCGCCCACCACGTACGTCATGGGCAGCCAGGGGTGGATGGCCTGGAAGAAGCCCGGTGAGGTCTGCACCGGGTAGGTGCCGCCGGAGGAGGTGAGCTGGAGCATGAGCAGGGCCAGCGCGGCGAGCCGGCCGGCGGGGCCGAGCGCCACGCCGAGCAGCTGCATGATCGCGGTGAACGCCAGCGAGGTGAGCGCGAGCAGCCCGAAGGTGGCCGGCCCGTGCCGGGGGTCGAGGCCGAGGGCCAGGGTGACCACCGTGTAGAGCACCGTGACCTGGGCCAGCCCGATCGCCGCGGCGGGCAGCCAGCCGGCGAGCACGACCCGCCAGCCGGGCGCGTCGGACATCACGTGCCGCCGGTTCACCGGCCGCAGCAGCATGTACGTGATCATCGCGCCGACCCAGAGCGCCAGGGCCAGGAAGTACGGGGCGAAGCCGACGCCGTACGAGCCGGCGGGGTGGTCGGAGTGTCGGATCAGCCCCACGGGGTCGCCGAGGATGTCGGAGCGGCTGTCCGCGTCGTCGTACCCGGGCAGCTTCCTCTCCCCGGCGGCGAGCCCGTCGGCGAGGTCGCCGGCGCCGCCCTCCAGCTTGGTCAGCCCGTCGGCGAGCCGGTTGCTGCCGCTGCTGAGCTGGGCCAGGCCGCCGTCGAGCTGCCGGGCGCCGGTGGCGAGCCGGTAGAGGCCGCCCCGGAGCTGGTCGGCGCCGTCCGCGGCGTCACCGAGTCCGTCGCGCAGCTCGGCGCTGCCCTGCGCCAGGGTGGTCAGGCCGCTGGCGAGCTGGTCGACCTTGGCCCGCGCCGAGGCGACGTCGTCGGCCAGGTGCGGCGCGGCGGCGGCGACCTCGCGGGCGGTCTTCGCGACCTCGGTCATCTGCTTCCTGAGCGCGGCGAGGTCGGTCTTGTCCAGCGCGGCGGCCATGGCCCGGGCGGCGGTGACCGCGTGGTCGGCGGCCTTGCGGGCGGCGACCAGGTTCGGGTCGTCGGCGAGTTCCGGGTGCTCCGCGACCAGCGCGTCGAGCCGGTCGCGCACCTTCTCCGCCTGGCCGACCACCTCGTCGGCCCGGGCCGGCAGCGCGTCGAGGCCGTCGGCGAGCGCCTGCGCGCCCTCGGCGACCAGGGTGGCGGCCCGCTGGATGTCGCCGGCGTTCTTGCGGAGCAGCGGTTCGTACTTGTCGGCCGCCGCGTCGACCTGCTTCGCGGCGGCGCGGGTCTCGGTGGCCGCCCGGTTGGCGCCGTCGGCGATCTGCGCCGCCCCGGTGTAGAGCTGGTCCAGGCCGGTGGCGAGCTTGGTCGCACCCTGCACCGACGTGTTGAGCCCGCCGGCGAGCTGCCCGGCGCCGTCCTCGGCGGTGCCCAGCCCGTCGGCGAGCTGGCCGGCGCCCTGCTGGGAGGTGCCCAGCCCGTCGTGGATCTTGCCGGCGCCGTCGGCGGCCCGGCCCGTCTCGGCCTTGGCGTCGGTGAAACCGATGAGCATCTTGTCGAAGTACGACGCGGCGGTGCTCTCCGCGGCGGCGGCCCGGATCTCGCTGAAGGCGGAGCGGGCGAGCAGCCCGGACAGGTAGTTGGTGGCGTCGTCGTTGACCACCTTCAGCTCGCCCCGGCGGGCCGGTCGGTCCGGCTCGGGGCTGGCCGCCAGGGTCGCGGAGAAGTCCGCCGGGATGGAGAAGACCAGGTGGTAGCGGCCGTCGCGGAGCCCTTCGGTGGCGTCGTCCTGGTCGGTCACCGTCCAGCCGAAGACCTTCCGGTCGAGCAGTTCGTCGGTGAGGTCCCGGCCGGCGTGCACCTCGCTGCCGTCGCTCGCCTTCGCGGGCCGGTCGGCGTTGACCAGGGCGACCGGGATCCGGTCGAGGTTCCCGTACGGGTCCCAGAACGCGTAGAGGTAGAGGGCGCCGTAGAGCAGCGGGATGACGGTGAGGACGGCGAGCGCGGCGCGCGGCAGCCGGCCCCGGGTCATCCGGCGCAGCTCGAACAGCGCGAGTCGAAGGACACTCATGCGGTCACCTCGGGGGTCAGGTCCGCCTCCGCGGCGGCGCGGGGGGCGACGAGGGCGGGGCCGGGCAGGGTCGGGTCGCCGATCCGGTGGGTGATCGCGGTCGCGCCCGGCTCGACGGCGCGGGCGCTGGCGACCACGGCGTACCCCTGATCGGCGAGGCGGGACAGGGCGGTCCAGATCCAGGCCCGCTCGGGGGCGTCGGCGCCGGCGTCCACGTCGTCGGCGACGATCAGGTTCGGGCCGCTGAGGCTGGCCAGCACGAGCCCGAGCACCTGCCGCTCGACGGGGGTGAGGTCGCGGCCGTACCGGTCGGGGTCGAGCGGGGCGTCGGTGAAGCCGGCCCCGGCGATCGCGGCGGCGAAGGCGTCGCGGCGGTAGGCCCGCCGGGCGCGCACGGCGGCGACCGGGACGAGCTGGCGACGGCGGCGCGGCACCGGCCCGAGCAGCAGCAGCCGTTCCTGGATGTGCTCGGCGACGGTCAGGGTGGGGTCGGGCTCGTGCACCCCGGCGACCTGCCCGAGCGCGGCGGGGCCCCGGCGGCGCAGCTCCCCGTGGGTGTGCGGGAAGCGGCCGGCCAGGGCGAGCAGCAGCGAGGTACGCCCGCTTCCGGGCGGCCCGGTGACCGCGTGCAGCTCGCCGGCCTCGGCGCTGAGGTCGACGTCCCGGTAGACCCAGCCGCGGCGGGTCCGCAGCCCGAGTCCGTTGGCCTCGACGATCTTCATCGCACCGTTCCCCGACTTCTAAACTGACCGGTCAGTACAAAAACATGCCCAGCATAGCGTCGGGTGTCCGGTTCGTGGCAAGGCGATGTCGCGTGATCCCGGCCATGCCGGGGGCTGTGGTCAGAACAGCACGGTGGCGAGCGTGCCGACCGGGCGGAACCCGCAGCGCTCGTAGACCCGACGGGCGGGCAGGTTGAAGTCGTTGACGTAGAGGCTGACCGAGGGCGCCACGCGTTCCAGCGCGTCCCGCACCACGGCCGCCATGGCCGCGGTCGCGATGCCCCGGCCCCGCCACTCCGGCGCGACCCAGACGCCCTGCACCTGGGCGGTGCGCCGGGTCACCACGGCCAGCTCGGCCTTGAAGATCACCTTGCCGTCCACGAACCGGGCGTAGGCCCGGCCCGCGCGGACCAGGTCGCCCACCCGCCGCCGGTAGCCGCGCCCGCCGTCCTCGACCAGCGGCGACACCCCGACCTCCTCGGTGTACATGGCCACCGCCGCCGGGAAGAGCCGGTCGACCTCACCGCCGCGCACCCGGCGCACCTCGGGGTCGGGCGCCACGGCGGGCAGCGCGTCCGTGGCCAGCAGGGGCTGGTTCGGGCGTACGTCCCGGGCCGGCCCCCAGTAGGCCGAGAGGCGGTCCCAGAGCCCGAGCACCGCGTCGGCACGGCCCACGATCGAGGAGCAGAGCCGCTCCTCGGCGCTCAACTGGTCGGCGAAGGCGGCCACCGCCGACTCCGAGGCGAGCACGGGGGTCAGGTTGCCGCCGAGCCAGCAGATCGACTCCAGGTTGCGGCGCGGACCGTAGCCGAGGATCCGCCCCTCGGCCCGCCACCAGGCCAGCCCGCGCGCCGCGACCCGCTCGGCGACCTGCGCGCCGGCGTAGGGGTCGAGGTCGAGCAGCCGTTCGACCGCACGGCGCTCCGACTCCCCGAGTTGGCGTACCGGCACCGTGAGCACGGATACCAGCCTGCCAGATGCACCCGGGCCCGCGCGGGCCGACCTGAGGACGCCGGACGATCGGTGGTGAGTGGCGGCTCAGCCGACCGGGACCGGCGCCGGGTCCGGCAGGGCGGGCCGGGTCCGGGCGGCCCAGCGCACCACCGGCGGCACCAGCGCCCCGAGCACCAGGAACAGCCCACCGAGCAGCAGCCAGCCCGGCACGCCCCAGCCGACCGCCAGGGTGGTCACCACCACCGGGGCGACCATCGACCCGAGCTGCATGCCCATCCCGTACGCGCCCTGGTACTGCCCCTGCGCGTGGGCGGGGGCGAGCCCGAACGAGATGCCCCAGCCGGCCGCCGCGTGCCACAACTCCCCCACCACGTGCACGAGCGCGCCGGCGAGCAGCAGCGGCACGGCCACCGCCACGGGCACGCCCCCGCCGGCCGCGAAGAGCGCACAGGCGACCGCGATCACCGCGCCGGCCCGGCGGGCCGCCCGGCCGGCGCCGGCGAGGTCCTCGGTGCCCCGGGAGGCACGGACCTGGAAGAGCACCACCACCACGGTGTTGACCAGCAGGCAGGCCGAGATCAGCCAGCGCGGGGCGGTGGTGTGCCCGGCGATCCACAGCGGCAGGGCGATGTTGATGAGGCTGAAGTGCATCGACATGAGCCCGTCGAGCACGGTGAAGGCGAGGAACGGGCGGTCCCGCAGGGCGATGAGCCGCGGCCCGTGGGTGGGCGCGGGCACCGGCGGCACGGGCGGCAGCCGGAGCAGCACCGCCGCGGCCAGCAGGTAGGTGGCGCAGTCGAGCAGGATCAGCGACACGTACGCGGTCCGGGTGTCGGCGGCCAGGCCGAAGCCGGCCAGCACCGTACCCACGGAGATGCCGACGTTGGTGACCGCCCGCAGGTAGGCGCGGGTGCGTACCCGCTGGTCCGGCGGCACCGCGCCGGCGATGAGCGCGCCCCGGGCGCCGCGCGTGGCCGAGTCGGCGACCGCCATGAGCACCCCGACCACCAGGAACCCGGCGAAGGAGCGGACCGCCACGAGCGCGGCGGTGAACCCGGCGGAGGCGAGCAGCGCGGCGAGTTGAAGGCCGCGCGGCCCGAGCCGGTCGGCCAGATAGCCCATGGGCGTGCTGGTCACCAGGCTCACGAGCGCCGTGATGGTGAGCGCGAGGCCGACCTGGGTGACGGTGAGCCCGACCGAGCGGGTGAGGAAGAGCGCGCTGGCCGTGAGCCAGGTGCCCCGGCCGACGGTGTTGATCAGGCTGGAGAGGGCGAGGGTCCGGGAGGGGCCCGGTTCCGGAAGCAGGCGCACGCCGACACCCTAGCAAGACGTACGTACGGTTTGCAGACCCGTCCCACATACTGTCTTGTCGACGATGCATTGCCGATATATCGTCGATGCATCAGTGATAGCCCGACAGAAGGAGTAACCCGATGGGTTTCCACCGACGGATGCACGCCGCCCACGACGAGATGCGGATGCGGGGCTTCGGTTTCCCGCCCGTACCCCCGGGCCCGCCGCCCTTCCCGCCCGGACCGTTCGGTCACGGCCACGGCCGGGGCGGACGGGGCCGCGGGCGCGGCCGCCGGCCCAACGTGCGCGGCGCCGTGCTGGCCCTGCTCACCGAGCGGCCGATGCACGGCTACGAGATGATCCAGGAGATCGACTCCCGGACCGGCGGGGCCTGGCGGCCCAGCCCCGGCTCGATCTACCCGACCCTGCAACTGCTGGAGGACGAGGGCGTCATCGCCGCCGCCGCGGACTCCGACGGCGGGCGCAAGCGGTTCGCCCTCACCGAGCAGGGGCAGGCCGAGGCCGCCGAGGCGGCGCAGACCCCACCCTGGGGCGAGTTCGCCGAGCAGACCGTGAACAGCTGGCACGACATCCGCGACGCCGGCGCGCAGGCCATGAACGCGCTGCGGCAGGTGATGATGACCGGCACCGACGACCAGCGGGCGCGCGCCGCCCAGGTGCTCGACGAGACCCGGCGCAAGCTGTACGCGATCCTCGCCGAGTCCGAGTGAGCCGCCGCTTCGCCGGCCGGGGTGGTCACGGGACCGCCACCCCGGCCGGCGCCGCCGTCAGCCGCTCCGGCGGGCGGTGACGAGCAGGTACTCCCAGCGCATCACCCCGGCCTCGGTGTGCCGCCGGGCCAGGTCGGCCAGGTCCGCGTCGAGGGCGGCGACCCGGTCGGGATCCCCGGCGTTCGCCCCGTACACCGCGATCGTCGGCCCGTAGTGGGCCTTGAAGTAGTCGCGGAACTCCTCCGGGGCGGCGAACCGGTCCACGGTGACCGCCTCGCGACGCAGCACGAGATCGGTGACCCGGTCACCGAGCAGGGCGCCCACGTGCTCCTCGTTCCCCCACAGCGGCGGCGGCTGCGCGCCGGGCGGCGGTGCGGGGGCGTACGGCTTCATGGTGGCGAACAACTGACCGATGAAGCCCTCCGGAGTCCAGTTGACCAGGCCGATCGTGCCGCCCGGCCGGCAGACCCGGACCAGTTCGTCGGCGGCGGCCCGGTGCCGGGGCGCGAACATCACCCCCACGCAGGACAGCACCCGGTCGAACTCGCCGTCGGCGTACGGCAGCGCCTCGGCGTCGGCCTGCTGCCACTTCAGCGTCACCCCGCGCCGCGCCGCGAGATCCCGCCCGATCTCCAGCAGCTCCGGCGTCAGGTCGCTGGCCACCACGTCGGCCCCGGCCAGCGCCGCCGGAACGGCCGCGTTACCGGTGCCGGCGGCCACGTCCAGCACCCGGTCGCCCGGCCCCACGCCGGCCGCCCGGACCAGGGTGGCCCCCAGCTCCGGGATGACCTCGGCGGCCACCGTGGCGTAGCTGCCGAGCGCCCACATCCGCCGGTGGCCGGCCTTCACGGCCCGGTCCTGCTCCACTTCGTCGATCATCATGAGCTCCTCCGTCTCGTCCTGAGGGGGACGGTAGGCAGCGGAGGAGCGGCCACCCAGTACGAGATGTGTACCGGTCCCGACAGGTTCCTGGTCCCGCCCTCGGCCCCGGCGTAGCGTCCCCGCCATGGGGGCCTCCTACCACCAGTTCTGCCCCGTCGCGAAGGCCATGGAGCTGCTCGACGAGCGCTGGACGCTGCTCGTCGTCCGGGAACTGGTGAGCGGGTCCGAGCGCTTCAACGAGCTGCGCCGGGGCCTGCCGCGGATGTCGCCCACCCTGCTGTCCCGACGGCTGCACCAGCTCGTCCGCGCCGGCGTGGTGGAGCGGCACGTCGACGGCGCCGACGTGCGGTACGTCCCGACGCAGGCCGGACGCGAGCTGCGGCCGGTGCTCGAGGCGCTGGGCGCCTGGGGGGTGCGCTGGATCGGCGAGCTGGGCGACGCCGACCTCGACCCGAAGCTGCTGCTGTGGGACATGCACCGGCACGTCGACCACGGGGCCGTGCCGGCGGGGCGTACCGTCGTGCGCTTCCGCTTCCGGGACGTGCCGGCGGACCTGCGCGACTGGTGGCTGGTCATCGCCACCGGGGAGGCCGACGTCTGCGACGTGGACCCCGGGCACGAGGTGTCCGTGACCGTGACCGCGGACCTGCGCGCCCTGGTCCAGGTGTGGCTGGGCGACCTGCACTGGCCGGCGGCGCTGCGCAGCGGCGCGGTGGCGGTGACCGGGCCGGAGGCGCTGCGGCGGGCCCTGCCCCGGTGGTTCACGCTCTCCGAGTTCGCGGCCGTGCCCCGGCCGGTGGCGCGGGCCTGAGACGACACGTGCGGCCGCCCCGGGTGGGGACGGCCGCACGTCGTCGGCGGAACCGCTGCGTCAGTGCACGGTCACCGTGGCGCCCGGCACCAGGCCGCGCAGCTCCTCGGGGATCTCGGCGCCCATCTCGTCGGCGATCCGCAGCGCCTCCTCGATGAGCGTCTCCACGATCTGGCCCTCGGGCACGGTCTTGACGACCTGGCCCTTGACGAAGATCTGGCCCTTGCCGTTGCCGGAGGCGACGCCGAGGTCGGCCTCGCGGGCCTCGCCCGGGCCGTTCACCACGCAGCCCATGACGGCCACGCGCAGCGGCACCGGCAGCCCCTCCAGGCCGGCGGTGACCTCCTCGGCCAGCTTGTAGACGTCGACCTGGGCGCGGCCGCACGACGGGCAGGAGACGATCTCCAGGCCCCGCTCGCGCAGGCCCAGCGACTCCAGGATCGCGGCGCCCACCTTGATCTCCTCGACCGGCGGGGCGGACAGCGAGACCCGGATGGTGTCGCCGATCCCCTCGGCCAGCAGCGCGCCGAACGCCACCGCGGACTTGATGGTGCCCTGGAAGGCCGGGCCGGCCTCGGTCACGCCCAGGTGCAGCGGGTAGTCGCACTTCTCGGCGAGCTGCCGGTAGGCCCGGATCATCACCACCGGGTCGTTGTGCTTCACCGAGATCTTGATGTCCCGGAAGCCGTGCTCCTCGAACAGCGAGCACTCCCAGAGCGCCGACTCGACCAGCGCCTCGGCGGTGGCCTTGCCGTACTTGGCCAGCAGGCGCTTGTCGAGCGAACCGGCGTTCACGCCGATCCGGATCGGCACGCCCGCGTCGCCGGCCGCCTTGGCGATCTCCTTGACCTTGTCGTCGAACTGCCGGATGTTGCCCGGGTTCACCCGGACGGCGGCGCAGCCCGCGTCGATCGCCGCGAAGACGTACTTCGGCTGGAAGTGGATGTCGGCGATCACCGGGATCTGCGACTTCTTCGCGATCGCGGGCAGCGCCTCGACGTCGTCCTGGGACGGCACGGCCACCCGGACGATCTGGCAGCCGGACGCGGTCAGCTCGGCGATCTGCTGGAGGGTGGCGTTCACGTCGGCGGTCAGGGTGGTGGTCATGGACTGCACCGAGACCGGCGCGCCCCCACCGACCGGCACCGAACCGACCATGATCTGGCGGCTGGCCCGGCGCGGGGCGAGCGGCGGCGGCGGTACGGGGGGCATACCGAGACTGACAGCGGTCACTTCAGGCACTCACCTTGAGAAGAGCGTGATCGGGTTGACGACGTCCGCGGTGACGGTCAGCAGCGTGAACGCGCCACCGATGAGGATCACCGCGTACGTGAGGGGCATGAGCTTGAGGTAGTCGACGCGGCCGGGGTCGGCCCGGCCGATCCGGGCGTAGAGCCAGGAGCGGGCCCGCTCGAACCAGGCGATGGCGATGTGGCCGCCGTCCAGCGGGAGCAGCGGCAGCAGGTTGAACACGCCGATGAAGAAGTTCAGCGAGACGAAGAGCATGAAGAACACCAGCCAGGCGTTGTTCTCCACGGCCTCGCCGCCCAGCCGGCTGGCGCCGACCACGCTGATCGGGGTGTCCACGTCCCGCTCGCCGCCGGTGACGGCGGTCCACAGGGCGGGGACCTTCTGCGGGATCCGCTGCATGGCGTGCAGGGTCTGCACCGCCATGTTGCCGGTGAAGTCGGCGGTGGCGCCGAACGCGCCGACCGGACCGTACTGGACCCGGGTGGGGGTGGACGGCTGGAGCGCGACGCCGAGGGCGGAGACCGCCGACGTGGCGCCCTTGGGGTCGCCCAGCGGCGGGCGCTGCACGGCGGCCAGGTCGACGGTGGCGGTGCCCGGCCTGTCGTCGCGGACGTATTCGACGGTGGCCGCACCGGGCGGGGTGGCGCGGACCACGTCCAGCATGTCGCCCCAGGTGGCGACCGGCTTGCCGTTCACCGAGGTGATCCGGTCGCCGTCCTGGAGTTGGGCCTTCGCGGCCGGGCTGGCCGGGTCGCCGGCCTGGCAGGCCCGGGCGGCGTTCTCCACGACCACGCACGGGGCCAGGGCGATCACGGCCGGCTCGGCCTTGAAGCCGTCCTCCGTGTTCGGAAACTTCGGGTTGGGCAGGCCGGCGGAGACCGCGAGGATCCAGAGCGTCACCAGGGCCAGGGCGAAGTGGGTGATCGAGCCCGCGGACATCACGATCGTCCGCTTCCACACCGGGTAGCGCCACATGGCGCGCTTCTCGTCCCCCGGTTCGACGTCGTCGTCCTGCGGGGTCATCCCGACGATCTTGCAGAAGCCGCCGAGCGGGATGCCCTTGACGCCGTATTCGGTCTCGCCCCGCTTGAACGACCAGAGCGTCGGACCGAAGCCGACGAAGTAGCGGGTGACCTTCATCCCGAACGCCTTGGCGGTGAGCATGTGCCCCGCCTCGTGCAGGCTCACCGAGACGAGGATCGCCAGGGCAAACAGCGCCACCCCGAGCAGGTAACTCATCAGGCTCCTTCCACCGACCCGACGATGATCTCCTGGGCGTGCGCCCGTGCCCACGTTTCGGCGGCGAGCACGTCCTCGACGGTACCTGGTTCGTCGAAGTCGGGAGCGTCCTCCAGCACGCGCTGGAGGGTGTCGACGATGCCGAGGAAGGGCAGCTGGCCGGCCACGAAGGCCGCCACGCACTCCTCGTTCGCCGCGTTGTAGATCGCCGGCCGGCAGCGCCCGGCCGCACCGGCCGCCTTGGCCAGCGCGACCGCCGGGAAGGCGGCGTCGTCGAGCGGGAAGAACTCCCAGGTGTGGGCCGTGGTCCAGTCGACCGCGGCGGCGGCGCCGGGCACCCGGTCCGGCCAGCCGAGGCCGAGGGCGATGGGCAGCCGCATGTCCGGCGGGCTGGCCTGGGCGAGGGTGGAGCCGTCGGTGAACTCGACCATCGAGTGGATCACCGACTGCGGGTGGATCATCACCTCGATGTCGGCGTAGGGCACGTCGAACAGCTCGTGCGCCTCGATCACCTCCAGCGCCTTGTTGACCATGGTGGCGGAGTTGATCGTCACCACCGGCCCCATGTTCCACGTCGGGTGTGCCAGCGCCTGCTCCGGCGTGACCTCGGTCAACTCGTCGCGCCGCCGGCTCCGGAACGGTCCACCGCTGGCGGTCACCACGAGCCGGCGTACCTCACCCCGGGTGCCCCCGCGCAGGCACTGCGCCAGCGCCGAGTGCTCGCTGTCGACGGGAACGATCTGCCCCGGCCGCGTCACCGCGGCCTTGACCAGCGGGCCGCCGGCGACGAGGGACTCCTTGTTGGCCAGGGCGAGGGTACGCCCGGCGCGCAGCGCCGCGAGGGTCGGCGCGAGCCCGAGCGAGCCCACCACCCCGTTGAGCACCATGTCGCACGGCCACCCGGCCAGCTCGGTCATGGCGTCCGGCCCGGCCACGATCTTGGGAAGCTTGAAGTCGCCGGTGGCCCAGCCGCGCCGGCTCGCCTCGGCGTAGAACGCGAGCTGAAGATCCTGGGCGGCGGAGGCCCGGGCCACCCCGACCGCCTCCACGCCCAGTTCGAGGGCCTGCGCGGCGAGCAGCTCCACGTTGCCGCCGCCGGCCCCGAGGGCCACCACCCGGAACCGGTCCGGGTTGCGCCGGACGATGTCGATGGCCTGGGTGCCGATCGAGCCGGTCGAGCCGAGCAGGACGAGGGCGCGGGGAGACGTCACCCGCCCATTCTTCCCCAGCCCTCCTGAACGCCCGCTGGGAGCCTCACTCCACCGCGCCCGGCTCCTCCTCGGGCGCCTCCTCACCGAGCAGGTCCGCCGGATCGATGGTGAACTCGAAGGGCTTCTTCATCACGAAGTTGGTACCGGCCGCCGCCGCGGCCAGGGGGCGGTAATCCCCTCGAACAGCTCGTAAAGGGCGATCGTGGGGACCCGGTTTCGGAGGTCGACCCGGAGGAAGTACGGCACCCCGGCGGCCGCGTACTCCCGCGGCCGGTCGATCAACCCGGCCGGCGCGATCTCCCCGAGCAGGACAATCCCCGCGATGTCGACCGCTCGCCGGCCGCCTCCGGACCATCGCAGCACGACGAGGTCGGGGAGGAACAGGTCGTCGCCGGACAGGACGTTGGCCGAGGCGTACGCCCACCACCCGGCGGCTCTCGCCGCCGTCCTGATCCGATGCCCCAGTTCCAACTGCACCGCACGCCGGTCGACGGAGCCTCCTGGCGTGACGAGGACGCAGCCCCGGAGGACTTCGATCCTCGGCCCGCTGTTCTCCGGCAGCAGCTCCAGCGCGTCGGGCGCCGTCCAGGGCTGGTCCCGGCAACCCAGCAGATCGAAGGAGGCAGCGGTCGGACCCGCCATCAGGCCAGGTCGAGAAGGTGGAGGCCCTCATGGTCGACGTAGTCCTGACGTCGGTGTCCAGTACGACCAGGCTCACGCAGCACCCTCGTGCCGGGAGGCGTAGAGGTCGGCGAGGAAACGATCCAGTTCGTCGTCCGTCTCGAACAGCTCAGGCCGTGCCAGCTCATCCAAGCTGCTGATGGGCTGAACACCCTGGCGTCGGGCGAGCTCCTCCGCGGGCACGTGGGCTATGGCGGGCTCGTCCGGGTTCCGCTGCGCGTCGGTCGACATGACGGCGCTCACCTTCTCCACCTCAAGGAAGCCTCCATTCTCCCACCGGACAGCCGCCATCAGGTCGGCTCGCACTGAAAGCTCGCACACCGGCACGATCACGCCCCGCACAAACGGTGCGTCGCGAGCCGCGGCGAAGGCGAGACAGCGATCTTGGAGACTTTCCGTTCGCTGCGAACGGAAAGTCTCCAAGATTCAGAGAGCGGGGTGGGGAACCGTCATGCCAGCAGGCCGCGGGCCCTGAGGAAGGCGAGCAGCTCCTGCTGCTTCTCGGCCGGGAGGGAGACAGTCGGAAGGAAGATCGCCGCGCCCCCGTCGACCTTCACGTACAGCTGGTCCCGGAGCTGCTCGACCCGGGTCACCGCCGACCAGCGCACCAGGCCGTATCCCTCCTCGTTCGCGCCCCGCAGGCCCTCCTCCGAGAGGGTCCAGCACGTCGGCCCGCGGTTTCGGCGCCAGGCCCCCTCCACCGCCCGGTGCAGCATCAGGGCCGGGGAGAAGAAAAAGAAGAGCACGGCGCTGGCGGCGAGGAGCGTCGCGACCATCCGGGGCGCCGGGAGCAGGGCGACGACCGCCAGTCCGCCCAGGCTCAGTCCCGTGCCGCGGTAGGGCATGAAAAGGCGGCGCAGGTGCCGGCGGTAGGCAGCGGTGAACCTGACCCGGTCCGGTGCGGCCTCGAACTCGATCATCACGGCAGCGGACGTTACGGCCCGCCACCACCCGGCGCTCTCCGCCGAACGGCTACGCCGGGCGGGCCAGGACGAAGGTTTCGAGTTCGGTGCCGCCGTACCAGTCGGTGCGGGTGCCGACGTGGGTCATGCCGAGGCGGCGGGCCACCGCCATCGACGGCTCGTTGCCGGCCATCACCACCGCGTGGACCTGCCGGGTGCCGGTGGCGAACTCGCGCTCCAGCACGGCCCGGGCGGCCTCGGTGGCGTAGCCGTGCCCCTGGGCGTCGGGGTGCAGGTGCCAACCGACCTCGATGTCGTCGGTGGGCGTGACCCCGTCCCGGCCGGGCAGCGGCTTGAGCAGGACGCTGCCGACCGCCCGGCCGGCCTCGCGCGGCTCGATCGCCCAGAGGCCCCAGCGGCCGGCGTACGGCGCGTAGCGCTCGCGCCACGAGTGCACCCGCTCCCGCGCCTCGGCGCCGGGTCGGTCATCCGCCCCGCGCCGCCGCCCAGCCAGCGCATCACCTCGTCGCGGGAGTAGATGTCGTAGATCCGGGCCAGGTCGTCCGGCGACTCCGTCCAGTCCCGGACCACCAGCCGCTCGGTCGAGGCGATCACACGTCGGATCGTAATGCGTGCCGAACCTTCGTACGGGGAACCGGAGGGCGATGGGTGAGCGGTGGCGGACGGCGAAACGGATCACCAGTGCGGCGTTCCGGCCGGTACGCGGGCGGGACCTCTCGCTGCACGCCGCCGCGATCACCTTCTACGGGGCGATCGCCGTGGTGCCGGTGGCGCTGCTGGCCATCTGGCTCACCGGGCTGGTGGCCGGGGACGACCGGGTGCGGCGGCTCACCGCGTACGCGATCAACACGCTCCCCACCGACATCGGCGCCGACCGGGCGGTGGCCGCGCTCGTCGAGGCCGGGTTGGGGCTGACCCCGCTGCTGGCGCTGGCCTCGCTGCTGCCGGCGTCGCTCTACGGCGAGGGTCTGCGCCGGGCGTTCGTCTCGGTCGCCACCCCGCCCGGCCAGGCCGAGACGTTGGTCGGCTGGCGGGGCCGGCTGCTGCTGCTCCCGCTGCTCGCCCCGGCCCCGGCGCTGCTGCTGTCGGTCCTGCTGGCGCTGCCGCTCACCACCCACCTGGTCCAGCAGGGCGGCTGGCTGGGCGCGCTCGGTGTGGTGCTCTCCTTCCTGGCCACCTGGCTGGTGCTCACCCCGGTGCTGATGTGGGTGTTCCGGGTGGTCGGCCCGGCCGCCCCGGACTGGCTCGCCACGCTCGGCCTGGGCTCGTTCACCGCGGCGAACCTCTCCGGCTTCCTGCACGGCTTCGTGCTGTTCTGCTCGCTGCCGCTGGACCTGGGGGCGCCGTTCGGCGGGTTCGACGAGATCGGCGGTGGGGTCGCGGTGCTGCTCTGGCTCTACCTGTTCCACGTGATCGTGCTGGCCGGCTACTCGGCAACCCTGGTGCTCTCCCGCTGGCGGGCCGGCCGCGCCGCCGCCGGCTCCTGACCGACCGGATGCGATCTTCCGAGGCCCGGCTCCGGCCGACCCCTCCCCGGACCGGCCCCCGCGCCACTAGGCTGCCCGGGCATGAGCGAAGCAAGTGAGCTGCCGTCCCGCGCCGACGTCGTCGTGGTCGGCTCCGGGCACAACGGTCTGGTCTCGGCGATCCTGCTGGCCCGCGCCGGCCTCGACGTGCTGGTGCTGGAGGCGTCCGACGTGATCGGCGGGGCGACCCGCACGGAGAACCCGTTCCCGAAGGTGCCGGGGCTGCGGCACTCCACCGGGTCGTACCTGCTCGGACTGATGCCGCCGGAACTCCTCGCCACCCTTGACGTGACGATCCCGGTGCTGCGCCGCGACCCGCACTACTTCCTGCCCACCCCGGGCGGGCTCGGCTCGCCGTACCTGCTCTTCGGCAGCGACGCCGCGTCCTCCCGGCGGCAGGTCGCGGAGATGTTCTCCCCCGAGGACGCGGCCGCCGACGACGCGCTCCAGGCCGAGCTGGCCCAGCTCCGGGAGGACCTGGCGCCGGCCTGGCTGACCGAGCCGCTGCCGGTGGCGGAGACCGCCGAACGGTACGTCCGGCCCGCACTCCGGCAGGTCTTCGTCGACCTGGTGCAGGGCTCGGTCGCCGACTACCTGGCCCGCTTCGACTTCCGCTCCGAGCTGCTGGTCAGCATGTACGCGGTCACCGACGGCCTCTCCGGGCTGAACGCCGGCCCGGACGACCCGGGCACCGGGCACAACTTCCTGGTCCACAACATGTGCCGCCTGCCCGGGTCGGGGGGCACCTGGATGATCGCCCAGGGCGGGATGGGGACGGTCTCCCGCACGTTCGCCGACGCGGCCCGCGCGGCCGGCGCCCGCATCCTCACCGGCACGCCGGTCACCGCGGTCACCCTCGACGGCGGCGCGGCCGCCGGGGTGGTGCTGGCCGACGGGCGGGAGGTGGCCGCCTCCGTGGTGCTCGGGGCCTGCGACCCGTACCGGCTGATGGACCTGCTGCCCGGCGGCGCGCTCCCGGCGGAGCTGGGCGCGCGGATGGCGGCGGTCCGCCGGCCCGGCACCACGCTCAAGCTCAACCTGGCGCTCACCGGCCTGCCCCGCTTCTCCTGCCTGCCGCGGGACGCGGCGAGCCCGTTCGGCTCCACCATCCACCTGCTCCCCGGCTCGGCCTCGCTGGTCGGGGCCGGCGGCGAGCCGCCGATGGCCGCGCTGCGCGCCATGTGGGCGGACGTGCAGGCCGGGCGGCTGCCCGAGGAGCCGACGATCGAGTGGTACCTGCACACCACCGTCGACCCGTCGCTCTCCGACGGCGCCGGGCACCACTCGTCGGCGCTCTTCGTCCAGTCGGTCCCCTACGAGCTGGCCGGCACCACCTGGGACGCGGCGCTGCCCGGCTACGTCGACCGCCTCATCGACATCTGCGAGCGGTACGCCCCGGGCACCCGCGACCTCATCGCCGACGCGGTGCCGCTGCCCCCGCCGGGCATCGAGGCGCACTTCGGCATCACGGGCGGGCACATCCACCACGTCGACAACACCGTCTCGTTCACCGACCGGATGCCCTACGCCACCGGGATCGACGGCGTCTACGCGGGCAGCGCCGGCTGCCACCCGGCCGGCAGCGTGATCGGCGCGGCCGGGCACAACGCCGCCCGGCGGATCCTCAACGACCTCGGTCGCTGACCTCGCCGCCGGCCCTGGCGGAGCGGGGCAGGTCGCCGGGGCGGCGGACGAGGGAGAGGCCGACGAGCAGCAGCAGGTAGAGGAGCAGGCTGAGGATCGGGTCGACGAAGACGAAGGCGAACGCCACCGTGTAGAGCAGCGGGCGCACCACCAGCCGGCGCGAGACCGCCCGGGCCAGTTGCGGATCCAGGTCGGGGTGGAGCAGCCGGTGCCGGCGGGCCCACCACCAGCTCAGGTTGAAGAAGAGCGACTCGCCCAGCACCGTGCCGAGGTACAGGGCGGCGGTGAGTCGCTGCTCGGTCTCGTTGCCGCGCAGGTTGTCCGCGAGCAGGTCGGCGGTGAACGGGATCGCCGCCACGAAGAGCAGCACGAGCAGGTTGAACATGAGCAGCACCTGGTCGACGCGGACCACGTACCGCCACATGTTGTGGTGGCCGAGCCAGATCTGGCCGGCGATCCCGAAGGTGATCACGTACGCCAGGTAGGTCGGCCAGGCCTGGACGAGGGCGTCGGGAAGCTCGCGCCCGGGATCCCGGGCCGGCCCGTTCTGGAGCAGTTCGACGGCCATCACGGTCAGCACGACCGCGAAGACGCCGTCGCTGAACGTCTCCACCCGGGAGGCGTCCCGGCTCATCTCCCGGTCGCGCCCGAACCGGTATCCGCCCCTGCCCGCGCCGTCCGCCACGCCGCCCCCTTCCCGACCTGATGGTCACCCGGCGGGGGCGGCGGGCGGGGGAAAACTCAGCTGATGGCCTCGCCGGCGGGGGCGGGGGTCTCCGCATCGGCCCGGTGCGCGCGGATCTTGTGCCCGACGCTGGTGAGGCAGCGGCCGCTGGACAGGTCGAACGTCCACCCGTGCAGCTGGCAGGTGAGCTGGTCGCCGTCCACGATCCCGAAGCGGCTCAGGTCCGCCTTCAGGTGCGGGCAGCGGCGCTGCACCACCCAGCCGTCGAGGGTGATGTCCTCGGCGTCGACGGCGCGCTCGTGCTCGTCGTACCAGCCCTCGGCGTACTGGAGGCGCTCCTCCGAGAGGCACTTGAAGAACGCGTAGACGAACTCGTTGTACTGGCCGATCCGGGCCGCCGAGAACCGGCAGGAGAGGAAGAGCGAGTTGACCCAGTCCACCTCGCCGATGTGCAGCAGGTGCTCGATCAGCGCCCGCTCGGTGCGGAACCGGTAGCGGACCTTCTCGTCCGCGTACGGCCGGACCTCCTTGCCCGGGAAGTCCACCACGATGGATTCAACGCTCTCGCCGTCGTAGCCCACCAGGTCGAAGCGGACCGGCCCGCCGACGCCCTTGGCCAGGTAGATCGACTCGTCCAGCAGCGGCTCGATCCGGCGCTTCATCTCGCCCAGCACGTCGACCTCGGGGTGCCGCCAGGACGCCTTCTCCGCCTCGATGATCGGGCGCTTGCGCTCCCGCATCTCCTCCAGGTGGGCCCGCTTGTTCGCGAAGAACTCCTCGACCGGCACCGGGTGGGTGGTGGTCGCCCCCTCGGTGGTGACCTCGGCGACGCTGCCCGGCAGCAGCACGATGCCGTTGGTGCCGCCGACCTTGGCGTACTCCGACAGGAAGACCGACTGGTCGGGGAAGATGTTCCCCTCGTCGCCGAAGATGTCGTTGAACTGGTACAGCTCGTCGTCGAGGAAGCAGGGTGGGCCGGCGATCGGGAAGACGTGGTCGGCCTTCAGGTCGTCGATGTAGCGCCAGGTGCGGTCGAACTGCCGCTCCCGCTTCTGCTTGCCGAACGCGGTCTTCGCCGCCTGCGGCAGCTCGTAGACCATCGGGTACCAGATCGCGCCGGAGAACTGGAGCAGGTGGGCGTGCACGTGGCCCAGCTCGGCGAAGACCGTGAGGTCGGTCGGGCGGGCGTCGTTCTGGTTGAGCAGCCGGACCCCGTCGTACTCGACCCACAGCGACGAGTCGCCGATGGGGCCGTCGGTCGGGCTGGTCAGCGCCTGGATCATGATCTTCAGGCCGCCGGGCAGCTCCACGACCTGCTCGTTCGGGGCCTTGAGGAACTTGGTGAAGCCCAGCTCCCGCAGCTCGTCCTCCATCTCCGAGGTGGGGAACTCGGGAAGCAGGACGGTGGCGTCCTTCGAGATGTGGTCCCGCAGGTGCTTGGCGTCGAAGTGGTCCCGGTGCAGGTGCGACACGTACAGGTAGTCGCACTGGCCGAGGGTCGCCCAGTCGAGCTGGGAGTTGTCCGGGAAGGGGAACCAGGAGGCGAAGTAGGCGGGATTGACCCACGGGTCGCACAGGATGCTGCCCGCGGGCGTGTCGATCCGCATGCTGGCATGGCCCGTACCGGTCACTCGCACCGCAGTCCCCCTCAAAAAGACAATCAGGCGTACGTCAAGACGCTACCGGAGGCAGTGTGATCACTGTTCCGCGACGCCGGTAGTGGCCTTCCGCCCCGGCGGGACGGTCCAACGGCCCGGGCGGCGTCAGCTCTCGACAGCTCCGGTCCAGCTCCGCCGCCGCGGGGCCGATGCACACCAGGCATCCATCAGCCCGGCGACGCGGTCCACGGGCGCCGCCAGGTGCACCCGCTGCCCGCCGGCGACCTGGTGGTCGCGGTCCTGGTGCACGCTCCCCTCGCTGCAGCAGGCGCACAGGGCCCGGACAGCGCTGGCGGCCTCCGCCGCGTACCCGTGCTCGTCGAAGAGCTCGGCCAGCGCGCGGACGTCCTCGGGCGTGCCGGCGACCACCTCGACGGTGGTGGTCGGCAGGTCCGAGGCACGGAACAGCAGCAGCTCGTCGAAGACCGGGTAGGTCCGGCCGTCCACCGTCCGCTCGCCGTTGGGCGCGCCGTCGTGCACCACGACCTCGCCGAACCGCCGGCCGGAACCCGGCGTTGGCACGTTCAGCACGCGGGCGCGGGTGGGACAGAGCCGCCGCGCCCAGACCACCTCGCCACCGCTCAGGCGGATGGGCGTGGCGCCGAAGTCCGCCTCGATCTCACCCTCGCCGTCCGGGACGTCCAGCCCGTAGCCCGACCAGGCATGCCGTGCCGTCGCCCAGTCCTCCATGATCGTCGCCGCGATGCCCAGGTTCCAGAACGCCGGGTCCTCGGTGCCGGGCGTCGACCGGGCGGCCGCCTCCCGCCCCAGGTCGTACGCCTTCGCCCAGTTCCGCAGGAACTTGTGCGCCAGCGCGGCGTTGTACCACCACGACTCGGCGGCGGGGATATCCGGATACCGTCGCGCCAGCCGCTCCCACAGCTCCCCGGCGACCGGCCAGTCCTCGGCCTCCCACGCCTGCTGGGCCCGCTTGTACAGCTCGCGGTCGTCCTCGCGGGTCACATGTCCCCCATCAGGTCGGACCCCGCACCGGGGCCGCCACGGGGCGTGCCAGACTAACCGGAGATCCGATCGCGAGGGAAGGACCGACAGTGGCAGGAAGCGAGCCGGTAACCGCGCCAGATCAGCACAAGCCCGGACACCGCAGGTCCGGACGGATCGGGGCGGTGCTGTCGGCGGCGGTGTTGGTGCTCATGGCGCTCTGCGGCAACCACGAGGGCAACGTGGAGAACATCTGGCTGTTCGGGCTCGCGGCGCTGCTGCTGGCCATCGTCATCGGCGACGCCGTGCTGCGCCGCAACGGCCTGCGGTCCTGACCGGCCCGCACTCGGCCGATACGCGCGAGGGCCCGCCCCCGGTCGGGGGCGGGCCCTTCGTCGTCGTTGGCGGGGTCAGCGGCCGAGCAGGATGTCCTGCACGTCCTTGAGCGCGGCGTCGACCTCGGCCTCGAAGTAGCCGCCCTGCACCAGCCCGAAGCGCAGGGTGTCCAGGTCCTTCGGGTTCACCGGCATCGGGTTGCGGCCCTGCATCCCGCCGAGCAGGGTCTCGAAGAACCGGTCGACCTGGTCGGGGTCGTACCCGCTGCCGAACCGGCGCACCTGGAAGCTGCGGCGGATCTGGTCCACGCGGTAGAGGTCGCTGCCGGGCGGGCCGGCCATGGGCGGGCCCACCATCGGCGGGCCGGACATCCCGGGGCCACCGCCGTAGCCCTGGTCCGGGGCGCCGTAGCCCTGATCCGGGCCGCCGTAGCCCGGGTCCGGGCCGTAGCCCTGCTGGGGCAGCGGCGGCGGGCCGGCCGGGCCACGGCCGCGCGGGTCACGCAGGTCCCGCTCGGGCATCCGGATCTCGGCGGTCATGTCGGTGCGGCCGTGCCGGCCGGCCTCGAAGCCGTCGAAGCCGTCGAAGCGCTCGTCCTGGCCGTAACCGCCCGGGCCGGGGGGCAGGCCGCGGGAGGGCGGGCCGCCGTGCCCCGTCGGGGCGCCCGGACCCATCGGGCCGGGGCCGCCCGGGCCGCGGGGAGCGTCGTAGCCGCCGCGCGGGCCGTCGTACCCGCCGGCGAAGGCGCCGGTCGGCTCGTCGTAGCGGTTGCCGTAGCGGTCGGCGGGCGGGCCGGCCTGCGCGGGCATCGGCCGCGGCGGCATCGGGGGCTGCGGCACCGGCGAGAGACCACGGTCGTCGCGCATCGGCGGGCCGAGCCGGTCGGCCATCCGGGGGTCGCCGCCCCGCCCGCCTGGGCCGCCGGAGCGCTCCTCCAGCTCGGCGAGCTGCCGCTCCACCCGGTCGAGGTGCAGGTCGACCTGCCACTCGTCGTAGCCGTTGAAGCGGACCCGGAAGACGACGTCGTGGACCTCCTGGGAGGCCACGGGCGCGCCCACCGGCTGGCCGGCGAGTGTCGCCTCGACCCGGTCCAGGAAGGCGTCCACCTCGTCGACCTTGTATCCCCGGCGGAGCGCCTTACGCCGGAAACGCTGACCCTGACTCGCCACTATGTCTCCTGGTCTCTACCGCTACGCCGTTGCGGCGCGTGGGTCGCTGTCCCTGTCCTCGGCGGCGGCGAGCTGCCCACACGCCCCGTCGATCTCGCGACCCCGGGTGTCCCGCACCGTGGTGGACACCCCGGCGTCGCGCAACCGCCGGACGAACTCCCGCTCGACCGGCTTCGGGCTGGCGTCCCAGCGACTGCCCGGAGTCGGGTTGAGCGGGATCAGGTTCACGTGGGCCAGCTTGCCGGCCAGCAGCCGCCCGAGCAGATCGGCTCTCCACGGCTGGTCGTTCACGTCCTTGATCATCGCGTATTCGATGGACACACGACGCCCCGTCGTGTCCGCGTAGTCCCACGCCGCGTCCAAGACCTCGGACACCTTCCAGCGCTGGTTGACCGGCACGAGTTCGTCGCGCAGCTCATCATCGGGGGCGTGCAGCGACAACGCAAGGGTCACTGAGAGGTCTTCGCTGGCCAGTCGGCGGATGGCCGGAACCAGGCCGACCGTGGAAACGGTGATGTGCCGCTGGGACAGGCCGAGCCCCTCCGGAGCCGGTGCGACGAGCCGGCGGATCGCCGCCACCACCCGCGAGTAGTTGGCCAGTGGCTCGCCCATGCCCATGAACACCACGTGCGACAGGCGCGGCGGGGAACCGGCCACCGCCCCCGAGGCGGCCACCCCGGCCAGGTAGACGGCCTGGTCGACGATCTCGGCGGTGGACAGGTTGCGGGTCAGCCCGGCCTGGCCGGTCGCGCAGAACGGGCAGGCCATGCCGCAGCCCGCCTGGCTGGAGATGCAGACGGTCACCCGGTCCGGGTAACCCATCAGCACGCTCTCCACCAGCGAGCCGTCGTGCAGCCGCCAGAGCGCCTTGCGGGTGGCGCCGTCGTCGCAGGCCAGCTCGCGGACCGGGTTGAGCAGGGTGGGCAGCAGCGTGCCCGCCAGCCGCTCGCGGGTGGCCGCCGGCAGGTCGGTCATCTGCGCCGGGTCGCGGACCAGCCGGCCGAAGTAGTGGTTCGAGACCTGCTTGGCGCGGAACGCCGGCTCCCCCAGCTCGGTGACGAGCGCCTGCCGGCCCGGCAGGTCCAGGTCGGCGAGGTGACGGGGTGGCATCGCGGGCCGGCGGCCGCGGGCGTCGGGGTCTACGGAGATCAGCGGGAGGCTCGTCATGGCGCGTCCAGTCTGACACGCCGAACGGGGGACGCACCTGTCCGCGGGTGCCGAATCCGCACCGGCCGGCCGGCCGGTGCGACGCCAACCGCGTGATTCACGCCTCAGCCCGCCATCGGCACGAAGACGGCCAGCAGCAGGTAGGCGGTCGGCACGGCGAAGAGGATCGAGTCGAGCCGGTCCATCAGCCCACCGTGCCCGGGGAGCAGGTTGCTCATGTCCTTGACCCCGAGATCGCGCTTGATCATGGACTCGGCGAGGTCGCCGAGCACCGCCGCGACGGAGATCGCCATCCCGAACAGCGCGCCCCACCAGGGGGCCACGTCGAGCAGCAGCCAGAGCAGCAGGGCGCTGCCCGCGGCGGCCGCGGTCACCGAGCCGGCGAAGCCCTCCCAGGACTTCTTCGGGCTGATCGTGGGGGCCATCGGGTGCTTGCCGAAGGCCACACCGGCCGCGTAGCCGCCCGTGTCGGAGAGCACCACGGCGACCAGGGTGACCAGCACCCGCAGGTGGCCGTCGTCGGGGGCGGCCGCCAGCATCGCCGCGAAACCGCCGAGGAACGGCACGTAGACCGCGATCAGGGTGGCCGCGGTGAGGTCGCGCTGGTAGTTGCCGGGGCCGTCGCCCAGCCGCCAGATCATCGTGCCCAGCACGGTGACCAGCAGGCCGAGGCAGAGCGCGTCCGGGCCGGCGAACCAGGCCAGTCCGATGGTGATGACGCCACCGGCCACCAGCGGCACCAGCGGCGGGTGGGCGCCGCTGCGGCGTACCGCGCGGGCCATCTCCCAGGAGCCGATCGCCACCGCGGCGGCGATCACGGCGAGGAACGCCGGCAGGTAGAAGAAGAGCGGCACCACGATCGCCGCGCCGAGGGCCAGCCCGACGCCGATCGCGGCCGGCAGGTTGCGGCCCGCCCGGGAGGTCTTCGGCTGGACGGTCGGGGGACGGTCCGCGCTGGCCCGTCGCCGGCCCCGCGACCGGCGGGCCGCCGGCTGCTCCGGGTCCGGTCCGGGCTCGTCGCGCACCGCCGGGAGCTGGGTGGTCGGTTCGTCCCGCACCGGAGCGATCTGGGCGGTCGGGTACTCGTCGTCCCGCGGGGCCGCGTCGTACCGTTCCCGCGGGTCGGCGCCCCGACCCCGGTCACGCGGGTCGTGGTCCCACGGATACGGGTCCCGCTGGTCGTGGTCGCGCGGGTCCCGATCGGCGGTCCGGAAACCGCCCGGACCGGCGTCCCGGCGGCTTCGCCCGGTGTCCGCGTGGCCCGGACCCCGGGGGGCCGGCTCGTCGCGCCAGCCCCGCTCGGGGACCGGCGGTCCGTCGTACGGCCGGCGGCCGCGCGGCGCGTCGTAGGCGTCCACCGGCCGGGCGTACGGGTCGGCGGCGGGGCGGACGGGCGGACGCGCGTACGCCTCCGGCCCGGCGTCCGGTCGGCGCCGGGGCCCGGGCTCCAGGTCGGTCTCCGGCCAGGGCAGCGGGGCCGGGCGGTCCCAGCCGCGCGGCTCGGCGTTGCCGTAGGGGTCGGGGTGGGACATCACGCACCGGCAGGCGGTACGGGAGCCACCACATGACGCAAGACCAAGACCATCCCCTACAGCCGCGAGCAGTTCCGGTTGACCGGCCCGACGGCCGGCCGACCCCCGCCGTTCACCCGGTGGTGGGGCGGGAATCGTGCCGAGCCTACTGCACCCGGGAAGCTCGCACGGCGGACGCCGTCCGGCACGACGACGGCACCGGGCCGCCACCCGTGTCGGGCGGCGGCGCACCGGTGCCGTGGCGGGTACGCGGGCGCTCAGACCTCGAGCAGCTCGTTCTCCTTGTGCTTGACCAGCTCGTCGACGGTGGCCACGAAGCGCTGGGTCAGGTCGTCCAGCTCCTTCTCCGCGCGCCGGCCCTCGTCCTCGCCGACCTCGCCGTCCTTGACGAGGCGGTCCAGCTCTTCCTTGCCCTTGCGGCGGATGTTGCGGACGGCGACCTTCGCCTCCTCGCCCTTGTGCCGGGCGACCTTGATCATCTCGCGGCGCCGCTCCTCGGTCATCTGCGGGAGCACGATGCGCAGCTGGTTGCCCTCGTTGTTCGGGTTGACCCCGAGGTCCGAGTCGCGGATCGCCTTCTCCATGGCATTGATCTGCGAGTTGTCGTACGGCTTGATGATCACCATGCGCGGCTCCGGCACGGCGATGGACGCCATCTGCGGCAGCGGGGTCGGGCTGCCGTAGTAGTCGATGACGATCCGGGAGAACATCGCGGCGTTGGCGCGACCGGTGCGGATCCCGCCGAACTCCTCTTTGGCGTGCTCGATGGCACGCTCCATCTTCTCCTCTGCCTCGAGGAGGGTGTCGTCGATCACCGGTCTCCTCGCCTCCTTCTGTGCTCGTGGTGGGCTCTGCGGGTGCTGCGGTTGTCGGAGGACCGCTGCCGGCTCGGCGGAACCGGTCAGGCGGTGATCAGCGTGCCGATCTTCTCACCGCCGACGGCACGGACGATCGTGTCGTCGCCCTGGGCGCCGAAGACCAGCATCGGCAGGCCGTTCTCCATGCAGAGGCTGAACGCCGCGGCGTCGGCCACCCGCAGGTTGCGGCGCAGCACCTCGGAGAAGGTGATCGAGTCGAGCTTGCTCGCCGTCGGGTCGATCCGGGGGTCGGCGGTGTAGACGGCGTCCACGCCGTTCTTGCTCATCAGCACCACGTCGGCGCGGATCTCCAGCGCCCGCTGGGCGGCCACCGTGTCGGTGGAGAAGTACGGCATGCCGGCGCCCGCGCCGAAGATGACCACGCGGCCCTTCTCCAGGTGCCGGATCGCCCGCAGCGGGATGTACGGCTCGGCGACCTGGGCCATGGTGATCGCGCTCTGCACCCGGGTCTCGATGCCCTCCTTCTCCAGGAAGTCCTGGAGGGCCAGGCAGTTCATCACGGTGCCCAGCATGCCCATGTAGTCCGCGCGGGCCCGGTCCATGCCGCGCTTCTGCAGCTCGGCGCCGCGGAAGAAGTTGCCGCCGCCGACCACCACGGAGACCTGCACGCCGCGGCGCACCACGGTGGCGATCTGCCGGGCGATGGCCTGCACGACGTCGGGGTCGACGCCGATCGCGCCGCCGCCGAAGACCTCACCGGAGAGCTTCAGCACCACCCGGCGGGCCCGACCGGGCGGCGGAGCGGTGGGATCATCCGCCGCCAGGCTCCGGTCACTCACAACCTGCGTCATCCGACCCGCCCCTTCCATCGCGCGCCTCGTGGGCGCCGCGTACCGCGTACCTGCCGCTGCCGACCCTATGTGACGAGGAGGCCGCGGTGCCTGTCACGTACACCGGCGGCCTCCTCGTCGACGATTTCCCTGCGCCCGGGCGCGCCATGCGTCCGGGCGGCGGCTCAGGCCTGGCCGACCTCGAACCGCACGAAGCGGGTCACCTCGATGCCGGCCTCGGCCAGCAGCTGCTTCACCGTCTTCTTGTTGTCGGCGACCGACGCCTGCTCCAGCAGGACGAAGTCCTTGAAGAAGGCGTTGACCCGGCCCTCGACGATCTTCGGCAGCGCCGCCTCGGGCTTGTTCTCCTCGCGGGCGGTCTGCTCGGCGATGCGCCGCTCCGACTCGACGGTCTCGGCCGGAACCTCGTCGCGGGTCAGGTACTTCGGGCGCATGGCGGCGATCTGCATGGCCACGCCGCGGGCGTCCGCGTCGCCGGCCTCGTCGGCCTTGCCCGAGTACTGCACCAGCACGCCGACCGCCGGGGGCAGGTCCTGGCTCTTGCGGTGCAGGTAGACGGCGGTGGTGCCCTCGAGCTTGGCGAAGCGGTTGAGCACCAGCTTCTCGCCGATCTTGGCGGACTGCTCCTGGATCAGGTCGGCCACGCTCTTGCCGTCGATGGTGCTGGCGAGCAGCTCCTCGGCGTTGTTCGCGCCGCTGGCCACACCGTGCTCGACCAGCTGCTGGGCCAGCGCGATGAAGGCGTCGTTCTTGGCGACGAAGTCGGTCTCGCAGTTGAGCTCGAGCAGCGCCTGGCCGGCGTGGGCGATGAGGCCGTTGGCCGCCGTGCGACCGGCCCGCTTGCCGACGTCCTTGGCGCCCTTGACGCGCAGGATCTCGATGGCCTTGTCGAAGTCGCCCTCGGCCTCCGTCAGCGCCTTCTTGGAGTCCATCATGCCGGCGCCGGTGAGGTCGCGGAGCTTCTTGACGTCCGCGGCGGTGAAGTTGGACATGACTCTCTCTTCGGTGTCTGAGACTGGATGGTCTGGCTGCCGGTTACCCGGATCCGGGCCGGTTCTGCCCGGCGTACCCGTCGCGCCCCACCGACCGGGAAATCGGACGGTGGGGACGCGACGGCGCGATCACTCCGCGGCGGCGGTCGCCGGCTGCTCGGCGGGGGTCGCCGGCTGCTCGTCGGCCTTCTTCGGCTCCTCGAGCAGCTCGCGCTCCCACTCGGCCAGCGGCTCGTCGGCGCCGACCTGGCCCGGCTCCGGCTTCTCGTCGCCGCCACGGCCACGGCCGGAGCGGGCGATCAGACCGTCGGCGACGGCGGCGGCGACGACCTTGGTCAGCAGCTCGGCCGAGCGGATGGCGTCGTCGTTGCCCGGGATCGGGAAGTCGACCTCGTCCGGGTCGCAGTTGGTGTCGAGCACGGCGATCACCGGGATGCCCAGCTTGCGGGCCTCGTCGACGGCGATGTGCTCCTTCTTGGTGTCGACGATCCAGACCGCGGCCGGGAGCTTCTGCATGTCGCGCAGACCACCGAGGGTCTTGGACAGCTTCTCCTTCTCGCGGGAGAGCTGGAGGGTCTCCTTCTTGGTGTAACCGGCGGCGGTGCCGCTCAGGTCACCCAGGGCCTCGAGCTCCTTCATCCGCTGGAGCCGCTTGTAGACCGTCTGGAAGTTGGTCAGCATGCCGCCGAGCCAGCGGTGGTTGACGTACGGCTGGCCGACCCGGGTCGCCTGCTCGGCGATGGCCTCCTGGGCCTGCTTCTTGGTGCCGACGAAGAGGATGCTGCCGCCCCCGGCCACCGTGGTGCGCACGAAGTCGTACGCCTTCTCGATGTAGTCGAGGGTCTGGCGCAGGTCGATGATGTAGATACCGTTGCGCTCGGTGAAGATGAAGCGCTTCATCTTCGGGTTCCAGCGCCGGGTCTGGTGCCCGAAGTGGACACCGCTTTCCAGCAGCTGACGCATGGTCACGACGGCCATGGTGGGTACTCCCTGTTCATCCCTGGTTGTCCCGTCCGGCCGGCGGCCGGACGCCTGGCGCCCGGTCGTCGGCCAGGGTGGGCCCGATCAGAGATCGGGACCAGGGAGGCCGCCGCCCCACGAGAGGCCGTGGAGAGGGCGCGCGAGGTCGACCGCGCGAGGCGGTCGCCAGTCGACCAGTGTACGCCCCTTCCCCGCCCCCCGGTCCCGGGGCTCGGGAACCCCCATCCCGCCCCTTTCCGGACGCCCGACGCCGCCACGCCGAGACCGGACATCCGGTACCGGCGGGGCGGCTCGCGCGCCTGTCGGTTCGACCGTGCCAGCGGGCGGGACGGCGGGCGGCCACCCGCCGGCTCACTCGGTCGGCGGCCGGCAGGGTGCCGCGCGGCGCGGGCACCCTGTCGCCTCGCCGGGTCAGCGGGCGGCGAGGGCGGCGGCGAGGAAGAGCACGAGTCCGACGGTCAGGTAGGCGGTCGGCGGGCGGAGCCAGCCCCGACTGCCGTCGGCCAGGGCCAGCCCACCGGTGCGCAGTCCGTACAGGCCGGTGCCGAAGATCGGCAGCCCGAGCACCAGGAACGTGCCCACCACGACGTGCGAGGTGGAGACCGGGTCACCGACCAGGCCGCGCAGCAGCACCCGCAGCGCGGGGATCTCCAGGACGAGCACCATCACCGCCAGCAGGACCGCGAGCGCGGGACGGCGGGTCCGGTAGACGCCGTCGCCCGGCGGCGGGCCCTCGATGCGGGGCGCGACCGACGGCATCGGGCCGGTCGGCATCTCCAGCGGGTGCGGGGTCGGCCCGGCCGCCGGCTCCGGCCCCGTGACACCCGGCCGCTCCCCGACGACCAGCGGCGTCGCCGCGCCGGGACCCGGCCGGTCCCCCACGGTCATCGGCGTCGCGCCGGCGTGGGCCGGCTCGACCGGCCGGCCCGGCTCGACGATCGGGTAGCCGCCCAACGGGCCGGGGCGCAGCGGGTCGGCGGCGCGGTCCGCGCCGAACGCGCCGGTGGTGCTGTGCGGCGCCGCGCCGAGCGGGCCGGTGGTGCTGTGCGGGCCGGTGGTGCTGTGCGACATCGTGCCCAGCGGCCCGGCGTTGCTGTGCGTCGCCGGGCCGAGCGGGCTGGCGCCGTGTGGGGCCGCGCCGAGCTGGTCACCGGTGCCGTGCGGGGCCGGGCCGAGCGGGACGGCGGTGCTGTGCGCCGGCGGGGCGAGCGGGTCGGCGGCCTCGCGGGCCGCGCGCCGGCCGCCACGCTCCCCCGGCAGCTCGCCGGAGGTCTCCGACGGATCGTCCAGCCGGTGCGGGCGCCAGCTGCCCGTGTCGTCGCCCAGCGGGTCGGCGGTCCCGAAGCGGCCCGGTTCGCCGTACCGGTCCTCCCCCGTGCGCTGCTCCGGGGCGCGGAAGTCGTCGTCGCGGTAGCGCGGTTCGCCGGCCGCACGCCAGTCCTGCTCGTATCCGCGGTCGCCCCAGTGCGACCCCTGCTCATCCTCGGGAAAGCTCCGTCGTCCGTCCACGACCGGCACGGTATGCGACCGGCACCACGCGCGCCATCCGGGCCACCCGGACTGTCGTCGCTGGTCACGGCGGCATGGACGGGTCACCGCGAACACACGCCGAGTGATCGGGCGGCCAGGGCCTAGCACAGGCAGTGCATGATCGTCCGCCCGTCCACAGGGTGCCCCGTCGTCCACAGGGCGCCCCGGTCGGCGCTCCGCCGCCGCTCCGACGCCGCACGCTCACCGGCATGACGAATCGGAACCAGGCCGTCGGGGCGTACGGCGAGCGGTGCGCGGTCCGGCACCTGATCGAGGCGGGGCTGCGCCCGGTCGTCCGGAACTGGCGGTGCCCCGAGGGGGAGATCGACATCATCGCCTGGGACGGGCCGGTGCTCGCCATCTGCGAGGTGAAGACCCGGCGCACGGAGGAGTACGGCAGTCCGGCCGAGGCGGTGGTGCGGGCCAAGGCGCGCCGGCTGCGCGGGCTGGCCGCCCGCTGGCTCGCCGAGACGGGCACGACCGCCGAGGAGGTCCGCTTCGACGTCCTCGCGGTCCGGCTCCCGGTCACCGGCCCGGCCCGGGTCGAGCACCTGAGGGGCGCGTTCTGATCATGAGTTACGCCAAGGTGCTCTGCGTGGGCCTGGTCGGAATGGCCGGGCACGTGGTGGAGGTCGAGGCCGACCTGGCCCCCGGGCTGCCCGCGGTGGTGATCTCCGGCCTGCCCGACACCGCGCTGCACGAGGCCCGCGACCGGGTCCGCGCCGCCATCGTCAACTCGGGCCAGCGCTGGCCGAACCGCCGGATCACCCTCAACCTGCTGCCGGCCACCCTGCCTAAGTACGGCTCCGCCTTCGACCTGGCCATCGCCGTGGCGGTGCTCGGCGGCTCGGGCGAACTGCCGCTGGTGCCGCTGGAGGCCACGGTGGTCCTCGGCGAGTTGGGCCTCGACGGCGCGGTCCGCCCGGTGCGCGGCGTGCTGCCCATGGTCGCCGCCGCGGCCCGGGCCGGTTTCGCCCAGGTCGTGGTGCCCGCCGGCAACGCCGCCGAGGCGGCGGTGATCCCCGGCGTCCGGGTCCGCGCCGCCGACACCCTGCACCGGCTCGTCGCCTTCGTCCGGGACGGCACACCGCTGCTCGCCCCGCCGGACGACGCGCCCACCGCCGAGGCCGGAGGACCGGATCTCGCCGACGTGGCCGGGCAACGGCTCGGCCGCCGCGCGCTGGAGGTCGCGGCGGCGGGCGGGCACCACCTGGCGTTGCTCGGCCCGCCGGGCGCCGGCAAGACCATGCTCGCCGAGCGGCTGCCGTCGGTCCTGCCGGAGCTGGACGACGACGCCGCCCTGGAGGTCACCGCCCTGCACTCGATCGCCGGCCTGCTGCCGCCCGGTGGCCGGCTGCTCCGCCGCCCCCCGTTCCAGGCGCCCCACCACACGGCCACGGTGCCGGCGCTGGTGGGCGGCGGCTCCGGGCTGGCCCGGCCGGGGGCGGTGTCGCTGGCCCACCGGGGCGTGCTCTTCCTCGACGAGGCGGCCGAGTTCAGCAAGGGGGCGCTGGAGGCGCTGCGTCAGCCACTGGAGAACGGCCGGGTCCGGGTCGCCCGGACGCAGGGCTCCACCGAATACCCGGCCCGCACGCAACTGGTGCTGGCGGCGAACCCGTGTCCCTGCGCGAAGCCGTCCGGCGACGCCGCCTGCGAGTGCACCCCGCTGGCCCGGCGGCGCTACCTGGGCCGGCTCTCCGGCCCGCTGCTCGACCGGGTCGACGTGCAGGTGCGACTGCCCCCGGTACGCGCCGCGGAGCTGTTGCAGACCGGCACACCCAGCGAGTCGTCCGCGACGGTGGCGGCCCGGGTCGCCGAGGCGCGCCGGGCCGCGGCCGACCGCTGGACCGCGACGGGCCGCCGGCTGAACGCCGAGATCCCCGGCCCGTACCTGCGCCGGCCGCCGTGGTGCCTGCCCGGGCGGGACACCCGGGAACTGCGGAAGCGGCTCGACAGCGGTTCGCTGTCGGCGCGCGGCTTCGACCGGGTCATCCGGCTCGCCTGGACCATCGCCGACCTGGACGGGCGGGCCCGCCCCGACGGCGGGGACATCGCGGAGGCCATCCAGCTGAGGACGGGAGAGGGCGCATGACGGGCAGGGCGGAGCGCCTGTTGGCGCGGGTGGCGTTGACCTGGCTCGCCGAGCCGGGCACCTGGTCGGTCCACCGGCTGGTCGACCAGCTCGGCCCGATCGCCGCGCTCGACCTGCTCCTGGCCGGCGGAGCGCCCGACCGGGCACTGCGGTCGGCCGTGACGGCCCGCTCCGCCGAAGGTGAGGCGCGGGCGGTCGCCGAGCAGGCGCTGGCCCGGACCGAGCGGCTCGGCGCCCGGGTGGTGACCCCCGACGACGAGGAATGGCCGGCCCGGGTGGCGGACCTGCGCCGGCTGCGCCTGTCGGGAGCCACCCGCCGGGTCGACCTGGAGACCGCACCACCGCTCTGCTTCTGGGTACGCGGCGCGTGGCCGCTGGGCGAGGCCCTGGCGCGGTCGGTCGCCGTGGTCGGCGCCCGGGCGGCCACGCCGTACGGCACGCACGTCGCCACCGAGCTCGGCTACGGGCTGGCCGAGCGGGACTGGACGGTGGTCTCGGGCGGGGCGTTCGGCATCGACTCCGCCGCGCACCGGGGCGCGCTGACCGCGGGCGGGCTCACGGTCGCCGTGCTGGCCTGCGGGCTGGACCGCCCGTACCCGATGGGCAACGCCGCGCTGTTCGACCGGATCGCCGAGACGGGCCTGCTGGTCAGCGAGTGGATGCCCGGCGCCGAGCCGCTGCGGCCCCGCTTCCTCATCCGCAACCGGGTGATCGCGGCGGCGACCCTGGGCACGGTGCTGGTGGAGGCGGCGGCCCGCAGCGGCGCGACCCAGACCCTCAACCGGGCGATCGGTGTGGGCCGCCCGGCGATGGTGGTGCCCGGGCCGGTCACGTCCGCCATGTCCGTGGGCGCGCACGAGGCGCTCCGCGAGCACGACAAGGCGCGGTTGGTGACCGGCACGGCCCACGTCCTGGAGGAGGTCGGGCGGATCGGCTACGACCTGGCGCCGCCCGCCCGCGCGCCGGTGCGCCCACGGGATCTGCTCGATGACGAGGCGGCCCAGGTGCTGGAGGCGCTGCCCCGGCGGAAGGCGATCGGCCTGGAGCGCGTCGCGGCGCGCGCCGGCGTGGACCTCCGCACGGCGATGCGCAAGCTCTCCATGTTGGAGGAACTGGCCATGGTGGTACGCCGCGACGACGGCTACGCCCTGGCGCCGCCGCCCGAGCGCGGAACCGGGGGTGGTCGGGCGGCGACCGCCCCCGGTCCGGACCCGTCAACGGCTCCACCGAGCTGAACCGGCGCGGCCCAGCCGGCCCGTCGGGCGCCGTGCCGTGCGCTCAGTCGCCCTCGAACCGGATCTCGGCGTCGCGGCTGGCGAGGCAGCGCCGGGCGAGGAGGGCCAACCGGCGAAGGTGGTCCTTTTCCGCAGGCTCCCGCGCCACCTCGGCCAGGCAGGGCAGCTCCGCCAGCAGTTGCGGGACCGCCTGGGCGTCCACCACCAGCTCACCGAGCGGATCAACCCGGTCCAGCAGCGGCGTACGACCACCGCCCCGCACCCGCTTCAGCAGGTCCAGCAGGACGTCGTGCGGGTCCGCCACCACCTCGGTCGAGACGTACGACGGCCGGCGCCGGGCGGGCCCGGCCCGCACCTGCCGGTAGAGGACGGCATCCACCCCCACGCTCGGTACCTCCTCCCACCGGCGTCGCCACCGCGGGGACGCCCGTTTCGATCGGTCTCGCGAATCACCCTTCCGCGCCGCCACCACGCCCGGTACGCACCAGCGCCCGGTCGCCCGCCATGCGCGGGGTGTCGGCACCTGCCGGCAACGCCCGTGGGAGTCACCCGTCGGCGGACCCGGGACGTTGCCACCGTCCTCTTCGTAGTAACAGTTTCCCCTGTACAGGGCCTCGTCAGCCACCCCGAACGGCGCGCCGCGCCCAGCGTCAGTTCCGATGGCGTCGCGCTTGGCCGTCCGGGCAAGGACGGAAGCGCCACCGGCGGGGGATCGGCACGAGCGGCATTGTCGCGCTTGACCGTCAAGACGACACCGGAAACCGCACCCCGCCGGCCATCGGCACGCGGTGCTGTGGCGAGCGCTCAGTCAGCTGGGCTCGTCGCTTTGCCTGCCTGACGGCGCCGGTGGGCGTCAGGCCGGAGCGGCGGCCGGCAGCCACCTGCCCACGCCCTTAGGCTGGACCGGTGTCTCCCGCCCACCCCGGCGCGCGCCCCGGGCACCCCTGGCACCGACGCGGCACCCGGAGCCCTCGATGACTGACCAGCGGCGCGGCACGCGGGCGGTCCACGAGGCGCTGCCGGCGCCGATGCGCGAGGCGGTGGACGACTTCGCCGACCACCTGGCCCGGGTGCGCAACCGGTCGGCGCACACCGTGCGGGCGTACGTGACGGACCTCGTCTCGCTGCTCGATCACGCGGTGCGGATGGGGTGCGCGGACCTGTCGGAGCTGGACCTGACGGTGCTGCGGAGCTGGCTGGCGAAGCAGCGGACCATGGGCGCGGCCCGGACGTCCCTCGCCCGGCGGGCGGCCGCCGCCCGCACGTTCAGCGCCTGGGCGCACCGGGCCGGCCTGCTCGCCGCCGACGTGGCCGCCCCGCTGGCCAGCCCCAAGGCGCACCGGGAGCTGCCCACCGTCCTGCGGGCCGACCAAGCCGCCGCGTTGATGGCCGCCCCGGACCGGACGGATCGGGACGGCCACGGTGCGCGGCTCCCGAGCGACGACGTCCCGCCGGCGGACGGGAGGACCGTCGACACCGCGGGCCGGGGAGACGCACCGGCCACGGGTGGTGACGACGAATCCGAGGCCGTGCTCCTGCGGGACCGGCTGCTGCTCGAACTGCTCTACGCCACCGGGGTGCGGATCAGCGAAGCCTGCGGCCTGGACGTCACCGACGTCGACCAGGCCCGCCGGGTGGTACGCGTGCTCGGCAAGGGCGGGCGGGAGCGGGCCGTGCCCTACGGGGTGCCCGCGCAGCGGGCGCTGGACGCGTGGCTCGCCCGCGGGCGGCCGGCGCTGGCGGCGGCCCGCTCGGGTGGTGCGCTGCTGCTCGGGGCCCGGGGCGGCCGGCTCAACCCGACCACCGCCCGCCGGATCGTCGCCGGATACGCGGAGGCCGCGGGCCTGCCCCGGGTGACCCCGCACGGCCTGCGCCACTCGGCGGCCACCCACCTGCTGGAGGGTGGGGCGGACCTGCGGGCCGTGCAGGAACTGCTCGGGCACTCGTCGCTGGCCAGCACACAGATCTACACGCACGTCTCGGTGGAGCGGCTGCGGGCGGCGTACCGGCAGGCGCATCCGCGGGCCTGACCGTGGGCCGGCCGGACCGCTCAACCGCGGGGGTTGATGATCCACGGCGGGCTACGATCAGCCGATGACGGTCCCGCAGCCGCCCGAGCCGATCCCCGGGGCTCGGCTGCTCTTCTCCCTCGACCCGTCGGTCAGCCACCTCAACCACGGATCGTTCGGTGCGGTCCCGATCGTCGTGCAGCGCGCCCAGCAGCGCCTGCGTGACGAGATGGAGGCCAACCCGCTGCGCTTCTTCACCCAGGGTCTGGTCGACCGGATCGCCCACACCCGGCGGCACCTGGCCACCTTCCTCGGCGCGGATCCGGACGGCACGGCCCTGGTCGGCAACGCCACCACCGGCGCCGCCGTCGTGCTCCAGTCGCTGGCGCTGGGTCCCGGCGACGAGGTGGTGACCACCGACCACGGGTACGGGGCGGTCGGCCTCTCGGTGGAACGGGAGTGCGCGCGGACCGGGGCGGTCTCGCGGACGCTGCCGGTGCCGCTGACCGCCACCGACGAGGAGGTCGTGGAGATCGTGCGGGCCGGGCTGCGTCCCGGGCGGACCAGGCTGCTGATCGTCGATCAGATCACCTCACCGACGGCCCGGCTCTTTCCGACGGCGGCGATCGTCGGGGTGGCTCGGGAGCACGGGATTCCGGTGCTTGTCGACGCGGCGCACGCCCCGGGCATGCTGCCGACCACCGTGGCGTCGGTCGGCGCCGACTTCTGGGTCGGCAACCTGCACAAGTGGGCGTACGCGCCGCGCGGCACCGCCGCGCTCGTGGTCGCCGAGCCGTGGCGGGAGCGGATCCAGCCGCTGGTCGTCTCGTGGGAGCAGGGCAGCGGGTACCCGACCCGGGTGGAGTGGCAGGCCACCCTCGACTACACCGGCTGGCTGGCCGCCCCGGTGGGCCTGTTCACCCTGCGCAGCCTCGGTGTGGACCGGGTGCGGGCGCACAACGCGGCGCTGGCCGCGTACGGGCAACGGGTGGTCGGGAACGCGCTCGGGGTGGCGCCGGCCGACCTGCCGGAGCCCGGCGGACCGACGGTCGCCATGCGGCTGGTCCCGCTGCCGCCCGGCGTAGCCACCACCATGGACGCGGCCCGGGAGCTGCGGGCCCGGATCGCGGACCGGCTCTCGGTCGAGGTGTCGACCGCCGCCTGGAACGGTCGCGGCTACCTGCGCCTGTGCGGCCAGGTCTACAACACCCCCGACGAGTACGACCGGCTGGCCGTCCGGCTGCCCACGCTCCTCGCCCGCGGCTGAGCGGCGGGTCCGACCGGCGGCGGCCGGCGAGCGGCCGGTCGAGCAGGAAGCTGAGCACCGGGTCCGGCGGGCGGTGGGTCGAGCGGGAGCAGCCGGACCGGGCCGAGCCCGAGCAGGGCGAGCGGATCCAGGTACTCCTCGCCCCGGCGCAGCCCCCAGTGCAGGCAGGCCGCCGCGGCGCAGCCGGGATGCCCGGCGATCAGCAGGCCGAGCGGTGTGCCGGCGGTGACCCGGGCACCGGCCGCCGGCCCGGGACGGACGGGCTCGTAGGTGGTGCGCAGCCCGTCGGCGTGCCCGACGGTGACCACGGGACGCCCGGCCACCGTGCCGGCGAAGAGGACCACCCCGGCGCCCGCCGACCGGACCTCGGCACCCGGGGTGGCGGCCAGGTCCACGCCCCGGTGACCGGGGAGCCAGGGCTGCGGTGGCGGATCGAACCGGCGCACGACGCGGGGCGCGCCGGCCAGCGGCCAGCGGAACCGCGCCGCTGGCGCAGCGGCGGACGGCGACCGCCCCACCCACCGACGGACGGGAGCCGTTGCCGCAGGAACCGCGGCGTCAGGCGACGGCGCCGCACGGGCCACGGACACCGCCCGGACGCCGGCGACCGGACGAGCAACCGCCAGCGAGGAGGCGACGAGCAGCACCAGGGCCGCCCCGGCCCGGCTCGACAGGATCCACACGCCCCGCACTCTGCCGGCCCCGCCGCTCCCTCGCGACCACACGACCAACGCCCCTGTGGACGGTCGCCACCTGTGGACGCACCCCCGCCGACGGGGCGGATCTGCTACCGGCGCCCCGCCTATGCTGGCCGCGTGACGAAGGACTGGTTCGCCTGGCACACCGACTACGACCAGCCGGACTCGGCCCTGGCCCGGCGGCTCGCCGAGGTGCGGGACCGCATCGCGGAGGCGCTGGACGCAGCGCCGCCCGGGCCGCTGCGGGCGATCAGCCTCTGCGCCGGCCAGGGGCGGGACCTGATCCCGGTGCTCGCCAGCCACCCTCGCGGCCGGGACGTGACGGCGCGCCTGGTCGAGCTGGACCCGCGCAACGCCGAGGTGGCCCGGCGCGCCGCCGCCGAGGCGGGGCTGACCGGCGTGGAGGTGGTGGTCGGCGACGCGGCGCTGACCGACCGGTACGCCGACCTCGTGCCGGCGGACCTCGTCCTGGCGTGCGGGATCTTCGGCAACGTCACCGACGCCGACATCCGCGCCACCGTGCGCCACTGCGCCTCGCTCTGCGCCACCGGCGGCACGGTCTTCTGGACCCGGCACCGCCGCGAACCGGACCTGGTGCCCGCGATCTGCGACTGGTTCGCCGAGGAGGGCTTCGCGCCGGTCGCGGTGAGCAGCCCGGCCGACGGGGTGGGCGTCGGCGTGCACCGCTTCACCGGTCCGCCCCGCCCGCTGGAGCCGGGCGCCGCGATGTTCGAGTTCATCGGCTACGACCGCCTGACCCATCCCTGAGCCGGCCGAGGAGCAGCGACATGACCACTGTGGACGACGTCAGCGGGCCCTCCCGCGTCGCCCGGCCGGACGAGGCGATCAGCGCCGAGGAACTCCAGTTGGCCGCGCGCAACCACGGCATCCCGCTGGAGGCGCTGCGCTACGACGTGACCCCGGCGGGGCTGCACTACCTGCTCATCCACTACGACATCCCGGACGTCGACCCGGCGGCCCACGCGCTGACCGTGGGCGGCGCGGTCGACCGTCCGCTCCGCCTCGACCTGGCGGCGCTGCGGGAGCGGCCCCGGGTCACCCACCGGGTCACCCTGGAGTGCGCGGGCAACGGCCGGGCGCTGCTGCACCCTCGCCCGGTCAGCCAGCCGTGGCTGGTGGAGGCGGTGGGCAACGCCGAGTGGACCGGCACCCCGCTGGCCCCGATGCTGCGCGAGGCCGGGTTGGCCGCCGACGCGGTGGACGTGGTCTTCACCGGCGCCGACCACGGGGTGGAGCGCGGCGTCGAGCAGGACTACCAGCGGGCGCTGCCGGTGGCGGACGCGCTGCGTGAGGAGGTGCTGCTGGCGTACGAGATGAACGCCCGCTCCCCTGCTGCCGCAGCACGGCGCGCCGGTGCGGCTGATCGTGCCCGGCTGGTACGGCATGGCGCACGTCAAGTGGCTGCGCGACATCCGGGTGCTGACCGAGCCGTTCGACGGCTACCAGAACGCGGTGGCGTACCGGCTTCGGCAGGACGCCGACGACCCGGGCGTGCCGGTCACCCGGATCGAGCCCCGCGCCCTGGTCCGCCCGCCGGGATTCCCGGACTTCATGTCACGGAAGCGGGTGCTGCGGCCCGGGCCATGCACCGTGGACGGTCGGGCCTGGTCGGGGCACGCGCCGGTGACGGCCGTCGAGGTCACCTTCGACGGGGGTACGACGTGGGTGCCGGCGACCCTGGACGAGCCCACCGGGGGCGCGTGGGCGTGGCGGCGGTGGCAGGTGTCGTGGCGGGCGACGCCGGGGCGGCACGTGCTGGGCGCCCGGGCGACCGACGCCTCCGGGCGGACCCAGCCGGTCGAGCAGCCGTGGAACCGGGGCGGGTTCGCGAACAACCTGGTGCAGCGGGTCGAGGTGGTCGTGCTGACGGAGTGATCCGCCTCGGTCGGCGGGCCGTCCGGCCCGCCGACCCGGTCAGCCGCCGAATCCGGAGTCTGCGGGAAGCGAGATGTCGGGCTTTTCGAGCTCTTCCACATTGACGTCCTTGAACGTCATTACCCGGACATTCTTGACGAACCGGGCGGGGCGGTACATGTCCCACACCCAGGCGTCGTGCATCTCGACCTCGAAGTAGACCTCGCCGTCCGAGTTACGCACGTGCAGGTCGACCTGGTTCGCCAGGTAGAAGCGGCGCTCGGTCTCCACCACGTAGGAGAACTGGCGGACAATGTCGCGGTACTCCCGGTAGAGCTGCAGCTCCATCTCGGTCTCGTACTTCTCGAGATCTTCCGCGCTCATCGCACTCCGCCTTCCATGACCACATCTTCCCCCACCGGCGCCGGAGGTCGCGGCTGCTCGCCCAACGCCACGCCGACGGTACCCCCTGGCGCGCCGGAGCGCTCCATCGGCTCGTCCGGGCCATCGGCGAACGCCTCGTCGGGGACGCCGAACAGCGCCTCCTCCGGACTGCCGGCGGCCGGCCGGCGCGAGCGGGGCGGCCGCCCGTCCCGTCCGGAGACGGTGGCCACGTTCACGTACGAGAAGCGGTGCTCCCGGCAGGGCCCCCGCTCGCGCAGCGCGGCGCTGTGCTCCGGGGTGATGTAGCCCTTGTGCTCGGCGAAGCCGTAGCCCGGGTACCGCTCGTCCAGCTCCACCATGATCCGGTCCCGGGTGACCTTGGCCAGCACGCTGGCCGCCGCCACACAGGCGGCCACCCGGTCCCCCTTCCAGACCGCCAGCCCGGGGACGTCCAGCCCATCCACGCCGAAGCCGTCGGTCAGCACGTATTCCGGGCGGGTGCTCAGCGAGGCGAGCGCCCGGCGCATGGCGGCCAGGTTGCACACGTGCAGCCCCCGCGCGTCGACCTCGTCGGCGGGGATGACCACCACGGCGTACGCCAGCGCCCGCGCCACCACCTCGTCGTAGACCCGCTCCCGGGCCGCCGGGGTGAGCAGCTTGGAGTCGGCCAGCTCGTCGATCTCGCCGCGCCGCCCCTCGGGCAGCACCGCGGCGGCGGCCACCAGCGGCCCGGCGCAGGCGCCCCGGCCGGCCTCGTCGGCGCCGGCCACGTGCCGGAAGCCGCGCCGCTGCAGGGCCCGCTCCAGCGCGTAGAGGCCGCCGTCGCGGCGCACCACCGTGCGCGGCGGGGTCAGCACGGGCCACCTCCGGTGAGCGTCCGGGCGAGGCGGTCCACCAGGTCCGGCGGGTAGTAGCGCTCGGCCGTCCCGGCCAGCTCGTCGACCGACCACCAGCGGTGGCCGTGGACGCTGGCCTGCTCGACGGCGTCGAAGCCCGCCGTGTCGACCTCCCAGCTCGGCACCCGCACCAGGAAGAACTCCTGCTCCTGCCGGTACCAGACCCCGTCGAACGGGAACTCGACCGTCTCGGCCCAGACCGGCGGGCCCAGCTCGGCCGGGGCGAGCCGCAGCCCGGTCTCCTCGGCCAGCTCGCGGGCCGCGCCCGCGGCCGGGGTCTCCCCCGGGTCGAGGCCGCCGCCGGGCGTGAACCAGTAGCGGTGGCCCGGCCGGGCCGGATCACTGCCCTCGAACAGCAGCACCCGGTCGGACGCGTCGACGAGCAGCACCCGGGCCGCGCGACGAGGGGTGTAGACGGTCACCGCCCAAGCCTGCCAGACGCCTCCGACGAACGACCACGCCCTCCGGCTCCCGGAGGGCGGGCACCGTCACGGAGCCGGGCTGACAAGTCAGGGATTGGGGACGCCGTCGAACTGCTCCGGCACGCTGAGCCAGCTCGCCCGGCCGACCGGCCAGAAGATCGTGAAGGCCCGCCCGACCACCTGGTCCTCGGGGATGGTCGCCTCGGTGATGTCCTCGCCGGACTGCTGCCAGTGCTCCAGCGAGTCCCCGGAGGCCTCCCGGTGGTCGCCCATCACCCAGAGCCGGCCCTTCGGCACCGTGATGTCGAAGTCCTGGTCGGCGGGCTTGTTGCCGGGGAAGATGAACGGCTCGTCGATCGCCTTGCCGTTGATGATCAGCCGTTCCTGGCCGCCGGTGCGGTCGCAGCAGACCACGTGGTCGCCACCGACCCCGATCACCCGCTTGATGAAGTCCTCGCCCTCCGGATTGCCGCTCCACTCGGTGGGCGCCTTGAAGACGATCACCTCGCCCCGGTGCGGCGAGCGGAAGTCGTACACCAGCTTGTTGACCAGCACCCGATCGTCGATCTTGAGGGTGTTCTCCATGGACGGGGAGGGGATGAAGAAGGTCTGCAGCACGAAGGCACGAACCAGCACTGCGACCAGGATCGCCACACCCAGGAGGATGGGCAGCTCCTTCCAGAAGGAGCTGCGCGGCTTCTCGGTCTGCTCGTCAATCACGGGTGGAGCCTACGTTGCCGGCCGTAGCGCGGTCGCCCCGAACGCGCGAGAACGGAGAGGGCGGCCGTGACCGGGAGGATGAGGACGACGCCGCCCACCGGATCGGGATCCACCGGGGCGGGCCGGGCCGGCGCGGCGTTGGGTGGCGGCAGGTCGGCGAAGGTTTCCGGGACCGGCAGGGTGGTCCAGCGCTGGGACGGCCAGACGATCATGAAGGCCCGGCCGACCACGTTGTCGATCGGCACCGGACCCTGGCAGCGGGCGTCCTGCGAGACCAGCCGGTGGTCGCCCATCACGAAGATCTGCCCGGGCGGCACGACGATCTCGGTGAACTGCCGCGAGCGGCACTCCTTCGGGTTCGGCGGCAGCTCGACCGGCGAGTCCTCCGAGACGTATCCCTGCTCGTCCAGCGGCACGCCGTTGACCACGACGCGGCCCTTGTCGCAGCACCAGATCCGGTCGCCGGGCACGCCGATGACCCGCTTGATGAAGTCCTTCTCGCCGGGGCGGCTGATGCCGACCAGGTCGCCGAGGGTGCGGCCCACCTTGCCGGCGAAGTTCGTCGGCGGCGCGGGCGCCTCCTGGGCGACCCACCTGTCGGTGCCCCGGAAGACCACCACCTCACCGCGGACCGGGTCGCGGACGTCGTAGACGACCTTGTTGACCAGCACGCGGTCGCCGATGAGCAGGGTGTTCTCCATGGACCCGGACGGGATGAAGAAGGCCTGGAGCAGGAAGGTGCGGATCAGCACCGCGAGGCAGAAGGCCACGACGAGGAGCAGCGGCAGTTCCTGCCAGAGCGGCATCTGCCGGCGGGAGCGCCGGGCTCGCCGGCGCCACGGGTCGACGGTGCCGTCCTCGTCAAGCATCTGCACCATGCCACTCTCCGGTCCGCGGAAACGACACTACCGCCCGGGAGTCCCCTCGGAGACCCCACGGGCGGTAGTGGACCGCTTCGCGCCGTCCGGCTGCGCCCGTACCGACCAGGGTAATGCGATCCTGTCG